>CACPHU010000005.1 GCA_902633855.1 uncultured OCS116 cluster bacterium
CAAAGAGGTTTTCTTGAGAATGGAATAAATCATATGCGGCCGTTAAATTTAGATAAAATTTCAAAAATGACAAATCTACATATTTCCACGGTGAGTAGATCTATTCAAAATAAATTTATTGAAACACCAAGGGGAACATTTGAGATGAAGTATTTCTTTGATAAAGGCACTTACGGAGAAGAACAAGATATGCAAATTTCATCAAAGACAATAGAAAATAGAATTAAAGAACTCATAAAAAATGAGACTCCGTCAAATATTTTATCTGATGACAAAATTGTAAACCTATTAAAAAAATATGATATAAATATTGCAAGAAGAACAGTTGCAAAATATCGTACAAAATTGAATATTTTACCCTCATCTAAAAGAAAGAACCGTTATCTATAAGATTTTTTTTTAAAGGATAAGACAATGACAATGACAATAGATATGCACACCCATGTAGCACCTAGACAAGCGGTAAAAATTGCAGAAAGTGGAGGAACATGGCATGGTGTACAATTTTATCGCGATAAAAATGATAAGCTGACAACATCCTATGGCAATCTAAAGATGTCCCTACCATGGCCAAAAAAAATGGAAACGCCAGATGAAAGACTCAACTCCATGGACGCTCGTAAAATTGATATGCATATATTGAGCATTAGCCCTCTAATGCATTGGCACGGTCTTGATAATACAAATGCGGTAGCATACGCAAAAGATGTTAATGATGACATATCAGACTATGCAAGCATTAATGGGAACAGATTTAAATCATTCTGTTTTTTACCGCTACAAGATCCTAAAGCATCGGTAATTGAACTTGAAAGATGTGTAAATTCAAAAAAGATGCTGGGCGCTATGGTTGCTACAAATGTAAATGGAATGGATTGGGATGATAATGAGTTATATCCAGTTTTAGAAGCTGCCAATGATTTAAAATGTATAATTTTTTTTCACCCCACGCGGGGTCGAGCAGACTCATGGTTAAAGAATTACCATTTAAGAAATCTTATCGGTAATCCATTGGAAACAACGGCAGCTATGGGATCTATTATTTTTGGGGGGATTTTAGATAAACTTCCTGACCTCAACCTATGTTTTGCTCATGCTGGGGGATTTATTCGCCAAGGCATAGGTAGATTTGATCATGGGTACAGAGTTAGGGAAGAAGCAAAAGAAAATATTTCTAATTTACCGTCTTCTTATCTAAAAAATTTTTATTATGACACCATAACACACTCAGAAAGCGGTCTCAGAAATCTAATTGATACTGTTGGTATAGATAAAATATTTTTAGGAAGTGACTACCCGGCTGATATGGGTGAACCTTATCCAGTTGACTTTGTGAGTAATTGTCAGTCTTTATCAAAGGAAGAAAAAAATAAAATCTTCAGTGAAAACATATCAAGATTTATAAAATAGGAAATTTATAATGAAAAGAAAAGAAAAGAATGAAAAAAACAGCAAGCTTGCTGAGACATTCGCCAAAAGAAGGAGTCATGTATATCCTGCGCATGAATGGTTAGCTGAAAAATTTCCAGAATATGTTCAAATTATGCTTGATTTAGATTTTGAAATAAGACAAAAAACAAAAATTTACGATGAGAAGATGCATGAGCTTTTCCATATAATCGCACTTGCAGTTAAAGGCTCCAATCCTCATAATCAACCACATCTTAAAGCGCACATAAAGAAAGGTTTGAAATTGGGTTTGAAACCTGAAGAGATTGCCGAAGCATTAATGGTTTGTGTGAATCCTGGAGGCGCAATGGTCCTAACTTACAGTGTCACATGTATGCTTGAAGCACTTGAAGAACTGGAGGAAGAAGGTTGGCAAGGATAAAATAGGAAACTAAATGTTAGCCAAAGGCACCGGTTGACCTGTTTCTGATGCTTCTGCCATAGCAAGAGTAACAGCCAGAGTTTGCCGAGCCTCTTTTGCTGTTGTGAGATGGCATTTCGCTCCTGTTGATTGTGAGTCAAGCCATTCTTTTGTTTCATCTGCTATACGACCGAACATAATTCCATCTGCCCACTCACCAGAGGATCTACTACCCAAAAATGCTAAGTTTAATTTTTGATCTGGAGCATAAGCATTGCTGTATCCATGTTCAGAATACATAATTTGATCTCGGTGGTCATCATCTATTAGTATAACACCATCCCGACCCATTACTTCAAGCCGAACACTTTGTCCTGTTGTTGGGAAGCCTCCCGGTAAGGCATAGCATATATCAAATGAGAAAACGGCCCCGGTTGAATATTTTACCATTGTTAGACTAATATCATCGACATCAAATCCTTGGTCTCTGAAGATAGTTCCATGACCCATTGCCTGAACTTCCACTGGAGAAACATCGGGACCAAGACACCACCCAATATAATCAACGTTATAGGTAATAATGTCCAATATTGGTGTTGCCTCTGGACATCTTTTAAGAATTTCAAGCATATTTGTTCTCGTGTTATAAACACGTGTCATACCGCCTAATATTGGACCAAGTTTTCCTTTCGAAATTTCATCATGTGCCACAAAATATTTTTGAAGAAATCGCTGGGAATAACCAATCCTCAGATCAACACCTTTTTCTTGAGCTAATTTTGATAACCGGTCACCATCGTCTATTGTCAGGGCGAGTGGCTTTTCAACTAATACCGACTTGCCTGCCATAATTGCAGCTTCAACTGAGTCCCTGTGTTGATCTTCGGGCGTTGATACAATAACTACATCAACTCTTGGGTCATTAATTAATTCAAAATTATCCGTTGAATATCCATTTGCCTTTGATACTTCTGCTAATTTTCTTGCTTGATCTTCATTGATGTCGCCAACAACAAGATAGCTAACGGCAGGATGAAGAGATGCTAATCTTGCTCTGTGCGAGCCCATTCTTCCGGAACCCACTACAGCAACGCCTAATTGGCGCTTTTTGAACTCATTACCTGAGAGGATCATGCAACTTCTTTCTTTGGAATCCCACCCCTCTCAACATAAGAGTATCTCTCCATTAAGTCTGGCGCTAAAGCTCTTCTGAATTCTTTTGGGAATGAAATCCACATTCTGAGTAGATGCCTTTTTAGCTTTGGATCCTCATGATCTATAAAGTCCTCTCTGGCATGCAATATCTGATGATTATTGATAAATTGTATATCACCCTCATTAAAATCCATAGAAAGACGAAGTGACTCACGTTCACCTATTTCTTGAACAACATCAAGTGCCTCTCTCTGCAAATCTGTCAGCGCGAGGTGTTGACCATGACGTGTAACTGACTCAAAAAATGCTCTTGATGTAAGACGTGATGTCAATTTTCCTGCAAAATGACTGTACATTGGGCAAGTATACCATGGTTGTTCACCTTCAGGATTTTCACCTCTCCAATCAAGATTAAAAGGACTATGCAATATATCTAGAAGGTCAGGTCTCTCTTCCCTAATAACATTATGAATTGTTAGCGCTGACACTAGGAAGCTTGCGCCTCCTTTCTTCGCTCTTCTTTGACAAAATAAGCCCACAACATCAACAGGTAACTGATCTGAATGAAAATCCATTTTCAATGTAGTTTGATAGAGTCTTGTGGTAGGATCAGACATCTTTTTCCCCTCATCAGTCACATGTCCAAGCAGATGTCCTCTTGTATTTTGCGATACAGGCCTGCCTAAATGCAAACCAATGCCCCAATAAATTAATTCGCACTCTTGATCTGTGTACCTATCACGATCAATGCCTCTTAACAGAACAAATCCCAGTTGATTTTCCAAAACATCATATAAAGAGGTAAGCTTTTTTGAGAGCGTTGGAAGACTAAAGTCTTCTTTGTTAAATGGTATACTTAAATTTCGTTCTTTTACCGATTGAAGCGCACTATGTATTTCTTCAAGTTCCACTTCATCTAAATGTATCAACCATTCATTTGAATTTTGAATATCTGGACCAAACCATGCAGCCCGCTCTTTAATTAAACCATCATATACCATCTTAATCGCTTCCTTTTTGTCTAAACTTCGAAATAAAATACGAACAAGCAATGACAATCATAGCACACGCGATTGATGCTTGTAAAATATTATCCTTTGATACGAATGGGAATAAACCTTGAGTTCCAATATCTGTAAAAAGTAAATGTCCAGCAATCCATCCTAACAGAGCCCCACCAAACCATATTAAAATTGGTAACTTCGAAAATACTCTTAGTAGAAATGCACTGCCGATGAATAACAAAGGAATGGAGAATAATATTCCAAAAATAATTAAAATCACGGATCCATGGGCTGCAGCAGCAACGGCAAGTACATTATCCAAACTCATTGCTGCATCTGCAATTGCGATTGTGAGGATAACCTTCCATAACGTCTTAGCTTCGCCATGCTTTGGCTGAACACTCTCTTTTTCTGGCAATATCAGTTTTATTGCAATCCATAGTAATAAGATACCACCAATTGTTCGTATGTAGGGCATATCAAGAATTAGAGTGATTATGCTTGCAAAAAATATTCTTAAAATAATTGCAGTAGCAACTCCAAAAATCATTCCAATCTTCTTCTGATGTTCAGGTAACCCTCGGCATGCAAGAGCAATAACGATAGCATTATCGCCGCTCAATATTAAATCGATCCACATAATCTGAAGAATTGGAATTAAATCAATATCTGATAGTATATTCTGTATCATGTAATTATGAGATATACCTTCGCATTATACAAAATCATTTCTTGGCAAGGATACAGGCTCACCAAGCTTGACAGACATGTCTGCAGCTTGAGATACTTGCATAACTAACTTTGCCTCCTCACCAGAGATCATAACGGGATGATCAAAAACTATTGCACTTAAAAAGTGATTAATCTCCTCATGCATAGATCCTGCAAAAACGTGATCTATCTGCTCACCAGGCATGGATGACATTGGATATTGTATTCCGTCCTTGATCGTGCTCAACTGTATATCTTTGTGAGAGTCATCAATTGTTAGCGTCCCCTCAGTTCCAACAATCTCAATAAATGCCTGCACGTAATTTGGAGTGTGCGGTGGTAGTATCCAACCAATCCCAACAGTTATGGTTGTACCATCATCCATTGTTATCATGCACCACTGATGATCGGGGTTGTTACTATTCTTCGAAAATAGTTTCCCTGATGTTTGAGAGTAAACCCTTACAGGTTTTCTCGGCTGCATTGCCCAAAGTATGTAATCAAAATCATGAACGCCAGCAATAGATGCTGGCGAGAGATCTGATCTACCGGTTATCTTCATCCCTAATTCTCGTGTAGAATGACGTGATATTAAACAAGTTACAGGATCCCCAATCAAACCACCTTTTAGCGCTTTGTTCATGTATGCATATCTGGGATCAAATCTTCTCGAATATCCAATCGTTAATTTTAAATTATTTTTTTTTGCCAATTGCAGTGCCTCATCTGCTTCTTTTATGGTTGGGGCAAGTGGTTTTTCAACAAATACGTGCTTTCCTTTCTCAAGACACTCCATTACTAGAGGAAATCGCTTTGTCTCAGGGGTCATTGATATTACAATTGCATCAAGGTTATCATCATCAACGAGATCTTTCCAGTTATCAGTAATTATGTCAGGTTCAAGTTCAGCTCTGAGCTCTTGCTGCCTTTTCTCATCAATTTCTGCAATATATAATTTATCAACAATAGGATTCTTTTTCACGGCGGTTGCTCGAATCCCACCAACCCATCCAACACCAACAACACCCACGTTTATTTGATTGATTTTCGCCATAAAATATACTTAACAACAAATATTTAGCAACATCAAGCCTAAAGATATATTCCCTAATGGTATTGACAGATCATCTATTATTAGTAACCTATAACACTTGACGAATGATGTATAGCGAGGGAGCCAAAAAATGGATATAGCCAGACAATATGCTAAGTATGCTACAAATTTAGATTATAATGACCTGCCTGAAGAGGTAATATTGCATGTTAAAAAAGCAATATTAGATATTATGGGGAATGATATTGGCGGATATGAATGGATGGAGTCAGGTCCATCAATTGTAGATGGTATAAGGGTAATTAATAGAGGTAATGGCGGCGCAACCGTCCTCGCAACAGGTGAGAGTATGGCACCTGAATGGGCCTCATTTGCAAATGCTTCGATGGCCCATAGTCTTGATTATGATAACCATCACGCTAAAGGAGTTATTCATGCTGGTGGTTCGGTTGTGAATTGTGCTCTTGCCGCTGCTGAAGAAAATAATTCCGGTGGGAAAGAGCTCATAGTATCAGTAGTAATAGGTTACGAAATAGCTTGCCGGCTTGCTATGGCATTGGGGCCTCATTCTTCACATGAAATGGGATTTCATCCAACAGGTACGTGTGCAACATTTTCAGGTTCTGCCATAATCGGGCGAAATAGAAAAATGTCTGAAGATGAAATCGTAAATGCGATGGGCCTGAATGGCTCCCAAGCTGCAGGCTCTATGCAGTACGTCGTAAATGGAGCATGGAATAAGCGTACGCATCCGGGCATAAATACTCACAGCAGCTTCATTGCAGCCACATTGGCGCAATCTGGCTTTATTGGAGCCGCTGAAGTTTTTGAAGGTAAGCAAGGTTTCTTGCAAGGTTATGCCCTGAGACCCCTGCCTGAGAATGCAACAAAAACACTTGGCAAGAGTTACGAAACTCTTGAAAATGCGATAAAGCCATTTCCTTTATGTCGATATAATCATCAAACACTTGACTTGGTGATTGATTATCAAAAAGAAAATAACATAGATACAAAAAAAATATCCTCAATCACTATTGATATGCCAAAATATGGCGTACAACTATGTGGTTCCCCTATTGAGCAAAAAAGGAACCCGCAATCTCCTGTAGACGCACAATTTTCTGGGTGTTTCGCAGTTGCACTAGCGTTAACAGAGCAAAGAGCGGATATGACAACCTTTACTGGAGCCTTGGATAAAGGGTTATCGGATGAATTTAAAAGACTTATGTCAATAACAAACATAGAGCAAGCTGATGACCTAGATGCCATTCATCCTGAGTTCTGGCCAGGGAGGGTTAAAATGATAATTGATGGTGATGAGGTAGAGCTCTACGGCAAACACATGCGCGGAGAAAGAGAGAGGCCAATGACCATCGAAGAAGTACAGGATAAATTTAGAGATCTCAGCCCAAAGCATGATGAAAAAAATAGGAAAGAAGTTTTCGACGTAATAAATAATCTAGAAAATGCGTCGATTGATGATCTTCTGGTACCACTAAGAAAAAATAGTTAATTATTTAATTTAGGAGAATATAATCGATGTTTAAAATTGCAAAAATTGAAGCATGTGCTGTAGCTATTCCGCTAAAAATGCCAATAAAAATGTCAGGTATTTTAATCGAAACTTGTGATAACCTCATAGTTAAAGTAACAGATACTGAAGGAAATGTTGGCTGGGGAGAAGCTTCATCAGCGCCAACAATGACAGGGGAAACAGTTGAAGGATTAGTAGCTGCAACAAACTTCATGGCGCAGAGGCTGGAAGGTACTGAGATACAAGACCAAAATCAACTCGTTGCAGCTATTGAGCCATTAATGGTTGCAAATCACAGCGCTAAATCTGCTATTGATGGAGCACTTTACGATCTTATTGGAAAGCATACTAATAAACCAATGTATGAGCTTCTTGGAGGTAAAAAAAGGGATCAAGCTCCAATGTTTTGGATGATCGCGGGGAGTAAGGATGAAATGGAACTAGCGCAGGCAAGGATAGATGAAGGATACATAGCCTTTAAAGTTAAGGTTGGTCCAAATCCTCCTGAATACGACCTTGAGCGCTCGGAAAAATCAAGAAAAATTTGCGGAGACAATGTTCATGTCTCAGCCGATGCAAACCAGGGATACAGCCCAGAGAATGCATTCACATTTGCTAAAGGCGCTGGTAATGCAGGTTTAGATTTTTTTGAACAACCAGTCCACGGTCACGATATTAAGTCAATGAGCAAATGCGCAGAATTATGTGATGTTCCAATTGGAGCAGACGAGGGCATTCATTCCATCGAAGACATACAAAAACATTATGATGCAGGTGCAGCCATGGGTGGAAGTCTCAAGCTTATAAAGCTCGGCAGCGCTCAGGGAGTTATGGAAGGTGCAAAATTGATGCAGTCATTATCAATGTCAGTTAATTTGGCTGGTAAGACAGCCGATACCAGTATAGCAAGTGCTGCAATATCTCATTTAGCTGTTTCACTACCAACCCTTGAATGGGACGCAAGTGTAACAAATCAATATCTAACAGATGATATTGTTAAGAACCCTATACCAGTCGTTAACGGTCACATAATAACTCCAGACGGACCAGGTCTTGGTATCGAAGTAGATGAGAGTAAAATCGATCAATACCGTAGAGCAGTCTAAAGTAGTGATATGGTCAATCTTGGAATAATTGGGCTTGGGAATTGGGGTAATAAGCTTGCTAACTCATTACAAAAAGTTCCAGAAGCAAATTTAATTTCATGCTTTGCTAGAACTCAGAAAAAGAGGGAGGACTTCGCAAATAAACATAACTGTATCGCAAAAGATAGTCTCGACAAGCTTCTTGATGATAAAGATTTAGATGGAGTAATAATATCCACACCACACTCAACACATAAAGATTTAATTCTCGAAATTGCAAACTCGAAAAAGCATATAATGGTTGAAAAACCAATGACATTAAATAGCGATGACGCAAAGGTTTGTATTGACTGCGCTGAAAAAAATAATGTCTACATTCAAGTTGCTCATTATAGGCGCCTTTTACCAGCTACTAGGCTTCTAAAAAAATATATTTTAGATGATAGACTAGGCAAAATTCATCATTTTGAGTCAAATTTTAGCCGACCTTTCGGACCAGACCCAAATAGACCATGGAGAGATTCAGAAGATGAGGCTCCAGCTGGTGCATTTACTGCTTTAGGCGTACACATGATTGATAACCTATTTTATCTTGGGGGAAATTTTGAGAAATTATGTGCTCTCAGCAGCGTCCTAGATAATGATACCCCTCTGGATGACATAACAACGGTAATGATTAAATATGAAAGCGGGGCTCATGCAGTAATCAATACGTCTCTCAGGCTGCCATTTATAGCATCAATTTCAGCACATGGCGACAAAGGTTCCGCTTGGAGTCTTGCAGATGGCTCAAAGTTCTTATACCAAGGTATTGATGAAGAGACGCAGACAGAAGTTACCCTCAATCAACTAGATGGAGTGATTGAGAATTTAAAAAACTTTTGCAGCTCAATAAAAACCTCAACCGTTCCTGAAACTTCAGGGTACGAGGGACTCAAAGTTGTCCGAGCTTTGGAGGCAATAACTGAGTCTGTCGACGCAAATAACTCTTTCATTGACATAAACCTGAAGAGGTGGTCGTGAAAATAAATAAAATTGGACTAATCGGTATGGGTTTAATGGGGCAAGCATTTATTAAAAATCTTGTCAAGGCACAGATACATGTTCAGGGATTTGATACTGATCAAAAAAGAATGTCTCAACTTAAAGATATCGGTGGCACGCCATTGGACTCACCACACCTTGTCGGCAAGGATGTCAATTTTGTATTAACATCACTTCCAAATAGTACAATTGCAAGGGATGTGTTCTTCAGTGAAGGAGGGCTTGCAGATAATAACTATCGCGACTTAATTGTTTGCGATACAACAACATCGAGACCAGAGGATAGCGAGGAGATCGCAGGAGAACTATCAAATTTTGGGATACATTTCTTAGATACAGCTGTAAGTGGAACAAGCGCAATGGCAGAGGTAGGAGATTTAGTTATCATTGCTGGTGGCCCAAAAGAGATATACGATAAGGCAATTCCAATATTAAATACATTTTCCAGAGCATCTTACTATATGGGTCC
The DNA here is from genome assembly GCA_902633855.1 of uncultured OCS116 cluster bacterium. Taxonomy (GTDB): domain Bacteria; phylum Pseudomonadota; class Alphaproteobacteria; order Rhizobiales; family TMED25; genus TMED25. Next base: position 9,867 of record CACPHU010000005.1, read on the forward strand.
ATCTGGGTCGGGAGCGCGTACAAAACTTGTAATAAATCTTGTTTTAGCGGGAAACCGTCTCTCGCTAGCGGAAGGGCTTGTGCTGGGAGAAAAGTCCGGGTTAAATCTTGATTCATTACTTGCAGTCGTAAAAGATGGCGCATGCTCATCGAAAACAATGAGCGATAAAGGGCCCAAGATGATCGATGGTGATTTTAAGACCCAAAGCCGTGTAATAAATGTACTTAAAGACTCCAGATTAATGCTTGAGCAAGGACAAAAATTTGGCTCTCCTATGTTAATGACAAATATCTGGTCTCAACTCATGCAGGCCTCAGAAGAAGCAGGTTATGGGGAAAAAGATGTTACAAGCTTTATTGAAATCCTTCGAGGTATGGCTGGTCTTAAAAGCAGGATAGATTGAAAAAATTTGTGGTGCCCTGACCTAGATTTGAACTAGGGACACAACGATTTTCAGTCGTTTGCTCTACCAACTGAGCTATCAGGGCACATGATATTCCTATTTATATGAATTTTTTAATTAGAAGTCTAGCTTATCTTTTTTTATTATATCAATAATCTCAGGGTTCTCATTAATCATTTCATCATTCACTTTTTCACCAGGTATATAATATTTTCCGGTGAGCCAATTGCCCAGATCTTTGTTTGCACATTTCTCTGAGCAAAAGGGTTCGAATTTTGCGTTAGATAATTGTTTACACATTGGGCATTTTTCTATTTTCATAACTTGTATCCACATTATTAGATGTAAATTAATTACTATTTCTAATTAACATAAAATTCTCGTGCTTTTGTTTTAGTACCATCAATCATGATGAGATACAAGCTAACCTTTGATGTTGATGGTGGAATAGTTCTATATTTCTCTATTTCCTTGATCTCACTTTTACACATCGGCATAACAAGAATATTGTTTGGTTTTGCATTATTAATTCCATACCTTACCTCTTTTATCAAACATCTTTTTTTTATGAGATATGGAAATTCCATGACCAAATTATTATTAATTAACTTATAGCTAATCCAACTCTCCTCATCATCAAAACTATTATTTTGTGCATTTAAATGAACGAAATAAAAAAATAACATCAATAACATCAAAATAAGTAATCCTGAGTATATCCAATAATAAATGAGTTTATTTTTTTTTAGATTTATTTTGCGCATTAAAGCCAATTCCATTAAGTAAATTTAAAGTCTCATTTAGAGGCAGACCAACTACTGAGGTATATGAGCCAATAAGCTTTACCACAAATCCTCCTGCAAACCCTTGTATGGCATATGCCCCTGCCTTACCCCTCCATTCATCAGTATTGAGATAGAGATGTATTTCACTTTCGGATAATAACTTAAATTTAATTCGTGTCTCAACATTCCTATTATAAAAAATACCTTTTTGATCTCGTACGCATACAGCAGTATAAACTCTGTGGTTACGTCCAGACAATAAATTCAAGTTTTCTCTTGCCTTTTCAATATCTTCAGTTTTTTCAATAATTTTTCTGCCAATTGCAATAACTGTATCTGCAGCTAATATAAAATCATTTTTATATTGCTCATTCTCAGATATAGAATACGCTTTTTTCCTTGCGAGCATTAGAGCTATCTGATGCGGTGGCAGGCTTTGATCATAAATAGTTTCATCCACGTTACTTGGGTCAATAATATCAGGGATAATCCCTACTTGCCCTAATAAATCATATCTACGGATTGAGTTACTAGCTAATATTAAGCGTGGAGCCATCTTCCTTAATCATCTTTTCGGTTTAATCTCGCTCTTAATGAGTTAGCATGTGATATAAGACCCTCTTGCTCAGCAATTCTGATCGCGCTTGGGGCTATTTCATTAAAGTTCGACTTATCACACTCAACAATAGATGTTCGTTTCATAAAACTTTGAACCGATAGTCCAGACGAAAATCTTGCTGTTTGCATTGTGGGTAATACGTGATTTGTGCCAACAACGTAATCACCAGCAGCTTCTGGTGTATATTTACCAATAAATATTGCCCCAGCATTTTTAACTTGCTCTGATAAATCACGCGCGTCTGGCGTACATAATTGCAAATGTTCAGGGGCGATTTCATTTATAAATTTTATGATTTCTTTGTTTGTTTCACATATTATTATGCATCCATATCGGGTCCAACTATTTTTGAGTGTTGCCCCATCATCAAGATCCTCTAATCTTTGATTTATTCGTTCCAGAACTCTTTTTGCAAAATCAATATCCTTTGTTACTAGAATTGATTGGGCATTATCGTCGTGCTCTGCTTGCGCAAAAAGATCTTCTACAACCCATTCTAAATCCATGTCTGAATCAGCAACAACCATAACCTCTGATGGTCCCGCGACCATATCAATACCTACATCACCAAAAACCTGTTTTTTTGCAGCAGCTACATAACTATTCCCTGGACCTACAATCATATCAACTTTATCTATTTGATCAGTTCCATAAGTAAGAGCTGCGATAGCTTGGGCTCCGCCAATTCTGTAGACTTCTTCTACATTACAAATACTGGCTGCCGCCAGTATTGAATTATTAAGGACACCATTCATTGATGGTGTTACCATTACAATACGCCTGACACCCGCAACTAGTGCCGGTATAACATTCATAAGAACACTGCTTGGATATATTGCCTTGCCACCTGGCACATAGACACCAACCGACTCTACTGGTGTCCATCTTTGCTCGATTTTAATATCAATTTGATCAGTATAAGAGAGATTTTCAGGTTTTAACTTTTCATGATATGCAAGAATTCTATCATGGGCAAATTTTAAGGAACTTAAAAGTTCTCTACTGATATTTTCAGTACTTTTGCTCAAAATATTCTTGTCTAGTTTTAGATCTTCTTGAGATAACTGATTATTATCAAACTCATTTGTATAATTTAGAAGTGCGGAGTCTTTATCTTTCCTGATTGATGAAATTATAGCATCAACTTCACCGGAGATTTCATTAAAGTTGAGCTTCCTTTTGGCTTGTTGCTGATAAAACTCATTCATTGACTTCACGTCGTTAATGTTAAATATTTTTTTCATTCTAAATTCTATCTTATTCTCTCTATCTCTGCACCGCAATTTGATAACTTTTTCTCTAAATTTTCAAAACCACGGTCTAAATGATAAACTCTATTTATTAGGGTTTCTCCTTCTGCGCATAAGGCAGCAATTACAAGGGATACAGATGCCCTAAGATCAGTAGCCATTACTTGAGCACCCACTAAGTTTGCTTTACCAGTTATTATAGCTTTGTCTCCATCTAAATAAATATCTGCTCCCATTCTAACTAATTCCTGGACGTGCATAAATCTATTTTCAAAAATTTTTTCATTTATTACTGAAACTCCATGTGCTTGCGTAAGTAATGCCATAAACTGTGCTTGTAAATCTGTTGGGAAACCTGGATAAGGTTCCGTTATAAGATCAATGGGTTTAATTTCATTTGTCAAATAACCATCAACATTTATGCCGTCATCGGTGTCTTTTATTTGGAAGCCAATATTTCTTAGTAGGTATAGTGGTAATTCCAAGTTTCTTGGATCGCAACCCTTTAATATTAAATTTCCTCTCGTAATACATGCCGCGATTGCAAAAGTTGCAGCCTCAATCCTGTCAGACATAACTGAATGCGACGCACCATGAAGTGTTTCTTGCCCATCGATAAGTATATTTTTTTTGTTTATCTCAATATTTGCCCCCATTTTTTTTAAGCAATCAATCAAGTCTAAAACCTCAGGCTCAATTGACGCGTTGCTTATCTTCGTTTCGCCCTTTGCAAGTGTTGACGCCATTATTAAATTTTGAGTCGCGCCCACAGATGGTTTTTCTAATTGAATATAATTACCTGTCAGGCCTTTCTTGGCCTTCACTATAACAAATCCCTTCTCAACTTTGACGTCCGCACCTAATGTTTTTAGACCCTTTAAATGAATATCAACTGGGCGCGTACCAATAGCACAGCCACCTGGCATTGAAACACGAGCGTAACCCTCTCTTGCAAGTAAGGCACCAATTACTAAAAAGCTTGCCCTCATCTTGGAAACATTTTCGTACCCGGCCGTTGTGCTGCTTATATTAGCCACATTGATAGAAATTGGCGCGCTGAGATCACTTTTTTTTACCCTGATTTGATTTATGCTCGCGCCAAGCTCCTCTAGTATAAATGTAAGTGTTTTTATGTCTGTTAGCTTGGGTACATTATGTATTTGTAATACATCATCTGTTAAAATGGATGAAATCATAATCGGAAGAGAGGAGTTCTTTGAACCGGAAATAGAAACTTTCCCGTTTAGCCTATTACCGCCAATGATACGAATTTTATCCATCTTTTGCTTCGCTATTATTTACTTTCTTTTCTCTTTTCTTGATTGCTTGAGCTTTTCGTTTCTTCAAATTCTCCTTCAAAGCTGTAGCTAATTTTTGATTGTCTTTTTTTCTTAATTTTGCCATATTTCGAGTTGTATTATGTTTGATTGATTAATATTTTACAAATACATATGAAGCCGCAGTAGCTCAGTGGTAGAGCGCACCCTTGGTAAGGGTGAGGTCGAGTGTTCAATCCACTCCTGCGGCACCATTTACCATAAATATATAATTAAAAGATTATATTGAAAATCCTTTCTTTGTTATTTACTCTAAATTAATGATGAAGAAACTACTTATACTATCAAATTTACCAACAAAAAATACTGAGATATTACTTTACGAGACGCAAAAAGGCGCCAAATCTATTGAGTCGAATAATATTAAGATATTGGCTTGTGATGCTCGTGAAGTAGACCATAACCATATCCTAGACTCAGCTGGAATAATAATTGGCACTACCGAAAATCTTGGTTATATGAGCGGGATTATCAAAGATTTTTTCGATAGAAATTATTACCACTGTATCGATAAAACAAATGGTATGCCTTACGCAATATATATTCGAGCAGGTCATGACGGTACAGGAACCGAGGTTAATATAAAAAGAATAATAACTGGTTTAAAGTGGAAAGAGGTACAAAAACCGCTTATACTCAAGGGTAGTTGGAATGACAATTTCAAAGACCAATGCTTCCATCTAGGCGCAACGATCGCGGCAGGACTGGATGCAAATATATATTAAATTTAATGTAATGGGATAGAATGTTCACAAAAAATAGAAATAATGCAATTGAAATTGAGCTTATAAGTAAAAATAAATTAAACAACTATATCAAAGAAAACCCAGATCAAAAAAGATGGATCGAGCAAAATACATTTACAGCTGATCCTGGTGAGCTGGTCATAATCCCACAAGATAAAGATAATATAAGAAAAGTTTTACTAGGGAGAACATATGAAAATGATGTTTACTCTAAATTTATTTGCAGTAATTTGTCAAAAAAATTACCTGGCAATAATTATTACATTTCAAATTTAGATCCTGACGATATTTTACCGTATATAAGCTGGGCTCTGGGTTGTTATAAATATGATAGTGCACCAATTTCCACTTCAAAACTTTTCCTTCCGGATAAGATCCATAATGAGGTAAGTATTCATGTGGAAAGTATCTTTTTCACAATGGATCTTATAAATCATCCTGCCAATAGACTTACAACAGAGGAATTTGCAAAAATAATTGGAGAATATTTTACGAATAAAAACTGTAAAGTCACTGAAATTATCGGAGAAGATCTGCTCAAGCATAATTTCCCTCTGATATATGAGGTTGGAAAAGCAAGCTCGCATAAACCAAGGTTAGTTGAGATTCAGTGGGGGAAAAAAAATGATCCAAAAGTTACACTAGTTGGAAAAGGCATCACTTTTGATACAGGTGGCTTAGATATTAAACCTTCATCTGGTATGCTTCTAATGAAAAAAGATATGGGCGGGGCGGCGAATATATTGGGCCTCGCAAATATGATAATTGGAAATAAACTGAATTTAAACTTGAGAGTATTGATACCAATTGCTGAGAACTCAATTTCAAGTAATTCTTTCAGGCCAGGCGATATTTTAAATTCAAGATCAGGTTTGACGGTTGAAATTGGAAACACTGATGCAGAGGGTAGATTGATATTAGCAGACTCTCTAACTCTCGCTGATGAGGGCTCGCCAGACTTAATCATCGATATGGCTACCCTGACAGGAGCCGCAAGAGTGGCGGTGGGACCAGAGATAGTTCCATTCTTTAGTACTAGTGACGCAATTTCTAATATCCTAAAAAAAGTTTCGCAAAATGTTCAAGATCCAGTTTGGGAACTTCCATTTTTTGCACCATATGGAAAATGGCTTAATAATGAGATCTCAGACCTGAATAATTCACCAAATACACCGTTTGCAGGCTCTATTATTGCAGCAGAATTTTTGAAAAAATTTATTACCAATACAAATAATTATTTACATTTCGATGTTTATTCCTGGAATAATGGTACAAACAGGTATATCCCCAAAGGTGGAGCCGCGCAGGGCATCAGAGCTATTTACCAGCTGATAAAAGAGCTTTATGTTAATAAATAATTTTAAGGTGTAGCATTCAACGCATTATTACAATTCCCAAAACGGATATTAAGAAAGAGCCATCAAATTCTTCTGAAACAATATCGGAAGCTCTTTACGGTGAATTCATAGGGATTGAGGATGAAGATGAAAAGTGGATATATGGAAGATTATTAAATGATAACTATCGTGGTTATGTGGTAAAAACCGCAACTAAAGTTGAAGACCACAAATTAAATAATTCTTCTCTTAAAATCAGTGCAAATAGTACCCACATATATTCCACTCCAGACCCAAAATCACCTATTAAAAAAACTTTATTCAGAAATTCAAGAGTACTTTGTGACTTGTCCAACGTAAAAAATGATTTCGTAAAAGTTAATTTTGAGGATGGGTTTATAAATACCAGTCATGTTCGGAGAAATCTCGAAAAAAAATAGATTTTGTTGACGTAGCAAAAAGTTATGTTGGGGCACCATACAAATGGGGTGGAAGGACTATTCTTGGAATAGATTGTTCTGGATTAGTTCAAACTTCACTCAATGCGGTTGGTCGGGAGTGCCCGCGGGATAGTATACAGCAATGTGAACAATTCTGTGGCACTACAGATATTGATCCCGAAATCAGTAATTTACGAAGGGGTGATATTATTTTTTGGGAAGGTCATGTAGCGATATATGTGCAAACAAATAAAATCATTCATAGTAATATGACCAGTATGGATGTACGAATTGAAAATTTTACAAAGATAAGAGAAATATTAGATAAAGAAGATAATCACATTAAGTCAGTCGCTAGGATGATACCCGAATTTATTTATATGTAGCTAACCCAATAGGGCTGAAGAAATTAATTTTTTTGTATACTCATTTTTAGGCTTATTAAATATATTTTCTGTATAATCCATCTCAATAATTTCACCTGAGTTTAAAACCATCACTCTATCCGAAATATATCTTATGACACGAAGATCATGGCTTATAAAAATATATGAAGTATTAAATTTATCTTGTAATTTTTTGAGCAAATTTAGTATTTGCAGCTGAACAGTTGCATCCAAGGAACTCGTTGGCTCATCTAAAACAAGTAATTTTGGCCTTAATATAATCGCTCTTGCTATTGCAATTCTCTGTCGCTGACCACCAGAGAACTCATGCGGGTATCTATTCAATTGGTCAGGTTCCAGGCCAACATCCTGGAGTATTTCGAGAACCCTCTCCTTTCTGCTATTTGCATCTAACTCAATTTTTTGCGCAATCAATCCTTCTTCAATTATCTGCTCTACTGTCAATCTTGGTGATAGTGATCCGAAAGGGTCTTGAAATACAATCTGTAAATCCTTTCTAATTCTTTTAAGGGCTTTGAAGGATTTTTTTGCAAGATCATCCCCCATAAAGATAATACTGCCATCAGATTTTATAAGTCTTAAAATTGATAATCCAATAGTTGTTTTACCTGAACCTGACTCACCAACTAAACCAATTGTTTCCCCTAAGTTAATTGATAAATTGATATTACTAACAACTTTATTGACTCTTTTCTTACGAAATAATTTATTCTGTTCATACTGAGCGCTAAGTGAGTTAAGTTTCAATATCTCGAGTGACTTATTTCTTTTTTCTCTCTTTCCAACAAGATTTCTGGCATTGACCAACCTCTTAGTGTAGGCGTCTCTCGGCTCATTAAATATACTATCCGTTGAACCCTCTTCAACTAAACATCCATTTTGCATTACATAGACATAATCCGTGAAATTTTTTACTATACTTAAGTCATGCGTTATAAATAATATAGTTAGGTCTAATTCACGCTGAAGTGTTTTCAATAACTTTAGTATTTCATATTGTACAGTAACATCAAGTGCGGTTGTTGGCTCATCTGCAATGAGAAGTTTAGGATTATTTGCGAGGGCCATTGCAATCATAACTCTTTGCCTCTCACCACCAGATAACTGATGTGGATATCTTGTGAGTTTTTTCTCTGGTTCATTAATCCTCACTTTATGCATTAAATCGATAACTGTGCCCCGAATGTCCTGGGATTTTTTTATCTTATGCAATATTAGAGCTTCGCTGATTTGTTTTTCAACTGTATGTAATGGGTTCAATGAGCTAAGCGGTTCTTGAAAAATCATAGATATTTCATTTCCCCTAATTGCATTCAATTCTCTTTTATCTATTTTTAGTATATCTCTACCTGAAAAAATAATCTGACTTTCATCTGAAATAACGGATGTATTTGGGTTGAGCTTTAGTATTGATAATGCAGTAAGAGTTTTACCAGAACCTGACTCACCGACAATAGAAATTGTTTTACCTTTAGGGATTGATATATTTAAATTCTGAATCCCAAACACTCCATCACCACTAGCAGGAAAGTTGAGCGCGAAATTTATTATTTGCAGTACATTTTTATTACTCGCAATCATGTCAATCAATAAATACCTTTCTCGGATCAAAGGCATCTCTTACACCTTCACCGATAAAAATCAATAAACTTAACAGGACGGCAATACCGAAGAAGCTTGTCAAACCTAGCCATGGTGCATGAATATTGTTTTTACCTTGCGATAGGAGCTCTCCGAGTGATGCTGATCCAGGAGGTAGGCCAAAACCCAGAAAGTCGAGTGACGTAAGAGTGACAATTGATCCATTTAATATGAACGGTAAGAATGTTAAAGTCGCAACCATTGCATTTGGAAGAAGGTGCTTGAACATGATTTTGATATTTGACACCCCTAATGCTTTTGCAGCTAATACATATTCAAAATTTCTTGCTCTCAAAAATTCTGCTCTTACCACCCCAACTAAACTAACCCATGAAAAAAGTAATAAAATCAATAAAAGAAGCCAGAAGGACGGTGTTATGACAGCAGATATTATTATGAGCAGATACAATGATGGAATTGAATTCCATATTTCGATTAATCTCTGTGAAAACAGATCGGTTAGACCACCAAAAAAACCTTGTAATGCACCAACAATTATCCCGATACACGATGATAAAATAGTTAAAATTAAACCAAATATAACAGAAATACGAAAACCATACACTAATCTTGCCAAAACATCCCTACCTTGATCATCGGTGCCAAGCCAATTCCAATTCCAAATACTGCAATTTTTATCATCGATGCCGCCCGGATAATTCTGACATCGGATTTCCCTCTCGATTAAAAAAGATGGTGGCGAAGGGGCTGGAGATGGAATCTCATAATTGATTGTTTGGTAATTATAGCGAACTAAAGGCCACAAAATCCATCCATTCGCTTCAATCTCATCTGAAATAAATGGGTCCCTGTAGTCAGTTACCGCCAGAAATCCGCCAAATTTTTCCTCGGGATAATCGATAATAATAGGCATAAGTAGTTCACCCTTATAATAGGCGATTACAGGCTTATCATTAATTAAAAACTCAGAAAATAATGATACTAGGAAAAGAAAAAAGAAAATCCTCAATGATATGAAAGCACGTCTATTTTTTTTAAAATTATTCAGCCTTCTTCTTGTTACTGGGGTAATATTTTTATATCGGTTCCACATTTATATATATCTGTATTGCCTCGACTATAATTCTCTCGTTTCAAAATCAATCCTTGGGTCAATCCAATGATACAAAAGGTCAGAGATTAGATTTATCAGTAAACCAATAAATGAAAAAATATACAGTGTCGCAAAGACTACTGCATAGTCCCTATTTATAATTGATTCAAAACTTAATAAACCAAGTCCATCTAATGAGAAAATTGTCTCGATTAGCAGTGAACCGGTAAAAAATGCTGAAATAAATGCGGCGGGAAAGCCAGATATTATGATTAGCATTGCATTACGAAAAACGTGCCTTTTTAGAACTTGATTATCAGTCAAACCTTTTGACTTTGCTGTCAGAACATATTGCTTTCCAATTTCATCTAAAAATGAGTTTTTTGTCAATAAGGTGGTGGTCGCGAACGCTGCAAGTACCATTGAAAGAAGTGGCAGTGTTATGTGCCAAATGTAATCAATTATTTTTTCAAATAGGCTCAAATCGTGGAAGTTATCTGATGTTAAGCCTCTCAATGGAAACCAATCGAGATAACTCCCGCCTGCAAAAAATATTATCAAAAATATTGCTATCAAAAAACCCGGTAAAGCATAGCTAACGACAATAATCGTTGAGGTCCAAAGATCAAACTTTGTGCCATCTCTAATTGCTTTCATCATTCCAAGTGGAATAGAAATTAGATAAGATATAAGCGTCATCCAGAGCCCTAGAGATATTGACACTGGCAGTTTTTCCTTGACGAGATCTATGACTTTTATATCGCGATAATAACTCTCACCAAAATCAAACGTCATATAATTGATTATCATATGATAGAATCTCTCAATTGGAGGTTTATCAAAACCAAATTGTTTTTCGAGCTCTAAAATAAAGTCCTGATCCAAGCCCTGACTACCCCGATATTTACTATTTGTATCCGAATTTTGAATACCTTGGCTGAAATCCCCACTGTAACCTCCAGAAATTCTTGATAAGGCTGAGCTATCAGTTCCCTCAATTTGGGCAATTATCCTTTCAATTGGTCCGCCAGGAGCGAACTGGATAATTAAAAAGCTTATTGCCATTATGCCAAATAGGGTTGGTATTATTAGGAGTAGTCGTTTGATTGTGTATGCAAGCATAATAACTGATCAATATTTTGGTATATGCGGTTTATTTACTCCACCAAGTAAATAAGTTTACATTGTAGTCAGGTAGATTATCAGAATATTCAAATTTATTCCATCTTGCTACTCTCAACCCTTCTGAATAGTAGTGAGGGACAACAAAATAGTTCCATTTTAATACTCTATCCAATGCTTTTGTTGTTGATATAAGCTCAGCCCTTGTATCTGCAAAGATAATTCCATCAATAAGCAAATCAATCGCTTCATCTTTTATACCAATTATATTTCGACTACCTTCAGAGTCAGCGGCCTCCGAGCCCCAATAGTCTCTCTGCTCATTACCAGGCGATAGACTTTGCGGAAAAGTTGCAACTACAATATCAAAGTCAAACTGATCCATCCTTAATTGATATTGCGCAGTGTCTACCAATCTTATGCTGACTTCAATACCAATAGATCTCAGGTTAGTTTGGAATTGCGTTATAATTCTTTCCATGTCCGGTTGCGATATGAGAAACTCAATAACAAAGGGTTTATTTGTATTTTTGTCAATTAGTTTGCCATCAACAATTGTATAGCCTGCATCCATTAATAGCGTCTGAGCCTCTCTCAGATTTCTTCTCATGTTTTGTGGACTTCCACCAATAGGATTCTCATAAACCTCATTAAAAACTACATCCGGAATCAAATTACTTATTTCTAACAATATCTCATACTCTTGCCCGTCAGGCAGAGATGTAGACTCCAACTCAGAATTATCAAAAAAGCTATCGATTCTCTGATATTGATTATAGAATAAGTTTGAGTTCAGCCATTCGAAATCGAATGCTAGATTAAGAGCTTTTCTTACGGCTAAATCTTGAAACTTGGGCTTTCTGAGATTCATTACAAATGCTTGCATACCCTGAACATTTTTAAGTTTAAAAAGCTCAAGTTTTACATCTCCGCTATCCCTTGCAGAAAAATCATAACCGGTGGCCCATCTCTTTGATGAATTTTCAAAAATAATATCTATCTCTTTTGCCTTAAATGCCTCTAACTGCACTTGGCGATCCCTGAAGTATTCAAAAACAATAGTATCAAAATTATTGAATCCTTTATTTACTGGTAAATCTTCCCCCCAGTAATCTTTGACCCTTTCGTATACTACCTTTTTATTGACTTGAACCTCTGCATATTTATATGGCCCTGAACCTAATGGAAAATCCAGTATTGTCTCACTAAAATCCTTTGTTTGGTCACTCCAAAAATGTTTGGGTAATATTGGAAATTGGCCTGTAATTAATGGCAGCTCTCTATTGCCTGATTGGTCAAATTTAAACTCAATTGTTTTTTCGTTTATGATATTTATTTCACTGACATTACTGTAGTAATATTGATAATTTGGATTATATTCCTTCAGGGTTTCAAGTGACCATTTAACATCATCTGCTGTTATTTTTTTTCCGTCATGCCATCTTGCATTATCTCTTAATTTATAAATTACATACGAAAAGTCGGCGGGGTGGTATATAGCCTCTGCTAACAACCCATAATAGGAGAAAGGTTCGTCGTCTGAATTTTTAAGCAAGCTATCGTATATGAAATAGCTGCCCATTGCGGGCACACCTTTTAGATTAAAAGGGTTAAGTGTATCAAATGACCCAATTGCTGGCTGCGTAAGGCTTCCGCGCTTTGGAGCTGTTGGATTGACGTAATCAAAATGGGTAAAATTACTTGAATATTTTAATTCATCCCCAAGGGTTAAAGCATATTCCCATGGTATATCATCTAAGTCTCGGTACTCTTCCGAAGCTATATAATTAGTTGTTCCAAATAAAAAAAATACAATCAGAGGAAGTATTTTGATTTTTCTAATAGGCATAATAAAAATATAATTTAATAACGGATGAAAGTCTAATTGAAAGATTATATCTTCCTTCCCAACGTTTACTCTATTGTTGATTCTGAGTCAGGCGAAATATCGTGTAAATAAACAATAAGGTCAGCTCGGTCTTTCGGCTTTCTTATACCAGCATAACCCATAATAGTTCCTGGTAACCATTTTTTTGGATTTTCAAGGAAGTGAAAGAGGTTTTCAAATGTCCAACTCTCATTATTGGCACCTCTTTCATTTATGGCGTTGGAATATGCAAAACCATCCATTATACCCATTTGCCGATCGACTATATTGTAGAGATTGGGCCCAATTTTATTTGCTGATCCAGCTTCGAAATTATGGCAAGATACACATTTTTTTGCTACTTTTTGACCATTCTCAAGGCTCGCCATAACAAGTAATTCCATAACATCTACTTCAACTACCTCTGGCGTGACATCTGCAACAGGCATATCCATATCTGGAACATCAACTACATATGCCTGCTGTTCAAGTTCAGGTTCAGAATATAGGAAGTCTGTTACGATGGTTAAGACTAGAATGAATAGGGCGGTCGCACAAATTGCACCAAAAATTTTATTAATTTCAAAACTATCCATGTTGTATCAGTCCAAGTTCTTTTCTTATAATATAAATGGATTTGTAAAACCACAAAAAAATTTACTAATATTCAATAATTCTAATATTTAATTATATATATTTTTAATTAAAATATTCCAGATGAATAATAGTGATAAAACCATAATACTAATACCTGCGAGAATAGGCTCAACAAGGCTGCCCAAGAAGCCACTACTTAAAATAGATGGCAAAGAAATGGTTCTTAAAGTTTGGGAAAACGCCCAGATGTCCAATGCAGATTTAGTTATGGTTGCAACAGACTCGATTGAGATCGCTGAGGTCCTCAAAAAAAATAATGCGAAATATTTTATAACTCAAAACACACACATAAGTGGAACTGATAGAATTCATGAAGCGCTAGAAGCCATAGATCCTGAGAAAAATTATAAATACGTGGTCAATTTACAAGGTGATATCCCTAATATCAAGTCGAGTATTATTGATAAAGGGTTAGAAAAGATAAAGAGTACAGATGCTGATATTCTAACTTATGCTAGAAAAATAGAAAATCAGAAAGATATTCTAAATCCAAATATTGTTAAAATCGCAACAAATGTAAAAGATAGAAATAACATCGAAGCGATTTATTTTTCAAGATCCCCGATACCACATGGCGCCAAAGTTTATCTTGAACATATTGGTGTATATATTTATAAAAGAGAAGCACTTGATAAATTTACCTCCATAGAGCAATCCACCCTTGAAAAGGAAGAGCGGTTAGAACAACTTCGTGCAATACAAAATTCACTAAAGATAAATTTAATTATAATTGATGACAAAATCATTAGCATTGACACGTTAGATGATGTAGAAAGATTAATGGAAGCCCAAAAAGGTCAGGATTAGATATGAGCAATAAGATAGTTTTCCAGGGAGAAATGGGAGCATATTCACATATAGCATGTGTAAAAAAATATCCAAGTATGACAGCTGTCCCAGCTGCAACTTTTGAAGATGCTTTTGCCCAGGTGAAGACCAAAAAAGTAGATTATGCGATGATACCCATTGAGAATTCGCTGGCTGGACGCGTGGCAGATATACATCATCTCCTACCCACATCGGACCTGTATATTATCGATGAATTTTTTCTTCCGATTGAACACCAATTAATTGGAGTTCATGAAGCAGATGAGAAGACCATTAAAAATGTAATGAGCCACAGACATGCGCTTGGTCAGTGCAGAAATATCATTAATGAACTAAAGTTAAACCAAATAGTTGGGGCTGATACAGCAGGTTCCGCAAAAATTATTTCAGAAACTAATGACAAGACAACTGCGGTCTTAGCAAGCGAATTGGCTGCGGAATACTATGACTTAAAAATAATTAGAAAAAATGTTGAGGACGAAAATCATAACACCACAAGATTTATAATTCTATCCCATGAACCAGATGATGCTGAGCCTGACGGGAAACCAACCATCACAAGTATTGTTTTCCGTGTGAGGAATGTCCCAGCAGCGTTATATAAAGCAATGGGTGGCTTTGCAACAAATAGCGTAAATTTAACAAAGTTAGAGTCCTACATTATTGGTGGTAGCTTTTCTGCTGCCCAATTTTATGTAGATATTGAAGGTCATCCTCATGATGATAATGTCAGGTTAGCGCTAGAAGAGCTAGATTTCTTTTCTAGTGAACTCAAAATACTTGGTGTATATCATGCGAGTGGAATGAGATCAAAAACTGAGAGTAATGATCATTATCTTAAATAATGGTCTACCTACAAATATCTATTAAATAACAATAAGTATTTATACCAATATCGAATATGATTTGTTATACTCTCATGTGAGAAGTTAGTGCTGGACGCAATTATCGCCAATCGGGTCAGGTCCGGAAGGAAGCAGCCACAACGATTTTTTTGCGGGTCATTGGCTAACTTCTCACAAATTGCTGGATTAGTGAGAGTAATAATTTGTCTGAAAATACCAACTACAGAATACTCGCGAGAAAATATAGACCGACTTCATTTGATGAGCTTGTTGGGCAAAACAACATAGTTGATACTATAAGTAACTCCATTCGATCAGGTAGGCTGTCTCAAGCTTACCTATTCACTGGCATAAGAGGCGTAGGTAAAACAACAACTGCAAGAATTCTTGCACGAACAATAAATTATACATTAGATAATGCTGAGTATACCCCTTTGATCAAAATTGAAAAAAAAGGATTAAACTGCGATGCAATCATGGAGTCACGTCATCCTGACGTATTCGAAATGGATGCTGCATCTAATACCGGAATTGATCATATTCGGGAAATTATTAGTTTCGCTCAAACAAAACCTACAATGGCAAAATTTAAAATCTTTATCATTGATGAAGTGCATATGTTATCAAAACAGGCCTTTAATGGGTTACTCAAGATACTGGAGGAGCCACCAGAGCATGTAGTTTTTATATTTGCAACAACTGAAATAGAGAAAATTCCTGTAACCGTATTATCACGATGTCAAAAATTTAATTTAAAAAGAATAGATAACGATGTCATGTCTGAATATTTAAAAAAGGTAACCAAAGAAGAAAATGTCGTAATTAACGATGAGAGTATTCAGCTAATATGCAATGCATCAGAGGGATCAATGCGAGATGCCTTATCAGTTCTAGACCAAGCCATATCGCTCTGTGAGGGAAATATATCTGAAGAAAAATTATCTGAAATGTTAAATCTCAATAATATAAATTTCATCATAGATCTTTTTGAAAAACTGATACTAAGTCAGGTAGCACAGATTCCAGAAAAAATTAATGAAATTTATCAAAATGGATTTGAGTCGATGTCTGTAATTCGAGATCTATCAAAAATTACTCATATAGCCTCACTAATGAAATTAAATATTCCGATACAAAATGATATATTGTCTGGTAAACAGAAGGAAATTTTGGAGAAGTACATTGTGAATACTGATATATCCTCATTGGTGCATATGTGGCAAATGCTTCTAAAGGGATATAATGATGTGAAAAATTCATTTAACCAAAATATAGCTCTAGAGATGTTGTTTATAAAACTGTGTTACTCAAATCAATTGCCCCCAATTGACAGTCTGATTAGCGATTTAAAAGCAACAGTTCAAAAAGATTCAAAAAAAATACAAAGTATAACATCTGAGCAAATAGAAGACCTGACTGAGTCCGTCAGTATACCTGAAACATTTGATGAGATAAAATCAATGCTTATTGATAATGATATCAGACTATCAGATGAAATAGATAAGCTGGATTTAATTGAATATAAAATTGGGCACATAGAACTCACATCAAATGAGGATTTTGATAATCAGCTAATTAATAATATACAATCAGCATTGAGAAACATGACAAAAATGGATTGGACAATTAATATTTCAGGAAATAATCCAAAAAAAGAAAATCAAATTACAATTAGTAGTATTAAAGAACATTTCCCAGAAGCGGAAGTAGTCAATGAAGATGATAATATACAGAATGGGGGTTGAATGGATTTTTCAGAGATAATGAAACAAGCCAGCAAAATTCAAGATCAGATGAAATCAGCGAAAGAAGAACTGAAAAATATTGAAACTGAAGGAACTTCAGGCGGTGGACTTGTGAAGGTAACCATTAACGGCGATCATGAACTAAAAAAAATCGATATTGATCCATCTATTTTAGTTGCAAGCGAGAAGGAAATAATAGAAGACCTAATAATAGCAGCGTTCACCGATGCAAAATCGAAAATTAATAGTGAAATTGCAAAAAAAATGAAAGATATAACAGGTGGCCTTCCGATTCCTCCAGGATTTAATATTGGTTTTTAATTGATGAATTTCGACGACAAAAATGAGATAAATAATTTCATAAAGCTCTTATCAAAATTACCTGGGCTTGGACCAAGATCAGGGAGAAGGGCAGCTCTCGCAATTATTAAACAAAAAGAGAAACTGCTAATTCCTCTAAAAGATGCCTTTAACGATATTAGCGAGAAGATTGTTGTTTGCGAAATTTGTAATAATATTGATCTTAAATCGCCATGTGCAATATGCAGTAATCAAAATAAAGATATGAATATTATTTGTGTAGTAGAAGAAATTTCTGATCTGTGGGCGATTGAAAGAGCTGCTGTTTTTAAAGGATATTATCATATTCTCGGCGGAGTACTAAACGCACTAGATGGGGTTGGTCCTGACCAATTAAATATCGAAAAATTAGGCCAAAGAATAAAGCAAAACAAAGTTCAAGAGATAATTTTGGCATTAAGCGCTACAATAGATGGACAAACAACACTTCATTTTCTGATAGATTATTTAGAAGATTTTAATGTTAAAGTCACAAAGCTCGCTCATGGAATTCCAATTGGCGGAGAGTTAGATTATTTAGATGATGGTACGCTTACCCAAGCAATATTGTCACGTACCGCAGCGGACTAGTCGTTTGACTCATTAAAAATCCTTTTGGGATCTGGTGTTTGTTCTAGGACGTTCAGCTTTCTTCCACTTGTAGCAATCTTCTTTGATGATACCGTAATTTTCTCTATATCCTGACTTGCCAAATTGAAATGTTTTTGTAAATCCTGAACTCTGCTATTCAGTCTTTCAATATCTATCAAAACATTGCCAACTTCTGTCTTTATTATACCAAGTTGTTTTTGCATTTGAGCGTCACGTATTAATGTCTGAAGTGTTTGAACAGTTAGCATTAGAGTATTTGGTGAAACTATCGTAATTCCTGATCTATAAGATTTTTGAATTAAATCACCGAAACTCTCATAGAGATCTGCATATACCGACTCAGATGGAATAAACATGATCAACGGTTCCCGAACCTCACCGGGTATTTTATATTTCTCAGCTATATCATTTACATGTTTTGATACATCAACTTTAATCTTTGCGGATGCTTTTTTCTTATCTTCAGTTGTTTTTGATGATCTCAATTCATCAAAACTCTCCAGAGGAAATTTTGAGTCAATGACAACCAATTCGTCCGAATTTGGCATGCGAATTATACAATCGGGTCTTTTCGAATTTGATAGGGTATACTGAAAAGAGTAAAGAGCACTTGGGAGTGAGTCTGCAATTATCGATTCCATCCTTGCCTGCCCGAAAGCGCCTCTTTGTTGTTTATTTGAGAGTATGCCTTGAAGGTCTATAACATTATTCGACAAATCTGTGATGTTTTTTTGTGCATTATCAATTACTGCGAGACGTTCAGATAATTTTGTTAAATCCTCATGTGTCTTCTCTCGACTTTGTTTGAGCTCCTCTTGAACTTTCTCGTTAATTTTATCTTTCACCTCATTGATTGAATTATTAAGTCTGTCATGATTTCCATTGAACAAATCAGTCAGAGTTCTAATCTTCAGATCTAATTCATTATTTTGTTTGATTAATTCACTAATCTCAGTTTCAGGGCTATTATGACTCCTTTTATTTTGAAAGAGCATCACATAGAGTACTATCAAAAAAATGGTAAGCAGAAGTAGTGCGATTATTATGATTTCAGTCATCTTCTAAATTATATTGATATTATTTTTACATTTTAATATGTTTTGCATTAAAATACTAATTTTATGTGCAGAGTAAAATATGATTTATCCAATTATAACTATTCCGGACAAAGTGCTACGAAAAAAGTCCGATGCAGTTGATAAAGTAGATGGCGAAATCTTGTCAATATTAGAAAATATGGCAGAAACCATGTATGCAGCGCCTGGAATTGGGCTAGCTGCTATACAAGTTGGTATCACTAAAAGATTGGTTGTTATAGATTGCGAGCATAGTGAGGAGAAAAAAAAGAGCCCTCTCTATATGGCAAACCCTGAAATTGTGTGGACATCACGCGAATTGTCTGTTTACAAGGAGGGCTGTCTTTCAATACCTGAGTTTTATGAAGAAATTGAGAGACCATCCGAATGTCGGGTCAAGTATCTCGATAAAAAAAATAAGGTAAAATTCTTGGATTGTGATGGGCTTCTTGCGACATGCGTCCAGCATGAGATAGATCATTTAGACGGGAAATTATTTATTGACTACCTCTCCCGTCTAAAAAGAACATCTATCGAAAAAAAATTTATCAAACAATATAAGCAAAAGGCTTAAGAACGATTATATGAACATTATTTTTATGAGCTCTTCAGAATTTGGGCTACCTGCTTTGAAAAAGCTTGTTGAGTCGCAAAATAAAATTTCATCAGTTTACACACAGCCACCAAAAAAATCTGGCAGAGGTCTGAAGATGAATAAGTCTGTAATTCATCAATTTGCCTTGCAAAATAATCTGTGTGTTAGAACGCCAACAAACTTAGAGATACAGACTGAAATAGATTTTTTAAAAAAATCAAATCCTGATCTTGGTATTGTAGTATCTTACGGATTGATAATACCAACCGAGATATTGGAGATCCCTAGATTTGGTTTTTTAAATATCCACCCATCTCTTCTACCAAGGTGGAGGGGTGCTGCACCAATACAGAGAGCAATAATGAACGGGGATGAGAAAACAGGTGTAAATATAATGAAACTTGACGATGGATTGGACACAGGGGATATTTGCAAGAAAATTGAAATTGAAATTAAGACGACGGATAATAATGAGTCACTATCACTTAAATTATCAAAATTAGGCGCTGAAGTTTTGATGCAAGCAGTCATTGAGCTCCAAGATGGAAACTTAAATTTCACAAGACAAGATAATAGAAATATAACCTATGCAAAAAAAATTGATAAAAAAGAAACAGAATTAGATTTCAACTGTGCAGCCAAGGAGATACATAACAAAATAAGAGGCTTGAGCCCGCATCCCGGAGCATGGTTTAAATATATTGATGAGTCTAATAATTTTAGGGTACGAATAATCCAGGCAGAAATTTTGGAAGGGCATGGTAAACCTGGCGAAGTAATCGATGATGAACTGTCTATAGCTTGTGGTGTTAATGCCATCAAACCAATATTAATACAAAAAGAGGGGAAAAAGCCAATGCACATTAAGGACTTCCTTCTTGGAACAAAAATACCAAAGGGGATCATACTCAATAAATCGGTGATATAAATTAAAAAAATGAGATATAAACTTACAATCGAATATGATGGTACAGATTATTCAGGCTGGCAAAAGCAAGATAATTCTTCGTCAATTCAAGAGCATATTGAAATTGCAATTGAAAAATTTTGTGGTGAGAAATCAGGTGTATCTGGTGCAGGCAGGACGGATGCGGGTGTCCATGCATCGGAACAAGTTGCTCATCTCGATCTTGATCAGGATCGCGACGCTGATCAAATACGAAAAGGTATTAATTTTTATCTGAAAAATGAAAAAATCAGTGTTTTAGATGTTGAGAGAGTTCCTGATGACTTTGATGCCAGATTCTCAGCAATGATGAGACACTACAGATATAAAATAATGAACCGCCAGAGCCCACTTACCTACCACAGCAATACACACGCACATGTAAAGCAAAGCTTGGATATTACATTAATGCAGCAGGCTGCAGATTATTTCATTGGCAAACATGATTTTACCACTTTCAGATCGGCTGGATGCCAATCAAAATCGCCAATTAAGTCGATTGAAAAAATTTTAATTACAAAGCAGAGAGATAAAATCTATGTTGATTTTACAGCTAAATCTTTTTTACATACTCAAGTAAGATCGATTATGGGCTGCATACTCAAAGTTGGTACAGGGTCGTGGGATCTGTCAATGATACCTGATGTTATTGCTGCGAAAGATCGAACAAAATGTGCAACACTCGCTCCATCTTGCGGTTTGTATCTTAAAAAGATTGATTACGGTTCTATTTAAAGATTTACAGGTTAAAATAATTATCAATTAATTCTAAATAAATCTCTGTCAGGAGAAAAAAATCATCTATTCTTATTTTTTCGTCTACCTGATGCATTGTTCTACCAACAAGCCCAAACTCTACTACTGGACAATATTTTGCAATGAAACGACCGTCTGATGTCCCACCGAAAGTGCTTAGTTTGGCATCTATGTTAGTTTTATTATATATAGCCTTTTGAAGTAAATCAGCTAATTTCCCACTCCCAGTATAATAAACATCTGCTACTGAAATTTTTCTCAAATCAAAGGTAATTTCTGCTTCATCCAGAACTGATGAAAGCCTATCCTTTATGCACTCCATCAAAGATTTTTCATTCCATAAATCATTAAACCGAACGTTAAGAGATATGTAAACTAATTCAGGAATGATGTTATGAGTTGGGTTATTTACATCGATGGATGTAATCTCAATATTAGTTGGTAGAAAATGCTCAGATCCTTCATCTAACTGTCCAGTAATTTTTGATAACGCCTTTATAGCATGTGTTATGGGATTATTTGCTTTTTCTGGATATGCAACATGGCCTTGCTTTCCAATAATTCTTAAATCACACGATAAACTGCCCCTTCGCCCAATTTTAATATTGTCTCCAATCAACTCTTTATTTGTTGGTTCAGTAACAATGCAGTCATTAATTTTTATTCCTTGATCATTGACCCACTTGATGAGGGGTTCGGTTCCATTTATTGCAACTCCCTCCTCGTCACCAGTTAACATATAACTCAGCGTACCTTTGGAGTCCATTCTCTCATAATAATTAATTCCCGCGACTATGGATGCAATCACCGCTCCTTTCATGTCTTCTGCGCCACGAGCATATATGATTCCCTCTTCAATATGCCCTGAAAAAGGTGGGTACTTCCAACTATTTAGTTCGCCTGGGGGAACAACATCTACATGTCCTGCAAAATTGAGATGCGGACCCCCAGAGCCAATAATTGCAAACATATTTTCTACTTCCATTGTATCAACAGAGCCAAATTTCACTCTATGTATTTCAAAATTATATTTTTTGAAAAGTTTTTCTAAAAAATCAAATGACTTTTTAGCATCAGGAGTAACACTCTCAATCCTTAGAAAATCTTGTAATATGTTTTGCGCTTCGACTTGATTTATCATGAATATACTTTTTTTAAAAAAAATTTATGGCCTTAATAACTCATTGATCGATGTTTTTAATCGAGTTTTCTCATCGACTCTTTTAACAATTACTGCACAATAAAGTCCCAAACCGTCGTCCTTCATCTTTTCACTAGGTAACGTTCCAGGAACTACTACAGAATAAGATGGAACTTTACCATAATAAATATCCCCAGTATCTCTATCGACTATCTTCGTTGAGCCTCCAATAAAGACCCCCATAGAAATTACCGATCCTTCTTCGACCAATACGCCTTCAGCAATTTCTGATCTAGCTCCAATAAAGCAATTATCTTCTATTATTACCGGATTAGCTTGAAGTGGCTCAAGCACGCCACCAATGCCTACACCTCCACTTATATGACAATTTTCTCCTATTTGTGCACACGATCCAATTGTAGACCAAGTATCAATCATTGTACCTTGATCCACATAAGCACCCACATTGATAAATGAGGGCATAATAATACAATCTTTTGCTACAAAAGCAGATTTTCTGATCACAGCATTTGGAACATTACGGAATCCTGCCAAGTTATACTTATCTTCATCCCAATCTGCAGTCTTACCAGCGACTTTATCGAACCAAGTTGCGTATGGGCCACTTAGAGTTGAATTACTTTTTGTCCTGAAACTGAGTAATATGGCTTTCTTAATCCATTGATTAACAACCCAATTTCCGTTGATCTTTTCGCAGACTCTGAGTGCCCCTGAGTCCAATTGTTCAAGAACGTCATCGACAATAATACTGACTTCTTCAATATTAGTAGATGAATTATTATCGAAAACATCATTAATTATCTGTTCGTAATTATTACTCATTTTTCGTTATTCTCAACCTTTCATATATTTATCGATCAAATTTGAATATATTTCCTCATTGGATAATTCACTTAATTTATCCATATCTATATTATAATCACCAAAATTACCAGTTTCGAACAATCTTTGCATCGCATCTTTATAAGCTTGCATCGCAATGAAATATGCTTTGTGACCTGGCAGACTAATAGAAATACCTAAGTCGGCAAGCTCATCTAGGGACATTTCAGTTGAATTATTACCAAGAATTATTGGTACTTTGTGATGATTTGATATTTCATAAATATGATTTCGTGTATCGATATTAACATAGAAAATTGCATCCGCGCCTTCTGACTCATAAGCCTTACCTCTTTCAATCATATCTTGAAAACCAGTGTATGCGTAACAGCCTGTTCTCGCTATTATACAAGTACTCGTGTTTTCTCTCGAATCTACAGCCATTTTTATTTTTTTTGAAGCTTCTTTTATATCTAAAAAATCTGATTTTTTTAAGGCACCAAATTTAATTGGAAGATCCGTATCTTCTATGCTTATTCCGGAAGCCCCTGCATCTTCAAGGCTCTCAACTGCTCGTTTTACATTCAATGCGTTCCCATAGCCATTGTCGGCATCAACGATTAATGGTATCTCTGTATTTTTGGCAATTCTTCTCACGGTATCAGTGAGCTCCGACAATGTTAGCAGCATAAGATCCGGCTCGGATAAATAATCAAGTGCTACAATCTTACCTGGTATTATACCCAATTTAAATCCAACATCACCGGCAAGCCTTGCTGATAATGGATTAAAAATTGTTGCAGGATTGTAGCAATTACCATCAATTAGTAACTCTCTTAACCTGGTGCTTAAATTTGTACTTATCATAAAATTTCTCTGAGTATACTTATTTATGTGATATTTGTAAGCTTTTAAACTGTTACTATCCTGTCAAATTTACACATCATTATTTTGTAAACTAAAGTGGCTTCCAATCATCTTTTTTTGCTTCCCAACTATCAAAAATTTCTTGCGCTGCTTTTAAAGCATGATTAGTTTTTGGGAATCCAATATATGGCGAACACTGCAGAATGACCTCGATAAGCTCGTCTTTATTTGCACCCCTATTTAATGCTCCCCTAACATGTAGCCCAACCTCGTGAGGCAAATCAAGAGCGGCGGCTGCAGCCATAACTATCATTTCCCTTGTTTTTAGATCAAGATTTGGCCTGTCCCAAACCGTACCAAAACAATACTCATGAATGGCATCAGCATGCGTAGGACAAATTTTATATAGGTCATCCCAGCGTTCTAAACCTTCCTTGCCAAAAGCTTCATCACGAATCTTTTTTCCTTTTTCCCATTTTTGACTATTCATAATATTACTCCTTTTTTGTTACTAAATTTTTGACGGTTTTTAACCCTTTTATACCTTTTGCACTATAAACAGCTCTTCCTATTGCTCTAGTTAGAGTATCTGAGGCGGCAGAACAAATAAATGAAAAATTATACTCTTTTTTATAATAATTTCTCTTACAACTTGAGATTGCAAATATTATATCACCATCTAAACTTGTTCCAGCTGGCCTAATTGCCCTGCTCAATCCGGAAGTACTCATTTTTGCAAGGTTATATAATTCTAACTTATTCAAATCTAAATTTGTTGCAATAACGGAAATAGTTGTATTTTGCCTATCTTTCGGTCGCTTATCCAGCTTTGTCGTCTCAGATATATCCAGTTGACACTGATAATGTTCAAAATCTCGAAAATTTTTTCTCAAATTATTTCCCATTTCACCGCCTAACTCATAAATACTGGAATATAGGAGTCTAGTTCCAGGGATTACCGCAGAACCAACTGAATTTACAATGGTAATGGCTCCTATAATTATGTCATCACTAATTTTTGTGGAGGCGCTGCCAAGGCCACCTTTGTGAGTACCAGCCACAGCACCAATACCAGCGCCAAAATTACCAAGTGAGAAGTCTTTGCTTGAGTTTAAATATGCCTCATGGGATAGGTTTTTATATACTAAGGAGCTTATTGCAGAATAATTTTTTGTAGTTAGGTCATAAATACCGGCGCATGGCACTATTGGTATTGAAATATCTGTATCTTTTATTTTGAAGCCTCTATTTTCTTGCTTCAAAATATCAACATACTCCGCACCGGAGGCTAAGCCAAAAACAGATCCACCGCTTAATGAGATACCATCAATAAACTCAACGGTGTTATTTGGCTGTAATAATTCAACCTCACGAGATGCCGGTGCGCTGCCAAAGGTATAAGCTGACGCGCGATATTTGTGATTAAGTTTTAGAAATGTGAGTCCTGTATTAAGTTTAATATTCTCTGCATTACCAACTTTTATTCCCTCAACATCTGAAATAAGATTTTTTTTACCAGCAGTTATGTTAATTTTTTTTTGCATATTGATATCTGGAAATCTAGATTATAATAATTTAATCTTGATTATTATAAAATAAATATATTTTTTGTTTATGTTTTATATTTATTATTGTATAGATATCTAAATTTATAGTTTGGAGTAAATGAAGTGAAACGTACTTATCAACCAAGCGTCCTCGTTAGAAAAAGAAGACATGGTTTTAGGGCAAGAAAATCAACAAACGGAGGGTTGAAAGTGCTAAACCGCAGACGTTCAAAGGGGAGAAAACGTCTTTCCGCATAATTCTGTAATTACAATTGTCTCTAATGGAAGTTTTAAAAAAAAGGAATGAGTTTAAACTTGCTTCAAGTGGCAAGAAATTTGTGACGCCATCATTTATCTTTTTAGAGCACAATCTTGAAGACAAAATGCACTCAAGCCCAAAGAT
The DNA here is from genome assembly GCA_902633855.1 of uncultured OCS116 cluster bacterium. GTDB lineage: Bacteria > Pseudomonadota > Alphaproteobacteria > Rhizobiales > TMED25 > TMED25. The sequence continues at coordinate 36,075 of CACPHU010000005.1, forward strand.
TGGATATACTGCCTCTAAGAAAATCGGAACATCTGTTCATAGAAATAAGGCGAAAAGAAGGATGCGATCTGTCATCTCTGATGTTTTCATCAATTATGCAAAGCAAGATACGAATTATGTGATGATAGCACGAAAAGCAATTCTGGATTACCCCTATGAGTCACTTAAAAGTGACTTGGAAAGTTTATGTAAAAAAATCTGATAATGCAATGAATGAGCAAAGAAATTTTATACTAGCAATCGGTTTATCAATATTAGTATTATTAATATGGCAATATTTTATTGGAAATAGCCAAATTGATGAGAGAACATCAGGCCAAATAAGTAATGAAATGAGCCTTCAGGAAAGCCAAGATCTATCAAATATACCTCTACCTGAAAGCGATGTTGAAAGTGAAGATAAAATTGATCTAGCGACTGCCTTATCAACTTCAGTTTCCGATGCTGGAACGTCTGTAGAGCGTATAAGGATAAATACAGAAAAACTTGAGGGATCAATCTCACTCCTTGGGGCTAAATTGGATGATATTCGTCTAAAAAAATACAGGGATACAATTGACGTGGATAGCAAATTAGTTCAGTTGTTAAAACCTTATACATCTGAGAGTCCATATTACGCGCACCAAGGCTGGGTCGGCGACGCTAAATCACAAACAAAATTACCAAATGATAACACAATTTGGAAGTTAGTCTCCGGTGGTGAATTAAGTACTAACACTCCAGTTAGGCTAGAGTGGAACAATAATGAAGGTCTTATTTTTTCAAAAGAATTTAGTATAGATGATAACTACCTTTTCACCATCACACAAACAGTAAAAAATAATTCAAATTCCTCTGAAATTATATACCCATATTCTCTTATATCAAGAAAAGGTCTCCCCGAGGATTATACGAATTTCTTCGTGCTTCACGAGGGTTACATTGGTGTGCTTGGGAGCGAAGGAGAGAAAAAAGCTGATTACGCAGATATTGCTGAAAAGACTGAGTCATTTGATAATATTACAACTGGCTGGCTAGGTTTTACTGACAAAAATTGGGCAACAGTAATTGTTCCCCCACAGGATATGAATTATCAGGGTAGATATACTTCAAAGGGAAACGGCTCTACCTATCAAGTTGACTATTTAGGCTCAGCTCAAAAGGTAAATGCAGGAGGCACCACAAAAATAACCTCATATGTCTTCTCGGGCGCAAAAGAAGTAAAAATCTTAGATCAATATGAAGATGAATATTCACTTGAAAAATTCGACTTATTGGTCGATTGGGGATGGTTCTATTTCCTAACAAAACCACTATTTTATGTCCTTCAATGGCTCTATGGAATACTTGGCAACTATGGGCTCTCAATTTTAGGGGTCACAGTACTCATCAAAATTGTATTTTTCCCACTCGCAAACAAGGCTTATGTCTCAATGAGTGCAATGAAAAAACTACAACCTGAGATGTTAAAAATTAGAGAAAACTATAAGGATGATCGAGCAAAACAGCAACAGGCTATTATTGCATTATACAAAAAAGATAAAGTTAATCCGCTGTCTGGCTGTATACCAATTTTAATACAAGTCCCAGTATTCTTTGCGCTTTACAAGGTACTTTTGTGCACCATGGAAATGAGACATCAGCCATTTTATGGTTGGATAGCTGACCTATCGGCAAAAGATCCTACCACCTTATTTAATTTATTTGGTATTGTTCCATGGTATCCACCATCATTTCTAGTAATTGGTATATGGCCAATTATTATGGGTCTCACCATGTTTATTCAAATGAGATTAAACCCCGCTCCTCCAGATCCTATTCAGCAAAAAATATTTGCTTGGATGCCCGTAGCCCTAACTTTTTTATTTGCACAGTTTTCAGCTGGTCTGGTTATTTATTGGGCGTGGAACAATACATTATCTTCATTACAACAATATATTATAATGAAACGAATGGGTGTAGAGGTTGAACTATGGTCAAATATAAAAAATACCTTCAAGAAGAAACCAAAAAAGAGCTAGGTTTTATTGATTACACAGATTTCGCCGAGGACGAGTTCGCAGACGCAAGATTGGCCTTTGCCACAGACAGTAAATTCTGTTTATCTGTGGTTGCAAACGACGGGTTTCCCATTCATAAAAAAAAAGAGGTGGCCTTTGCTGGAAGATCAAATGTCGGAAAATCAAGTCTAATAAATTCAGTCACAAATGTATCTGGACTCGCACGAGTTTCCAACACTCCAGGCAGAACCCAAATGATTAATTTTTTTTCGCAAGGGGACAAATTCTTTATCGTAGACCTTCCAGGATTTGGCTATGCAAAGGCAAGTAAAGAGTCAATAAAACAGTGGAGTCAACTCACAAGAGACTACTTGCTAGGGAGAAAGGAACTGGAAACAGTTTTTTTTCTTATCGACTCGAGACATGGTATTAAGGAAATTGATGAGAATATTATGGAGATACTTGATAAGTCAGCGGTCTCTTATCAAATTATTCTGACTAAATTTGATAAAATTAAAAAAAATGAAGTTGATAATCTATTACTCAAGACGAATGAAAAAATTAGTAGGAGGCCGGCTGCAAGGCCGGGGATTCTGGCAACCTCAAGTAAAGATAAGTTTGGTATTGATCTACTGAGATGTCTAATATATAGAATAATTAAACACTGATAGGTGAGATTGATGGAAAAGATTCACTCGTCGATAAGGGCAAAAATTTTAGCAGAAGCACTACCTTACATGCAAATGTATGACAGCAAATATGTGGTTGTAAAATATGGCGGTCATGCAATGGTAAATGATAATTTAGCTGATATCTTCGCTCAAAACATCGTTATGTTACAGCAAGCTGGAATGAAGCCTGTCGTTGTCCATGGTGGAGGTCCTCAAATTGGAGAAACATTAAAGGCGCAAGGCGTGGAAAGTAAGTTCCATAATGGCTTAAGAATTACAGATCGAGATACAATAAAAGTTGTTGAACGAGTATTGTATGAAATAATCAATACTGACATTGTGAAGAAGATTAAAAAGCATGGAGGTAAATCGATAAGCCTGTCTGGGAATAAAGACTCAATAATTTTCGCAAAAAAATTGACAAATATTTACAAAACCGACTCAAATATTGAAAAAATAATGGATCTTGGTTTTGTGGGTGAACCAAAAAAAATTAACCCTTCTACAATTATTGACCACTGCAAAAAAGGTTCTATACCCGTAATAACACCCCTTGGTAAGGACAATAATACTACCTATAATATAAACGCCGATACAGCAGCAGGCGCTATTGCAGGTGCCTTAAAAGCAAGTAGACTATTGATGCTAACAGATATTGCAGGTGTTATTGATGAAAAGAAAGAACTAATATTGGAGCTCAAAGTCGAGAAAGCAGAAAAACTTATTTCAGATGGCGTAATAGTGGGAGGGATGATACCCAAAATCAAAACTTGCATTGATGCTCTAAAAAATGGAGTGGACAAAGCAGTTATTTTGGATGGACGAGTAGAAAATGCTATAATACTTGAATTGTTCACTGAAGAGGGAATTGGTACACTCATAAATTAATGTCCATGCAATCAAGGAGCTTTAATGACAGTAAAAAAAACAGGTAATATATATCCAAATATATTTAGGTTTAATCTTGGTAACTTTGAAATAACAACTATATTGGACGGTCTGGTTCAAAGAGACGGACCATATCCAATTTTTGGTCAAAATAAAGATGAGGAAGATGTTCATAAATTATGTAAGCAAAATTTTCTGCCCGAAAAAAAATTTGAACATGGCTTCACACCGCTGATTATAAATACAGGCAACGAAATTATTCTTTTTGATACCGGCAATGGAAAACTTAATGAAGAAAATGGAAAACTCATTGATCTTATTGAATATTCTGGGTATAGGCATGAGGATATAAGCAAAATTGTGATTACACATTGCCATCCTGATCACATTGGTGGGCTGATGTATATAGAGGATGGTTATTTTAAAAATGCCTCCATAATTATTGGTGAGGTTGAATATGAGTCATGGAAAACAGGGAAAAATATTCCTGATCAACGGAAGGCAAATAAGGAACTATTTGAAAAGATTTGCATGCCATTATCTGATAGGATGGAGTTTATTAGACCCGATCAAGATGTGGTCACAGGTATCACCGCTGTTAATGGTTTTGGTCACTCCCCTGGTCATATGTGCTATAGCATTGAGAGTGATAACAAAAGTCTTTTTTTTGCTGCCGATATTACAAATCATTTTGTTGTTTCAATGCAAGTCCCAGATTGGCACGTCATGTTTGATGACAATAAAGAGATGGCGGTTGAGAGCCGCAAAAGAATCCTCAGCATGCTTGCAAGCAGCAAGATACCTATGATTGGATACCATATGCCATTTCCAGCAATAGGTTTCGTTGAAAAAAATAGTAGCCCAGGCTATAATTGGGTACCTGTTTCTTATCAACTCAGTTTCTAATATTTAATGAGATAAATTTAACTTTTGACTTTAAATTTCTTATAAGCTTTTTTTGCATGATCTTCACAGTATGACTTTCCGGAGATTGGCTGGTGTCCGCAAAAATGAAAATCCTCCGCTCCTGGATCGCCATATGGCCATTTACAGTGATTCTCAGTTAAATTTAATATTGTAACTGCAAATTGATCAGAGGTCTGATCCAAGCTATGAATGTTTGACTGAAGAATGTCATGATTTTTAGTGTATTCGATATTATCTATAGGCGTTTCCTTGAAAGCTAGATTACTGGAGTAGCTTACAGATAATATACTCGTGTCTAATTGACCCACTGCAATATTTTTTCGTTGTGGTTTTGCACGTGGCTCCAATCCTAAGCGATGCACTTTTCCAATCACGGCATTTCTTGTGACCTCTCCTAGTCGTTTTGCAATCTGGCTTGCGCTAAGGCCTTCCGTCCAAAGTTTTTTTAACTGCTCCACTCTTTCTTCCGTCCAAGCCATAGCATCACCTCAATTTTTTATAAATTATATGAAATCAATATATTGTTATAAATACGTGATTTAATACTACTACATTTATGAAAAAACTGAATCTTTTAGTATTGTTTTCAACAGAGATAAGTAATATGTTGTACAAAATTATGTTATAAAAGAATTTGGAAAATTTACAATGCGTAAAGACATTGGTATGGTCAATTGGTTAGGTCTTTATACCCAAATACAGCGCGAAATAATGCGTTTCCTAAAAGTTTGGCAACAAACCGTATTTGGACCATTAATGACTGCCCTACTTTTTCTTTTTGTTTTTTCAGTCGCTATTGGCAAGGCAAGGCCTGAAATATTTGGTATGCCTTTTTCACACTTTTTAGCCCCTGGTATTATAATGATGATGATATTACAAAACGCTTTCGCGAATACATCATCCTCAATAGTCAGCGGGAAGATACATGGTAATATTGCAGATCTCCTTTTAAGCCCACTGAATGCTGTGGAGCTAACAACAGGATACATAATTGGAGGATTAGCTAGAGGCTGTATGATTGCATTTATTGGCTTTACAATTATTTCTCTATTTTTAGAAATACCGTACCACAGTATATATGCCATATTTTACTTTTCAGTTATGGGGTCGCTTTTCATGAGCCTAATTGGAATTATTGGTGGGTTATGGGCCGAAAAATTTGATCACATGGGCGCAGTTACAAATTTTATAATTACGCCGATGACATTTTTATCAGGTACATTCTACTCAATTAAGGATTTACCGAGTCAGGTGTATGGCATAGCACAATACAACCCATTTTTCCAAGCGATAGATGGGTTCCGTTACGGGATTACTGGATACGCCGATGGTAATTTACTGAATAGCGGACTCAGTCTTTTAATATTAAATATCCTATTGTATGCGCTTAGCTGCTACCTTTTTAGAATTGGTTACAAGCTTAAATCCTAGAGGTATATTAATGTAATTGACTAAAATTATTTTCTGATTAAAATAGCCTCTTTTAAATTCAAAATCGTATTATAAGTAATGAATTCTGTAGCTAACAACTATAACAGGAAGAAAATTGTTTTTTCTCATGGTAAAGGCATCTACCTGTTTACCAATAAGGGGGAGAAATATATTGATCTCGCGGCTGGAATTGCTGTAAATCTTCTCGGTCATTCCAATAAGGATCTTATAAATGCTCTAAATGTCCAATCGCGGAAACTTTGGCATGTGTCAAACTTATATGAAATAGAAGAACAAGTAACACTCGCCAATAAACTGACAAATTGTTCATTTGCGAATAAAGTTTTTTTCTGTAATTCAGGAGCTGAAGCGGTTGAATGCACAATTAAAGCAGCAAGAAGATATCACTTTTCAAGAGGTAAACCAGAAAAAACCGAGATAATAACGTTTAAAGGTTCTTTTCACGGTCGAACGCTTGGGACAATCGCGGCTGCAAGTAATTCCAGTCATCTTGAAGGCTTTGGTGAACCGTTAAGGGGGTTCGTAAGTATCGAACGTAATGACATCAATCAATTGAAAGAAGCATGCAACGAGAAAACAGCTGCAATACTTATTGAGCCTGTACAAGGAGAAGGCGGAATAAATGTTTTTGACAGAGAATTTATTAATAGTCTTCAAGTTATCGCAAAAGAGAAGGATTTACTTATTCTGTTTGACGAGGTTCAATGCGGTGTAGGCAGGACAGGAAAAATATTTGCATATCAGTGGTTTGATGTAAAACCCGATGTCATGGCATTAGCTAAAGGTCTTGGTGGAGGTTTTCCAATTGGCGCTTGCCTAATGAGAGATGATATTGCGGAAGCTCTTATTCCAGGGACCCATGGATCTACTTTTGGCGGAAATCCATTAGCAATGGCTGTGGGTAATTGTGTTATGGATATTGTAAACAAGGTTGATTTCTTATCAAAGGTTGAGCAGAATGGGCTTTTCTTCAAAAATCAACTGAATAAACTGTGTGAAAAATATCCAAATGTTATTACTGAAATTAGAGGTCTGGGTCTAATGATCGGAATAAAGTGTACAATCGCGAATAATTTATTAGCCAATAAACTATATGAAAATGGTATCCTCACTGTGAATGCGGCAGACAATGTAATTCGAATACTACCACCACTCAACATAACAATTCCTGAAATCAAGAAGGTTATATCCCTATTTGAAAAATCAATTAAAGAAATTTTATAATGGAATATCTGTCAAAAAATTTCATCAATCTACACGAACTGAAAAAAGCCGATCTGACTCAAATACTATTATCAGCCGAGCAGTTGAAAGCTGATCGAAATTCTGAAAGAGATTTATTAGATGGCAAATCATTTATACTCCTATTTGACAAGCCATCAACAAGAACTAGAATTTCATTTGAACTTGCGATATCTGAGCTTGGTGCTTCATGTATTTATCTAGATATGAAAACTACACAACTTGGAAGAGGTGAGACTATTAGAGATACTGCTAAAGTATTATCAAGATACGTGGATGGAATAATAATCCGAAATGCTAATCATCAAGACTTGATTGAATTCTCCAACCACTCAACAATATCAATCATTAATGCTCTTACCAATGAAAGTCATCCTTGCCAAATAATGGCTGATTTAATGACTTTAAAAGAGTGCTTTGGGACAATTGATGGCCTTAAAGTTGCATGGATTGGAGATGGTAATAACGTTGCAAATACGTGGATACAGGCTAGTACTTTATTTAATTTCAAATTAAATATGGCTATACCAAAAGAATATGTACCCAAAAAAGCTATTTTAGATATCGCCAAGAAGAACTCAAAAATTAATATAACCCAAAATATTGATGAAGCTATTAAAGATGCGAATTGTATTGTAACCGACACCTGGCTTTCTATGAATGACGATGAAAATGAAAGATCAAAAAAAATTCAAATCCTAAATAAATATCAGGTTAATAGTGACTTATTTGCAAAAGCACCGATCGATGCAATATTTTTACACTGTTTACCCGCACACAGAGGGCAAGAGGTCACTGACGCAGTAATTGATTCTGATAGGTCCTATGTCTACCAACAAGCTGAAAATAGATTGCACGTACAAAAAGCTATTCTTAAACATTGTATACCTTACTAAGCTAAAATACCGCTCATCAAATCCATCATAAAGTTAATACCATCTTTAATATCTTTAATTTTAATGAATTCGTCAGACGTGTGAGCTTGCTCTATTTTACCGGGTCCACAGACAATTGTTGGCCAACCAATTTTAGAAAAATACCCAGCATCTGTCCCATAAGAGACGCCCAACTTATGCTTTGGGTCCTTCTTAGTGAGTATATTTAATATTTCAGGATAGCTCTTTTGATTTAGCGGTAAAATATTTGATATATTTCTATTTGAGATGAAGGCATTGCAATATTTTTTTTTCATTTTTGATTCTATTAATGGCACTTTTTGCTCAAATAAATCACGGAGTAAATCTTGAAAATTTGCGTGAGGCAAACACCTAATATTCCAAATAACCCTTGCATAATCAGGAATTATGTTATGTGCCACACCCCCATCGATGTGCCCTACATTTAGCGACGAATAAGGTGGCTCAAAATTACTATCTACATCGCTATGAACCAGGTTCTGCTCGATTTTTCTTAATTCATTTATGAATTCATTAGCAAAATAAATTGCGTTACATCCCCAATCTGGATAGCAAGAGTGTGCTTTTTTCCCGTAAAATTCAGTCTCAAAGGTATGACAACTTTTATGCTGATTTATAATTTTAAGATCTGTAGGCTCGCCCACAATAACTAATTCTGGAGGGCATATTTTATTCTTCATCACTTCAATTAGTGGCCCTACCCCAAGACACCCAACCTCTTCATCATAACTTAAGGCAACATGAAGAGGCTTATCAAAGGATTTCGATATTATCCAAGGGGTTATGGCAAGAACAAGAGATATAAACCCCTTCATATCTGAAGTACCTCGTCCATAATACTTGTTGTCCTGAATCTTTAGTTTATACGGATTATATGACCATTGATCCTTATCTGCAGGTACAGTATCTGTGTGCGCAGAAAGAACTAACCCAGGAAGTTTCTTATCACCAATTGTGTAATAGATCGATGTTTTAGATTTATCATGGTTATAGATCTTTGAAGGTTCAATTTTATGGACAGATAGGTAATCACAAATATAATTAACCAATTCTAAATTACTTTTATTGCTTGTTGTATCAAAAGAGATTAATTTTTCTAATATTACTGCCTGTGAATTTAATATCTGCGCTTTATCCCTATTATTTTCTATTTTATTGCCTCCAAAAATAAGATGTAAATAAAACCATCACAGTGAATATTTCTAGCCTACCCAAAAGCATGGCGACCGACAGCAGCCACTTTGATGCGGGTTCCATCAATGCATATGTTTCTGTTGGTCCAATGAACTGACCTAAGCCCGGACCAACATTTGCAAGGGCACTCGCTGAGGCTGAAAAAGCTGTAATAAGATCAGACCCAAGAAGTGTAAGAAGTAAACCAAAAATTATAAATGATGCAACAAATAATAGAAAAAATGAGGTAACAGCTCTATTTACACTGTCTGGAATTTCTCTCCCGTTATACATTGGAATAAAAACCGCGTCAGGGAAGGCAACTTTTTTTGTTTGCACAACAACTTGTTTGACCAAAATTTGAAATCTAAAAATCTTCAAACCACATGATGTAGATCCGGCACAGCCACCCATTAACATCAAAAAGAAAAACATAGAAATAATGAATGGGCCCCACAACATGTAATCAGCTGAAACATAGCCAGTTCCTGTTAAAATTGAAGTGATATTGAATGCCGCCTGTCTTAATGAGTCCTGAACAGTTATCTCCAAATAGGATCCAATATAAAAAGAACATAACAAAACAGATGCAAGTAAAATGAACATAAATGTAATAACTTGGCTATCTAAAAACAAACTAGAGGCTTTACCTCGAACTAATTGTAGATACAATACAAACGGAAGACTGCCAATTATCATAAAAAGTACACATATATACTCTAATTTTGCACTATCAAAAAATGCAAATGAATCAGTATGGGTTGAGTAGCCTCCGGTTGAAATTGTTGTGAATGAGTGAGCTACAGAGTCAAATAGTCCCATACCACCAATATTGTAAGAAAGTGCACAGAGAATTGTAATAATGAGATATATTATAATTAAGGAACCTGCTATTTGTATGGCACGTGGTAATATTTTTTCTGCATTATCTGAAGAGTCGAGACGAAATAATTGCATACCCCCAACCTGTAGCATTGGTAATACAGCAACTGCCATAACGACAATACCTATTCCCCCCAACCATTGTAGTAAGGCTCTCCAAATTAGTATCCCTTTTGATTGAAATTCTAAATCTACAATAACCGTAGCACCAGTTGTTGTTATTCCGGACATTGACTCGAAAAATGCGTCTGTAATATTGAGTCCAGAGTCTGAGATATATAAGGGAATTGCTGAAAATATTGCAATCAGAAGCCAAGTAAGTGAGATCAAAATAAATGCCTCTCGCAATCCTAGTAATTGGTTTTTTCCCCACACAGATAATACCAAAATAAATCCTGTCATTGCTGTAATTAGTGATGACAAAATAAAGACCTTATAGTTTTCATGCATATATAAAAGATCAATTAAAGCAGGAATTAGCATAAATACTCCTAATATTATGAGGAATATTCCTATTATTTTTATGATTGGGTAAAATCTCATTCTTATTGTGATTAGGTTTATAGCTCTGAAAATATATGCTGCTGATATTCTATAGAATTTAACAAACTCATCTCATAATCTTTCGACTCAACTGTGCTATCAATATTAATATCATATAACAATGATGGAAGTATAAATGTATCGTAAGCATCTTCTATTTGGTATGTATCATCCAAAATGACTGCTTCATTTGCATTTTCCAAATCTTTAGTGATTTGAAGTTTATCATTTACAGAAATCAAACTATCCGAAAATACTAAATATGCAAAACACGTCATGTCTCTATGCAGTGCGTTTCGTTCACAAGCTTTATTCAAATCCAATGATATTGCATTCAATGATGTTGCATTATATTGCTTTGATTTTTTATCAATCTTTGTTTCGCCCATCTTGTATCATACCTGTGTTATTTGATAGATTCACCAATATCGATCATAATATCATCAATATCTTCAAGCCCAAGAGACATCCTTAATGTAGTTTCAGTTATTCCCAAATTCATGCATTCAGTATCTGATAGATTTCGATGCGTTGTAGTTTTTGGGTGAGTGATTAAAGTCCTTGCATCACCAAGGTTGTTGGATATCTTTATAAGGTCAAGTTTATTCAGGAAGTCAAAAGCTTCCTTTTTACCGCCATCAACTTTGAATGTAACAATAGGACCGCCTCCCGTCATTTGTTTTTGAGCAATATTGTATTCTGGATGGGATTTGTGACCGGGATAAATAACTTCTTTGACGTTCGCTAGATTAACCAAATAATCTGCAATTTTTTTTGCACTTTCAATTTGCCTGTCAGTTCTTAACGAGAGTGTTTCCAGACCTTTCATCATTATCCAAGCATTAAAAGGGCTCAATGCTGGCCCAGTGTGCTTTAGATAGTCATGTAATTTATTTTCAATAAATTCAGTGTCGCCCAAAATTACACCCCCCAAACATCTACCTTGTCCATCAATATGCTTTGTAGCAGAATAAATTACAATATCAGCTCCAAATTCCATTGGTTTTTGTCTTAAAGGTGTTGCAAAGACATTATCAATGATCACTTTGATGTTATTTGCTTTTGCAATCAGCGATAGTTTCTCTATATCAATTATTTCAAGCATTGGATTGGTAGGAGTTTCAAAGAAAAATACTTTGGTATTTTTCCTTATTGATTTCTCCCACTCTTCAATATTATTAGCCCGTACAATTGTTACCTCTATCCCATAATTTGGAAGGATATCTTTCAAAATTGACAAACATGAACCAAATAATGCGTCTGCGGCGACAATATGATCTCCCGACTGTACATTTGTGAAGAGTGCCCAAAATACAGCGGCCATCCCAGATGATGTTAGTCTAGCGGCTTCAGCACCTTCCATTTCACATAATTTCTTTTCCAGCATTGTAAGATTTGGATTTGAGTACCTACTATAAATATATCCATCTATTTCGCCCTTGAATCTCGCCTCAGCTTCTTCGGCGGAATTATATATATATCCAGAAGTTAGATATATAGCTTCAGAAGTTTCGTTATTTTGTGAACGCTGAGAACCAGAATGGATAAGCTTTGTCTGTATATTATGTTTGTCTTTTGATCTATTTTTTGACATTTCTTCCTCAGTCGATAATACTGAGTTTTCGTTTGCAATAATTTTAGTACTCTTTTTGTATATTATTAAACTTTTGTATCTAATGTGTACGTTTAAAAGGTAGATTGAAACTTGTTTAATTCATACATAATTGACTATTTATATAATCATTTTTATGTATAATAAAATAAAAAAAATGAATCTACTGAGCGAAAATATACAGCAAACAAACCCCGAAGAAAACAAAAATCTAAATTTGACGGGTGCAAGTGGTATTTTGCCTGATAGCCTAATTAAGAAACTTTTAGCAAGAAAAAAAATACAGTCTTTGGACGAAATTACTGACCAACAAATCCAGCCCGCAAGTCTAGACTTGCGCCTTGGTAAAAAAGCATATCGCATTCGTGCAAGTTTTATCCCAAGCGAGAATAAGAAAGTCTTAGAATGCGCGACAGATCTCATCGACCATGAATTCAATATTGAAGATGGAGCCGTTCTTGAGCGGAACTGTGTTTATCTTGTCGAGCTGAAAGAATTCCTTGAGCTTCCTGAGAGTATATGGGCAATCGCTAACCCAAAGAGTTCGACGGGTCGGTTGGATGTTTTTACGCGAGTGATTGCTGACTATACTCAGTCATTTGACAAAATCCCGATTGGGTATGCAGGCGCACTGTATGCTGAAATATCGCCGCATAAATATTCCATAATGATACACGAAAATTCACGTCTCAGCCAATTACGTTTTATAAGAAAAAGTTCGACACAATCTGAACAACAAAGGTCAATTATCTCAGACCGGGACCTAAAAAGATTGCACAATAAGCTTTCAAAAATATCGGGTGGCTTCGGACTGGTCAATGGTGAAGCTAGGATCGCAGATGGACTACAATTAGGCGTATGTTTAAGCTCGCAAAATGGGTTAATTGGTTTTAAAGCAAAGCACTATACCGCCCCTATAGATGTAGACAAAATTGGTCATTATAAAGTGAGTGAATATTGGGATCCAATTCATGAAACCGAAAAAAAAAGGTTGGTTTTAGACCCAAATGAATTTTATATTCTCGCATCAAGCGAATTCGTCAGGATACCTCCAGAATATGCTGCTGAAATGGTTCCCATAGACCCAACGATGGGCGAATTGCGAGTTCATTATGCAGGTTTTTTTGACCCCGGCTTTGGAGATACGAACGATTTATCGAAAGCCAGTAAGGGGGTGCTTGAGGTTAGAAGCTTAGATGTGCCATTCTATATTGAGGACAAGCAAATCATAGCAAGACTGAAATATGAAAAACTTGCAGAAATGCCATCAAAACTATATGGTGTGGATATTGGCTCTACATATCAATCGCAAGGTCTAAAACTTTCAAAACACTTTATAGATTAAAACAGTATTATTTAAGCAGCGCATCAACATGGATCACTTTGAGAATATAAAAGCGTGGCCTTTTGTAGAGGCAAAAAAATTACTAGAAAAAATTGATAAAATAGAAGACAACGAACCTGTTGTATTTGAAACGGGGTATGGTCCTTCAGGACTTCCTCATATTGGTACATTTGGTGAAGTTGCCCGAACTATCATGGTAAAAAATGCATTTGAAGAAATAACAAATAACTCAAAAAAAACAAAATTAATCTGTTTTTCAGATGATATGGATGCACTCAGGAAAGTGCCGGATAATATCCCAAACCAAGCCGAAATATCCAGACATTTAGGAAAACCTCTAACAGAGGTACCCGATCCCTTTGGGGAATATGCTAGTTTTGGTGAACATAATAATAATAAATTAAAGAGTTTTCTTGATCAATTTAAGTTTGAGTATGAGTTCATTAGTTCAACAGACTATTATAAAAATGGTTTTTTTAATAAGACTCTATTAGACGTATTAAAGAACCATGAAAAGATTATAGATATTGTAAAGCCAATTCTTGGAAGCGAAAGGCGAGAGACGTATAGCCCTTTCCTTCCGATTTGTTCAGATACTGGTCAAGTATTTCAAGTAAAAATAAATGAAGTAAATCAAAATTCAAAAAAAATATTTTATACCAACCCTCTAACAAATAAAGAGACTGAAACTGAAATTCAAGATGGAAAAGTGAAGCTCCAATGGAGAGCTGATTGGGCAATGAGATGGAAAGCGCTTAATATTCACTATGAAATGTCTGGGAAAGACTTGATTGACTCCGTGAAGCTTAGTGGGCAAATATGCAGAGTCATAGATGGTGTTCCCCCTGAAGGATTTAACTATGAACTGTTTCTCGATGAAAATGGTGAGAAGATATCTAAATCACGCGGGAATGGTCTGTCAATAGATGAGTGGCTTCAATACGGCTCTCAAGAGAGTTTATCTCTATTTATGTACCAGTCACCGAGAAAAGCAAAAAGGTTATATTTTGACGTAATACCCAAGAATATGGACGAATATGCATCCCACTTAAAAAATTATACAAAACTTAATAGTAATTCTGATCCATCAATTTATGATAATCCAGTTTGGCATATCCATGGTGGCAAACCCCTTAAAAAATCCCCGGAAATACAATATTCATTGCTTCTGAATCTTGTTAGTGCTTCAAATTCAGAAAGTAAAGAGATACTGTGGGGATTTCTGAATAGTTATTACGATAGTGCGACTTTGAATGAAAATCGAGACGCTATTGATAATATGATTGGCTTTGCCATTAATTACTTTAACCAATTCGTTAAACCGAAGAAGCAATATAGGAAAGCAAGTCAAAACGAAGAGGCAGCTTTGCGTGAATTATCAGAAACATTAAATAATTTCATGGATGTTACAGATCCCGAAATAATACAATCAGAAATTTACCGAATAGGAAGAGAATATCAATTTGAACCAATGCGTGACTGGTTTTGCTCGATTTATGAAGTTCTTCTTGGCCAAAAAGATGGGCCTCGATTTGGGTCATTTGTATTGATCTATGGGGTGGAGAATACCCAAAAATTAATAATGGAGGCACTAGCCGGAAACTATATTGGAAATTGATGAGCTTTTATAAAAAAATTAGAAATATTGCTTTTTTAATTGAACCAGAAAAGGCGCATAAATTAGCAATTTCTGCCCTCAAAACAGGGATTCATATACCCTCGAATAATAATTCTGAATTATTAAAACAGGAAGTATTTGGTTTAACATTTAACAACCCAATTGGTCTAGCAGCAGGATTTGATAAAAATGCTGAAGTACCAAATGAAGTAATTTTATCAGGCTTTGGATTCACTGAAGTGGGAACTGTAACGCCATTAGAGCAAGCAGGAAACGAGCCACCGAGAGTTTTTCGCCTGCCAGAAGATGATGCCTTGATAAATAGGCTTGGCTTCAACAACGATGGAATGGAAATTATTTATGATAGGCTATCCAAAACTAAAAAAAGAGGTACAGTTGGAATAAATATTGGGGCAAATAAGGATACGAAAGATAGATTAAGCGATTATCAGATTGGAATTAAAAAATTTTCCACAATTGCTGATTATATTACAATTAATATCTCATCACCAAATACACCAGGTCTTAGGGATCTTCAGTCAGGTCAACATTTCCAAGAATTAATAAAATTAATTAAAGCCCATAAGATAGATGGTCTCAAAACTCCAATTTTGATTAAGTTAGCCCCTGACTTAACTAAAAAGGAGCTAGAAATAATTGTAAACCTCTCAATAGATGGTGGCATTGATGGCTTGATCCTATCAAATACCACAGTTGAACGAAAAGATATTATGAATAAAAAGTTCATCAACGAAGAGGGTGGTCTTTCAGGTAGACCATTGATGCAAAAATCAACAAAAATGTTGAGAGATACCTATAAAATATCAGAGGGAAAGATACCCCTTATTGGAGTTGGGGGTATATTCACAGGTCAGGACATTATTGAGAAGATACGGAATGGCGCGTCACTGATACAGCTTTATACCGCAATTGTTTATGAGGGACCAACGCTGATAAATAAATTAAAAAAAGAATTGATAATTGAGGTCGAGCGATATGGAGTTAAATCGATAAGCGAACTTATTGGCTCAGATATAAAATAATAGAATGCCATCATCTGGCTCTTGAAAGTCCTGCAACTGACAACCCAGCAATCCAAGCAATTACTACGCAGATTATACCATATAATAGTGGTCTCTCATTTGCTTGGGTGTATATATATTTTCCAGCAAGTGTTTTGTTAACAAATACTCTTGAGGTGTCCCTATCCACTAATTTTTGATCATCAAAAAAGTAAATAGTAACTTCATAACTTCCTTCATTTATATCTTTTGGTAACTGTACTGACGCACGAAAAAGTTTGTCACCAACAATTCTAACACCGGTATACTTCTCTATGAAAATACCCTCTTCCTTGTTCTTTTTTATTATTTCTTTATGGATACTCGGGGTTTGATTTTTCTCATTTGATATAAATTTTAAATACTCGAGACCGATCTGATTTTCTTTGAGAAAATCCTGAGCTGTAATTCGCTGAATATTTCGATTGCTATAAATTGCATAATAACTAGGGACATTATCTATAATAGTATCGTCACTATTTACCCAAATTCCATACTTCTTTACTTTTTCTCTCACCGAAATAGATTTGCTGGTTCCTCTGACTTTAATAATAATATCTGATTTTGATAAGTCACCGCTATTGAATGCTCCAAAAATAAGAAGCTCTTCCCCGAAAAAATTTGAACCTATTTGTATATGTGGATCGTCAAGTTGCACTACAAGGTCAGCTTCAACTTCATTTGCAGAAGTATAATTTGTAAATGAAAACCCGATACAAACTAGCGCAACTATGAGTGTTTTAATAAAACTATAATAATACATCAGTAATCACGTATATATTTTGTGGTTCAGCAACAAGCTCGATCAACATCTTTGCGCAAACTGCAAGTATAAGCACGCCCAATAAAAACCTCAATTGCTCAGCTTTTAATCTATGCCCTAGAAATGCACCAATTTGCGCGCCCACAACACCCCCACTCATAAGTATTATTGCTAACATAACATCAACAGTCTGGTTCTCATACGCATGCAGTATCGTGACAAGACTTGTAACAAAAATAATTTGATATAGGGATGTTCCTATAACAATATTAGTTGGCATCCTTAATAAGTAAATCATTGCTGGAACCATTACAAATCCTCCACCGACCCCCATGATTGAAGCAAGAATCCCAACAAATATTCCGATGGTAATTGGAGGTATGACACTTAAGTATAAACCGGATTTTTTGAAACGAACCCTGAATGGTAGGGTGTATACCCATGTTCTCTCTTTTCTTTTTCGAATTTGAGCTATTTTATCATTTCTTTTGTTTATAATTGCCCTGATACCCTCGACGAAAATAAGCGATCCAATAGACCCAAGCAATAAGACATATGCTAGTGAAATCATCAAGTCTATTTGACCAATATTTTTGAGTAGCGCGAATAATTCAATACCCAAAAAAGATCCAATTACCCCGCCAATCAATAGGACAGTGCCCATCTTGAAATCTACAGCCCTTCTACGCCAATGCGCGACAACTCCAGATATTGAGGATGCTACAATTTGGTTTGCCTCAGTAGCCACAGCAACTATTGGCGGTATTCCATAAAAAATGAGTAAAGGTGTCATCAAAAATCCACCGCCCACGCCAAACATACCCGACAGAATACCCACAGCACCACCCATTCCAAATAAAATGATTAAGTTTACAGAAACCTCGGCTATGGGTAGATAAATATACATATAATCTTATGTTTTAGTAAGTTGATCTATTTTGCCCTATGAAGACGTTCAATATATAGTTATAAATTATAAAATCAAAATAAAATCAAAATCAACGTAGAAACATTTTTGATCTTATAATTAAATTGTAATTCATAATTCTTAACAGAATGCAAAATAAACGGAAATAACATGCGTCATTTTATCTTTATCTTTATCTTATTTTTTCCAATATCAGCTAGTGCAAACACTAATTTTATATTTGCTACAAACTGGGTAGCTCAACCAGAACATGGGGGTTTCTACCAAGCGCTGTCGGATGGTGAATACAAAAAATGTGGCCTAGACTTAGATATAATTCAAGGTGGACCAGGCAGCAATAATAGAGCTAAACTAATTACAAATAAAATAGATGTGTATATGGGCGGTAATCTTATTCAGTTAATAAACTCCCGTGCTGAAGGTGTGCCAATTAAAACGATTGCAGCATTCTTTCAGAAAGACCCTCAGATAGTTATATCTCATCCCGAAGGAAATCTTAGAACTTGGGAGGATCTGCGGAATGCAGATCCCATTTATATTAGTGATATGGGCTTGGTTACTTTTTTCAGATGGATGGAGAGAGAGCATAATTTTGATGCAGAAAAGAGGCGACCTTATCTCTTCAATTCAGCACCATTTCTTGCTAATAAAAACTCGGCACAACAAGGTTACCTAACATCCGAGCCTTACTCAATCTCAAAAGAAATTGGAGTTGAACCGAATGTATTTCTATTAGCGGACCACGGTTTTGATACATATTCAACTACCATTGAAGCGATGGAAAGTACGATAACTAATCGCAAAGATGAATTAAGATGTTTTATTGATGCATCAAAAATCGGATGGAAAAACTATCTTCATGGTAATGCATCAAAAACAAACGAACTTATAAAAAAAGAAAACCCTGACATAACTGATGCCAAAATAAAATATTCTATGAATAAATTAAAAGAATATGGTATTGTTGAAACTAATGATACACAAAAGTATGGCATTGGATATTTTTCTTCAGAAAAGATCCGGAAGTTTTATAAACAAATGTTAAAATACGATGTTGTAAAGGAACTGGATGATATAAATGAAATTTATACCGAAGAATTCATCCAAAAATAGCCAACATCGTTAGAAACGATATCGATGAACTTATTCAAAGGTAGGATATCTTATTTCTCTAAACTCGCATCAATTATACTAATAGTTTCCATATTTTTAATTTGGGAACTCTATGTTACACTTGGCGAGGTCCCTCATTATATTCTGCCAGCTCCATCTTTTGTAATTATGACACTGTTAGACGACTGGTTTATTCTTTTTCCTGCTATGTTGAACACACTTGAAATTGCGCTTCTTGGTTTCTTACTTGCAAGTAGCGGTGGGATTCTGATTGCATTATTAATGAGCTATTCGCGCTCAGTTCAAGATACCCTCTTACCACTTGCAATTATATTACAGGTTACACCAATTGTTGCCATTGCACCCATTATTATAATCTATGTAGATAGCACATATTTGGCCCTATTAATTTGTGTCTGGCTTGTTGCCTTTTTTCCTATCCTAACGAACACATTATTTGGTTTAAATTCCGCAAATCCAGAACTCCTCGATTTATTTAGATTATATAAAGCCTCAAAATTCAAAACTTTGCTTCATTTAAAGATCCCGAACTCAATACCAAGTGTTGTCGCTGGCCTCAAAGTGTCAGCAGGATTATCACTAATTGGCGCGATTGTTGCAGAATTTGCGGCAGGTGCAGGTGGTTCCAGCTCCGGATTGGCTTTTAGGATTCTTGAAGCAGGATATCGTCTCAATATTTCAAGGATGTTTGCATGCTTACTTCTTTTGGCTGTAATTGGTGTATTATTTCATAAATTAATCGAGATTACAGCTCAGATAGCACTTAGCAGATACAATTAATTACGCGTGCTATTTAATCTAACTTCCCATTCATCACATAATCGATTATTTTTACAACTTGCTCAGGAGTTTGAGTTACAGCAAGGCTAGCTGCATCTACTTCTTTGAGTGCGTGTGCGTGTTGATCGTGATGCATAATAATTAGGGGCTTATTTAGACCGTGTGCATATCCTGCATCGAATGCAGCATTCCACTGCTTGTATTTTTCACCAAATCGCACAACAACTAGATCAGCCTTCTGGATTAGATTCCTTGTCCTTATGGCGTTTATTTTTGCGCCTTTATGATCATGCCAGAATGACTGCTCTTCACTACCGAGTATGTTTACACCACAATCATCGCTATTTTCATGTATTGTAACTGGGCTTGTGAACTGAACATTTAATCCTTTTTTTTCCGTCATTGAGACAATCTGATCTCTCCAATCTGTATGTATCTCTCCTGATAAGTAGACATTAAGTTCTTTCATTTCTTTCCCTCACAATAACCTTTTAATTTTATTTAATTAATAAGGCCGCACGACCCGTTACTTTTGCATCCTCAACCAAGGCATGCAACTCTTCTGCCTGGGACATATCTCTAACATCTGTCACTAATGGCCAGACGTCGCCTCTTGCAGCAAGATCCAAGGAGTCAATTACTTCTTGCTTTGTTGCATAGCGACTACCCATTACAATAGCCTCTTTATTTAATAAATCACCTGCAAATGCCGTAACAGCATTTTGTGGCCCGCCGCCTCCTAGGGTGACAAGCCTTCCTCCCCGAGCTAAAATCGAAAAGCCTAAATTTAATGACTCGTTGCTTGAAACAAAATCTATGACGACATCAACCCCCATTCCTTTTGTATAGTCATAAAATGCCTGATTGTCGTTGTGGTCTCTTGGATTAATACATACATCAGCACCAACTTGTTTGCATGCGTCGAATTTGTTACTAGCTATATCAACAGCAATGACTTTGCTATTTGCCCATTTAGCCATCATAATCATATGAATACCAAGACCGCCTCCTGCTCCAATTATTGCGACTGTATCTTGCGTTTTTATGGATGCATGTCGGATTACTTTGAATGGTGTGGCGATAGCGTCACATATCACAGCAATCTCTGCAGGATTTTTCTTCCAATCGAGTGCTTCGGGTATTTTTAGAAAATTTTCCGCTGGAAGCTTCATGTACTCTGCGTAGGCCCCATCAATCTCTCTGCCAACATAACCCCCAAAATTTTCACATAGTGTCTCTCTATTATTGTTGCACCATTTACAATGTCCACAAGTCAAATAGAAATAAGCCGTTACGGCGTCACCAACCTTAAGATTTGTTACACTCTTCCCGACCTCTTCAATTACTGCAGTTATTTCATGCCCAATAATTCTTGGATAATCTACTTCTATACGTCCAGCACGAACATGTTGGATTGTAAGCCCAGAGCCACAGGCAATGATCTTTGCGACGGCCTCGTTATCACTTGGCACAGGATCTTTGACATCTTTATAAACAAATGGTGTACCCTTTGACTCCAAAACTAATGCTTTCATTGCTGTCTCCAACTTAATTGATAATTATTAAATCTTACTATAATATCAAGTATGCTTAATAACAATAATGGAATTAAATAAGTGAGTTAAAAATGATAAATGCAGGCCTGCTTGGGTTAGGTTGGTGGGGAAGACTAATCATAGATACTTTAAAAGATAGCGACAAAATAAGGGTTACATCAGCTTCTTCAAGAACGATGGGAAAACACAAAGAATATTTGGAAGAAAATAAAATTAATGCCTTTCCAACCTATGACCAAATGCTTGAAGAAAATAATATTGACGCAATAATTATCTGTACGCCGAATTCGCAACATGAAGATCAGTTAAAGTCAGCTATTAAAGCAAAAAAACAGGTCTTTTGCGAAAAGCCAATGGCTCTTAGCAGAAGTTCGGCAGAAAATATGATACGAATTGCAGATGAAAACAACTTTATCATCGGCATAGGACACGAAAGAAGATATGACCCTGCGATCGAAAAACTAAAATCTATCATTGATGACGACTCATTTGGTGAGAAGATGCACATAGAAGCTAATTGGTCACACGATATTTTAGCCTCACTTGACAATGATAATTGGCGGGGCTCTTCATTTGAAGCACCTGCTGGTGGAATGACCGGAACTGGCGTGCATATGACGGATCTTTTCTTATCAATGTTTGGGAGCGTTGAAGGACTTTTTGCCCAATCATCAAATCGAGTTTTGGGCTTTGAGACTGGTGATATATCCACGGTACAAATGAAATTCAAAAATGGTGCGACAGGCCAATTATCAGTCATATCAAAGACACCATATTATTGCAGATTAACAGCATTTGGCGATAAAATGTGGGCTGAGGTAAGAGATTTAAAGCATCCGATGTTTAAAGCAGAAACAGAATTATCATTTTGTGAAATTGGGGCGGAGCCAATAAAAGATTTATTCCCAGCGACAGATATTATTAAGTCTAACTTGGAAGAATGGGCAATGGCAATTCAGGGTGAAGCAGACTACAGATTCACAAATCAGGAGAAAATTGAAAATGTGGCTATCCTGGAAGCGATGGACAAATCGATAAAAGACCAAAAATGGATAAAGATCTGATTTAAAAAATCAAATTTCCAGCATTTACCATCATCGTGACCCCAGTAATATATCTGGCGTCTTCAGACGCAAGAAAAAGTGCAGCCTTTGCGCAGTCAATAGGATCTATTAAGTTCCTCATTGGGTTCATTTTGGCAATATTCTCAATGCTCTTTGCATCTCTAACTTTTTTTACGCGCGGAGTTAATGCTGTACCGGGAGCTAATGCATTGACCGTAATCCCGAATTCTCCAGCATCTCTGGCTAATAACCTTGTCATCCCCAGTAAACCAGCCTTAGCTGCACCATATGGGATGTACGATGGCGCGTGCGGATTTGGGGCGAGGCCCGCTCCTGATGAAATATTAATAATTCGCCCGAATCTATTTTTTTTCATAATGGGAAAAACGGCTCGCGTGCAATAAAATGCTGAATTTAAATTTAAATCAATTACTCTAAGCCACTCTTGATCGTTTATATCTTCAATAGAGTCTAATTTATCGAAACCACCAACGGCGTTAACCAATATATCTATTTTTTTGTATTTCTTAGCAATGACATTAATTGCTTTGTTTACATCCTTTGAGTCACAAACATTTGTAGTTATCAAATCAACATAAAATTTTTTTTTATGAAATAAATTTTCAACTCTTTGTGCCTCTTTTTGATTTATGTCAATTAGGACAATATGCGCTCCCTGACTTGCGAACTCAATTGCGATCTCTTTACCGAGGCCTTGGGCGGCCCCTGTTACAATTGCAACTTTGTCTTTCAGCTTTTCTGTATCTGGCATTGAGAATTTCTGATTAATTACTTTTTAAATTCAATTTCCAGTGCGATGACATCCATGTCACTTGTATTTATTGCGTTGTGTTCTAGTGGAGCCTTGATAATCGAGGCGGTTCTTGGAACATAATCTATTTCTTTTGTTGAACCATCTGGAAATTCGAACATCAGCTTACCTTCTGATAATTGAATTGGCATATAATCCATCTCATGCAGATGCCATCCAGTTTGTTCACCCGGTTTAAAAACCCAATGCGTTACAATCATCTCATCATTTTCGAGTAATATTTTGTGTGATGCAATCTTCCTTTCTGCTGCTAAATCACTTGTTTTTTTATCTAATTTTGTTGACATTAACCCTCCTAAATTTGACTGCTATATTTATTTTAGATTTGAAAAAGCCGTTGGCTGTAAAATCTGATTGGAATATGATGAGACTAATGGACCATTTGGCTCTGTCTCGGCCCTCCTCTTAATCCATTCGGGGTCTGCTTGAAATGCATTCCACTTCTCTTCTCTTTCTGCGAGCGAGTCCCACTCGAGCAAATATGTAACATCCATATTTGACTCGCCTATCAATGTTGTCCAAAAACCAACCTGTTTTATTTCGTATTTTTCCCAAAATCCAAATACAATATTTTGAAATCTATCCAAGACTTTTGGAAGGCAGCCTGGCGTGCAATGGTAAATTCTCAATTCATATATCATTTCACTCATCCTATTTTTTAAAATAAGTATAATTATAATTGATTATGAGAAATGATACATCTTATTTCTCATCTATTTTAAGTATGAATTGATCTCTTCCAATTCTTTTATAGTGAGGGGACCAATATGTCTTTTTAGTACAACACCATTGCTATCAATTACATAAGTCTCTGGAATACCATAAACACCAAGTGTAATCGCTGATACTCCATCAAAATCAAATCCTATGCCTGTGAAAGGATTGCCTAAATCATCAAGAAATTTAACCGCATTCTCAAGTTTATCTCTATAGTTTATCCCATATAATGGTATGTCTAGATCTTTAATTTTCATCAAAATCTCATGTTCTGCTCTGCATGGCGTACACCAGGATGCCCAGATGTTTAAGACGGAAATTTCATTTAGTTGTAGATCTGATTTTGTAAAGCCATTAAAAACTGCTTCATCATAAACCGTAACTGCATATTCAATTGCGGGCAGCTGCTTACCGACGGAGATTGGTGCTATAACCCTTATGCTATTTTGATCTTGTTTTTGAAGGGAATAATAGAAAAAAAATATCACAAATAGAAATATTACCAGAAGCATCGAATACACCAGACTTTTACGATTATACTTCAAGATCATCGTCCTTCTGACTGATTTTTTCCTGTATATCTCTCAGCGATATTCTTAAATAGATATAATAGCTTAAGATTATAATGGCTGCTGACCCGAAGGAGGCTACGATAAAATAGATATATAATTCTTCCATTTATATTCAAAATTTCTCTTTAATGCGCCGTGCTTTGAATTTATTATTTAATATTTCTAACTTCAATGTTTGTGATAAAAAATACAGAGAAATTAAAGAAAACCCAAAAAATACGAATAATAATGGATAAAGCATTGAATAATGGATCGTTGGTCCACCCATCCGCATTACACTGGCAGGTTGATGTAGGGTGTTCCACCAGTCAACGGAATATTTTACGATCGGAATATTTATAAAACCCAATAGTGCGTAAACAGATGCGATTTTAAAATAGCTATTTCTTTTACCATCCATTCGATATATCATAATAAGCCCAAGATATATAAAAAAAAGCAGCAAAACCGAGGTCAACCTTGCGTCCCAAACCCACCAAACACCCCACATTGGTCGCCCCCAAAGAATGCCCGATATCAGCACAATTGATGTGAAAATTATACCAATTGGCGCTAGTGACTTACTAATCAAAGCACAAATGGGCGTCTTTGTTATAAGATATACTAAGCTCATAACTGCTATTGACGAATATATAGCGAGGCTTAGCCACGCAGATGGTACATGTAGATACATGATTTTAACCATTGCACCTTGTTGATAATCATTTGGAGCAATAATAAGAGCAAAATAGAGTCCAATCGTAAGCACAGTTATTCCTGTAAAAAATACTAAATTTGAAAATCTGTTTATATTTCTCAGCAATTGATTTGGGTTAAATAAGTTCAAGGTAAAATCTCCCATGCCTTTATTCACTATTTACTCTAAGTATATACGTTACTAAAAAGGGAATAATTGCAAGTGTAAATAAAGTTGCAGCACCAAGTAACAAAGATGATCTAAAAAAAGTAAAGTCTAGAATGTCATTTTCTACGAATGGCAGTGTGCCAATTATTAAGATTGGAACGTAAAAAGGTGTGACCAAAAGTGTCACTAGTAATTCTGAATTATTCATTTTAATCGCAATTGCCGAGCCAATAGAGGCAATCAAAATCATATAAGGGCTGCTGACGATAATCAAAAAAATTATTTTGATTAGGTCGTTTGGTTGCATATTCAACATAATACCTCCAAGTGGCAAAAAAATAATCACAGGTAGAATTATTAATAACCAAAAACTAATAATTTTACTAATAAGCATAAGCTCTGGTAAATCAGACTCCAGAATTAGTAGATCAAGTGAGCCATCCCTATAATCACCCTCATACACATGTGAGATGTTCAATAAAATTGACAATAAAAAAGCAATCCACAATAGTCCTGGCGATATAAGTTCTAATAAATCAAGATTTGGTCCTATGCCAATTGGTAATAACGCAGATATTATAAGAAAAAAAGCTATTGCCATTACAAAAGTCGATTTTTTCTCAAGATAAACAGATAGATCACGACGAATAACTGAAATAAATTGCCTCATGCATCTTCCCCAATATAAATACTAGACTCATTTTTCATATTAAGTTTGGTATGAGATGTGATTAATATCAGCTTATGATCGGAAACTTTTGACATAAAAGTATTTTTAAAATAATTCGCAGCCTGCTCATCCAAATTTGAAAGTGGCTCGTCAAGTAGCCAGATTTTTTTGTCGGACATTACAATCCTTAATAAAGCGACTTTTTTTTTCTGACCTTGCGATAAATCTCTGATTTTTCGATTAAGTAACTTGTCGATCCCAAGTTCCTTGTGATGATTATCAGTTATTACACAGTTATAAAATTTTTCCCAAAAATTAATATTCTCGTGAACTGAAAGATTCTCTTTCAGTGCAAGCTTATGCCCTAAATATGAAATGTTTCCTCTAATAAGAATTTGGTCATTAGAATCATTACTGACAGTAATCTTACCTTTATCTTGCTCTTCTAATCCTGCAATTATTCTCAGTAACGTTGATTTACCTACCCCATTTTGTCCAATTAGTACTGATATTTTTTCGGATGATAAATTTAGAGATAGCCCATCAAAGATTATTTTGTCTTCATATGAGAAACTCAGCCCATTTATGCTTAATTTCATTTCTTCTTTTTTTGATAATTATATTTAAAATTTCAAATTTACCTTTAAATTCTCATACTATCAAAATATACTTGAATGTCTATTCTATCGTGGTAAAACTTAATAGTGAAACATGATTGTTTACTTTACATATAGTGTTTAAGATGGACCTCTACAGAACCTATTTAAGAGAAATAGAAAATAGAAAATCCGAAGGATTGCAACCTAAACCTATTGATGATGGTAAGCTTTTAAAGGAACTTATTACCCACATCAAAAATCCTACAAGCAATGAAAGAGGCAATTGCATAGACTTTCTCATTTATAATACGTTACCAGGAACCACAAGCGCCGCCGCTGAAAAAGCGAAACTATTAAAAGAAATAATTACCGGTAAATTTAAATTGGAAGAAATATCTCCTGAATTTGCCTTTACATTACTCTCACATATGAAAGGTGGGCCATCGATAGAAGTATTGATTGATCTTGCCCTTGGAAAAGACTCAGAAATTGCTGGGCAAGCGGCAAAAATATTAATGGAACAAATTTTTTTATACGAGGCAGATATTGATCGTATCAGAGAAGGCTATACAAATGGGAATAATATTGCCAGAGAGATCCTGACCAGTTATTCAAAAGCAGAATTCTTCACAAACCTTCCAGAAATTGAGGAAGAGATCGATGTAGTCACTTATGTAGCTGCTGAAGGAGATATTTCAACGGATCTACTCTCGCCGGGTAATCAAGCTCATTCAAGATCAGACAGAGAATTACATGGTAAATGTTTCATATCCGAGGATGCTCAAAGAAAAATTCTAGAATTGAAAGAAGCACATCCAAACAGACGTGTTATGCTGGTTGCTGAAAAAGGTACTATGGGAGTTGGGTCCTCTCGAATGTCTGGCGTTAACAATGTTGCACTTTGGACTGGAAAGAGTGCAAGTCCATATGTGCCATTTGTAAATATTGCGCCAATTGTTGCAGGATCTTATGGAGTTTCGCCAATATTCCAAACTACAATTGGTGTAACCGGCGGTATTGGAATTGATCTAAAAAACTGGGTTAAAGCTCTAGATGAAAATAAAGAACAAATTCTAAATAATGACGGAAGCCCTGTCTTGACACAAACCTATAATGTCGATACCGGTACTTTACTTAAAATAAATACAAAAACTAAAAAACTTTATAATGCTGATGGTACCAAAGAGTTGGTTGATATTTCTAATTCTTTTACACAACAGGATATCGATTTTATTCGTGCTGGCGGTTCATATGCTGTTGTTTTTGGAAAAAAACTTCAAAATCAAGCGTGTGAAATACTGGGTGTTGAGGTAGTTTCACCTTACGCTAAAACAAAAATAATTTCTCATCCAAATCAAGGTCTGACAGCCGTAGAAAAAATATTTAATAAAAACGCAGTTGGTGTGCCTGATGATACAATTCTGCACGCTGGATCTGATGCACGAGTAAAAGTGAATATTGTGGGTTCTCAAGATACGACTGGCCCAATGACTGTTCAAGAACTCGAAGCAATGGCAGCCACTACAATATCTCCTTCAATTGACGGGGCATACCAATCAGGCTGTCATACAGCATCCGTGTGGGATATAAAAGCTCAACAAAATACTCCAAAATTGATGAAGTTTATGAATGAATTTGGCTTAATTACAGGGCGCGACCCGAAAGAGAAATATCATCCCATGACAGATGTAATTCATAAAGTTCTTAATGATATTACTGTAGACGACTGGTCAATAGTCATTGGTGGGGACTCGCATACCCGCATGTCAAAAGGAGTGGCATTTGGGGCGGACTCAGGCACGGTCGCTCTGGCGCTCGCAACCGGGGAAGCAACAATGCCGATCCCTGAGTCAGTCAAGGTTACATTCAAGGGAAAAATGGCAGATCATATGGACTTCAGGGATGTAGTTCACGCAACACAGGCTCAGATGCTGCAGCAACATAATGAAAATGTATTTCAAGGAAGAATTATAGAGGTACATATAGGGACACTGTTATCAGATCAAGCTTTCACATTTACAGATTGGACCGCTGAAATGAAAGCGAAAGCGGCAATTTGCATATCTCAAGATAAAACACTTATTGAGTCCCTTAACATAGCCAAAGACCGCATCAGAATTATGATCGAAAAGGGCATGGATAATGAAAATAACATGCTGGAAAACCTTATATCTATTGCTGACAGAAGAATTAGTGAAATTGAAAATAAAAAAGTTGAAGCATTACAGCCTGATGAGAATGCTAAATATTATGCAGAGGTGATTGTGGACTTAGATGCAATAGTTGAACCAATGATAGCCGATCCTGATGTGAATAATATCGATGTATCAAAAAGATATACCCACGATACAATTAGGCCAATCTCCTACTACAAATCTGAAAAAAAAGTTGATTTAGGTTTTGTTGGTTCTTGTATGGTGCATAAAGGTGACATAAAGATTGTTGCAAAAATGCTAAAAAACCTTGAAAAATCAAATGGGGATGTAAAGTTTAAGGCTCCGCTCGTTGTGGCTGCGCCAACATATAATATTATTGACGAGCTTATTGAAGAAGGTGATTGGGCTATCTTACAAAAATACTCTGGTTTCGAGTTTGATGACAATAAACCGAAGGATAAGGCACGATTAGATTACGACAATATATTGTACCTTGAAAGGCCAGGTTGTAATTTATGTATGGGTAATCAGGAAAAAGCAGAAAAAGGTGATACTGTGCTGGCAACATCAACAAGGCTTTTTAAGGGCCGAGTTGTCGAAGACTCAAAAGAAAAAAAGGGGGAGTCACTTCTTGCTTCAACTCCCGTCGTTGTTCTATCAGCAATATTAGGGCGAACACCAAATATTGAAGAATATAAATCCGCGGTAGAAGGAATAAATCTCACGAAGTTTATTCCACCAAACAGCAGGTTGGTAAAGGATACTCAATCTGTGCACTTTTAATCAAATTACCACCACAATTTACAACAAAAATTATTAGTTGAATTTGCCGATCAGATCCTGCATATTTTTTCCAAACTCTTCAATATTAAGAGGTTTTTCACCGTCCATGATAAGAGCATAATCTAGTAATATATGAGCCGTTGTATTGATATTTTTTGTTTGTTTATTCTTAAACATATCACTCAGTTTGATCATCACATCATGGTTTGGATTTACCTCTAAAACAGGCTTCGATATGGATATCCCCTGCCTTTGTTGGAGTATTTTTTGCATTGTTTTATCATACACATTTTCACCAATTGAAATACAAACAGGGCTATCAATCAGGCTTGGATTTATTTTTACCTCACTAACATGATCACCCAAAACTCTGGTCATTTCAGCTATTAATTTCTTCAAGTCAGAGTCAGTGATTTTAGCTTTTGATTTCTTTTTCTTTGCCTTTTTGGTCACAGCAATATCAGTTAATTCTTCAGTGCCATGCGATACATGCTTCAACTCTTTATCTTCAAACTTTATACCTGTTGCTGTCCAGAAGCTATCGATAGGGTCAGTCAGTATTATAATCTCGACTTCCCTTGCGAGATAACCCTCCAATAAGGGATTTGCCAGTGCAGACTGATAATCTTCTGATGTAATAAAATATATTGATTTTTGATTTGGTTTCATATCACCAATATATTCTTCTAATGATCTGTATCCGTCTTTTGTATTAGAAGATTTGAACCTTATTAGCTTAAGTAAATCATCTTTTTTTTCGTAATCCTCATAAATTCCCTCCTTAATTACAGGCCCGAATGCTTCCCAAAATATGTCAAATTTATCTTTATCATCCTTTGCTAATTTATTTAAAGTTGAAATTATTCTATTTTTGATAGCTTTCTTTATAGATAAGACAACGTTGTTTTCTTGTAAAATTTCTCTGCTGACAGTTAGCGGAATATCAGCGCAATCAATAACACCGCTTATGAATCTCAGATAAGGTGGAATAATATACGTATCGTCACTTATAAGAACTTTTTTGACATATAATTTCAACTTTGCTTTTCTTTGTTGATCAAATAGATCAAAGGGGCGTGTGGTTGGAATGTATAGTAAAACATCATATTCGAAACGACCCTCAGCCTTATAGTGGATCGTTGACAGTGGCTGATCAAAATTTCTACTTAATAAGTTATAATGTTCATGATACTGTTCTTCGGTAATCTCAGCCTTTGGCTTGGCCCAAATAGCACCAGCTGTATTTATTTGTTCTCCGTCACTAGACGAGCTCTCAGATAGATATATGGGAAAATTAATATTATCTGAATATTTTTTTATTGTATCCTCAACTATCTGCTTATCCGCAAAATCATGAGCATCTTTAGCCAATTTGATGGTTATTTCTGTACCACTAATATTTTTGTCTTTAATTTGCTGAACATTATAGGTGCCGGTTCCATCTGAACTCCATAAGTGAACCTCTTCAGAGTCAAATTTTTTCGACAATACGGTAACATCTTTTGAAACAATAAAAGCTGAATAAAAACCAATTCCAAATTGACCAATTTGGGAGGTTGCATCGTCATCTTTTGACATATTTTCGATAAATGTTTTCGTACCTGATCTGGCAATAGTCCCAAGATTTTCGATCATTTCTT
Organism: uncultured OCS116 cluster bacterium; assembly: GCA_902633855.1. GTDB lineage: Bacteria > Pseudomonadota > Alphaproteobacteria > Rhizobiales > TMED25 > TMED25. Next base: position 67,423 of record CACPHU010000005.1, read on the forward strand.
CCCGACTCATACCGATGCCGTTATCAGAGATTGAAATGGTCTTTTTGCTGCTATCTACCGTAATTTTTATTTTTAATTCATCAATTGTCACATCCGATTGAGAAATAGATATATACCTTAATTTATCACATGCATCTGATGCGTTTGATATCAGCTCTCTTAAAAAAACTTCTTTGTTTGAATAAATTGAGTGTGTTAGAATTTGTAGCAGACGATTGACCTCTGCAGTGAATTCCATATTGTTACCTGCCTTAGACATATTTACCCCTGGATGTTATTTTTGTGATTTTCTTACCCTACGTTTCTATATAATGTAGTTTTTGTCAATTTCCACATATTTTAACTTTAAATTCTTCGTATTCTTAATTATGCTAAATCAGTAATGGATACATCATGAATAATATTTTAAATTTAAATAAATATGGCAACGCTCCAAATAGTAAAAATTGGACGCAATCAAACAAAAATCATATTGATCCGAAAGATAGTAGAATTACATCTTTCTCCAGAGAGGAACTCAACCACATACTCGCGCTGTATGGAAGAAAAGTAGTCTCTGGTCAATGGAAAGACTATGCAATAGACACACTCAAAGACCAAGCTATCTTTTCAATCTTTAAAAAAAGCAATGAAATGCCACAATATACAATACATAAATTGCCTAAACTTAAGAATAGTCAAAAAATGTATCAGGTAAAAGGAACAGATGGTAAGATATTAAAAAGAGGGAGTGAACTCCCCCTTATTTTAAGAATCTTAGATAAAGATAAGAACAAATATAAAATTATTTAAATCTTATCTCCGCGAACCAAATAATTGTATTAGTAAAATAAATAGATTAATAAAGTCGAGATATAGTCTTAACGCACCCATAATCGCTTTACGCCCTGATACATCAGCACTATCACCTTGATAATATATCTGTTTAATTTGCTGTGTGTCGTAAGCTGTAAATCCTGCAAATATCAGTACCCCCAAAACAGAAATCCCAAACTGCATTCCGCTTGAACCAATGAAAATATTTACAATTGATGCCAATATTATGCCAATTAAACCCATAAAGAGGAATGAACCCCAAGCAGATAAATCTTTCTTTGTGGTATATCCGAACAAACTGAGCGCTCCAAAGGAGCCAGATGTAATGAGAAAAACGCGAGCTATGCTAGTGCCAGTATACGCCAAGAAGATGTATGATAGAGACAATCCCATGAGTCCTGAGAAAATCCAAAAAGACGCCTGCGCTGACGTGAAAGACATTCGAGTAATACGTGCGCTCAGGTAGAAAACCATGCCCAATGGTGCGAGCATTACAAGCCAAATTAGAGGAGTTTGTGCCAATGCGAGATACAAGCCTGAAGCTGCAGCAAAATATGCGATTATTGCCGTTATGAAAAGGCCGATTGCCATATAGTTGTATACACGTAGCATATATGTGCGCAAGCCCTGATCAATTTCGGCTGAAGCAAAGGATGAATTTTTATAAATGTTTGGTTCCATTTTTATCTCCATAAATAAAAAATATACTTTATATTAAATTATTCTAGAACTGGAAATCAAGTAGATAATATGATTTATTTATATATGCACAGATGCAGTAGATTTTAGTAAATAACAAAAAGAGAGTGAGATAATCATGATTGATAAAGTATTACCCTGGCCACCTACAGCCGATAATACAGGAATAACAAAGGAATTTATTTTTGAAAATTTTGATGTAGCTTGGGCTTTTATGAATGAAGTCGCAAAAATTGCAAACCAATTAGATCATCATCCCGATTGGTCAAATGTCTACAACAAAGTCAATATTACGCTATGTACGCATGATGAAGGAAAAGTAACTGAAAAAGACACAGAGCTCGCGCTCAATATTGATTTAATAGAAGCTAAATTCAAATCTTAGCAGAAATGCGAGAATCAAAACAAATTCCCAGAGGTTATTTCTCAATTGGCGTTGAAAATATCTCAAAACCCATGAATCTTGGAAACTTAATTAGGTCTGCCCATGCCTTTGGGGCTAACTCGGTATTTACCATAAGTCCTCATAAGAGGGTTGTTGAAAATAAGGATAAAATTAATAAATCAGATACCTCAAAATCGGTAAATCATTTGCCTTATTATGAGTGGGATAAAATCAATGATATCTCGATACCAAGAGGTTGTAAAATAATAGGAATTGAAATAACTGAAGATGCCGAAGATTTACAAAATTTTGTTCATCCTTTACAAGCCATGTATGTACTTGGTCCTGAAAAGGGTTCACTTTCATCAGAAACATTATCAAGAGCAGATAATATTGTAAAAATTCCAACAAGTTTTTCATTAAATGTTGCAATTGCAGGAGCAATTGTTATGTATGATCGTTTCAAAACCCTCGGTATAAAAACAAGGTAAAAACATATTTAGTCTTTGTTTACGAAAAATAAATTATTTTTTTTTATTTTGAATGTGGAATTAAGTTGATACACCTATGAAAACACTAAAAAAATATTTCAGATTTACATGCATATTTCTGTTGCTAACTTTTTTGGCACCCGAATTTCACGTTCTTGCCAATACTCAGCCACAGCTAAAAAGTAGATTTGGTGATTGGAGTGTTTTCACTCACTCCACAGGGGATAGAAATATATGCTACATAGCAAGTACCCCTATAAAACAGGACCCAAAGGATAAAAATTGGACCCCAAATTTTTTTATTTCTAGAATTGACATGAATTATAATCAACCCAGCCTTAATATTGGTTATAAGCTCAAGGATGGAACCTCCATTTCTGTAAAGATCCTAAACAGCACATTCGCAATGACCTCAAATAAGGATGGCATAAATGCATGGCTCATGACTGAAGATGAAGAAAAAAAATTAGTTGAGGCGATGAAAAAAGGCTATCAGATGATTGTAAAAGGTACATCCGAATTTGGAACAAACACAACTGATCACTATTCATTAAAAGGTGTAATTAGAAGTCTTCAAGAGCTTGACTCAGTTTGTTCTTGAATACAAAAAATTTAATTTAAAGATATAAAATGCTGGATACTTCAATAGAATCACCATCCACAAATCAAGATAATCAGAACTTAAAAAAAATTTATGGTCAGTTACAATCGGAGATTTCTGAAGCGTTAGAGAAGTGTCAAGTTCCTAGCAAACAAAATTCTATGCGAACAAAGCAACTCTGGAATTGGACTTTTTTAGGTGGTGTGACAGAATTGTCTGAGATAAAAAATATGCCTAAAGAGTTGTTAAACCAATTATCAAAAAATTATACTTTATCCAGAAATTCGATTGCAAATGAACAAAAATCAAATGATGGAACAATTAAATGGCTAGTAGATCTTGCGAGCAAAAATAACTCAACAAACAACCAAATTGAGACAGTTTTTATACCGGAGGAAAATAGAGGCACATTGTGCATCTCGAGCCAAATAGGCTGCACGTTAAACTGCTCATTTTGTCATACAGGTACTCAGAGATTAGTGAGAAATCTGACTAGTGATGAAATAGTGTCACAGTTACTTATTGCGAAAGATAGACTTGATGATTGGCATAAAAATAATCCAAATAATGTGAGAAAGATCACAAATGTTGTCATGATGGGTATGGGCGAGCCATTATACAACTTTGAAGCTGTAAAAAAAGCACTGCTGATTATAACAGATTGCGACGGTATAGCGCTATCGAAACGCCGCGTTACACTCTCAACATCTGGTATTGTTCCGTACATCGAGCGAGTAGGTAATGAGATTGGTGTCTCTCTTGCAGTATCTCTTCATGCAGCAAAAGATGAAATTCGTGATATCCTTGTTCCCATTAACAAGAAATACCCGCTAAAAGAGCTTATAAAAGCCTGCGAAAACTATCCAAAAATTAAAAACTCGAGTAAAATTACGTTTGAGTATGTCATGCTAAAAGATGTCAATGACAGTCTTCAAGACGCAAAAGACTTAATTAAGATACTAAGTAATATACCCTCAAAGATTAACCTAATTCCATTTAATCCATGGCCAGGCAGTAATTACATATGTTCAGATATGAAGCGAATTAGAGAATTTGCAAAAGTACTTTTGGATGCAGGTTTTTCATCTCCGATCAGAAAACCCCGTGGTCAGGATATTTTGGCTGCATGTGGTCAATTGAGATCTGAAACAATAAGGCTTAAAAGTAAAAAGTAATATACTTTGATTAATTAATATTTTATATCTGTAACCATGACAAATAAAATAAAGAAAGTAGTGCTAGCATATTCGGGCGGTCTTGATACCTCTATAATATTGAAGTGGCTTCAGTCTACATACGATTGCGAGGTGGTCACATTTACTGCTGATCTGGGACAAGGTGATGAGATAGAGCCAGCAAGAAAAAAAGCTGAGATGCTCGGCGTCAAAGAGATATATATTGAGGATTTAAGAGAAGATTTCGTATCTAACTATATATTTCCAATGTTTAGAGCAAACACTCTATATGAAGGTCAGTATTTACTAGGAACAGCCATCGCAAGGCCATTAATTGCTAAAAGGCAAATAGAAATTGCAAATGAAACAGGCGCTGATGCAGTTTGTCATGGCGCCACTGGTAAAGGTAATGATCAGGTCAGGTTCGAGCTCGGCTACTATGCCCTCAAACCAAACATTAAGGTAATTTCTCCCTGGAGAGACTGGGATCTAAAATCGAGAACAAAATTAATAGAATTTGCTGAAGAAAATCAAATACCAATTCCAAAAGATAAAAAAGGTGAGGCACCATTTTCAATAGATGCCAATATTTTGCATACCTCGTCAGAGGGTAAGTTAATTGAAAATCCTGAAAACGAACCTCCGGAATATATTTATCAACGAACGCTATCAATTGATGACTCAAATGACATACCCACTGAAATAACTATAGGTTTCGAAAAAGGTGATCCGATTTCAATTAATGGTAATTCTATGACTCCAGTTAAACTATTTGAAAAATTAAACGAAGTTGGTAAACAAAATGGCATTGGAAGGCTTGATCTAATTGAAAATAGATATGTTGGCATGAAGAGCAGGGGAATATATGAAACACCGGGTGGCACTATCCTACTCAAAGCACATAGAGCAATTGAAGAGCTTACTTTAGACTCAGGCTCAATGCACTTAAAAGATGAACTAATGCCTAAATACGCATCGTTAATTTATAATGGGTTGTGGTTTTCACCTGAAAGAGAAATGCTTCAAAAAGCAATTGACCAATCCCAAGTATATGTGACCGGGGAAATTTCACTAAAACTCCACAAAGGTAATATAATAGTGATGAACAGGAAGAGTGACTATTCACTTTACAACGCCGATCTAGTCAGCTTTGAGGATACTGATACTGACTACAATCAGAATGATGCTGGTGGATTTATAAAAATTAACTCTCTAAGATTAAAGCTCTTATCGAACAGAAAAAAATAAATCTTACAAACTATGCTGGGCTTTTGTTGCTATCAAGGTGTTATTCATTAAACAAGCCACTGTCATAAGACCAACGCCACCGGGTACAGGTGTTATCGCAGATACTTTATCAAAAACGTCTTCAAAATCAACATCCCCAACAAGTTTTGTTTTAGCTGTTGCGTTTTGATCTGACTCGACTCGATTAATACCTACATCGATTATAATGGCATCTTTTTTAACCCAATCAGATTTTACAAAATTTGGTATGCCTATCGCAGCAACTAAAATATCTGCCTGTGATGTGAATGACTGTATATCCTTCGTCTTTGAGTGTACTTGGGTAACTGTACAATTTGCGTTTATTAATAATTGAGACATTGGTTTACCAACTAGATTCGATCTTCCAAGAACAACTGCATTCATTCCGGACGTATCTTCAGCAATAGAATTAATCATAATCATAGAACCTTGGGGCGTGCATGGAGTGAGACATTCGATATTATTCATTAACTTGCCAGCATTGATTGGATGTAAACCATCGACATCTTTATCAGGTGATATAGCGTTTATTGTTTTTTGTTTGCTTATATGAGGAGGAATTGGAAATTGTACAAGTATACCATTGATCCCTTTATCTCGATTAAGTGAGTCGATTAAGCTCAATAATTCTTTTTCCTTAATATCTTCTCCAAACTTATACTCCACAGACTTAATGCCAACTTTTTCACACATTATCTTTTTATTCCGAACATATACTTGACTTGCGGGATCATCTCCAATCAAAACAACTGCGAGAGTTGGCTTAATATCCTGCTTGGTGAGCTCAAAAATGCCAGCTGACACCTTTTCAACTAGAAGTCCTGAAATTATTTTACCATCAATGATTTTATGTTTTAATTCTTCTTTTATAGGCATAATACCCCCATATTTTAGCCGCTTATGATGAGTATGTTAATAAGGTCCTTGATGATGAATAGAATGAAAATTGCAATTAGTGGACTAAAATCTAATCCATTATAAGTTGGTATATAACGTCTTATTGGGGTGAGGATGGGGTTTGTCATTTTATGCAAAAACTCACCAATCACAGATACAAGATAATGTCTGGGGTTTAAAATTCCAAAATGCAGAAGCCACTCTATCACTATATTTAATATCAACAGCCATACAATAAGACCTGCAATCCATTGTAGAAGCATCAGGGTGTTTAAAAGAATCATATATTTATCACTGTTTCATTGCGTATACATTAAATATAATTTGCATACGGGATTAATTCAAATGATATATTAATCCGAGTCTCTTTTTTTAATAAATTTTGAGATAATAATTGATATTTCGTAAAGAAAAATAAGTGGCAGTGCTAATAGAAATTGGCTGATCACATCGGGTGGTGTTAAGATCGCAGCAGTAATGAATGAGAATAAGATACAATATTTACGTCTTCTGGTTAACCATAAGACATCAATAATTCCAATTCTGACTAATAATAAGATTAAAATGGGTAGCTGGAAGCATAGCCCAAAAGCCAATATAAGTCTTAACACAAGTGATAAATACTCAGATATCCGTGGTTCAACTTCAATAGGAAGGCCCATTGAAGTTGAAGGGATTTCAAAAGACAAAAAGAAATTCCAAGCGATTGGCATTACAATGAAATAAACCATTAAAAAACTCAATAGAAAAAGAAACGGTGTTGCTATCATGAATGGCAAAAAAATATTTTTTTCATCCTCGTACAAACCCGGCGAGACATACTTCCAGATCTGGATGAGCATTATCGGCAATGAAATAAACAATGCCAGGTAAAATCCAACTTTGATTTGTGTAAAGAAGCCTTCATGTAATGCTGTAAAAATCATCCTACCACCTCTTTCATTGATAATCTGGGCAAGTGGATTTTGGAGAAAAATATAGACTAACTCCGATATGCTTCCGTGAAAACTCCCTATCTTAAAATTAATCAAAGAAAGAAAGAAAATAAATATGAAGAATATAAACGAATAGATTAGCCGTGTTCTCAATTCAGCCAAGTGCTCGAGCATGGTCATTTTTTTTTCACTTAAATTCGTTGGATCTATTGTATTCTTCTTTACCAAAGCTACTCTCACTTTTTATTTTTTTTAGTGATAGACTCATTAATTTTATTTGACAGATTTTCGTCATATTGAATGTTGTCCATCGACTCTTTAACTTTGTGCAGATCCTCTTTACTGATAACATTCTCTGCCTCCTTCAGGAATTCAGAAGACAAATGCCTGATTTTTCTGGTTACGCCCATAAAAGTTTTGAGAGCCGCAGGTAACTCTTTTGGACCTAGAATTAAAATAACAACAACTGAAATTATCAGTATTTCTTGCCAGCCTATGTTAAACATCTTGGATTTTTTCTATTTATCTTTTTTTGAGTCTTTATCATCCTCATCAGAGTCTTCGATATCGCCCTTAACACCATCACGAAAACTTTTGAGCCCAACACCGAGATCACCAAGTAGCTTTGATATTTTACCTGGTCGTGAAAATAATAATAATACAATTAAGCCAATCACCACCCATTGCCAAAATCCTGAAATACCCATATTAATCTCCTTATAAATTATTGTTCTTAAACATTAAATTTGATTAAGTTCATGAACCTACTGGCGTACCAGCATAGTTTCCTCTATTCAAAACAAAATCAATACCCCCAACATCCTTAAGCATCTTTTTTTGATCGCTACGCGCTGCTTCATCAACGCTTTCAGGATTAATAATTGACCGTAATGCATTATCCAGCATATCAACCAAACTTTTAAATGATGGGTCATTTGCAAGATTTTGTAACTCATTTGGATCACTTTTAATATCAAAAACCTCAGGTTGATGTCCTACATAATATATATACTTATAATCTCCCATTCTAAGCATGAAGGCGCCGCCATATGATCCAGCTCCATGATACTCACTTAAAACACATCTATCTTTATCGTAAGTTTTGTTTGCTATAGCCCTGAGTGACTCCCCATCTATGCTCGCCTCACTTGCAACGTGATTAAGTGATAAAATATCAAATATTGTTGGATATAGATCAATCAAGGTTACAGGTGTTTTACACATCTGATTTTTTTTAAAGTTGGGTCCCTTTATGATCAATGGTATTGATGCTGAGTCTTCGTACATTGTCATCTTTCCCCAAAGCCCTCTATTACCAAGTGACTCTCCGTGATCACTTGCATAAATAATTGTAGTATCATCATATATGTCGCATTGTTTAAGTTCCGAGAGCAGTTTACCCACATTTGAGTCCATAAAACTACACATACCGTAATAAGCTTGCACTGCAATTTTTCTTTTTTCCTCATCCATGTAATCATCGTATGGCCAACTTTCTCGTATACCCTTAACCCATGAATGTAGTTTATTTTTTGATAGATTCTGGTAATTATCATAGGGCAGGTTTGCATCATTATATAAGTCATAAAAATCAGGTGGTGCAATAAGGGGATAGTGAGGCGATACAAAAGATACAAATAATACCCACGGGCTGTCTGGCTTCTCTCTTTTTTTTTGTTTTCTAATCCATTCAATAGCTTTATTTGTAATTAGGCGATCATATTCCAAGTACTCACAATCACCTCTTCCAAGCTCTTCGGATAATCTTTTGCAAGCATCTTTTGGCGGCATCTCTTCTCTCAGGAGCCCAAATAAATCACCAAGTCCATCTTTCAAATGCATAGGTTCGATAGTCTCTGTGAATCCAGTATCAATTGTTCGGTCTTTATAATGTAATTTTCCTATGGAAGTAACATTCACATTGTTATCGCGTAAGACGTGCTGCCAGCCAGGTACTCTAGCATCGTATGCATGCGCTCCATCCCAATACTTATTCTTGTGCACGTATGTTCCTGTAGCTAAAGATGCCCTGGCGGGAACACAAAGTGGTGAAGGCGTGTAAGCACTTGTAAATGTGGTACCCTCTTTGACAAGGCTATCAATGTTTGGAGTGATAATAAAATCATTACCTAATTGGTTAATGCAGTTGTAATTATGCTCATCAGCCATGATAAATAAAATATTATTTCCTTGCATTAAATTTTTCTCCAAATTATGTCTATATTATAGATAATAACATTTTTTGAAAATAATTAAAAAATAATCAATGTAGGTACTAATACATGTTCAGCAAATTAAAAAATTTATTTAATAGTAATTCTAGTGCCGTCGGTGCATCTCACTATAAAGATTTTCAGATTGTACCAACTCCTAAAAAAAATAGCGGAGCGTATACAACAGAAGGAAAAATATTTAAAGAAATTGGGGGTGTAAAAATGAGCGCCTACTTTATAAGAACGGATACTTTTAGCAAAAAAGATGATGCCATAGAATGTATTGAGAGGAAAGCTAGGATCATTATAGACGAGAATGGTGAAAAAATATTTGATATGGATTGGCTCTAACAACCAAAATCAATATTATTTACTCACTAAAGTAAGCCTCATCAATTCCCATAAGGTTTAGTGCGTTTAAACCACAGATTTTTTCTCTATCGCTATCACTGAGTCCGGGTACTTGGTAAACATGTTCAACAGGATTAAATTCAGCCATATCGAATGGATAATCGGTACCTAATAAAATACGATCCGAGCCAAAATTACTAATTAAATAAGATAGCTGTTCTATTGAAAATACAAGCGTATCAAAATAGAACTTTGATAGGTAATAGCTTGGCTTACGATGGATGTCTTCGCGACAATCTGGTCTTGCTCCATAAGCGTGGTCCATCCTTGCAAAATAATGGGATGTGAATGCGCCACCATGGCTCAAAACAAATTTCAAATTTGGAAATTTTTCTAATACTCCTCCAAAAATAAGATAGTGGACACCGACTGTCGTATCTAATGGGTTTCCTATTATATTC
>CACPHU010000006.1 GCA_902633855.1 uncultured OCS116 cluster bacterium
CGTACAACACTCATTGAAGAAGTCAATGCTTTATCACTAAACGCAAACAGAATAGAAGCGCTCGTGCATCAGCTATACAATATCAATAAGAGATTAATGTCCCTTGAAGGTAAGCTAATGAGGTTAGCAGAGAGTTATGGGGTTGACCGAAACGAATTTATTAAGCAGTACCATGATAATGAACTTGATCCGAACTGGGTTCGTCGGGTATCCAGACTAAGCGCAAAAGGTTGGAAAGACTTCACCTCATCTGAAAAAGCTGAGATAAAAAATATAAGAGAAGAAATCTCATCCTTAGCATCTGAGGCAGGACTGGAAGTTAACGAGTTTCGGAATATCGTGCATATGGTGCAAAAAGGAGAACGAGAATCACATTCTGCTAAAAGAGAAATGGTAGAGGCGAACTTAAGGCTAGTTATCTCGATTGCAAAGAAATATACAAACCGAGGCCTACAATTTCTGGATCTGATACAAGAAGGTAACATAGGCTTGATGAAAGCTGTAGAAAAATTTGAGTATCGAAGAGGCTATAAATTTTCAACTTACGCTACTTGGTGGATTAGACAGGCAATAACTAGGTCAATTGCAGACCAGGCAAGAACAATTAGAATACCTGTTCACATGATTGAGACAATAAATAAGATTGTAAGGACCTCACGACAAATACTAAATGAAATTGGGAGAGAACCAACTCCTGAAGAAATATCCGAAAAACTTGGTATGCCTCTCGACAAAGTAAGAAAAGTAATGAAGATAGCGAAAGAGCCAATTTCTCTAGAAACACCTGTAGGTGACGAGGATGACAGTCACCTTGGCGATTTTATTGAGGATAAAAATGTTATTTTGCCTATTGATGCTGCTATCCATTCAAATTTAAGGGATACCACAACGAGAGTTCTCGCTACTTTAACACCAAGGGAAGAGAGAGTTCTGCGAATGAGGTTTGGTATTGGTATGAATACAGACCACACTCTTGAAGAAGTTGGTCAGCAATTTTCTGTTACGAGAGAGAGAATTCGTCAAATCGAAGCTAAAGCACTCAGAAAACTGAAGCATCCATCGAGAAGCAGAAAACTTCGAAGTTTCCTTGACAGTTAAAAACAGTCTATATAATACTTGAATACTTGCCTCTACTCACATAGATATATTTGTGGCTTTACATATTAATAATGTAGTACTATAAAAAAATTAGGGCGATTAGCTCAGTTGGTTAGAGCCCTCCGCTCATAACGGAGTGGTCCCAGGTTCGAGTCCTGGATCGCCCACCAGTTGAATATTTTGACTCGGAATAAACGTTTGGAAAAATTATGCTAATATGCTCCAAGCTAAGAGTTATAATTTTGTTGTTCAATATAAATCAGGAATAACTGGGACAAAAATAAAAAGGAGTTGAGAAATGATTGAAAATTTTAATGGTGTATTTTTTTTAGTGATACATATTCTTGTTCTCATCATGATAAGTTTTTATCTTATACGAATCTTATTTGCACCACTTGGTATCACTGAAGAATTTGGCGTAGATAAATCTGGGATTTATTTTGCTAGAATAATGGGGACATTTATTGCACCATTATTTATAATAGGTACGTACATTATCTTTCGAGACGGCGGACCTGCTGGATGTTGGGTTTGGTATGTTACTTTGGCAATAACATCAGTTCTTCAACTTGGTTATGAAAGTTCCTTTTATTATAAAAAAATTGATGCAAATGTTGGGGCAAAAAATAAGTTACTTGACGTGATCGTATCGGCTATTTTTACGATTATATCACTCGTCCTTATAATGGGTTTATCAGATAAAATATATTTATAGGATTTCCTATTTTTTTTTCACAAATGAGATTGCATTAGTCTCTATTTCTGTGTTAAATAGAGTGATTATTAAAACATTACATCAGCATTGTAATGATGTGTAAGAAGTTAAAAAGGGGTATGAATAATGAAACCAGTGGATCCTACAAAGGGTTATGAGCTAGATACTAGCTTTATTCAAGAGCAGCACCATACAAATCCAAGAAGACTGTACAGTCAAACTGGTGCAGATTGGCAATATCGTGTCGATCACGAGAGACTAAGAAGGCAGAGATTAGAACGAATTAGAGCTGAAATGGAAGCGGATGATCTCGGAGCGCTTGTGGTGTTCCAAGGAGCGAATGTACGATATATAACAGGGTCCTACCAAGGAAACTGGAAATATAACATTAACATTAGGTATGCTGTGCTCCCTCGTGGCGGTGATCCAGTCTTATTTGAAACAGCTGGTTCGGACATGAGAAATGCTCACTTAGACTTACCTTGGCTAGGTGAAGAAAACATTAGACCCGCAATGACGTGGCAGTGGGCTGAAGGCGCTGTTGGTGAAATGGCTGACAAAATGGTTGCAACCGTAAAGCAAGTTTTAGTTGATAACGGTGTTGATAAAGAAAAGATTGGTGTTGATCAATTAGATATGCCTGCACTTCATGCAATGGAAAAAGCTGGCATTAAAATAGTAAATGGCTGGCCAGCTATGTCACGTGCAAGAGTTGTGAAAACAATAGATGAAATTGAGCATTTAAAGATGTCATCATCTATTGGTGATGCTGCAATGTGGCATGTTAAGCATGAGTGGTTAAAGCCAGGCATAACAGAACGTCAAATCGAAGCAAAAGTTCACGACTTCATGCTATCACGCGGATGTGAAATTATTTATGATATCATTGTTGCGTCTGGGGGTAATACAAGCCCATACAGAAGATGGGCAACTGATAAACTCATTCAACAAGGTGATCTACTAATTGTTGATATAAACGCAGTTGGTCCTGGTGGTTACTTTATTGACTACGTTCGAACATTCAAATGTGGTTCGAAATTGTCTCAGCAAGAAATTGACCTATATCGTGAAACATATGACTCAATGTATGCAGGCTTAGAAAACCTCAGACCAGGAAAAACTTCAGCTGATGTTGTATCAAAATTCCCAGAGTATGATGATGACAAATACGGCACTGTTACATTACAACAGTTTGCTCACTCAATAGGTATCACACTATATGAAGGTATGTGGATGAGTAGGGCTTACTCACTAAAATACCCTGCTGAAATAAAGGAAAATATGTATTTTGCTATTGAGACTTTTGCAGGACATCCAGGCCTCCCTCAAACTTGTAGGTTAGAGGAAAATGTTCTGGTCACAAAAGATGGGCCATCTGTATTTACTAAAATGGAGCATATGGAAGAGGCCGTCGCAGGATATAGACCAGGCGAATTCCATCATGCAGAGATTTTTGGATACCCTCAAAAATAAATATAATATAAACCTCGAGGCTTTATAGCCTCGAGGATCACTCCATGTAAAGGCAAACTTTTGTGTATTATAAGTTTGAAAAAAATCGCTCAATGATTTTTAATCCATTAATAATTGTTGCGTCTGAACTAGGTATAAGAGATTTATCATCAGAGCCTCCAAAGCCCAAAGAGCAAGTCAAGGCCATGGTTACTGCTTTTCGAAAAGTCAATGACTCGGGCATTGGTAGTGTAATAGTCGATGGTGTATCAGATGAGCAAGTTACCGAGCTCGAGGGGAATGGAGCTTACACTGTTAAAACTGATATGTCTGAATTTGGAAAAGACCACAATTATCGTTCAAAATCCGGGGCTGAACGCATAGCGGCAACAGTTAATAAATTTGATCGATATTACACCCATGATATTGTTGTGGCTGTGCCCGATGATATGCCCGAGCTAAAGCCATATTATATGCAAGCACTCATGTATGCACTTTCGGATAGTGACGTAGGTATTGCTACAATGGTCTCGCCGTTAACTGATGAAGAGCGATATGATAATGAAGTGGTCAAGGCAAAGGTTGATTGGAACTCCGACAGAATTGTCTATCCTTTAGAAGGATCAAGGGTTGGTACTTTAAAGGATATTAGAAGAAATATTGATGACTTTGATACTAACGATGTATATAAGCTTGTTCCTATACATGCGTGGAGGAGGGGTCCATTAGACAAACTAATTGAGCTACCACCATCAGACCGTGAATTTGAAGAAGGAACGGATCTTGTCCGAGCCTTAGATGCTGGCATGAGGATTGATGTCACATTTGTAACTGATAATATGAAGGTATTGATTTCACCAGAAGAATTAGATGAAGCCGCATATGAAATTGAAGGATAGTCTGTTGCTTCAAAATGAGGTTTAAAATGAATAGACCATACTACAAACCAGATCCAGTTGGTGGAGCAGAACAATACGTTGGTGCTGAACATAGACTTAATGAGCCATGGGAAGAACAAGCGCATAATGTAAAATTAGTTGGGCATTCAGATTTAAATGGCTGGGGTGATGCCTTCCAGATACAAGTATCAAATGGAATATGTTATGTTGCTGCGTCAGGAATTAATGGTCATAATGGTATGACAATTCTTGATGTCAAAGATCCATCAAAGCCGAAAATATTAAATCAAATATCAGACTCACCAGGTGCACGAACCCATAAGGTTCTCAGAATTAGTGATGATATATTAATAACAAATTCAGAGTTGAGGCCTAATCTTATTGGTCAATATCCAGAACTAAAAGGTGGGTTACGAGTTTTCGATATATCAGATCCTATTAATCCAAAATTTATTAGACACGTTGAAGTAGATGGTTTGGGCATACACAGGCCGATCTATGATAGGGATAGAAAATTGATGTATAGCTCTGGTTTTAAAGACGGCTATAATGGAAAAATACTTCTTATTCATGATATGAAAGATCCATCAAATCCTGGTTTTATTGGTCATGGTTGGGTTAAGGGTCAAAAAAAAGGTGAAGAGTATTCATGGGATAACTCTATAGTTAAAAATGAAGCTTGGTGCCATGAAGGAAATCCATGGGGTAACTTCGTAACCGCCGGATGGTGGGATGGAGGTATTGTTTTATTTGACTGTACGGATCCATCAAAACCAGAATTTAAGTGGAGACACAACCCTCATGAAACCCATGGCTGGCCTGGAAACTATCATAGTTTTCTTGTGCCAAAAGGCTCTGAATTTGGAATTGTTACTCAAGAAACTATAACCGTTAATTGTGAGCATCCGCCAGCATTCATTACATTCTACGATTTAAGAAACAAAGATGTCCCGCTTCCAGTTAGTACATATATGCCATTTGATATAGATCCACATGAGATGAGACCATTAGACTCTAAATGGGGGCAGACAGGATCAAGGCATGGTGCTCATAATATATGGTTGGATATGGAAAAAAATGATCTTATCTACATTGCTTGGTTTAATGCTGGGTTAAGGATCATTGACTGGAGTAATCCATTCAGCCCTAAAGAAGTTGGATCTTATATCCCAGCTGGAAATAGAGAACGATGCTGTCCACAAAGTAATGATGTTTATGTCGATCGTGAAACCAGACTTATTTATATGTCTGATCGATGGGGTTTAGGTCTGCATATACTCGAATATACAGGTTAAATTATATGAAAACACCTTTACAAGGTATTAGATTAATTGAGTTTGGCAACTTTATTGCTGGACCTTTCTGCGGAATGTTGCTTGCAGATATGGGAGCAGAAGTAATAAAAATTGAGCCACTATCAGGTGACTTGGCCCGAGCTATTCCACCAATAATTGATGGGAAAAGTGCTGCATTCATGACCTTAAATAGAAATAAAAAAAGTTTAGCATTAGATTTAAAGTCAGACCATGGTAGGTCTCTTGCGCTTGAGATATTAAAATCAGCAAATGCAATTATTGAGAACAATAGACCAGGTGTGATGCAAAGACTGGGTTTGGGTGAAGAGGATGTAAAAAAAATAAATAATAAAATTGTTTACACATCTGTATCCGGTTTTGGACAAACAGGTGAATTAAAAAATAGAGCGGGTATAAATCTTATTATTGAAGCATTATCAGGTACGTTATCTGTAATGGGTGAAAAAGGGGAAATTCCTCCCAGACCTGGCTTACAAACCGCAGACATTCTTGGCGCAATGTTTGCTACCTATTCAACTTTAGCTGGATTAATTGGACAGATTAAACACAATCAAGGCATGCATGCAGATGTAGCTCTAATCGAGGCATCTATTGCCTCCGCTGTATGGGAAACGACAGAATACTTATCGAGTGGTATGGTTCCAGAGCAATTAGGGCATTCACACCGAGCAAGTGCACCATATCAATTATTTGAAACAAATGATAAAAGGTACATTGCAATAGGTGCACCAAGTGACGCACATTTTGAGAGATTGATGAACATACTAGATCTAAATAATTTATTAGAAAATCCGAAATTTATTTCATATTCCAGTAGAAAAGAAAATGAAGACGACCTAGTCCCAGTTGTTGCAGATAAAATAATGGATTGGGACTCATCAGATTTAGAAATTAAATTGACAGAAGCTGGTATACCATGTGGTTGTGTAAGAAATTATAAAGAAGCTCTAAATAATCTTCATAGCATCGAAAGGCAGCTTGTAACAGAAATAGGTGATGGTAAAGGTTCCAAAATTAAGACAATACGTAATCCAGTCTTAGTAAATAACAAACCAATGAATGTAGATAGCCTAGCTCCAGAATTAGGTCAACATAGCTTTGAAATTTTAAATGAAGTTGGTGTGGATAAAAATGCATTTTGCAAACTCATCAGTGCTGGTATTACTGCCTAGTTTTTACTTTTTCTATTATTGCATTTGTCATATCAATAGTAGAAGATTTTCCTCCAATATCTGCTGTTAAGTATTTTCTTTCTTTGATTACTTCTAATGCTGACTCCTCAATAATATTTGAAGCCATAATTAATTTATCCTCACTGTATTTCGAGCCCATCCATGATAATAGCATTGATGTTGACATAATCATGGCATAAGGGTTCGCAACATTTTTTCCTGCAATGTCAGGCGCAGAACCATGCGTTGCTTGAGCCATTGCAATATTATCCCCAAGACAAAGACCTGGCGCCATACCAATTGAACCAATTAAGCCTGCTCCAATATCACTTAATATATCACCAAATTGATTTGTTGTTACAACAACATCAAATGACTCAGGATTTGAGACTAGGTGCATAGCAGTTGTGTCAATCAGTGTGTCTTCATAAGAGATTGAAGGATATTCCTTTGAAACTTTTACACATTCCTCTAGGAACATTCCACAACTTAATCTGAATAGAGGTTCTTTATGTGCTGCTGTAACTTTAGTTCTATTTTTATTTACAGCCAAATCAAATGCAGCTTTAGCTACTCTATGAGAACCTTTTCTTGTAATAACCCTTGATGCGATCGTGATTTCATCATTTGGACGAAACTCAGGATATCCTCCAACAATTGTGTCTGAACTCTGCAGACCTTCTGTTAATTCTCTTACGAAGATGATATCTATATTCTTCGAATTATCATATGACTTTGCAGGTCTTATCGCAGCATATAATTCAAATTTTTTTCTTATAGGGGGCATTGTCCAAGTGGAGTCATTTCGTGGATAATTATTGTGCCCAATAGGACCACAAATTATTCCATGGACTTCATTTAATTGAGAGACTGTGTATTCAGGAAAGGTGTCGCCATACTGACTATGAGCTAACTTTCCAATGGGTAAGTCAATTAGCTCAACACTATACTTAAGAGACTTTAGTGTTTCAGTTAATACCAACTTGGCCATTGGGACAATTTCTATACCAATATCATCACCGTTCATAATTGCAATTTTTAGCTTCATGCTAAAATGATATCAGATTTGGAAATGAAATTAATCAAATTTTTTTGATAGATTATTAATGAGTTGGGATACAGATTTATTAGAAAGGTAGGATGTAAACTCGTCTTTTTTTTGGAGCGTAAGTGATACACCGGCAAGAGTTAGATCTATTACTTTATACTGCTGATCTTTATTTATAATTATCCACCATCTTATTGATGCAAGTCTAGAGTCATCCTTAAGAACATCACCATCCACCAAAAACTCTTTATTTTTTGACCCTTTGCTTCTACAACTGTCATTAACAATCGCGTATGTAACATCAGGTTCCTCTTCATCATTATCCAATCTGTCGTAAATCGTCTTCGTAAGCATCTTTTGGATAAGATCGGTATAGACCTCTTTCATGCCATCAGGTAATTTCCGTGCATATTTACCGAGCATGATTTTGCCCATTGTCTCGAAATCAGCATTTTTGTTAAGTAGCTCTGAAAGATTAGATTTTTTTTGGTTTTTGGTAAACTCAGATGAGTTTATGATACTCAATGTTTCATCTGTTACTTCATTAATGAAAGTAAGAGCCTCATCGCAATATTCGCGACTCTGGGCACTCGATACAAAAATAATTAATAATAAGCAACCTACAAGGTATTTATTTAAATTCTGAAACATGATCAACCTAGTTAGAATACTAAGTTGAGATCTCGTGCTGTGTCAATTGAAAATTCGGATGGTTCGTCGCTGGGAACACCGTTTGAGATTTCATCAATTCTTCTTTGCATGTACATATTTCTTATACTTACATAATAATCTGTAGAATTTTCCTCGATGTCGTCAAGTACATCTAACAATTCTTCTCGTGCGACTACAGCTTCTGAAATTCCGTAAGAGTAACGATATCCGTCATTTTGATTTTGCAAATACCAAGTTAGTGGGTGCACAGCAAAGTCTACTAAACGTCCAGCAATATGACGCGGCGTTGATGGTCCGAACAGAGGCGAGACCATATAAGGTCCACTTTCAACACCATACACAGCGAGTGTTTGCGCAAAATCTTCTGTGTGCCTTGGGTAACCCATATCCGTTGCCGGATCTCCAAATCCAAAAAAACCAACTGAAGAATTTATAACAAACCTTTTAACTGTATTGGATGTTCGTTCTTCTTCGCCTTGAAGAATGTCATTAAAAAGGATTGTCGGAGATTCTAAGTTGCGTAAGAAATTCCTAATTGACTCACGCCCGCCTTCTGGCACAATATCCCTGTAAGCTTGCGCCATTGGTTTTAATATTGCTTTATCAACCGCTTGGTTGAAAGCAAACATCTTTCTGTTTGTTTCCTCGAAGGGATCAAAAGTATTATAACTAATCTCAGGGGTAGATGATTCGACATAGGATGAATTATAATTATCTTCAATGAATTGGGATATATCTGCTTTGGATGTTGTTGTATGCAAAGAAAGCATTAACAAAAGCATAATCACAAAGAATAGTCTATGTATGTATATTTTGGCCACCACTACATCCCATTTATTTGTTATAACTTAATATAGGTTTCAATTAATATATATCAAATATGTTTAAAAATAAATAAATTTGACATATTTCGTTTTTAACTTAAATATCAATAATTAACATGATCTTAAGATTGAACGTTCTGATGTTAAATATTGTTCAAAATTTAGGCAAAATAAATTGAATTTTCTTAATTGTGCAATATATCAACAGCTTTTTAATCGAGTTTTTTATATAATCTTGATATTATCAACTAATGAAATCAAATCAAATAGTTTTGCTTGATGGCGGGATTGGCCAAGAGATATATAAAAGAGCGGGATCACCCGAATCACAGACACTATGGTCTTTGCAGATCATGCGAGATAATCCAGAGATTGTAGTTGGTGTTCATACGGATTTCATAAATGCAGGATCAAAAGTTTTAAGCTTAAATAATTATGCGGCAACCCCATCAAGATTAGAGAGAATTGCAATGCGTGATAGTTTTGAGGAAATCCACTCTTTGTCGATCCAGTTGTTGAATACTGCAATTTCTAAGTCAAAGTATACAAGATCAGATTTGTCCATTGCCGGTTGCTTACCGCCACTTATCGCCAGTTATACAGCCGAGGATAGTAGAGAAAATAAGAAACTTTTTGATGAGTATGTACTTTTAATTGAACAGCAAATTGACCATGTTGATTTATTTCTAGTCGAGACATTGTCTAGCATCAGAGAAATAATAGTTGTGACCGACGCTCTTGATCATTTTGGACTAGGTAAGTATATTAGTCTCACTTTAGATGATGATAATCCTAATTTGCTCAGATCTGGTGAAAATTTAGTAGATGCTATCAAATTATTGGAAATGAAATCTGCGGATGCAATTTTATTAAATTGCTCCTGCCCTGAAACAATATCATCAGCGTTATCCGAATTTAAAAATATTGATATACCATTTGGTGCTTACGCAAATGGTTTCTCTTCTGTCAAAGATTTGAAATTTGGAAAAAGTGTAAATGTATTGGAGGCAAGAAATGACCTCGGTCCGGATGAATATTCAGAATTTGTAATGGATTGGATCGGTAAGGGTGCAAGAATAATTGGTGGCTGTTGTGAGATTGGTCCAAAGCATATCAATAGAGTTTCAGATCAATTACATCTTAATGGCTACACAACGATGAAGCTTGGATTATGAATTATTTTTTGCTCCGTATCCTCCACCTGAAGGAGTAGTGATTACCAGCTGATCACCGATGGCTAATTCGATTTGGCAATTTCCTTCTATCTCTTTTGCCACATCGTTTCTTATTAATATGTTTGACCCCAGCTTACCTGGTTCACCTCCACATAGACCAAATGGCTGTTCTTTCCTGTTATTTGATAACAAAGAACAACTCATATTATCACAAATGAAGAATATTTTTTTTAAACCTCGACCACCTCCATATATACTATTATATTGTTTCCCCCCGACGAGAGATATTTCTGAGAGAATAATTGGATATTCTTCCTCAAAAATTTCAGGATCGGTAGATCTTGAATTTGTCATATTTGTCTGTATTGCGTCACAACCATTATGATTTTTTCCTGCTCCCTGTCCTCCACATACTGTTTCATAATATTGAAATTTGTCATTACCAAGAATGATATTATTCATTGTAGATTGGCACGATGCTTTGATGGAGAGCGCGCCAAAAATACAATTTGCAAGAGCTTGGCTCACTTCAACATTTCCCGCTGAGACGGCCGCATTTTTTGAGGGATTTATTATGGAGTTACTGTCTGCGGATATTTCTACAGGTTCAAGGATTCCTGAATTCAATGGAATATCCTCATTAATTAAACACCTTAAGGCATAAATTATAACAGCTTTTGTGATTGGAAGCGGAGCATTAAAGTTATCTAAGCTTTCTCTACTTGATCCAGTGAAGTCAAAGTTAATTTTTTTACCCTCAGAACATACCTCTATTCTTAATTTGAGATAAAAATTATCTAATGTCATATCAAAGCTTGATGGCTTAATATTTTTCAATATACCAAGGCATGCCTCTTTTGCATTATCTTGTATTGCATACATTTGTTTTAGAACAACGTTTAATCCATAGTAGTCAATGATTTTACGCAATTGTATCTCGCCAATTTTATTTGCTGCTACTTGAGCTGTAATATCTTGTATGTTGAGCTCTGGATTTCTAGCAGGATATTTACCGCTATTTAATTTTTTTTGTAATCGTTCGTGTTTCGTAAGATCATCCATCCGAATTTTAAAATTATCAAATATAATACCTTCATCATCCAACTTTTTTGCTTCGGGAGTCATAGATCCAGGATAAATTCCACCAATATCGGGGTGATGACCCCGCGTGGCTAAGTAAAAAATTATATCTTCTGTCTTATCCGAAAAAATAGGGGAAATAATAGTAATATCAGGCAAATGTGTTCCTCCAGAATTTGGCGAGTTATTTATAAATATATCTCCCCTTTTTACAGATTGATTTTTCTTGATAAGCCCTTTTACGCAATCATCCATTGATCCAAGATGCACTGGTATATGAGGTGCATTCGCAACTAGATTGCCGTTATTATCAAATAGAGCACATGAGTAATCAAGTCGCTCTTTTATATTTATGGAAGCCGCAGTCCTTTGGAGTGTTTCTCCCATAGTTTCTGCTACTGACATAAAAAGGTTATTAAAAATCTCCAACATTATTGGTGATTCATCAGCTTTTCTGTAAGTCTCTGATTTTTCTACTTTTTTTATTAGAATATTTCCTGATTGATCCCTACTCGCTTGCCATCCCTCTTCTATGATTATTGTTGAGTGATCATCAATCAGAATTGCTGGCCCGGTCAGCTCGAAGTCATAGAATTTTTCTATTCGACAAACAATAGCCTTAACCCATTTTCCTTTGCTGTAGAAATTTTCGTAATCAAACTTGCTTTTAATATTTATTTTTTTTATGGGTAATTCAATTTTATTATATCGAGGGGTTGTTTCAACCTGGATCATATCAAGTATAATTTTTCTATTTAGATTATAGCCATATATCTTTTTATGAACTTTCCTAAAGTTTTTGATTAAATCTTCACACTCAATTTTTGATTTTTTTTCTTTTATGCAAATGCTTTGATCGGTACCCTTATACTTCAAATAAAATAAATTTAAATGAGATACAGTCTTGGATTTGATTTTAACTAGGTTTTCTTTTTGTAGTTTTTTTATAAGAGCATCAATTTTATTTCTATATTTTTTATCAAATTCAAAAAAAGTACTTTCTTGTTTTATATACTTCTCCCCAGATTGAGCCATGCCATACGCTGATAAAAAACTTGATAGTGGATTAATAATAACTGTCTTGATCTCAAGGTTCTCAGCAATCTGGCAAGCGTGTTGGCCACCGGCCCCCCCATAGCTCACAAGCGCATGCTCCTCTAGGTGGAGACCTTTCCTTGTAGCAATTTTTCTTATAATTCTACACATTTTCCCAACTGCAATTTTTATAAACCCTTCAGCTACATCTTCTGGAAGCATTTTTGGATCAATGTTATCTCTCAGTTGATTAAATTCCTCAGATACAATTTGCTTGTTTAGTGAGGATTTGCCGTCATGGCCAAACTTCTGTGGGAAATATTTTCCAATAATTTTACCAAGAAATAAGTTTGCATCTGTAAGTGTTAGGGGGCCATTTTTTCCATAAGACATTGGTCCGGGGTATGAACCTGCTGATTTTGGCCCGACGATCATTCTTGAGTTCCTATAATCTAAAATTGAACCTCCACCAGAAGCAATTGTGTCAATATCAATAATAGGTACCTGAAGTATTTGGTTATCGATCGTCTTCTCATTCTTATACTCTAATTCACCATCGAAATGGGAGACGTCTGTCGAAGTACCGCCCATATCAAAAGTGATAATTTTTTTAAAGCCTGAATTTTTACCGACTGAGATTGCACCCATTACGCCCCCCGCAGGACCAGATAGTATAGAATTTATGCCTCGGAAGTTTTTTTCTTCTGCAAGTCCACCATTCGATTGCATGTATCTGAGGCTAATATCATTCTTAGCAAAATTTATTTCTTTTTTTAAATTATCTATATCGCCTCTGATAATAGGATCCACATAAGCATGAACAAGAGATGTATGGGTTCTTCGTATATATTTAATCGTTTTTGAAATTTCATGACCAAGTGTGACATTTTTATGCCCAAGTTGATTTAATATAGTTTGGATCTCAAGTTCATAACTAGGAAATTTCCATCCATGAATTAAGCTTACACAAATTGAATTATAACTCCCAATTTTTATTTGTTTTAACTGCTCCGTAATTATTTTCCAATTTGGTTTTATGAAATCATTCCCACTCTTTGTTAGACGGATGTCCAATTCTATCACTTTTGAATATAATGGGATTGGTTTTTTGATTTCTAGTGAAAATATATCTTGTCTACTCTGATAACCAATCGTTTGGCAGTCTCTAAAGCCTTTTGGGACAATTAGAAGTGTTTTTTCACCTGTTCTCTCCAAAAGAGTATTTGTGGCTTTCGTTGTTCCAACGGTTATGTGTCCTATATTTTTAAGGTCTGCAGAGTTATTGGTTAAGATTTTTTTAATACCCCTTGAAATAGGGTCATCATTCTTGTTTTGAGACTGACTCAATACTTTTTCTAGAAATAGATCATTATTTGGGGAAAGGGCAATCACATCAGTAAATGTACCCCCTTTATCTATCCAGAAATTCCAATTATTTTTTTCCATAATAAATTTAAATTATTGCTGTTATGGCAACTATGAAAGACTATAATTAACATAGATGATTATATAAAGTTTTAATAAAATGATAAGCCATAAATATAAATCACCAAACTATAGTGATAGAGTTAAGGATTCAAAAATTGAGTTTATAATAATTCATTATACTGGTGTTGATATGCAATTTCAGAAAGTTATTAATTGGTTTCTCGATGAGCGATCGAGAGTAAGTTGTCATTTTCTAATAGATACATCAGGTGAAATTTATAATTTAGTTGATATCTCAAAGCGCGCTTGGCATGCGGGAAAATCATTCTGGAATAATTGCATCGATATTAATTCAAATTCAATCGGAATTGAGTTGCATAATGCTGGCAATGAAGATTTTACTTCTCAGCAGCTTGAGTCATTAATAAAACTTGTAAAAAAACTTATGAGGGACTATGCAATTCAAAGTTGGGATATTTTAGGACACTCTGATGTTTCAATTGGAAGAAAGATTGACCCAGGAATAAAATTTCCATGGCACCTGCTTGCAAAAGAAAAAATTGGTTTTTTTTCAGATCTTTCACAAGAAAACTTTGATATGAAAAATTCAGATAAGAATAATCCAGAAAGCATCAAGGAAATACAAACTAAACTTATCAGTATTGGATATCATGTATATAAATCTGGGGTTTTTGATATACAAACTGTGGAAGCACTCAAGGCATTTCAGAGGCACTGGAGGCCAGTAAAAGTTAATGGTATGCTTGATGTCTCAACAAATCAAATACTCACAGAAGTATATAAAAAATTATCTGAGTTTAGAGGTGGTCATTAGTCTATGTGGACAATTGGTAATTATTCATGTTAAAACAAATATGCTAGATGGCTGGATGATCGCTATTTATTAGAGGAAAGTCCGGGCTCCACAGAGGAACAGTGCCGGATAACATCCGGCGGGGGTGACCCTAGGGAAAGTGCAACAGAAAATATACCGCCATGATCAAATGGTAAGGGTGAAATGGTGTGGTAAGAGCGCACCGCAATGGTGGTAACATCATTGGCATTGTAAACCCCACTGGGAGCAAGACCAAATAGAGATGGAAATATGTCCTCTGCATTCTGCCATCTGGGTAGGTCGCTAGACTCAATGAGTAATCATAGAGCGAGATGAATGATCATCGTCAAATTGACACAGAACCCGGCTTATAGGCCATCTAGCACTAGAATTTGGTTAACAAATAATTAAAAAAACCATTGACTTCCAAAAAATACCATGTTATCCCATAAATACCCATTTATGGATTTTAACATGCAATTATTTTTATCTAAATATAAGAATAAAATTGATCAAAAAGGTCGCGTCTCAATACCGGCGCAGTTCAGGAGTATTCTATTCCAAGATGGATCCCAAAAAATATTCTGTTATCCATCTCTTGATGCGGAAGCAATTGATGCAGGAGGTGACAGTTTATCTCGCGAGATTTATGCACTCATGGATAATCTTGATCCATACTCAGATGAGAAAGATTTTCTATCAACAGCTCTTTTTGGGCTGTCTGAAGAACTGCGAATTGATAGTGACGGCCGAGTAATCTTAAGTGATGCTCTAATTCAGCACGCTCAGATTAGTGACGAGGTTATATTCGTAGGTTTAGGTCAAAAATTCCAAATATGGGAGCCAAATAGATTTAGTAATTATTTGCAAGACGCCCAAAAAAAGGTAAGAGAGCAAAGGCTATTATTGAGTAAGAAGAACAAAGGTTTTTAGTGTGATGGATAGTAGAAACACTTCTACTGGCGGACCATATTATCACACACCTGTCATGACCAAGAAGGTGCTTGATGCATTATCACTTAGAGGAGGAAGTGTATTTGTGGATGGCACCTTTGGCGGGGGCGGACATTCCAGTGCGATATTGGATTTATTTGATTGCATAATTATTGCAACAGATAGAGATGTCAATTCTGTACCTATAGCAAAAAAACTTAATGAAAAATATCAGGACCGAATTAATTTTTATAATGCAAGCTACACCCAAATTCCAAGCTTACTTGATAGCCTATCAATTAAAAAAGTAGACGGACTATTGTTGGATCTCGGGGTATCATCGATGCAAATTGATGATCCAAAAAGAGGATTTTCATTTCAGAATGAAGGACCCCTAGATATGCGGATGGGAAAAAATGCAATTAGTGCATTTGATGTCGTTAACAAGATGAAGGAGGAGCATTTATCTGAAATAATCAGAGACTTTGGTGAAGAAAAGCACTCACGTATTATTGCGAGTAGGATTAATGATTATAGACAAAAAAATACAATCAACACCACCACTCAACTCAGTGATATAATTAATGATGCCGTCGGAAATTTTTATAAAAAACAAAAAGGAGCTCATATTCATCCAGCAACTCGGACCTTTCAGGCCATAAGAGTTTTCGTAAATAATGAGTTTGAAGAATTATATGCATTGTTAATGGGCATTTGTGACTACATAAAACTAGGTGGTCGAATTGCTATTATAACATTTCATTCTCTTGAAGATAGGATTGTTAAAAATATCTTTGATCATTTAACGGGATATAGTTCTTCAAAGTCAAGGTATGAACCAAAAATTGAAGATCAAACCAATCCCCCATTTATATATCCAGATAAAAAATTCTATAAACCAGATGGGGATGAAATTACACAAAATCCGAGATCACGTTCTGCAAAATTGAGATATATACAAAGAACGGAGCATTTGTTTAGAGAAAATTTAGATATTTATAGTATGACAAAATACAAAAGGATATTAAAGGAATTAAAATGACCAGATTATTATTTATCTCAGTCTTAATTTTATGCATCTTTACATCTTTTGTGCTGTATTTCTTGAGTTATGATAGCAAAAATATAAAGAGAGAAATATCTCAAGTTAAGACTGCCATTGAAAATGAAAAATCTGATATAGAAACCTTACATGCAGAGCTTAGCCTCTTGTCACAACCAGATAGGATTCAAAATTTATCTAATCAATTTGGCTTAGAGTTAGAACCCGTGAATGTGACGCAAATAAGGAAAATTGAGGATATCCCACTTAAACCAGCTAACAAGGTCATGGATGAGCTCATACAGAGATCACTCATAGGGTATACCAGCGAATAGCGATAAAAAAACTTACAAAGGATAGTTTATCAAATGTTTCAAGCTCAAGATAACAAAGAAATAAAAAGGCTCCATTTAAGAATTAATTTTCTGTCTTTTTGTTTTTTTTTGGGCTTCTTGGTTCTATCAGCTAAAATTTTATACTTAGCAAATTTATCACTGGGACCAGTTACAAGTATTACTGAGAGTGACATATACAATATGAAGCGCCCCAATATCTATGATAGGAATGGTCATTTGGTAGCTTCAAACATTGCAATATCATCAGTGGCGATAAGACCTAATTTACTCAGAAATAAGGAGGATATAGTAGATCGATTACTATCTGCAGTTCCTAGTTTTCAAAGAGAAGATCTTGAGTACAAAATATTTAATGATAAAAAGTTTGTCTGGTTAAAACGTGGCATAACGCCAAGCGAGCAAAATAGAATACATAATTTAGGTATACCCGGCATACAATTCATAGACGAAACAAAGCGCTTTTATAGCTCTGCAAATACTCTATCAAGTGTTATCGGTTACGTAAATATTGACAACATTGGACAAGCGGGAGTCGAAAAATTTATCGATCAGCAATTAGAAAGTGGTAATAGTAGGGATGTATATCTATCTGCAGATCTCGAGGTGAGTCATGCAATGAGGGATGAGCTGCTAAAATCGATGAACAAATATTCCTCGATAGCGGCAGCTGGTGTGTTGATGGATATCAATAATGGTGAAATTATTGCTGCTGTCTCTTTGCCTGATTTTGATCCACAATATCAAGCAGATGCGCTTTTGCCTGAAAATATAAATAAGGTGACAAATTCCTTATATGAGATTGGATCGACATTCAAACCATTCACCATTGCTATGGCGTTAGATAGTGGCTTGGTTCACTTGGATACTGAATATGACGCAAGGCAACCAATCATTGCGGGTGGTCATAAAATTAGTGATTTTAGACCTCAGGCACGTGTTTTAACGGTATCAGAAATATTTACCCACTCCTCAAATATTGGAGCTGCAAAGATTGCCCTTGATTTTGGTACAGATTACCACAAATCTTTTCTGAAAAAATTGGGGCTATTAGACCCCATATCAACGCAAATACAAAATTTACCAAGTAGCAGCATACCGGCTGATTGGAAAGAAATAAACACAATAACGATTTCTTATGGTCATGGGATTGCTGTTTCACCTTTGCATGCGGCAGTAGCTGGCGCACCTCTCTTTAATGGTGGAAGATTAGTGCAACCATCCTTTCTAAAGGTAGAGGATGACTCAAATATTATTTACAAACAAGTTTTGGAACCCTCGACAAGTGAAAAGATAAAGAAATTAATGCATATGAATGTTGTAGATGGATCAGCAAAACGTGCTTCTGTTGATGGTATTTTTGTGGGTGGAAAAACTGGCACAGCTAATAAGTTGGTGGGTGGATCATACGACAAAGATACTCGTCGTACTACATTTATGGGTGCATTTCCATTAGATAAACCAAAATATATTATGTTTTTACTTCTTGATGAACCTAAGCCAACTGAGAATTCTCATGGCCTTGCAACTGCTGGATGGAATGTTGCACCAACTTTCTCAAATATAGTCAGAAGGATTGCGCCAATGTTGGACATAAAACCTTCTTCAATTGAAAGGCTATATGACTATGATCAAATTGTAGTTGCTTCAAATTAATTGATAATGGTAGATAAAAATGAAGCTTGAAAGGCTATTGAACTCTGAGGAGCTGCAGCATCACAATTCCAATCAAAATATAACAGACATATGCTTGGATAGCCGATCAGTAAAAAATGGAAATTTGTTTTTTCTACTTGAGAGAAATATTCAATTACAGGAACAATATCTAAAACAGGCTATTGAAAATGGTGCGGCTGCAATTATTGCTCCGAAAGAATTTACATTTGATGGTGCTGCAATAAATACGCCAATTATCAAGGTAGATTCAGTTCGTGAAACACTATCACAGGTTAGCTCTAAGTATTATCCAAAACAGCCAAAAAATATATTAGCAATTACCGGTACAAATGGGAAAACCTCCGTTACAAAATTTACGGAAGAAATATGGCAATTGACGGGAATTAAATCTGCATCCATTGGAACTTTGGGTAATTCCACAACTAAAACATCGAGTACATTGACGACGCCCGATCCAATCTCACTGCATAAGCAGGTAGATAAACTTGCTTCTAAGGGTTTTCAAAATCTGGTAATCGAAGCATCAAGCCATGGACTCTCACAACTAAGAATGGACTCTCTAGACATAGCTGGTGCGGCATTTACCAGTTTCTCACGCGACCATTTAGATTATCATTGCAGCATGGATTCCTATTTTAATGCAAAAAAAAGGTTATTTACCCACCTGATAAGCCCAAAGGGAACAGCCGTGGTAAATATGATTGATATACCTATAAGATTTCACAATTTTATAAATTCTATAAAAGCTGAAAACCTAATTACAATAGGTAACAAGAATGCGTCAATTTCTATTTTGGGCATAAACAGAGGAGATAATAATAAGATTCAACTCCAGCTTAATTGTTATGATAAAAAAATAATCGTTCCGACGCCATTCATAGCCCCTTTCCAAGCCATAAATTCGTTAATTGCAGGATGCATGGCAACGGTAAATACTGACATTACGATTACAGAGGCATTTGCAGCTATTGAAAAGCTAAGTGACGTTAGAGGAAGATTGGAGTGTGTTGCAAAATTGAAAGACAATAATATTTTTATCGATTATGCTCATACACCGGATGCTATGAGCTCCGTACTTGAAGCTATCAGAATGATAACAAAAAATAGACTCATTATTGTTTTTGGTGCAGGCGGAGACAGAGATACGGGTAAGCGCAGTATTATGAGTGATGTCGCGGATAAATATGCAGATCTGATTGTCATCACAGATGATAATCCGAGATTTGAAGACCCAAATTTAATACGAGGTCAATTAATGAAGCAATCAAGAAAATATATTGAGATTGCAAACCGTGAGGAGGCAATAAGTTATGCCATTTCTGAGTTATCATCGGAGGATAATCTTCTTATATGCGGAAAAGGGCACGAAGAGTATATAATCTACGGTAAGGAAAAAATATATTCTTCAGATCATAATTTTGTGAGTCAAACTATAAAAAATAGGGCTAAATGAACGATAATTATAGGATAAATTGCAGCATTGGTTCTTTAAACTCAATAAATATCATAGATCAAAAAAGTGATATATGTCTGAATAATAAAGAATATAATATGTCGACCGATAGCAGATCTATTCAAAAAAATGACATATTTATAGCCTTAAAGGGTAGGTATTCAGATGGACATAATTTCTTACCTCAAGCCTTTAATAATGGTGCATCCGCAGCAATAATTTCCGAAAAAAAAATTTTCGAAGAGTCAAATTTTCCACTCATTCTCGTGCAGGATACATTTATAGCTTTGTCAAAAATCTCTGAATATAATTTTAAAGATATCAAATCACTCAAAATAGCTATTACGGGGAGTGTAGGTAAAACAACCACGAAAGATTATTTGAAAAATGTATTATCATATTATGAACCAACATTTGCTGCGCCTGAGTCATTTAATAACGAATTGGGTATAGCACTATCGAAAGCAAAAATATCCAAGCTGGATAAGTATGCGATTTTTGAGGTTGGAATGAACATGAAAAACGAAATAAGTAACCTATCAAAACATATAAATCCTGATATTGCTATCATTACAAATATCGGAGAGGCGCATATTGGAAATCTTGGAAGTAAAAAAAATATCGCAATTGAAAAGTCAAATATTATTGATGGGATGTCAGATGGCGGTATTGTACTGCTTCCACGCGATAGTGACTACTTTGAATTCCTGCAAAAAAAAGCTTTAGCGAAAAATTTAAGGTCAATAACATTTGGCTATTCAAATAAATCAGATATTCAAATTAGCAAAATTACTCGGGATAAGGACAGGGTTTTTATTGAATTTAAGGTGTTTGGTGAGGTTTTTGAAGCATATTCAAATATGCAAAATATAAGCATCATAAATAATTATCTTCCAGTTTTAGGTATTGCACATATCTTAAATTATGATCTAAATGAGGTATTAAAAAATATTACTAAATCAAATGTGCATAAATCACGGTGGCAGGAGTTTGATTTTGAATTAGATAACGGGCAAGTAAGATTAATTGACGACACATATAATGCAAGCCCGACGTCAATGTTCGAAGCAATAAGATCCGTGGATGAATATGTAGCCGACCGAATATTTCGTAAGATTATAATCATTGGTGATATGCTTGAGTTAGGAGGTTTCAATGAAAAATACCATTCCGACTTAGTAGATCTTATAAACAAGACGAATATTGACCATGTTTATTTTTGTGGTGAGTATTTGAGTTCTCTTTTTGGTTTGGTCACATCAAAAAAAAAGAAAAAACATTTCAGATCTGTGAAGGATATCCGGTCAATTGATGAGTTTGAGTTAGCTGGAGGGGATTTAATATTTATCAAGGGGGGAAATAAGATAGGTTTAAATAATTTAGTTCAGGAATTTATTAATTATTTGGCATTAACATAATTACTGACAAGGAAATTTTGATATGCTGATTTTATTAATTGATGAACTAATAAGTTTTTTCCCTCTGCTGAATGCTTTTGCTTATATTAGCACAAGAACAGTTGCTGCAACTTTTACATCGGGTTTGATAGTTTTTCTCTTGAGCCCCCCTATGATTCGATTTCTAAAAAAACATCAAAAGAATGGTCAGCCAATAAGACCTGATGGACCAAAGAGGCATATAATAGAGAAATCAGGCACACCAACGATGGGTGGTGTCATAATTTTGCTTGGTGTAATCGTATCTTCTCTGCTTTGGGCTGATTTATCAAATAGATATATATGGGTTGTGGGTTTTGTTGCATTATTTTTTGGTTTGATTGGGTTTTATGATGATTATCTTAAAGTATTTAATTCATCATCTAATGGATTGGGCAGCATTTACAAAATAATGTTACAGATATTTATATCCATAATTTCGATATATTTTCTGACAACGCATGTTGCTGATTTCGACCAGGTAGTATTTTTGCCGTTTTTGAAAGACTTCTCGATTAACCTCGGTATTTTTTTTATTATTTTTTCAACCATAGTCATAGTAGGATCAAGTAATTCTGTAAACCTGACGGATGGTCTTGATGGACTGGCCATTATGCCAGTCATGATTGCGATTGGCAGTTTTGGCTTAATCGCATATTTAACTGGTAATATTCTTTTTTCTGAATATCTAAATATACAATACATGCCGGGCTCGGGTGAATTAGCAATTATATGTGGAGCAGTTATTGGGTCTGGCATAGGATTCTTGTGGTACAATGCTCCCCCTGCAATGATTTTTATGGGAGATACTGGATCTCTATCGCTTGGCTCAATTATAGGAATTATCGCAGTTATAACAAAGCACGAGTTTGTTCTTTTAATAATTGGTGGACTTTTTGTTTTAGAGGCAACCTCCGTAATTGTACAAGTGATTAGTTTTAGATTAACGGGAAAACGAATATTTAAGATGGCACCATTACACCATCACTTTGAACAGAAAGGTTGGAGCGAGCCTACGATTGTAATTCGTTTTTGGATAATATCATTAATTCTAGCCCTTATAGGCTTGCTAACACTAAAACTTAGATAAAATTGAAGACAAAATGATACCATTAACACACTGTAAAAATAAAAAAATATTCGTACTCGGCTTGGGACTATCCGGGGACAGTGCTATACGAGCCCTTGAATCAGGCGGAGCTAATGTGTCGGCATGGGATGATAATGATCGAGTTAGAAAAAATTATTTTGGGCAGGGTAAAAATATTATAAATCCCAAGGAAATTCCTGTTGAAGATTTCGACGTATTGTTTTTAAGCCCTGGTATCGACATTAAAAAATCACCTCAAAAAAAATTCATTGAAGAATTTAGAAGGAAAAAAAAATCAATAATCTGTGACATACAGCTTTTTGTGGATGAAATAAGTCACAGAAAAAGAAATGATAAAATTATAATGTTAACCGGAACAAATGGTAAATCTACTACATCAATGATGATTTATCATATTCTAGACAAATTAGGTAAGAAAGTGCAAGTCGGCGGTAATATTGGTTCAAGAGGAGTACTAGATTTTGAACTGAGTGATCAAGATATAACGTTTATTATTGAGTTATCTTCATATCAGATAGAATTATCACCAAATATAAAGCCAGATATTGGAATACTGCTCAATATAAGCCCTGATCATCTTGATAGACACGGTGATATGGGTAAATACGTAAATATTAAATTTGATATTTTCAAATATCAGAACGAAGATGATATTTCAATTATTGGTTTAGACGGAGAAATAATATCGTCTGAAAT
The DNA here is from genome assembly GCA_902633855.1 of uncultured OCS116 cluster bacterium. Classification (GTDB taxonomy): domain Bacteria; phylum Pseudomonadota; class Alphaproteobacteria; order Rhizobiales; family TMED25; genus TMED25. The sequence continues at coordinate 23,451 of CACPHU010000006.1, forward strand.
AAAAAAAAGAAATTTTGAAAGTAATTTAATTTCATATAAAAATAATCCACAGGACGGTAATAAAATTGCCGAACTACACGCCAATGGTGAGGTATCTAAGTATGATATATCAAAATACTCAACATCCCATAAAATCACTTATCCATCAAATATCACTGCTTGTATCGCTTGCATGCACGCGATGAAGATTGAATTTAATTCTTATTGTAAGCATTTCAATAGTTTTAATGGTCTGCCTCATAGAAATGAATTAATCCATGAATATAAAAATATTCAATATATAAATGATAGTAAGGCAACGAATGCTGATGCAACAAAACAAGCATTGACCACATATAATAATATTTATTGGATACTCGGTGGTGTTGAGAAATATGGTGGTATTTCGCAAATAACTCAATATTTTTCAAAAATAAAGAAAGCTTATCTAATAGGTGAATCAGCGGAGTCGCTAAGTACAACCCTATTCAATTCAAAAATTGAGTATGAGAATTGTGTGACATTAAGAAATGCAATCAATAGGTCAACCAAGGATGCTGAAAAGTCCAAGTCAAAAGTGACTATTTTATTTTCTCCAGCATGCGCATCGTTTGATCAATATAAAAATTTCGAGGAAAGAGGTTTGGAATTTACAACTATTGTTGGGGAAGTGGTTAAGGAAAGAAATGAAATTCAGCAGATCAACTAAATCAGGTTTATCCGATTGGTGGTGGACAATTGATAGAGTGCAGTTGGGCGCTATCTTGATTCTTATTATCTTTGGAATTGTGTTAAACTTAGCTGCAAGTCCACCAATAGCCGAAAGATTGAACTTCAGTGACCAATATTATTTTGTAAAGAAGCAATTTATATTTATAGTTTTTGGTGCCTTGGTCACAATATTCTTTTCATTTTTAAATCTAAAAAATATTCGCAGGCTTTGCCTGCTAATCTTCGCGGTATCAATCATTTCAATATTTTTCATCAATATCTTTGGGGCCGAAATCAAGGGGGCTACCAGGTGGATGGATCTTGGTATAATCTCACTGCAGCCATCAGAATTTGCAAAGCCTGCCTTTATTGTTTTGATATCTTGGTTGATGTCTGAGTCAATAATAAAGAAAGCACCCGGAAAATCATTATCATTTATATTGTATGTACTTTTTATCACAGGCTTGATTTTACAACCTGATATTGGCCAAGTAATTTTGGTAACCCTCTCAGCCTCCATAATTTATTTTATAACAGGGATGCCTTTGATTATTGGAGTTATAATTTTTCTATTATCACTAACTGGTATTGCCCTTTCCTATATTTATATTGATCACTTCACTCAACGACTAAATATTTTTTTAAACCCGAATCTAGGTGATACATATCAAATTGATACTGCATATAATGCCATAATTAACGGTGGGTGGTTTGGTGTTGGACCAGGTGAAGGAACAATTAAGAATATTCTTCCTGATGCTCATACAGATTTCATTTTTGCTGTCGCTGCTGAGGAGTTTGGATTGATCTCCTGTTTTATTATTATATTTTTGTTTGCATTCATAATTTTTCGGGGCGTCAAAAGATCTATAAATCAACAAAATTTGTTTGCAAAAATTTCAACGATTGGTCTTATCTCACTAATTTGCTTACAGATGGGTATAAATATTGCTGTAAATCTTGGGATTGTTCCAACAAAAGGAATGACACTACCATTTATCTCATATGGGGGCTCATCAGCTATCTCCATCGCTATAACATTTGGCCTCATTCTCGCATTTACGAGGCAAAAGAAAACTAATTTTGAATACTCATCACGTAAACTGAGCTTTCAGAGCTGATTGGAGATATCAAAAAATGAAAAAGAGATCAATTGTATTGGTATGCGGTGGTTCGGGTGGCCATATTAATCCTGCAATATCTCTCTACGAGGAGTTGAATATATATGATCCTGATCTTGTTATTAATTTCTTTAGTGACAGCAGGGGCCAAGTATATCTGGAAGAGTTAGATAATGTTAATATAAAAAGGATTGCTTCATCATCTCCATTTCGAGCCAACATTAATTCGAAGTTATTTTTTTTATTTTACCTATCAATAGGTCTAATTCAGTCGATTTATCATCTCATAAGATTTAGGCCTAGATTAATAATTTGTTTTGGTGGTTACACAGCATTTCCAACCGCGATTGCTGCTTATTTATTAAAGATACCAGTGATAATTCACGAGCAAAATGCAGTCATGGGTAGAGCTAATAGATTAATATCATATTTTGCCGAATTAATCCTATTATCATTTAAGAATACAGAAAATATCAAGCTAAAACAGAAAGAAAAAACTGTTTTTACTGGCCTACCACTTAGGGACAGAATTACGAAATACTCTTCAAATGAAAATAAGGAGGACAATTCTATAAGTATTTTAGTCCTAGGGGGCAGCCAAGGAGCAAAAATATTCACAGATCTTATACCAGACACTCTGCGCTATTTATCAAAAGAAATAAGAGATAGGTTAAAAATTTATCAAAATTGTGTCAGTGATGATGAGGTTCTACTAGAAAAAAAATATAGAGAAATTGGAGTGAATTTTGACATCAGACCTTACTTCTCAAATATTGGTAGTGTCATGGCGAACGCGGATATTATTATATCACGAGCTGGAGCCAATACAATTTTCGAGATATGCTCAATCGGTAAGCCCTTCATTCTGGTCCCATTGCAAAATTCAATTGATGATGATCAGTTTAAAAATGCAAAATTTTTTTTTGATAAGGGTGCGTGTCTGATATTTAATGAAGTTACTAGTAATCCAAAGATGATGTCAAACATGATAATTAATTTAATTTCAAGTAAGAATGAGAGAACCAGAATGGCAAATAAAGCCAGAGAAATTGGCAAGAAAAAATCCAGAAGGGTATTTGTAAAGCTACTAGATAAATATTTATCAGAATGATTGAAAATAACGAGAATATGAAACCATCAACCATCCATTTCATTGGTATCGGTGGCATTGGACTATCTGCAATTGCAAAACTATGTCAACACAATGGATATAACGTACAAGGCAGTGATATCAAAAATAGTGATACACTTGAAAGACTTGTAAACATGGGGATCAAAATATTTGTTGGGCATAATTCTGATAACATAAATACTAAAATTGAAAAAGTTATCTACTCATCAGCTGTAAACAGCAAGAATCCAGAATTTATTAAAGCAAAAAATCTCAATATCCCAATATATTCGCGAGCTCAGATGCTTGCAGAAGTTATGCAAAAAAAGAAGTCTATTTGTATTTCGGGTACACATGGCAAGACATCATGCACATCAATGACATCTTGGATATTATCGTATGACACAAAAAAACCTACCACATTGATTGGCGGGATTGATTACTCTTTCAATTCAAATCTACAGATAGGTGACAGTGACTGGATGGTAGTTGAAGCGGATGAGTCCGATAAAACATTTTTAGCATTACCATCAGATATATCAGTAGTTACTAATATAGATGATGATCATATGGAAAACTATGGAACGATGAAGAATGTTGAGCAGTCATTTTTAAACTTTGCAAATAATATTAACGAGGGTGGATATTTTTTATATTTCAAAGATAATCCTATTGCTTCCAAAGTTTTTAGTCATTCAAAATCAAACAATATAATAAGTTATGGTACTGATAAGCATTCAGATGTTGTAATAAAAAATATAGAGAAACTGCCTTTTGGCCATAACTTCGAACTATCTGGATTTATCAATGGGAAAAAATATAATTTGAAGCTTCAAATTAATAGACCAGGAATTTATAACGTCTGGAACTCCACGGCTGCGGTTGTAATTGGCTTGCTCCATGGGATAGCTGAAGAAAAGATTATTTATCAATTAGCAAAATATCGGGGGGTGTATCGAAGATTTTCCAGTATTATTGAAAAGAGCGGCATAAGATATTACGATGATTATGCACACCATCCAACAGAAATTAATCAGTTATTGATGTCGGCAAAAGAACAAGCTGAAAATAAGGTGATCATGATTTTTCAGCCGCACAGGTATAGTCGAACATTGTCATTATATGATAGTTTATGCAACTCATTCAAATATGCAGATTGTCTCGGAATTTTACCAATTTATGCTGCTGGTGAAGAATTTGAAAATATGTTTGACTATTGGAAATTTGCAGAAGATATAAAGAAAAAATCTAACACAGATACATATATTTTATCAAGGAGTGAGATCAGTAAATTTCTGAAAAATATAACAAAAGAAGGTGATATTGTGCTATTTGTTGGTGCGGGGGATATCAATGAAATATCAAAAGTTATTTGTAAAGAAATCTGACGGAATGTTCTATGAATTACTTTTCAGATGCTGATAAACTAAGAGCTAAATTTGATGGAAGAGTAGCAGGATATCTGTATACGAATTATCCAATAAAAAAAATATCATGGTTTCGTGTGGGAGGATCTGCTGAGTTGTTGTTCAAACCAAAAGATTTGACTGATTTAAAAAAATTTATGCATATCAAACCAAGTAATGTACCTGTGACTATCTTAGGTGGTGCATCAAATACATTAATAAGAGATAATGGCATACCGGGTGTGGTCATAGTTCTGGACAGAGAATTCAACTACATCAAGCAGACTGCAGTTGACAGAATCGAGTGCGGAGCAGCAGTACCTAGTAAAAAAGTTTCAAATTTTGCGCTGAAGAATAATCTCGGAGGTCTTTCATTTCTCAATACAATACCAGGAACTTTTGGAGGAGCGGTTAAGATGAATTCTGGTGCCTATGGCGCAGAAGTTGCTGACATACTAATATCGGCAAAGTTTATTGATCACAAGGGTAATGAGTTTGAGAGCAATCTCTCTGATATATGTTATGGCTATCGGTCGAGTAATATTTCGGATGATATGATTTGTATTTCCGCAACTATTAGAGGATCGATCGCAAATAGAGAAGAAATTATTCAAGAGATTAATAGGTACAAGAAACACAGAGACTCTGCCCAGCCAATAAAAGAGAGGACCGGTGGATCAACATTTAAGAATCCCATAAATATTAAAGCATGGGAATTAATCAGGGACGCAGGCTGTTCGGGTCTCTCATCAGGTGATGCTGTGATATCTAGATTGCATACAAACTTTATAATTAATAAGGGTAATGCAACGGCATATGATATTGAACTTTTGGGAGAAAAAATAAAAAAGCGTGTTAAAGTGAAAACAGGAATAGATCTCGAGTGGGAAATAAGAAGGATTGGCAACGGTCCGAAAGTTGAGTTATGAATAATTTTTCAAAAAAACAAAATATATTACTACTCATGGGTGGTATATCGCCGGAGAGAGCGATAAGTCTAGAGAGCGGTAAAGTATGTCTGCAAGCAATAAAAGATCTTGGCTATAGGGTTCAAACATTGGATCCTGATTATAATATAATAACAAGCCTGACCGAGCTAAACTTTGATATTATCTTCAATTGCTTGCATGGATCATGGGGAGAGAATGGATATATCCAATCAATTTTTGAATATTTAAACATCAAATATACGCATTCTGGTATTCTTGCATCAGCAAACGCAATGAATAAATTAAAATCAAAAGAAATTTTTAAGCATAGAAAAATCCCAGTAGCCAGATCATATTTACTCGAAAATTCATTTGATAAAATTGAGTTCCCAATCGTGATCAAACCAATCAATGGCGGATCAAGTGTTGATATTTATTTGATAAATTCAAAAAATGAGTTAGATGAGTTTATAGAGAAGAATCATGAGTCATTGAGTTCTTTTTTTGCAGAAGATTTTGTGGATGGTGCTGATTATACTTGTGGAGTCATTGGGGGTAAGGCCACGCAAATAGCAGAAATAGTAACAAGTGGACAATTATTTGATTACAATGAGAAATATAGTTCTAATTCTGCCGCACATATTATTCCAGCTAATCTTAAACCAAATATTTACGAAAAAATGAGAGAATATTCATTAGCAGCGCATGATTGCTTGGGCTGTAGAGGTGTTACAAGGGTTGATTTTAGATATTCCTCTTCAAGAGATCAAAAGCTGGTGTGTCTTGAAGTAAACACTCAACCGGGAATGACTAAGAAATCTTTACTGCCTGAATTGGCAGAGTGTTCGGGTATCTCATTCCATGAGTTGGTTGAATGGATTATTTGTGATGCATCGTGCAATAGATATTGATTTATTGGGAAAAATAATGCGTAATTTTATTTTTAGGATAAACAAAAAATATAAATTGAAAGCATCTATAATTGCTGTGTCGATATTAATTTTAGTATATTCCATGACAACTTTATATAAAAACTCAGAAGATATTATTAGCACCTCGATGGAATATATTAATTTAGATGTAAAATTAAAGAACGTTAAGATATTAGGAATTGAAAATTTAGAAGCAAGCGAGGTGGTGAACATTGTATCCGAGCTGAGGGGGATATCACTCACAAGTATAGATTTAAAAAAAATCAGCTCTGAGATAAATAACATAGATTGGGTTAAAAAATCTGAATTAAGAAAGATCTACCCTTCAACTTTGGAGGTCAAAGTATATGAGCATAATCCAATTGCAATATGGTACAATGAAGGAAATAAGTTCTTGGTTGATAGAGACTCAAAAATAATTACAGAATTACATCCTAATAAATTTACAAATCTAAAGGTTGTTGCTGGACCGAATGCACTTGAAGACATACCTGTAATTATTGCAATGATAAAAAATTATCCTGAGTTTGAAAAAAAAATTAAATCTCTGTTAAGGGTGGGTGATCGACGCTGGACAATCCGATTACACAATGGAATAACAATACATCTCCCAGAAAAGAATGTGGCGAATGCGATCGAAGAGATAGAGGATTTAGACAGAGAGTACTCACTTCTGAGCAGATATATTGAAATAATTGATATGAGATTACCCGATAGGATTGATATACTACCCACCGGAGTTACGATGAACAGCTCAAAAATATAACACAAGAGTTTTATATGTATTTGATGTCATTTGATAAGATGTCTGGACTTAATCTTAAGAAAAATATCAACACAATTTCTGCAGTGTTGGATATCGGGTCAGATAAGATTATTTGTTTAATAGCAAAAAATACCATTTCTGAAAACTATAGGGAAAAATTTGAAATTCTTGGGCTAGGGCACCAGAAATCTAGTGGTTTTGAACACGGGAGTATAGTTGATCCTTCAAATCTAGAATTGGCAATTCGGAAAGCAATTGAGGATGCTGAAAACATGTCCTCATTAACCATTGACAAAATTTCAGTTAATATCACGTCTGATAAGGTTGAATCAAATTTATTTGAAATTAGCATTCCAATAAACGATACCCAAGTGACAAAAAGAGATCTGGAAAAAGCATTATCAATAGCAGCAGAGCAAAATGAGTCATCTGATAAATTAATTTTTGAGACCATTCCATTAGGTTTTTCAATTGATGGAGTCGATCTAATTGAAGACCCAGTGGGAATGTATGGCGAAAAGCTAAACATAAATCTTAATAACTTAACCTGTGCAAAAGGTATCATTCAGAATATCAGTAATGTTATTGAAAGTGCACATATTCAGTTGGAGAGGATTATTTTTACGCCGATTTCAAGTGCTGTTGCAACTTTGTCGAGTGACGAAGCAAACCTTGGATCAATTGTTGTTGATATGGGGGCCGGAACAACCTCTTATTCGATATTCTCTGATAATATTTTTCGTTATGCAGGTGTGGTATCATATGGCGGTAATAATATAACGATTGATATTGCGCGCGCATTATCAATCAGTATGAGTGATGCCGAAAAGTTAAAGATTTTATATGGTGGTGTTTTAACTAACTCATACGATAATGGAGATACTGTTACTATACGACAGTTGGGCTATGCGGAAGATACAAACTCCGAGAAGCAAATTCATAAATCAACTATTGCTGATATATCTAGAACGAGCGCTCTGGATACACTTGAAAGGGTGAGGTCCACGATCCAAAATATTAGCCCAAGCTTGTTAAATCAAAAAAGAGTTATACTTACAGGAGGGGCTAGCCAGCTTATTGGCATTGATGATTTAGCGAGCGAAATTTTTCAGTCACCTGTCAGAAGGGCGGTCCCAAAATTAATCTCTCAAGATTTTGATATCTCGGATCCAATTTTTTCTAATTCTTGTGGTATGTTGACTTATTCACAGAATGAAATTTTTGTTAATAAAAAAATAACCACTAAAGGCTTATCTTATAATCAAGGTAATAATTTTTTTACTAGTTTGATGAAATGGTTCAAGGACAGTTTCTAGAAACTAATTGGCCTACATATTTTATGAGTTAAATAAACACAGGAAAAATATCATGACAATAAATTTGAAGATTCCAGATGCTATGAGTGAGTTGAAGCCAAGAATTACGGTGTTTGGCGTTGGTGGTGCCGGCGGTAACGCTGTAAATAATATGATCCAAGAGGGATTGGATGGAGTCGAATTTGTTGTTGCTAATACTGATGCTCAAGCCCTTGCAATGTCAAGCGCTGATAGACGAATTCAGATGGGAACAAATCTAACCGAAGGTTTGGGAGCCGGCTCGCAGCCAAAAATTGGTGCGGCAGCTGCCCAAGAGGCCCAGGCGGAAATACTGGATTATTCGGCAGGATCACATATGGTGTTTATTACCGCTGGTATGGGTGGTGGAACGGGAACAGGCGCGGCGCCTGTAATAGCTCAGCTTTGCAAGGAGCAGGAAATTCTGACGGTTGCAGTAGTAACTAAACCATTTCAATTCGAAGGTGTAAGGCGAATGGAAATAGCAGACGAAGGTATTGAAGAATTAAGCAAGTATGTAGATACATTAATTGTTATCCCAAATCAAAATCTATTCAGGATTGCTAATGAAAAAACTACATTTTCTGATGCTTTTGCAATGGCAGATCAAGTCCTTCTATCAGGGGTATCTGGTATAACAGACTTAATGGTAAAAGAAGGTTTAATAAATCTTGATTTTGCTGATGTAAAATCAATTATGTTTGGGATGGGCAAAGCTATGATGGGTACAGGTGAAGCCTCGGGAGAAAAAAGAGCAATTGAGGCAGCAGAAGCAGCCATTTCGAATCCACTTTTGGATGACGTATCCATGAAAGGGGCACAGGGTCTACTTATCTCAATAACTGGCGGTGAAGACCTTACTCTTTTTGAAGTTGATGAGGTTGCAACCAGAATAAGAGATGAGGTGGATAATAATGCAAACATCATTCTAGGTGCAACCTTTGATTCTAATTTAGAGGGATCCGTTAAAGTATCTGTCGTGGCAACCGGAATTCAAAGTAATATCAAGAATATCGACTCTACAAATTATACATTTAATAAAGATTATACCATTCCAAAGATAAATAGTACTATAGGCGAACATCACAAGAATGAATTTCAGACACGTCCTTTAAATGGTATTTCACACAACATAAAGTCAGCTGCGGAAGATAAGAAATATGATGGTGACGTATCAATAAAAAAAATAGATGGAAGTCATAATTTTTTCACTTCAAGAGATAGGCAGAAGCCAAGTAATGAAAATTCAATAAATGAAAAAATTAGCAGCGCGAGTATTATTGAAAAAAGACAATTAACAAATGAAATAAATGAAATACCGAGAGTGAGCGAATTCTTCTCAATTAAAGATGAAAATATTTCAATGGCAATGAATGAACAGCTCTTAGATGAGGGTGCGAGAAAAAATAAAGGGGGTTTTTTGAGTAAGCTTGTGAGCGTAGGATTCAAGAAAAAAGACCAAGCTGATGAAACGCCTATGACTGACAGTAACTATTCAAATATAGAATTGAACTCCAATAACGAAATAGACGATAATTTAGGTATGCAAGAGCCTGATATTGAAACTACAAAGTCAGATATAATTCAGACAAACCAGGACGTGGAAACACTCTCTGATGATTTGGGTTCTGGCGAGTCTGACCTCGCAGAGGAAAAGAGTTTTGATGTAAGCTATGATGCTGAAGAAGTGTCAGATGAAGTGAGTGCTCCCGCCGATACTGAAATCCAAGATAGCCTTTTAGATATTGAGGTGGACGATAACAAAGAGGATGATCTCATTGATAATACAATTGATGACGACTCTTCAGATCCAGACGGTGAGTTAGAATTACCTTCATTCTTAAAAAGACAAGCAAATTAATATATTAATATCTCACACAGATCTATTGCTTATACCGTGAAATATGTATATCAATGTAGGTATTAGTGAGAGCAAACCACATGTTTAACATGCAAACTACAATTAAAGACGATATCAAGTTCGTGGGCATTGGAGTTCATACGAATACAAAGTCTACTATGATATTAAAACCGTCAGATCCTGGTTCTGGAATTTCTTTCAGGAGAACCGATGTTAAGGATCCCGGTAAAAATACAATTAAAGCAAACTACAAAAATGTAAAATCTACATATTATTGCACTGAAATCTCAAATGAATTCGATGTTTCTGTTTTAACTATTGAGCACCTACTTGCGGCTATATTTGGTGCAAACATTGATAACATTGAGATATTAATTGATGGTCCTGAGGTACCAATTTTAGATGGTAGTAGTAAAATTTTTATGGATGGAATTCAGGATAATCAAATTATAAATCAAGGGAAAGCCAAGAAATTTATAAAAATCTTAGATCCAATAGTGGTAGATCATAATAATGCATTTGCAAGCTTCACTCCAAATGACAAACTAATTGTTGATGCGCAAATTGATTTCAAACATCAGTTGATTGGAAAACAAAAAATGGAGATTGAAGTTAACTATGATAATTTTCTTAATGAAATATCGAATGCAAGAACTTTTGGCTTCCTTGAGCATGCAGAAAAATTACACTCAATGGGTTATGGTTTAGGGGTAACTCTATCAAATACAATTGTTCTGACAGATAAAAATATTATGAATTCAAGTGGTTTAAATTCAACAGATGAATTTGTGAGGCATAAAATACTTGATATTTGCGGCGATCTCATGCTTGCAGATTATAGAATTATCGGGAAGTTCACATCAATATGCGGTGGGCATCATATCAATTATTTGGCTTTGAAAGAGTTATTTGAAAATAAAAATTCTTGGTGTTTAGTCGATTTTGATGAGGGCACCAAAACGGCAGAGAATATAGAGCATATTGAACAGCAGAAGCTTGTTAATCAGTAAATATAGACTATACTATATTGATATCAATGTTGTATAGTTGTGTCACAATATGCAGAAAATTATCGTCTCATTATTTCTTTTATTATTGGTTGGTTGTGCAACAGATATGCCTGTTGAGTCATTCAGCCAGAGAGATATGAGTATAATATATAATTCTGCGGCAGATTTACTCGAAAAAAAAGAATATGAATTGGCTGCAGATGAATTTCTTAATATCGAGAGAGAGTACCCATATTCAAACTGGTCAGAGCAGGCCCTAATAATGGCGTCATACTCTTACTTTGAAGGAAAGAGATATAAAGACGCTATTAGTCAACTTACAAGGTATACTCAATTATATCCAAATGGAAATAAACTTGCGTATGCTAATTACTTAATTGGACAATCATACTACTTGCAAATAGCTAATGTTGGGAGAGATCAACATAATGCCAGACTCGCACTTGAACGATTTAATACTATACTTGAAAGATTTCCAAACTCAGACTATGCAGCAGATGCTCGTCTCAAGAAAGATCTTGCCATAGATCATATTGCTGGATCAATAATGGAAATTGGAAGATTTTACCAAAAAAGAAAGCAGTTTACGGCGGCTATCAATAGGTTCAAGGAAGTAATCTCAGAATATCAGACTACTTCTCATATTGATGAAGCGCTAGCACGTTACTCCAACTCGTATCTCGCACTTGGCATATATGTAGAAGCACAAACATCTGCTGCAATTCTAGGTTATAACTACCCTAATAGTAATTGGTATAGTTACATTTACGGCGAGCTGACACAAGCTGGTCTAAAACCCAAAGAAGAGCCAGAAACATGGATTCGAAGGGTTTGGAGAACGGATAAGTAGAGTTTTTGAATGCTTTTATCATTATTTATCAAGGACGCAATATTCATAAATAACCTTGAAATAGATTTCAAGGATGGTTTAGTAGTTTTCACTGGGGAAACAGGTGCTGGTAAGTCGATTATTATGGAGTCAATATTATTGGCGCTCGGAGGGAAGAGCAATCCTAGCATCATCAGTAATTATTCGGACTCAGCGACCTTTATACTTGCCTTGAAAAATCACCCAAAAATAAACAATATATTTCATGATCTAAATATTGAAGATAGCGATGAAATGCAAATAAAAAGAGTTCAGTTTAATGATGGCCGAACCAAATCCTACATTAATGACGTACCTGTTAGTTTATCAACTGTAAAAAAGCTTTCTTCTTACTTAGTAGAATTTCATGGCCAAAATGAGGATTTGAGCTTTATCAATCAATCAAACCATATTGATATCATCGATAGCTTTGGAGATTATACTACTGATATTGATATAATATCTGAGATAAGTGCTGAAATTAAAAAAATACAAAATGAAATCATGGAAAGGAATAAAATCTTAGATCAAACAGCAAGTCAAAAAACCTTTTTAGAAGAAATTTGCCGGGAGATTGAGGGTCTTAATCTTATACATGGGGAAGAAGATAAGCTTCTTCAGCGAAGAAAATTATTATTAGAGGGTTCTCGTGTCATCGAAACATTATCGAAAATTACAGCACTTATAAACGCAGATAATGGAATTGAGGAGCTCAGTGGTATTGCCCACAGAGAGATATCAAGACTCGAAGCAATTCAAAATAGTGATATAATTAAAATAGATAGCGAGCTTGTAAATATTAATGACTCACTATCAAAAATAAGTACTCTTATTGATAAAGTTCAAAACCAAATGGGTGCTGATAATAGTGATCTTGAAACTATTGAGAAAAGGCTTTTCGCAATAAAATCAATATCAAGAAAGTATAATATACCCACGGATGAAATTTTAAATTTTTTTGAAAGAACCTCAGAACAACTTAATAATTTAAACGATGGAAAAGATGAAATAATTAGGATGGAAGAGGGCTTACGGAAGCTATGCAGCAAGTACGATGATATTGCGATAGAGTTATCTAAAAAAAGGGAACTTATAATAAGAGAGTTCGATAAAAGGCTTCTTGATGAATTAAATGAATTAAAATTCCCATCAATAAAGGTAAAAACAGTAATTCATAGGAATTCAGTGGAAAGTCGAGGTCCAAAAGGTATTGATGAAGTCAGTATCATGGTATCAACAAGTAAGGAGCGAGAGCCTGAATTAATTACAAAAGTTGCATCAGGCGGAGAGTTATCAAGAATAATTTTAGCAATAAAATCTTTGAAGTCGGCCAGTCATGATGCAGACACACTAATTTTTGATGAGATTGACTCAGGAGTTAGCGGATCTACCGCTTCTGCTATAGGAAAAAAGCTAGCATCACTCTCTAAAACATTGCAAATATTTTCTGTAACGCACTCACCGCAAGTAGCTTCAAAAGCAAACCACCATTACTTAATCAAAAAGATTGATAAAAGCGAGGATGATTTTTCAATAGAGGTGACTGAGATTGAGGAGGGGGAACGAATTGAAGAAATCGCAAGAATGCTATCGGGAGAAAAAATTACAAACCAAGCTCGTGAGGCCTCCAAAAGTTTGATGTATGAAGATGAATAAATACACGAAAGCTAGCAGTTTTTTACAAAATCAATTTGATGATCTATCAAGTAAAGAAAAAAATGATTTCCTGAGAGATCTTGAGAGCTTCCTTAAAGATCAAGATAGTGCATACTATGGGAGCAATATATCTAACATATCTGACGCAGAATACGACAAGTTAAAATTACTGTATCATAAACTTGTTACAAATAATCCTGAGGTAATAGACAGTAATTACTCAAATAGTGTTGGCTTTAAACCATCCGATAAGTTTGAAAAGGTAAATCATAAAGTCCCTATGCTCTCGCTTTCGAATATTTTCGACAATGATGGAGTTACTGATTTCATTGATAGAGTGAGAAGGTATCTCAGCTTAGGTTTGGATGATAATTTGGAAATCGTTTCTGAACCAAAAATAGACGGTCTGTCGGCCACACTGATATATATCAATGGTACTTTGCATATTGGCGCAACAAGAGGGGACGGTAGTCAGGGTGAAAATGTAACACAAAACATAAAAACTATATCAAATATACCACATGAGATTAAAGACTCTGATGTTCCAGATATTTTAGAAATCCGTGGTGAAATTTATATGAAAAAATCTGATTTTTTCGAGTTAAACGAAAGGATGCAAAAAGAAGGAAAACAAACATATGTCAACCCAAGAAATACCGCATCTGGATCACTCCGACATCTTGACGTTAATGTCACAAAATCAAGAAAATTATACTTTTTTGCCTATACCTGGGGTGAAATATCAAGCATTAATGCAGCCTCTCACTTTGAGATGCTGGGATTATTCAAAAAATGGGGATTTGACGTAAATCCATACACTAAAGTAAATTATAACTATGATGATATTATCAGATCATATGAAGATTTAAATGAGATTAGATCCTCACTTGACTATGACTTAGATGGGGTTGTCTACAAGGTAAACTCATTAGCTTACCAAGATCGACTAGGTTTTATATCAAGGTCACCTCGATGGGCAATGGCTCATAAATTTCCATCAGAGAAGGCCACGACAAAAATTCTTGATATTGAGATCCAGGTTGGGCGGACAGGATCATTGACACCGGTTGCAAAACTCGAACCCGTAAATATAGGTGGTGTAGTTGTAAGGAATGCTACACTTCATAACGAAGACTTCATTAAAGGGCTGAATAGTGAAGGCGAGCGCATAAGAAATGGTGCTGATATCAGAATTGGCGATCATGTTCAAATAATTAGATCAGGTGATGTAATACCAAAAGTTGTCGATGTAAATATGAAAGATAGAAACAAAGACTCTAAGAAATTTATTTTTCCTGAGAATTGCCCTATTTGTGGAAGTTCAGCGGAAAGAGAATTAAATGAGTCAACTGGAAAAATATCGTCAGTTAGACGATGTTCAGCTGGGCTGTATTGCAACAGTCAAATTCTTGGTAGCTTGGAATTTTTTGTATCAAGAGACGCAATGAATATTGAAGGTTTTGGCGGTAAAACTATGGAGCTTTTCTATGACATGGGCTTTATAAATGAGCCGGGTGATATCTATACACTTCAGGATAGGCAAGCACAAGGTGAAGTTGATATAATTTCACTAGAGGGCTGGGGTGAATTATCTATGAATAATCTTTTTCAAAGCATCAATGAGAGAAGATCAGTGAGTTTGGATAAATTTATTTATTCATTGGGCATACGGCATATTGGCATTAATAATGCGAAGTTGATATCGCAACAACTAACCTCAGTTGAAAATTTACTCTCAACAGTTGAGAAAATTGGATATGACCCAGATGCTGCCCTTCAGATCTTTATCCAGAATGATGGTTTGGGGAAAGTAGTTATTAGCTCATTCTTGAGTTTTTTACAGAATGATAAAAACGTTAGTATTTTGCGAAACTTATTAAAATATATCCATGTAACTGACGTAACAAAGGTGATTTCAGAAGACACAGCAATAAGTGGGCTAAGTCTTGTTTTCACAGGAAAATTTAATTCGATGTCACGTTCTGAAGCAAAAGATCAGGCAGAAAGAATGGGGGCAAAAGTATTGAGCTCCATATCCGCGCGCACCGATATACTAGTTATAGGGAAAGACCCAGGATCTAAAATAAAAAAGGCAGAAGAACTTGGCATAAAAATAATTGACGAGAAGGAATGGCTGTCGCTGCTTGATTTTTAGACTGGTAGGGTTGCATTTTTTAACCAAGTTCTCTGATCTAATTTAAGTTTTGAGCTCAACTTCTCATAAACTC
Organism: uncultured OCS116 cluster bacterium; assembly: GCA_902633855.1. Taxonomy (GTDB): domain Bacteria; phylum Pseudomonadota; class Alphaproteobacteria; order Rhizobiales; family TMED25; genus TMED25. The sequence continues at coordinate 39,363 of CACPHU010000006.1, forward strand.
TTGTGTGATATTTATTTATCCAATCCAGTTCAGTTTTGTTTAAGATGTTTAAGTCAAACAACTCACGCTCTAATGGAATATGGGATAAAATTTCAAAGCAAAGATTATTTTCTATTTTTTCATCTTTATTTAGGACCATTAAATTCTCTATTCTTATTCCAAACATGCCCTCAAGATAGATACCGGGCTCATTAGAAAAAACCATATTTTCTTTAAAGTTTGCTCTTTTTTCTTTTGGTGATATTGAGAGTATGCCGTCGTGCACGGATAGAACAGACCCAACGCCATGCCCTGTTCCATGGTTATAGTCATAGCCATATTTTTTTACAACGCTTCTCGCGACATTATCTAATTCAGCACCTGTGGTTTTTTTGTTAAATGACTTACGTGCCAATGCAATATGTGCTTTTAAAACAACAGTATACATCCTTTTCATTTTTTCATCTGCTTTACCGACAAGAATCGTTCTTGTAACATCTGTCGTTCCATATTTATACTGACCACCACTATCAATGAGTAGCAAGCCATCCCTAGATAATTTTTTATTTGTTTTTTTCGTTGCAATATAATGAATGATAGCACCATTTTCATTGAATCCTACTATGGCTGAGAAGCTTGGTCCGAGGTAATGCGGTTGTTGTTCTTTTCTAAAAAATTCTATGCTTTTAACTATTCTTAATTCGTCAAGATTATTTAAATTTTTTTGTTTTTTGATCCAGTACAAAAAATTGCATATGGCTATGGCATCTAATTCGTGAGCTTTTTTGAAAGCTTCTAACTCTATTGAATTCTTTATTGCTTTACTGTGATTAATATCGTTCTGATGTAAAACTTTAATATTTAATTTTTTAAAAATCTCTTGAACAAATATTGAGGTGTCACTTTTATCAAGTTTTACTACTTTCACATTTTTTAATATATTGGTTATATCTCTCTTAAAATCTTTCAAATCATGAATTTTTATATCTGTAGCAATTTTCGTCACGTCATTTTTATTTATTCGGCAATTCTCAACGAATAAGTGACAATTATTGGTTGTAATTACGCAAAATGCCGGGATAGCTGGTGTATATTTATTCCTGTATGCCCTCAGATTTGTAAAGCATGAAATAAAATTATTATCTCCAACGAACAGGGCTTCATCCTGACTTTTAATAAACGTATTTCTTAATTTATTTAGTTTCTCAGCTCTTTTGATCCCAGAATATTCAATTTTATGGTCTGAAATAATTGCTTTCTTCTGACTCGGGATCTTTGACCAAATTTTATCGACAAGATTATCGGAAATGGATTTTAATTTTATCTGATGGTTTTCAAATCTTTTGATATAAGTCTCTATTTCAGTGATTGAAAATAGCTTGGGATCATAGCCAACTGTACAATTTTCTGGCAAATTCGTCTCTATCCATTTTATGTAACTCTCTATTCCCATTTCATTAATCTCGAATATTTTACTACTTACTTCAAGCTTGACTTGAAGTTCATACCTCCCATCCACGAATATACTGGCTTTTTGTAACGAAATAAATATTTGTCCTGCTGAACCACTGAACTTAGATAAATATTTGATCCTGTTCTCATGTGGTTTAAGATCACTATTTAATAAATTATTTCTCATTGGTATGATGTAGAGATCAATCCCTTCTTTGAGCATTTCAGCTCTCAGATTATTTATTTTTTCTATTTCAGTCATATATTTTCTGAATTGCTTTTATTTTATGGAAATAAATATTATGCATGCAATTTATGCATACCTACTAACTATTTTTTGAACTACTAAACAACATTTTTAATATTATATATCAGTTAAACGTAACTTAATTCTAAAAAAAAACAAACCAGAAAGGAAAAAAATGGAAATTTCAAGTTATTCAATGAGTCTAGCCAGTGGATTTTACGGACTAAGCTTTAGTTCAGAAAAAAGACAGAAGGCCCAAATTAAAGCAGTAAAAGATTTTGCAAGAACTGAAGGTATTGCAATCGGTGACGTACTTTCATCATTAAACAAGACCACAGACAGTAATCAGAACTAAACATGTTGCTACTGGTGGTTTATTTAATTAAAGCGGTGATAAAATAAATGAAATATATAATCGGCAACTCACAGGACTTCTTTCATGCCTTAATCACAACAATAAGGCAAGATATCATAAACAATAGTTATGAAAAACGCTCCTTCAAAGAGGTTTATGCTGAGTACAATAAGACAACAAAAAAAGACGTATCAACAAACTAGCTAATTGCAGAATTCATGTAAAAGATATATCCGTTGTATTAGAAGTTTGGGGCTCTCATAACCAAAGTTACCCAGTTGTTTATTGTAAAGTCTCTCAAAACAATGAATCCCAGATTTTGGTAGCTTACTCTGACCTTTTTTTTCTGTTCTTTTGTAAAACCTGAAACGATCAAAATACCATTCTTCGATATAAGATTCGCAATTTCCCATTTCGCTTGCACTATAACATTTGCGAGTATGTTGATCATAATCAGATCGAATTTTACCGAACACCTAAGTTTATATGACTCTGTTGTGATATCCAATAATCTTACCTTTACCTTATTTCTGCAGTTATTTTTAATGATATTATTTCTAGCTACCTCAATTGATTTTTTATCATGATCAATCCCTATACCTCTGCATTTCCATATTTTGTTGGCAGCAATAGAGAGGAGCCCGCTTCCAGTTCCAATATCAAGAAAATATTTAACATTAATAGTTTTTTGTATTTCAAGTAGTGCATTCACACATCCAGCTGTTGTTCCGTGATGACCAGTTCCAAAAGCTAGGCCCTCATTCACGCAGATATTGATTTTTTTGTTTTTATCTTTTTTGTGGCCATCATTATGAATGTATAAACCATTAAAGCTGAGTGGTTCGAGTGTTTTTTGGCTTTCCAAAACCCAATTCTTATTTTCTACCTTGTTGATTCGGAAATCCTGAGATGAACCAAATAGCTTAGATATTATCTTTTTAATATAAGATCTTTCTTTTTCATCAAATAGGATATTGAAATATAATTCTCCATTGTAAGTATATTGTGATACCGACAGGACATTATGTGAAAATAAAAAATCATCATCGAGTTCGGTGATTGATTTATCAGATTTAATTAAAATCTCAACTATATCAGTCATTATTTACTAACTCTAAATATGAAGCTAGTACAATTTTTTTACCTGTTTTAAATTCAACCTCAATTCTGTCGTTATCACAATCAATTACCGTGCCATAGCCGAATTTTGTATGAAATACCCTCTGATTGGGGCTAATGTTTATATCCTGATTGAACGTTAAATCATCGTACTCAAGATTATCAAAGTGTCCTATGGCCTGCAACCTCTCTAACGCCGTACGACCATTAGCGTAATTTTTTTGGTTATTATTTTTACCAGAAAAAGATGAGTATTGCTGAGTATAGGTATCATAGATCAATTCTTCTTCAATAAATTCGAATCCAATTTCAGATAGAAATCTCGACGCAATTGATTGTGTATAGTTACCATAAACCCTCCTATTTTGTGCATAGGATAAGAATAGATATTTTTTAGCGCGCGTAATACCAACATGCGCTAAACGACGTTCCTCCTCTAATCCGGTATTACCTTTTTCATCCAATGATCTTTGATTTGGAAAAACACCTTCCTCCATGCCTGGCATAAAAACATAATCGAACTCCAATCCCTTAGCTGAATGCAAGGTCATTAGGTTAACCTTACTTGTATTATCGTCATTCTCAACATCCATAACAAGCGAAACATGGTCTAGAAATTCTGCTAGTGATTGGAATTCTGATAATTGACCAATCAGTTCCTTTATATTTTCAATTCTGCTTTCGGAATTCGGTGTTTTTTCATTCTCCCACATCGCGATATAGCCTGAGTCTTCTAGAATTAACTCAGTCAATGTAATATGGTCTACTTTATTTATTTTTTCACGCCAGCTATCAACCATTGATATAAAAGATTTAAGTTGAGTACGAGGGTTTGCTCCTAATTCATCAGTATCGATTATCTTTTTTGAAATATCATATAGTGAGGTGTTATCTCTTCGTGCTGCATCATTTATTTTACGAAGAGTTGTGTCTCCAAGTCCTCGTCGAGGTGTATTTATAACACGCTCAAATTTTAGATCATGATTTGGATTTACAACGAGCTGAAGATATGCAATTACATCACGTATTTCTTGCCTTTCATAGAATCTCGGACCCCCAATTACTCTATAAGGGATGCTATTAATGATAAATCTATCCTCAAATTCTCTCATCTGGAAGCTGGCCCTAACGAGTACCGCTGTATTATTTAAATTTTCATTTTTTGATATAATTGTGTCAATTTCATCAGATACGAATCTTGCCTCATCTTCGGCACTATACAGACTTTTAATTTTTACTTTGTCACCATCATCCTCTATATAGGAGGAAAGCTCTTTTCCAAGTCGATCTTTATTGTTCGATATTAAACTCCTTGCGGCACCAAGAATATTTTTTGTAGACCTATAATTCTTTTCAAGTCGAATGATTTTTGCTCCGCTAAAATCCTTTTCGAAATTTAAGATATTATTTACATCAGCCCCCCTCCAGCCATAGATAGATTGATCATCATCGCCTACACAAGCAATGTTCAAGTTTCTTTGGGAGAGTAATTTAAGCAGTAAGTATTGTACGCTATTTGTATCTTGATACTCGTCAACAAGTGTGTAGGAAAAGATTGATTGATACTTATTAAGCAAGCTATCATTCTCCTTAAGTAGCTTTAAAGGTAAAAGCAACAAGTCTCCAAAATCGGCTGAGTTTAATCTTGATAGTCTTTTTTGATAGCTACTATAGACTTCAACACTTTTTTCATGACCAATGATATCGGGCTCACTATTTGCAACCTTTTCAGGCGGAAGCCCTTTATTTTTCCAATTTTCAATTTGTGATAAAAAATATCGTGGCGGAAAACGCTTTTCGTCGATATTTAGTATTTTTATTACCTCTTTAATAACCTTTAATTGATCATCGGTATCTAATATTGTGAAATCGCTTTTAAGGTTTGCTTCTTCAGCGTGAATTCTTAATAACTTAGCGCCGATGGAATGAAATGTACCTAACCAGTTCATTCCTTCAATTGCACTGCCAATAATGTTTCCAATTCGTACCTGCATTTCTCTTGCTGCTTTGTTCGTGAATGTGACTGCAAGTATATTTGAAGGGAAGGCTTTCTTTTGATCAATAATATGCGCAAGTCGTGAGGTGAGAACTCTTGTTTTTCCTGTACCGGCACCAGCTAATATTAGAAGCGGCCCTTCCGTATGCATAACAGCAGCCCTCTGCTGCTCATTGAGATCTGAAAGATAATTGGGACTCATATTTTCATCATATTAGTAAGATAGTGGGTTGCAATATTTATATGCATCAAATATCAACTATTAACGTTTATTTATTATATCATTTAAATGACTTAGACAGAAAACTCGGATTGTTGACGTTAAGTTTTGCCTGCCACTTTTTTTTTCAATAATCTCAAGCAATTTTGGGATAGATGTATTTTGCTCCAATGAAATACTCTCTAAGATCTCCCAGAATTCTTTTTCTAGGGAGATACTTGTACGATGCCTAGCAATCGTGACAGAACGCTTTTGCATTTATCATATCATTTTTTTTGGGTCTACAAGCGAGCCAAATTCCACTTCATTGACATAACCAGATTTTAGCGCCTCTTCTTTCAATGTTGTATTGTTCTTGTGAGCTAATTTGGCAAGTTCTGCCGCTTTATCGTAGCCGATTTTTGGTGCGAGTGCGGTTACAAGCATAAGTGATCTCTCGAGGTTTAACTTGATATTTTCATGCCTCGCCTCAAGACCATCCAAGCAATTTTTTTCAAATGAAATTGCTGCATCTGTCATGAGCTTTACTGACTGTAAAAAATTGAATGCCATCATTGGGTTAAAAACGTTCAACTGGAAATGGCCCTGACTGCCAGCTATTGAAATAGCAGTATTGTTTCCAAAAATATGCAAGCAAACTTGTGTTAGAGACTCGCATTGTGTGGGATTAACCTTACCAGGCATAATTGATGATCCTGGCTCATTTTCTGGAAGAGCTAATTCTCCAAGTCCAGCTCGCGGGCCACTACCAAGAAATCTTATATCATTGGCTATTTTAAATAAAGATGCGGCTACTGTATTTATTGCGCCGTGAGCCATGAGCATAGCATCATGCGCCGATAAAGCCTCAAACTTATTGGGGGCACTTGTAAATTTTTTGCCTGTTAATTTTGAGATATTCTGAGCTATTTTAACCCCAAAGTCTTTGGGTGCATTTAGACCGGTTCCAACAGCAGTTCCGCCTTGAGCTAATTCCATTAGTTTTGGCAGTGTATCTTTTATTCTGTCAATACCGTTATTAATTTGCTGAGCATAGCCAGAGAACTCTTGCCCAAGTGTTAGGGGTGTGGCATCTTGCGTATGGGTTCTACCAATCTTTATAACCTTTGCCCACTCATCAGATTTTTTCTTAAACTTTTTAGCAAGGGATGTCAGTGCGGGCAGCAAAGCATCCAATATCTCTGATGCACATGCAATATGCATGGCGGTTGGATAAGTATCATTTGATGATTGGGACATATTACAATGGTCATTTGGATGAACTGGTGATTTTGAGCCCATTTCACCTCCCATCATTTCTATCGCTCTATTTGATATGACTTCATTAGCATTCATGTTTGATTGCGTCCCAGAACCAGTTTGCCAAACTGAAAGTGGAAAGTGATCATCGAGTTTACCGTCAATTACTTCATTTGCAGCGTTGATAATATTCTTTCCAATATCTTTATCAAGAATACCATAACCCATATTAACTTCAGCCGCGGCAGCCTTGATAATACCCAAGGCTCTAATAACAGATTTTGGTTGCATTTCCCATCCAATATCAAAATTCTTGAGCGACCGTTGTGACTGCGCGCCCCAATATTTACTGCTATCTACTTCGATTTTACCAAAAGTGTCTGTTTCAGTTCTTTTACTCATGATGACCTCATTTATTCGTCTCTTTCATAAATTCTTTTAGTGATACAATCTCAGCAGTTTTTTCATATTCTCCTTTTTTTTCTTCGTTTACAGCTGTGAGATTTTCATTTGCCAGTTGTTGACTCGACTCAAGCTTGTGACTGTCTTGTTGCGATTTCAACATAAAATCAATACCAAAATTTACCGCAGGATCAAAAAATTTGGTCATTGCAGTGTAGGGTATAACAATTTTTTCTGGTTTATTATCAAAATGCAAAATTACCGAGAAATGATTAGATTTAATCTCAAGTTCACTAAATTGATGTTGCAGTACAATCGTCATTTCTTCTCTAAATTTATTCTTTAAACTTTTTGATATTACAACGCCACTCTCATTTGTTAAGAAGGTCACATAAATATGATGCTCACCTGGTAATCCATTATTTTTTTTTATTTTTTTGAGCACATCAACAACGACGTTAATCATGGATTTATTTATTATGTCATTATAACCAATGAGATCTTCTGTCATTTATGGATTCTCAACACTATTTAGTTACAAATTCTAGTTTTCACCAAACCATTCCCAAATAACACTTGCCATTATGTCACAATCTGTTTGCCCTGCTTCGATAACAGCTGCTGCACCAATTGCACCTCTTTCCCAAGCCAATTCCTGCCTTTCATTTAGGTGATCTAATTCACTTGAGTAGCGTTCAAATCTTGGGCTAATCATTAATCTATCTACAACTGTGTCATAATATTGGTTATCAAAACAATATTCTTCATAGGCAAAAATCTGTGTCCATACCCCGCCCAAAACTGCAATCTCCTCATTTGCAACTTCTACATCATGAAATGTGAAGCTAGAATTTGCGATAAAGGGTGATGCAATTATACTTTTTACAATCGTTTTCATAATCCATTCTCTGCATAGTATATTGTGATATTAGTACAATAACACTAAACAAGCATATAAAAATTAAAATAATGTACTTATATTCAAGTAAAAAATAGTCGATTATCAATCTATCCATTTTGATGATTTTATTGTCGTATCATATAAAAAAACTTTGAATAAATATTTTAATTAAAGGGGCGTTCTGTTGCCAGGTGCCCCCAAACCCCGCCTTACCTTGCTAGAGGTAAGGGCTTAAGTTTCGGTGCTCAAGCTGACTATGCAGCTACTGCGACCGGAGCATAGTTGTCATTTGCAACTATAAAATTAGCCCGATAACGGTGGTACAATACCGAGTAAAAGGTAGCCTTTTACGCTCTCGTCGATCCTGTTTCGCCCCCATAATTTTTAATGGTGGAGGCGCCGGGTACCGCCCCCGGGTCCGATAAGTTTATTTTGACGCCAATTTATTACTATAGCTCAAAGAGCAGAACTATAATAATCCCAAATACGTATCAAATAAAGTTTATTATAAATTTATTTCGGACTTCGCAAGTGTTAGTGAATCAGTCATAGTTAAAAAATGAAACAGTATCTTGACTTATTAGAACATATTATTAAAAACGGCGAAGAAAAAGATGATCGCACAGGTACGGGCACAATATCAGTGTTTGGTCACCAAATGAGATTTAATCTTCAGGATGGCTTTCCTCTTGTTACCACAAAAAAGCTTCACCTAAAATCAATAATTTATGAGCTTATTTGGTTTCTATCAGGAGACACGAATATTAGATTCTTACAGGATAACGGAGTCTCAATATGGAACGAATGGGCTGGCCCTGATGGCGACCTAGGGCCAGTTTACGGGAAACAATGGCGCTCATGGGAGTGCAGAGATGGTAGGTCAATTGATCAAATATCTAACTTAATTTCTAATTTAAAAAACTCACCACACTCCAGACGACACATTATCTCAGCTTGGAATGTTAGTGATGTTGAAGATATGGCACTGCCACCTTGTCATTGCCTGTTTCAATTTTATGTCTCAAACAACAAATTAAGTTGTCATCTATACCAAAGATCAGCTGATGTTTTTTTGGGTGTGCCTTTCAATATTGCCTCCTATGCACTACTCACGCACATGATAGCGCACGTATGTAAATTCGAGGTTGGAGATTTTGTTCATACTTTGGGTGATGCGCATATATATTCTAACCACCTTGAGCAGGTCAAAGTCCAGCTTGAAAGATCTCCATTAAGATTACCAAGACTGGCATTAAATGAAACTATTACAGATATATTCAATTTCAAATATGAAGACATTATTATTTCTGATTATGAAGCCCATCCACACATAAAAGCTAAAGTTGCTGTATGATCTCAATATCAATTATATTAGCGCATGCATCAAATCATGTGATTGGTAAAGATGGGAAACTGCCATGGCACATACCTGCTGACCTTAAATATTTTAAAGAACTTACCAATGGAAATCCTATAATTATGGGACGAAAAACTTTTGAGTCTATAGGCAGACCACTACCTGGTCGACATAATATAATAATAACTAGAAATAGTGAATACCACATAGATGATTGCGCAGTGGTATGTGATTTTCAAGCGGCTCTTAAAGAGGCAGGTGATTTTGCAGAACAAAATGGAAAAAGTGATATTTTCATAATTGGAGGGGCTGAAGTTTACAGACAGGCGATAGATTTTGCCGACAAGGCTTATATTACTGAAGTTCACGCTGATTTTGATGGTGATGCAGTTTTTGATATGTTAGATCTATCAAATTGGAAAGAAATTTCGCGTGATTATCATTCGAATGAAACATCAGATTTGCCATATTCTTTTGTTGTTTTGACCAGAATTAGCAAGTAAATATTAATTCTATTCAATTTGTATAAAAACCTTTAAAATAATTTACACAATAACTATGTTATATTAGTGTGTTTTAAAAATCTCAAAAAGGTAGTAAAAAATGTCATGGGACAATAATAACGATAATGGTCCTTGGGGACGAGGCCCAAGTGGCGGCGGCAATTTCGATAATAATGATCTAGATAAGCTGCTAAAGAATTTAAAATCTCGGTTTGGTAGTTTTTCACCAAAATCACCGGATGGTAAAGTGGGCAAAAAAAATTGGCTATTGATCGCACTAATAGGCCTAGCAATATGGGGGGCAACAGGAATTTACCGAGTTCAACCAGATGAGCAAGGTATAGTACTACGCTTTGGTGAGTATATCCGCTCAACTCCAGATGGGCTGCATTATCATTTACCTTTCCCAATTGAGACAGTCATAAAGCCCAAAGTGACACGTGAAAACCAAGTAGAGGTTGGCATTAGAACTTCAAATCAAGCGTCCATTGGCAGAGGGACTGTCGGTCGTGATGTGCCTGAAGAAAGCCTGATGCTCACCGGTGACGAGAACATTGTTGATGTTGATTTCTCAGTTCAGTGGGTCATAAGTGATGCCGCTGACTACTTATTTAACATTGAAAATCAAGAGTCCACAGTCAAAGCTGTTGCAGAAAGTGCAATGAGAGAAATTATTGGAAACTCAAATCTTGAACAGATACTTACACAGGGCAGAGAGAGCAATGAACAGGCCGTAAGAGATCTTATGCAGAGTACACTAGATGAATATGGCGCAGGCATACTTATCCGACGTGTTCAATTACAAAAGGTTGATCCACCAGCTGCTGTTATTGATGCTTTCAGAGATGTTCAGGCTGCAAGAGCGGACCAAGAAAGGCTCAGAAACGAAGCTGAAGCTTACTCAAACAGGATAATTCCAGCAGCACGCGGTGAAGCCGCACAATTAATGGAAGCTGCTGAAGCATATAAAAACTCTGTTATAGCTGATGCGGAAGGTCAAGCATCAAGATTTAACTCAATTTATGAAGAATATAGAAAAGCACCAGAAGTTACTCGAGGGAGGATGTATCTTGAAACAATCGAACGTGTGTATGGTGGAATGGATAAAATCATTATAGATCAGAGCGGAGGTAGCTCAAGTGTTGTACCATATCTGCCCCTCGATCAATTACAAAAACGCCAAGATGATGGAGAAACGCAATGATTAAAAAACTCGGAATAACAGGCTTGATTGTATTACTATTTGCTTCTGCTGTGATCCTTTTTAGTGCAGCTTTCACTGTTCATCAAACACAACAAGCATTGATTTTACGTTTTGGTGAAGCAATAAGAATCGTCACAAATCCTGGATTACATTTTAAAATGCCAATTGCTGATGACGCTGTATACATTGATAAAAGAATTTTGGACTTAGATTCAGAATCACAGGAAGTTATTGCTTCTGACCAGAAGAGGCTTGTCGTCGATGCATACTCAAGATACCGGATAACTGACGCATTAAAGTACTACCAATCAGTTCAAACATCAGCTAGAGCAAATGCCCGTCTTTCTCAAATTCTCAACTCAGCTGTGAGAAGGGTGCTGGGCGCGGCAACGTTTGAGGAAATTGTGAGAGATAAACGACCAGAATTGATGAAAAAGATTACGGAGCAGGTGAACAATGAGGCGACGGCTCTTGGAATGTCAATTATAGATGTAAAAATCAGAAGAGCCGATCTGCCTGAGGCTAACAGCCAAGCTGTATACATGAGAATGCAAACAGCTAGGACCAAGGAAGCAAACGATATCAGAGCAAGGGGTCAAGAGCAAGCTAAAATCATAACATCAGTAGCAGACAGGGAAGCAAAGATCATCATAGCTGAGGCTAATAAGATCTCAGAAATAACAAGGGGTGAAGGTGACGCTGAGCGAAACAGTATTTATGCAGAATCATACGGCAAAGATCCAGAGTTTTTTAAGTTTTATCGCTCAATGGTAGCGTATGAAGAAAGCTTGAAGTCTGGTGATACACGCTTGGTTATTTCACCTGATACTGATTTCTTTAATTATTTTAAAGACCCTCTCGGCTCTGAGTAAGAATGGATATTTTTATATTGGCGATCGCAGTATTCTTATTATTTGAGGGTACTGTTTACGCCTTATTTCCTGAGCAAACAAAACGGATACTAGCAACAATTATGTCTATGGATACAAATAATCTCCGGGTTTTTGGGCTTGTCATGGTAACTTTGGGCGCAATAATAATATGGTTGGTTTAAAAAACATAATTTTGACAAAATCTATATCTAAATGGATAATGTAGGAATTAAATTTTGGAAGTTAATATGCAAAAATTACACAATATCAAATCAATATTAGGTATATTACTTGTTTTTGCAATAATTGCCTTTGCAAACCCTCTACGCGCGAACACATACCCAGATTTCTCTGAGATTGCAGCAAAATATGCAGACTCAGTTGTCAACATATCCTCAAAGCAGAGTGTTAAAAGTAGTGATCCTTTCGATGGGCTAAATCCAGAAGACATACCTGATGTTTTTCGAGATTGGTACGATAAAAATAAAAATTCTAAACGACCTGAGTCTGCAAGCTCACTCGGTTCAGGTTTTGTAATTGATGAGGAGGGTATAATAATAACAAACGCTCATGTCATACTTGATGCGAATGAAATTGATGTGTTATTTTCAAATGGAATCATTCTACCTGCAGAACTTGTGGGGAAGGATACCAAGACTGATATTGCGGTCTTGCGCGTAAAGCCCGCTGAGGGGCAGAATTTGGTTGCTTTAGAATTTGGTAACTCAGATGAACTGAAAGTAGGGCAATGGGTAATGGCAATCGGTAACCCTTTTGGATTGGGTGGAACTGTAACTGCTGGTATTGTTTCTGCAAAAAATAGAGATATAAGGTCAGGTCCATATGATAATTTTATACAAACCGATGCTGCAATTAACCGAGGGAATAGCGGTGGACCATTATTTAATACAAACGGAAAGGTGGTCGGAATAAATTCTGCGATTATATCGACTACAGGTGGATCAGTTGGAATTGGATTTGCAATACCATCAAAAACAGCAACGCCTGTGATAAAGCAGTTGATTGAATATGGTGAAACTAGGCGCGGGTGGTTAGGTGTAAGAATTCAGCCAGTAACCGAAGATATTGCATCTAGTCTCGGTATGAATGGTGCAAGTGGCGCACTTGTTGTTAGCGTTGATGATGATGGACCCGCAAAGCAGGCTGGGATTAAATCTGGGGATATCATACTGAAGTTTAATGATGTTGCAATTGATACTATGAGGGAACTACCAAGAGTTGTCGCAGAGACAAAGGTTGGTACAAGGGCTGAAGTAGAAATTTGGCGTAAGAATAAAGCGATAATTAAATCTGTGGTGATTGAAAGATTGAATGAGGGCAGCCTCGTTCCTGTAGAGTCATTAGACGATAAGGATAACACTGATGCAGATAATACCCCTATCTTAAACCTTGGTTTCTCCTTAAGCAATATAAGTAAAGAATTATCGGCCAAATATGATTTCACCCCAAACCAAAAGGGTCTTGTTGTAACACAGATAGACAATCAATCTGATGCATTCAAAAGAGGTTTGCAGGAGGGTGATGTTATTAACGTTATAAATGAGCCGGATCTATACAGCGTTAATCAATTTATTCGTATTATTGATAAATACAAAAAGGCTGACAAAAACTTACTTTTAATAAAAGTAGTTCGTGGCAAGAATATGATACGAGTGTTTCCAATTGATATTTCTATAGACTAATCAATTATTCTATCTTCTGGTATGCCTATAAAGTATAATAAACTATCGAGACCAGTGTGCTCTATATGCCCATTAGCATTTGCTTTTAATATTGGTTTGCCCCTGTAAGATATACCAAGGCCAGCTTCTTTTATCATTTCCAAGTCGTTCGCTCCATCACCTATGGCCACCACTTCAGCATTTGTGAGCTTATGAGACTCAATAGTTTTTTTGAGGATTTTCTTTTTCGATATGGAGTCAATTATTGGTGGAATAACCTTACCCGTAAGAATATCATCAATCACTTCAAGGTTATTGGCATAATTTTCGTGAAAATTAAGTTTTTCTGATATTTTTTTAGTGAAAAAAGTAAACCCCCCTGAGACCAATATTGTTTTTATTTTTTGCTTATTGAGATTTATTAGCAATTTTTCTGCGCCATCATTAAATTCAATCTTTTGGAAAATTTCATTGAGAAGTTCTAATTTCATACCCTTTAGCAAGCCAACTCTATTTTCTAAGGCATCAGCAAAGGCTATTTCTCCCTCCATTGCCCTTCTTGTAATATCTTCTACTTCTTCTTTTACATTTGCGAGATCTGCAATCTCATCAATGCATTCTTGTTTTATGATTGTTGAATCCATATCCGAGATGAATATACGCTTACTATTTTCTTGAGCATTTTGGTAAGCCCAATCATACAAACAAGTATTAAAATACTCAATTAATTGATCAACTATTACAGTCTTATCTGAGATAAAATAAATCTCACAGGCTCTTTCATTAGCAAGCCATTTACTTTTGATATCGACTTTCAGAAAATCCTGAATCGCTGTAAAGGTTTCTGTTGTTATGTTGTTATCTTTGCTAGATACTATTGTAAGTAATTTTTTCATTCTTTATTTGTAGACTGAGGTAGATGTCAAATTATAGCTCAATTCTGGTTTCAGGTCCAACAGCTTCTGGGAAGTCTCAGCTGGCAGTTCGGTTAGCAAAAATCTATGATGGTGTGGTAATTAACGCTGATGCCATGCAAATATATGATGTGCTTTCAATTATAACAGCTCGACCAAACATCAAATCTCAAGACAGCGTTCCACACTTTTTGTATGGGTATGTTAATCCTCAAATAAGGTATTCAGTCGGTGAGTGGCAAAAAGATATTGCAAGATTATTGGTATTCTTGGAGAAAATAAATATTTTACCGATAATTGTCGGGGGTACAGGATTATATTTTTCTGGTTTATTGGGTGAAATAGCTGAAATACCAAATATTTCCAAAGAAATAAGAAGCAAATGGTTGAAAGTTAAAGATGAAAATGACACACATTATCTTCATGAATACTTAAAAAAAATAGATCCAAAATCATACGAAAAAATTAATCCAAATGATCCATCGAGAATTTTACGTGCCATTGAAGTTTATGAGCAGACTGGTGTTTCAATTCAGGACTGGCAAGAAAATCAGGGTGTTCAACTCATAGAAAAGTCAAAGTCAAAATTTATTTATTTCTGCCCTAATAAGGAAGATCTGCATCTTAATATTAAAAATAGAACAGCCCAAATGTTATCGAGCGAAGAGCTGTATAGAGAGGTCAGCGATCTTCGTGAACTCAAAGTCCCACCAGCCTATCCATCAATGAAAGCAATTGGTGTAAGAGAAGTCATCGATTTAATAGATGGTAAAACTAATAAAGATCAAGTAGAAATTAGTATAAATAATCAAACAAAAAGATATGTAAAAAGACAAATAACATGGGCACGGAAAAAAATGGTTGATTGGGACTGGATTGATGACGAAAAACAAATTTCCGAACTCTCGTAAAAAAAATTGATTAATTTTTCTTTATGAAATATATTGTGATATAAATTTAATATTAATGGATTAAATGATGTACTTAAATAGAAATCTGCTGGTCGTCTTCTGTATCACCTGAATCCCCGGGGGTTTTTGATGGTGATACTTTGATAGGGGCAAACGCCCCTTTTTTTAATTTTGGGTATATCTTTTATGAAAATTTTTTTTAAAAAAAGGTAATAAGAATGGGTAAAAAAATTACAGGAGCAGAAATGGTGATTCAAACACTTCATGATCAGGGTGTAGAGTCTGTTTTTGGTTATCCCGGTGGTGCGGTACTTCCAATTTATGACGCTATATTTCAGCAGGAAAATGTAAAGCATATTCTAGTGCGTCATGAACAGGGTGCATCACATGCAGCCGAAGGTTATGCCCGTTCAACTGGTAAAGTTGGTGTTCTCATCGTGACTTCGGGGCCAGGGGCTACAAATGCAGTAACTGGGCTTACAGATGCTTTGCTGGACTCTATACCTATTGTTTGTATAAGTGGGCAGGTACCTACACATCTCATTGGAACTGATGCATTCCAAGAGGCCGATACTGTTGGTATTACAAGAGCATGCACTAAGCATAATTGGTTGGTTAAAGATATTAAAGATCTACCGCGTATTATGCATGAGGCATTCTACATTGCGAGATCAGGTCGTCCTGGTCCGGTTTTGGTGGACATTCCGAAAGATATACAGTTCGCAGAGGGTGAATACGAGAATTTATCTAAAACGACTCATAAAACATACACGCCTCCAAATACAATTGATGGCAAAGCTGTTTCTGCAGTTGTAGACCTTATGCAAAGGGCCAAGAAACCAATTATATACTCAGGCGGGGGTATAATAAATTCAGGTCCTAAAGCATCAAAATTATTACAAAAATTTGTACAAAAAACTAATATGCCAATTACATCAACGTTAATGGGTCTTGGCGCTTATCCGGGTTCAGGAGATAATTGGCTAGGTATGTTGGGTATGCATGGCACCTATGAAGCAAATATGGCGATGCATGATTGTGATTTAATGCTCTGCATTGGTGCAAGGTTTGATGACAGAATCACAGGAAAAATTGATGAATTTTCTCCAAAATCAAAAAAAGTTCATGTAGATATAGACGCAACGTCTATTAATAAAAATGTTGAAGTAGACCTATCTATTATTGCTGACTGCGGTAAATTCCTTAATGAAGCGCTCAAAATTATAGAAAAAAGAAATAATAAATTTCAATCCTTCGATTTATGGTGGAAGCAAATTGACTCATGGAAAAAAGTGAATTGCCTTCAATATAAAGCAAATTCAGATGTAATTATGCCACAATACGCTATCCAAAGATTGTATGAATTAACAAAAAATAAAGATACATATATTACGACTGAAGTTGGGCAACATCAAATGTGGGCAGCGCAATTTTATAAATTCGATAAACCTAACCGATGGCTAACATCAGGGGGTTTGGGCACTATGGGTTACGGCTTCCCTGCTGCAAATGGTGTTCAGGTTGCGAAACCCGACGCACTGGTTATAGATATTGCTGGGGATGCATCAATACTAATGAATATTCAAGAGCTTTCAACTGCAGTTCAATATCAACTTAACACAAAGATCTTTATTTTGAATAATAGCTACATGGGAATGGTCAGGCAATGGCAACAGTTATTGCACGGTAATCGAATTTCTGAGAGTTATTCTGACTCATTGCCAGATTTTGTGAAGCTTGCAGAGGCATATGGTGCAACTGGTATACGTGCGAAAAAGCCAGCTGAACTAGATGATGCAATTTTGGAGATGATCGATACGCCAGGACCTGTTATTTTTGACTGTGTTGTTGCAAATCTTGAAAATTGTTTTCCAATGATTCCATCTGGAAAGGCTCATAATGATATGTTACTTGGTGAGAATGTATCGGATGAAGAAGTAGCAAAGGCTATTGATGATGATGGAAAAATAATGGTTTGAAAAATTAATTTATGAGTGAATGAAATGAACAAGAAAAATCCTGCTTCTGCTTATGATATCATCTCAATAAATGAAGATGATGAAAGACATACATTATCTATTATTGTTGACGATGAGCCAGGCGTCTTAGCAAGAGTCATTGGGCTTTTTGCTGCGAGAGGATTTAATATTGACTCGCTTACTGTGTCTGAAACAGAGAGCAAACAGCAATTATCCAGAATTACACTTGTAACATCGGGATCGCCAAGTGTTATTGAAAAAATAAAAGTTCAAGTTGATAGGCTGGTTTCAGTTCATAGAGTAGCAGATCTTACAGCTGATTATGGTCAATATGGAGCTCTCGAGAGAGAGTTGGCGTTAATAAAAGTAAAAGGAACAGGCAACAAAAGGCTTGAGGCATTACGATTGGCTGAAGCATTTGATGCGCAAACAGTTGATGCGAGCCTTGATAGTTTTGTTTTTCAAATAACAGGACGAACCCGTGAAATTGATAGATTTATTAATTTAATGGCAAGTGTAGGGCTTACAGAAGTATCAAGAACTGGTGTAGCTGCGTTAAAAAGAGGTGCTGGAAGCACATAATATTATAAATGAATTTAGATTTTAATACATTAACAATATAGAATAGGGATAAAAAAATGAGAGTTTATTATGATACTGATGCTGATCTTGGGCTAATAAAAAGTAAGAAAGTTGGGATTATTGGTTTTGGAAGCCAAGGACATGCGCATGCGTTAAATTTAAAGGACTCAGGAATAAAGAATATAGCTATTGGCTTGAGGGATGGCTCCAGCTCGGCAAAAAAGGCTAGGGATAGTGGCTTAAAAGTTATGTCAGTATCAGAATTATCCGCGTGGGCAGATATGATAATGATGTGTGCACCTGATGAAATTCAACCTGACATATACAAAGACCATATTAAGGACCACATAAAGCCTGGAACAGCTATTGCTTTTGCTCACGGTTTAACAATACATTTTGGGCTGATTGAGCCGTCAAAAGATATCGATGTTATAATGGTGGCCCCTAAGGGTCCTGGGCATACCGTAAGAGGTGAATTTCAAAAAGGTGGGGGTGTGCCATGTTTGATGGCTATACACCAAGACTCTTCTGGTAACGCTCATGATGTTGCCCTATCCTATGCAAGTGGTATTGGCGGTGGGCGCTCAGGTATAATTGAAACAACCTTCAAAGAAGAGTGTGAAACTGATCTATTTGGTGAGCAAGCTGTTCTATGTGGAGGACTTGTTGAGTTAATCCGTGCTGGCTTTGAGACATTAACCGAAGCTGGTTATGCACCAGAAATGGCCTACTTTGAGTGTCTGCACGAGGTTAAATTGATTGTTGATCTCATCTATGAAGGTGGAATTGCGAATATGAATTATTCTATATCAAATACAGCCGAATATGGAGAATACCAATCAGGACCGCGATTAGTCACTGAAGAAACAAAACTTGAAATGAAAAAAATCTTAAATGATATTCAAACAGGAAAATTTGTTACAAATTGGATGAATGAGTGTAAAGCTGGACAGCCTACTTTTAAAGCTATAAGACGTCTAAATGATGCTCATCCCGTTGAAGAAGTTGGAGAAAAATTAAGAGATATGATGCCTTGGATAAAAGCCGGTAAATTAGTTGATAAAGAAAAGAACTAAGGGTAGATGAGCTCCGAAGATAACCATATAAGAATATTTGATACAACTCTACGTGATGGTGAGCAATCACCAGGCGCGACAATGACACTTGATGAGAAAATTCAGGTTGCAGAATTATTAGACGACATGGGTGTTGATATAATCGAAGCTGGATTCCCGATTGCTTCAAACGGTGACTTTGAAGCTGTATCAAAAATTGCTGAAAGATCACAAAATTCAATCATCGCAGGACTAGCAAGGGCGATTCCTGAGGATATTGACAGAGCAGGTGAAGCAGTAAAAAAAGCAAAAAGAGGTAGAATTCACACGTTTGTCTCCACATCTCCGATACATCTAGAACATCAAATGAAAAAAAATGAAGAAGAAGTTCTAGAAATCATAAAAAAAACAGTTACTTTGGCAAGAAGCTATGTTGAAGATGTTGAATGGTCAGGCATGGATGCAACAAGAACATCTATCGATTTTTTGTGTAAATGTTGTGAGGTAGCAATAAAGAATGGTGCAACTACTATCAATATCCCGGATACGGTCGGGTATGCTATCCCTCATGAGTTCAATAATTTAATTAAAACACTACGGGAAAGAGTGCCAGGAGCGGATTCAGTTATTTTTTCTACACACTGCCACAATGACCTTGGTCTTGCTGTGGCCAATTCTTTAGCAGGCGTCGACGCTGGCGCAAGACAGATTGAATGCACGATAAATGGACTCGGAGAAAGGGCAGGAAATGCAGCACTAGAAGAGGTTGTTATGGCGATTAATACTCGTTCTGACGCACTACCTTATAAAACAAAAATTGATACAACAAAAATACTACGAGCATCAAAGCTCGTATCTGCTATAACATCTTTTCCAGTCCAGTATAACAAAGCTATTGTTGGAAAAAATGCTTTTGCGCATGAGTCAGGTATTCACCAAGATGGGATGCTGAAGAATAGCCAGACATACGAGATAATGAACCCCGAAGCGATTGGTCTTAAGGAGTCGTCACTAGTAATGGGAAAACACTCGGGAAGGCATGCTTTTAGAGAAAAATTAGCAGATCTTGGATATAAACTTGGTGATAATGCATTTCAAGATGCTTTTGAAAGATTTAAAACACTTGCTGATAAAAAGAAGAATATTTACGATGAGGATATTATGGCTCTCGTCGATGATGAAATTTCAAGTACAAGCGAGAGGCTAAAATTTAAATCACTCATCGTAAATGCGGGAACGCAAGGACCACAAAGTGCAGAGCTTGAGATGGAAGTTGATGGTGAAATCATGAAAAATAAATCAACGGGCGATGGGCCTGTAGATGCAATATTTAATTGTATAAAATCCATATTTCCTCATGAAGCATCCTTACCATTATACCAAGTACAGGCAGTAACAGAGGGAACGGACGCACAGGCCGAAGTTAGCGTTAGACTGGAAGATGAGGGGATATCTTTCACTGGTAGGGGAGCAGATACAGACACACTAGTAGCCTCAGCAAGAGCATATATCAGTGCACTGAATAGGTTGCTTATTGCAAAAGAGCGATCAAATTAATCATATTGGGCCCGTAGCTCAGCTGGTAGAGCAGTTGACTCTTAATCAATTGGTCGCAGGTTCGAGTCCTGCCGGGCCCGCCAGCTTAGTAACAAATAATATTTGTATATCTTGATATTGGTTCAATAAGAGTTCTATCGATTTTCATATCCATTAATGAGTACTTGATTTTATTGATTGTACTTTCATTAACCTGTTCGTTTTGAGCAATAAAATAGTCTATAAAATTTGATAGATCATAGCCTAATCCAGAATTATAGCAATATTCAACCATATCTCTGATGATAATAGTATTTTTCATTTTGGTATCTCCCCAATATAAGAATCATGGTTAAACTATTAAAATATACTATTACAATTTTATGACATGGTTTTTTTATCAAAAATAAAATCAAAATTCCAAATAAATTATATTCACTTTTCCACGCGCTTTAATTCATTGTAATTTGCTTTATTTTAATATTTAATGGGAGTTAATGAATAATTAACTATTTTAAAGGGAGAACAAAATGTTAAGAATTTTTATGTTTGCTCTAGCTCTTGCCACTTTTGGCTTTGGTACTGCTCAAGCTAATGAAATAAAAGTTGGTATGATAATGAGTTTCACAGGCCCCTTAGAGTCGCTTGTTCCACCTATGGTGGATGGAGCTGAACTTGCTTTTAATGAAGCTAATGCTTCAGGGGAGCTTCTAGATGGATCAACAATTACTCTAGTTAAGGGTGATGCTACGTGTATTGACTCAGCTGCCGCAGTAACAGCAGCGGAACAAGCAGTTGCAGAGGGTGTTGTTGCTATATTCGGAGCTGATTGCTCAGGTGTTACAAAAGCTATAACACAAAATGTTAGTATGCCAAATGGTATTCCAAATATATCACCAGCAGCAACTTCACCAGCTTTAACAACTGCACCAGACAATGGTTTATTCTACAGAACTGCCCCATCAGACGCGAGAGGCGGTGAAGTATTAGCAGCAATTACTGCAGATAAAGGTGTAAAGAGTATTGCCATTACTTATATCAATAATGATTATGGCGTTGGTCTAGCAGATGTTTTTGAAGCATCAGTTAAAGCAGCCGGAATTGAAGTAACTGCGAAAATAGCCCATGAAGGTGATAAAGCTGATTACAGCGCAGAAGTTGGTGTTTTATCTGCTGCAGGTGGCGATGCACTAGCAGTACTTGGTTATATTGATCAAGGTGGTAATAATATTATTCGTGGTTCTTTAGACGCGGGTTCATTTGATCAGTTTGCTCTTGGCGATGGTATGATCGGTACTTCTCTTGAAGATGCTTTTGGTGACGAACTAAATGGTTCATGGGGCTCAACTCCTGGATCTCTCGGTGCGTCATTCCAAAAATTCCAAGCATATGCATCTGCTAATGATGTAGATCCTAATAGTGTTTATGCAGGTGAGTCATATGACGCTGCTGCTCTTCTAATTCTAGCCATGCAAGCGGGAGATTGTGATATCAGCGGTTGTAATGGATCAACTGATGGCAGAAGTATTGCAGATAGTATCCAAAAAATTGCTAACGGGTCTGGACCTAAAATCTATGCAGGGGAACTTGCTAAGGGTTTGAGATTACTTAAAGCTGGTAATTCAATTAACTATGAAGGTGCTTCAGACGTTAATTTCACTGAAGTTGGTGAAGCTTTCGGTCAGTTCCTAGAAAAAGGTTATATTGACGGTAAATTCGTTAATGTAGGTGCTAGATAGCTTAGTTTATATCACCCCACATAGTAATGTGGGGTGATAATCTAATTGTTAATAATCTTCTCAGGTAATAAACCTTTAGGTCTGTATCTCATTACTACTAATAAACCCAGACCCATCATTAAATATCTAAAATAAGGGATACTATCAATTAAATGAATCTTTAATTGATTTGTATTATCTACTTCGCTCATTAAGGCATTTATCACAAACAATGCGAATGGTGCTGATTCAATCCAAATAAACCAGACAACGAAAGCTCCAAGAATTGCCCCATAATTATTTCCTGTTCCGCCAAGCAGAACCATAACCCAAATTATGAACGTATATCTCAATGGTTGATAACTTGCTGGTGTAAATAGCCCGTCATATGTAACTAACATTGCACCAGAAAAACCTATGATGGCAGAGCCGATCATAAATATATGCAAGTGTCTTTTTACAACATTCTTACCCATAGCTTTTGCTGCATCCTCATTATCTCGTATAGCTCTCATCATCCTACCCCATGGTGATCTCAAGGCTTTTTCTGAAAATACTAATATGGTAATCAAAACAATTAAGAAAATTACACTAAAACATAGTTTTACAAAAATACTTGATGAAGTCATCACGAGTTCATTAAGTAAAATAATCTTTTCATCTAAATCGGAAGCCTTTGATAATCTTCCCTTGAATAAAAACCCAATAAAATTTACGAACCAATCTGAATTTTGCAAATCTACTTCAAAAGGCACTGGTCTCTTGAGTCCAGTTACATTTTTAACCCCTCTAGTAAGCCATTCTTCGTGTTTAACATATGACACAATAATCCCTGAGATTAATAGTGTAGCAATTGCAAGATAATCAGATCGTAAATCTAGACAAACTTTACCTATGATAAAGGCTACCAAAGCCGCAAAGATAGCCCCAACAAACCAAGAGAGAATTATAGGCATATCAAAACCACCCAAAAAACCACTTGTGGCAGCATCAATAGACTCGATTGCTGAAATTGATGGGCCTGCAGCTAATTTCATCATTGGTATTACTGAGATTACCAAAAGGAATAATAAATAGTTTTTGTATTTCGATTGAAATTTTCGATGTACATAAAAAATGCTTGCAATTAATACAAACAAAATGAGGCCAGATAATATTACACCAAATCCACCTGCTGCCCAAGCTTCGTTCACTGGTGGTACTGATACGACTATGGTAGCAAGGCCACCGATAGCTAGAAAACCCATGACCCCAAAATTAATTAGCCCCGAGTATCCCCATTGTATATTAACACCCATCGACATTACTGCAGAAATTAAGCAAAGATTGAGAATTGCCAGAGCAACTCCCCAAGATTGTACAAAACCAACCATAATAAGCAGTAGGGCCATGACTCCAAAGGCAAGTTTTATATCAAGATTATTTCTCAAATAACTTTCCCCTTAAAAATTCCGTTTGGTCTATATATCAGAACTACTATGAGTATCGCAAACGATATCGCAAATTTGTAGTCTGTTGATATGTATTGTACCAAGCTGCTTGGTTCTAATTGCTCTGGTAGCAGATATACTAGAAATTTCTTATATGCGTATGTAAGTCCTATCTCTGTGAAAGCAATAACAAAACCTCCATAGAATGCGCCAAGAGGGTTTCCGATCCCACCCACAATAGTTGCAGCAAAAATAGGTAATAAATTATTCCAATAGGCAAATGGTTTAAAGCTCTTATCTAAACCGTAAAGGGTCCCTGCAATGGTGGCAAGTATAGAAACAATAACCCATGTGTATATTACTATTTTTGTGGGGTCTATTCCTGATAATAGTGCTAAATCTTCATTATCTGAATAAGCTCTCATTGATTTACCGGTTTTAGTTTTATTGAGAAAATAAAATAGGATTGAACATGTTATAATTGTTGTGATGACAGTAATTAATTGAGTAGATTTGAGTGCTATACCCTCATTTAGCCCAGTCATTTTCTTAAATTCACTGGCCTTCATTATAAATCTTGCTCCATCCATAAATATTACGTCGCCAGGCCCAATTACAATTCTTACTATCGCATTCAAAATAAACATAACTCCAATACTCACCACAATAAGTATTACAGGCTCACTCTTCATATCTCGGTAATATTTAAATACTGTCTTATCAAAAAATAAACTTAATATGACTGTTGCGATTATTCCCATAGGCAATGCCAGCAATGCAGTAGGTAAAAAACCAAAAGTAATACCTAATGATTGTAAATACCCCGTAGATAGGATTACTATCATTGTCCCAAAAGCCATTAAGTCGCCGTAGGCAAAATTAGCAAACCTAAGGACGCCGTATATAAGAGTAACACCGATGGCTCCCAATGCAAGTTGTGACCCATATGTTAATCCTGGTACGATTATATAGTTCCCTAAGAGTATGATTGCGTTTAAAAAATCCATTTAACCACCCAAAAAAGACTTTCTAATTTCATTATCGTTTATAAGATAGTCCCCACTACCTTCATAAGCATTTCTACCAGTAACAAGGATATAGCCTCGATCTGATATGCCCAATGCCTGTCTAGCATTTTGTTCGACCATAAGTACTGCTATATTTTGTTTTTTAATATTTAAAATATGTTCAAATATTTCATCCATCACGACTGGAGATACTCCAGCAGTCGGTTCATCTAGCATTAAAACCTTAGGATTAGTCATTAGAGCTCTTGCAAGTGCAACTTGCTGACGTTGACCGCCGGAGAGCTCTCCTGCTAACTGATCTTGCTTTTCCTTTATAATAGGGAACAAGTCGTACATTTCTGAAATACGACTGCTGATATCACCATCATTTAAGAATGCCCCCATCTCTAGGTTCTCTTTTACAGTTAATTCAGTAAAAATATTATTCGTTTGAGGGACAAATGAAATTCCTGCCTTTATTCGATCTTGCGTTTTTAGTCTTGTAATATCTTGTCCATCAAGCATCACTTCACCATACTTTAAATCAAGTATTCCGAGCATGGCTTTCATTGCAGTGGATTTTCCTGCGCCATTTGGTCCTAATATTGATACAATCTCACCCTGATTAACTTCAAAGCAACATCCTTCTATGATATTGACACCACCGTAACCCCCTGTTAGATTTTTCGCAGAAAAATACATCATTTTTTTGCACCCCTGCCTAAGTATGACTCAATAACTTCATCATTACTCTTGATTTCACGTGATGTTCCTTTAAATAGTACAGATCCTTCTGCTAATACAATTATAGGATCGCACAGTCTACTAATTAGTTCAAAGTCGTGCTCTATCATGCAGAATGTATAGCCTTTTTCTTTGTTTAACCTCTCAATTGAGTCTGCAATATCTTTCAAAAGTGTTTTGTGAACACCCGCCCCAACCTCATCAAGAAACACTATCTTCGCATCTACCATCATTGTTCGTGCTAATTCTAATAATTTTTTTTGTCCCCCAGACAAGTTCCCAGCTAATTCATTTCTCAAGTGATCAATTTTAAGAAACTCTAAGACTTCATTCGCTTTTTGTTTGATTACTTCGTCTTCTTCCTGAATCCTCCTCCTGTTGACTAATGAGTAGAGCAGATTTTCACCTGCTTGTTTACCGGGCACCACCATGAGATTTTCTATAACTGTCATATTTGTAAATTCGTGTGCAATTTGAAATGTTCGAAGCATACCCAGTTCAAAAAGTTGATAGGGCTCCAAACCAGTTATATTTTGACCATGATAGAAAACTGCCCCTGACTCAGGTTTTAGTTGACCAGTAATAACATTGAAAAGTGTGCTCTTGCCTGATCCGTTTGGGCCTATAATTCCTGTAATTGAACCTTTCTTTATATCAATTGTGCAATCATTTAATGCTACAAGGCCACCAAACCTTTTTACTATATTTTGAACATTAAGAATAGTTTCGCTCATAATTTGGAACCCAAAAAATAATTGATTATTGTTTTATTTTTTAACGGTTATATTAGCATAGTTACAAATTGATTGTATTCTAAAACTTTATGCAATTTAAAGATACCTGTTGTGTTGTTTTTGCTATTAAAATGTTACTGCTTTAAATACCAAGAGGTAAAAATCAATTTTATTAAACACCTCTAAAGCATCGATGTTAAGCGATATGAGGTATAAATATATAAAAAAACTTAAAATTGCTGTAGGGATTTGCTTTGAATATTGAGTATTTTTTTTATAACTAAGAAAGTAATTATTAATTGTAATTAGCCTCAAAATTATAATAATAAGTGCCGAGAAACACTTAAAAGTGCAATAGATCAATGAAAGTGTTATTACAATTATTATTGCATATCTAAACTGCTTATTGCTAATATCAACTAGGTGATTTGTTACTGTATAATACAGCGCATAAACTGTGATTACATCACGAATAAAATATAAAATTTGTTTTTTTTGGAGCATTGGCATTATTTTTTCATACCCATTTTTCTCATTGGCATGCTGTCTATAACATCAAACAAGCTCTCCAATAGTTTTAAGTCTTTTGAGTATCTCTTAAGTGTGCCATCAAGACCTACAAGATAAAGGCCAAAAGTATCCTTATTTATTAACGGTATTTGATTTATATCGAAATCATCTTGCGTAATGGCAATGTGTTTTAGCTGTCTCTCCTCAATTGCTTGATTGTTATTTATAAAAAAGCGATTAATTTCCTCTTTCATTAAGGACTGAAATTCATCGTCGTGGAAATAGGAAATTAGTAGTCTTTTTTTCCATTTATATTTTTGGAACATTATAAATAATCTATTACAATAAATTTTTTAAACTGTTATAAATATAGCAGAGAGGAAAGGATAATAATATGATTAATACAGCAATGGTCGGTCTTGGATGGTGGGGGAAACATTCCATTGAGTCAGTCAAAGACAAAAGTGAAAAAATTAAAATTATTGGTGCATGTTCAAAGAATAGTGACCAACATTCAGCTTACTTAGAGAAAAATGATTTAATAATCTATCAAACTTATGAAGATGCTCTCAAAGATGAGAATATTGATGCGGTAATTTTGACGACGCCGCATACGACGCATACCGAACAAATTATAGCAGCTGCAAATCATAATAAACATGTATTTGTTGAAAAACCGATGACACTTACAAAATCGGATGCAATTATGTGTGTTAAGGCACTAGAAGATAAAAAACTGAAATTAGGTATAGGCTTTAGTAGAAGGTTCCAGCCTGCGTATATTGATTTACTTAAAATGATCAGTGATGGCGAGATAGGTGATGTGCTCCACATTGAAGGAGAGCAATCTGGCCCAAGCGCGTACAAACTTAAAGAGGGTATGTGGAGAGCCTCAAAAAGTGAAAGTCCAGGAGGGGCAATGGCTGCGCGTGGAACGCATGTTATGGACGCAATGATAAGTATAGCTGGAGCAGTTGAGAAAATATCATGTATAAGTGAGAGGAGAGTCCTTGATATTGACCTAGATGATACAACCTCGATGCTAATGAAATTCAAAAGTGGAATATCAGGATATCTTGGAACAATTTACGTAACAGCTGATATCTGGAGACTGCATGTCTATGGATCAAAGGGGTATTTACTGATGGATGCGGAGACAAGGCTAATCAAGAAAACACTGGATAATACAGAGACAATTATTAATTATCCAAATGCTAATATAGTTGGTTTAACATTAGAGGCATTTGCTGATGATATTGAAGGGAAAGCGCCATTCCCTGTCACCACTGATGAAGCAATAGATTGTGTTGCTGCTTTTGAGGCTATGGTTAAATCAGCTGAAAATGACAGTAATTGGATTAGCGTAGACTGATACTACGGGGTGATAGCTCTAATCTTTCTTTTGACCAACTGACTCACGACAAGGTCCGTACATGCAAGTAAGCAGGAGTATAATTCCTGAGACGACCGCAATCATACCAGCGGCACTAACAGAATTTTTACTACCAAACCAAAGTGGACCATATCCTGCGATTATATAGCCAAAAATTGCTGCTAATATTGCAAAAACTATTGACCAAATAACCTGAATACCTAGCTTATTTGTCATTAGTCGTGCTGCTGCTGGTGGGCAAATAAACATAGCAATCACAATGATAGAGCCCACTGACTCAAATGCTGCAACAGCAGCGATTGCGGTTATGATAACTAGTGAAAAGTTAATTATTGAGGAATGAATACCAATAGTTCTCGCATATTCTTCATCAAACGTTACAATTTTTAACCATCGCCAGAATATCACTGTCAGAGAGAGAATAAATCCACAAACAAAAATAATACGAAATAATTCATCGGGTAGCGTTTTCAATACGTCAAGATCAAACAATGATTGCCATCCTTGTGCTTTTAACCAAATCAGGGACTCTAAGTTTCCCATTAATGCATGTTCAACATCGAGGTGTACTTTGCTCGTATCTGTTTGTTCCAAAATTAATACCCCTAGCGCAAACATACCTGTGAATACAACCCCCATTGCGGCACCAGGCTCAATTTTTCCTAATCGTTTAATAATTTCTATAAGTATGACAGCGACTAATGCCGCTCCTGCAGCGCCCAACAACATTGGTATTGTGGAAATAACTCCTGTGAAAATGAAAGCAACAACAATACCGGGGAGCACAACATGACTGATTGCATCACCAATTAGTGCTTGGCGTTTTAGTATAAGAAAGTTGCCTGGGACCGCACAACTTATTCCTGCCAGAATACCAATTAAGATTGGCGTCAAAGAAAATTGAATAAATTCATTAATCATACGTTATACTCTTAAATTTGTGAGATTTGATATATTGATCAACTTTCAAAAGCTCTTCTTTTGTGAGTGTTTCTTCAATTAGTTTGATGCCATAATTTATGTTCATATCTTTATCTGGATATACTTCTTTGGCTGCAATCCACCTATTTTCATCAATAAGGATTTTTGTTACTAATTTTTTACCTTTATCGGTCAAGCCATCCGATCTTGAGAGGCCCTCATTTGCCAATAATTTTCGAGTAAATGAGCTAACAACATTCTCACCTTTTGCAATTGTGAGTAATCCTTGACGACGGTGGATATTAGATTTAGTTTTTCGACGCTCTATGAATGTTGAGAATACTCCACTGTTTGGTGCAAGAAAAAGTGATAGCACAAATAGGACTATTGCAATCATTACAATAATTGGGCCTGTTGGCAGCGATGGCGCTGAAGCAGATAGAACTGCCCCAATATACCCCGATAGACCACCTAAAAATCCTGCAATCACAACGACTTCATCCGTACGATTACTCCAGAAGCGCGCTGTTACTGCTGGTATTATTAGCATTGCGACAATTAAAATTAAACCAACAAGTTTCATTCCAATAACGGTCACTCCTAGAACAAGCCCCATCATTAAAAGGTCAATTTGTCGAACATCATAGCCCACAGATATTGCGTAATCTTTGTCAAAGGAAACAATTGTTAAGGGGCGGCGCGCGATCCAGATTCCTAAAATACTAAAAAATCCTCCAATAGCAATTACAATTGCATCTTGAAATAACATTCCAGCTGTTGAACCAAGGAGAAAACTTTCTAGCCCTGCTTGTCTACCACTGCTCATTGTCTGAATAACTGTAAGAAGAACGATACCGGCACCAAAAAATACACCTAGTACGCTGCCAATCGCTGCATCCTCAGGTAAGCGTGTACGTCGAGGAATCCACTCTATTATGAATAGACCTATAAGCGCTGTTATTGCTGAACCACATAATAATCCCAATATGCTGCGACCATCTCCTCCAAGCCAAATCATTATAATGAAAGCAACTCCAATACCGGGCAAGGTTGCGTGGGCTATTGCATCTGAAACAAGTGCACGCTTTCGCAGAAAAAGGAATGTTCCAGCCGAACCTGCGGCGATACCTAAAAGTATAGCTCCAACGGTAACGAGGGCAACATTGTAACCCGCTTGAAATAGCATTGCTTGTACAAAAGTATTCATTTAGTAGGACGATCTCTGGGAGCAGATAACTCCTCTGCATGAGTTAGTTCAAGTTTTCCACCATATGTCGATTGTAAATTTTCGTTGGTAAAAGTTTCATCAATCAATCCTTCTGCAATATTTTTTATATTGATCATGAGTACGTAGTCAAAATAATCGCGAACTGTTGCTAAGTCATGATGAACTGCAATTATAGATTTATTTTTTGATTTTAATGATTTTAAGACGTCAATAATTGCTCTTTCAGTTGCCGCATCAACACCAGAAAATGGTTCATCCAAAAGATATATTTCGGCGTCTTGCGCAAGAGCTCTCGCTAAAAATACCCTTTGTTGCTGGCCACCTGATAATTGTCCAATCTGCTGCTGCCACATGTCAGCCATACCAACCCGATCTAGGCAATCCATTGCAATGGAAGTTTGCTCCCCTTTCATTCTTCCAAGTAATCCACCCTGTCGATAGAGGCCCATTTGTACGACATCGATTACATTTGTTGGAAAATCCCAATCAACACTTACTCTTTGAGGTACATATGCAATTTTTTGCAGGTTATTTTTTATTGGATTATCGAAAATATGTACTTGCCCAGCAAGAATTGGTTGCACTCCAATTACTGCTTTAAGAAGCGTTGATTTTCCGGCGCCATTCGGTCCAATTATGGCCGACATAGAGGCAGTAGGGAAATTTGCATCAACTGAGAATATGGCAGTCTTATCTCCATAAGAGACGGTTAAACCCTGTATTTTCAATGCTGGCTTGGACGGGGTTATCTCAGATGTGTTCGTAGTATTAATCATGCTGGAAATTTTAAATATTCAGTTCTAACATTTTTATTTGAGCTTATTTAACATACCAGCATGTGGTGCATCACCGCCGAGGGCAATTGCAATTTTTGTAGAGTTTGAGTCAATCATACCGATATATGTTCCTTCATAACTACCAGGTTCACCCATCGCATCAGAAAATAGCTCACCCCCAATACTGACCTTATATCCCCTAGCTCTGGTACCTTCCACTAACGCTCTAATATTACGGTCACTTACTGATGTTTCAATAAAGACAGCCTGTATATTCTTTTCTATAATTAAATCCACAAGTTCCGAAATGCGCTTCAAACCAGCCTCAGACTCTGTTGAAATACCCTGAATACCAATAACATCATAGCCGTAAGCTTGTCCAAAGTAATTAAATGCGTCATGTGAGGTCAGTAGTATACGGTTTTTTTGTGGGACGGACGTAAGAACGTTATTTGCATAATTTTCAAGCTGCTCAATTTCTTTCATATAAATTTCTGCATTATCGCTAAGTTTAGTTTTCGCATCTGGTAAAATTTCAATAAGAGCGTCTCTCACATTTAAGACGATATAAGACCAAATATTCGGATTCATCCAAAGATGTGGATCGAAACGATCAACATATTCATCTGAACCTATGAGCAAATTATGTGGTACATTCTCAGCAACAGCGATGACAGGCCTTTCATTACCGAGTTCTATAAGAAACTCTTCCATTTGCGCTTCAAGATAAAGACCATTCCATAAAACTAAATCAGCATTTGCTAGAGACACAATATCTGATCTTGTTTGTCTATAGGCGTGTGGATCAACACCAGAGCCCATAAGGACTTTAATATTAACATGGTCTTCTGCAATATTTGATACGGCGTCAGCTATCATACCTGTGGTGACAACAATATTTGGTTTTTCATTTGCGTATGCGGAGGACCAATGCGCGCACATCACACAAATTATGAGTGTAAATAATTTACAAAATAACTTTATCTTATACATCTAAAGATAATAATGCAATTAAGAATGATTTGCAAGTAGTTAAACGAATAAATGTATTTTGTACTTATTCTGTGGTAAATATTATGCAAAAACTAATAAGGAAACTTAGGCGTTCTCATTGCAAACCCAATCGCGGATGTCATCTCCGTAGGCCTCAAATCCATCATTTTTGACTACCACAGTATCTTCTAGTTTAACAAACCCGACATCATCATATTTCAGATCGGTTTCAATAGACAATACCATTCCTGACTCGAGAGATTTCTCTTTGTAAGGGGCAGGGTATGGTATGACACCCTTATCATACATGTGGGGCGCTTCATGTTGGATCATGCCCATTCCATGAGCGACAAATTTAAAATTTAGAGTTTTATCACACTTTGATATCTCGTGATGTGCTGCTTCTATTATTTCATTACCTGTTATTCCAGCTTTAATCACAGAACGAGGGGCGTCATTAATTGCACGGACTTGTGATAGTAAGTCACACATCTTGCTCGAAGGTTTACCCATCACCGCCATTCGACATAAGTCACCAAGGTAACCTTTTAGATTTGCACCTGAGTCGAGCGATAGAATTTCACCCTTATTCCAAGAAAGTTTTTTTGAAGGGGTACGGTTATATGATTTTCCTGCAGCGACTAGGCAGTATTCAAAATTCATACCTAATTTTGTTTCTTCTTCTTTTAACGCTTGAGCAATTGAATGCGTATTTGCACCGGGCTTTGTCACTGTCATGACTTTTTTCATGGAAGCGGTAATATTATCTGAAGCCTTTTTTAACAACTCAAGCTCTTGGTCTGTTTTGACCGAACGGAGCTCTTGCATCAAAACAAGCACATCAACAAATTCAGCATCAGGAAGATTTTTCTTAAGAGCAATATATGTATCTGTTGGTGTGTTACAGAGCTCAATTCCAATTCTCTTTTTCGAATACCCAAGTTCAATCACTTTCTTTGCCGCTTCATGTCCTGCTTGACTGGTATTCCATTGTATATTCTTTATATCTTGAATCCATAATGGCTCAACTTCTTGCTGTTGACCCTCTAACATGTGTCCAATGTAGAATGCCCTTTCAGGTCTACCTTTTGGATATCCAATAGTTGGTAAATAACGACTGATACCAATTGAGTCTTTTTGCGCAAAGAAAAAAAATTTATACCCACCTAGTAAATATTGGGCTGTATTCTTATCATTTATAATTAAGAAATCAATACCATGATCATCCAGTAATTTATCTAATTTAGATTGATCAAATGGTAATTGCATGTGCTGCCATTCTATAAGGTTAGGCTTTGGAAATCATTTTTTAGTAGATTTCTACCCCACTGTGAAAACTGCATATCTTGGTTGAAATGGATATGAGATGAGCAAGCCTGGACATCCATTAGTGCACTTGTTATCGGAGATCCATTGTATATACCATTTGCTCCACACACTTGCTGCATAATAGATATAGACTCCAGAGTTATTTTGACTGCATAAGCTGCATTTCTCTTATATTTTAGTTTATTATTTGTTGAAATTTGTCCATTCTCGTGCATTTGTCTTTCAACTTCAATACAGTCATTTCTTAATATAAGTCTCGCAGCGTCTATTCTGGACGCAATTTCTCCCAACCTGTTATGTATAGTTGGGATATCTGACATTTTCATATTTGAGGTACTAGTTGATCTTTTTTCGATCCATTCTAGAAGTAAATTAAGGCATAACTGGGCACCGCCGATTGCACACCCGGCAAGTCCGTGCCCACCAATGGACGCTGTTGGAATTTGATACATTAAATTCTTATTTAGGTCTACACCTTTGAATGAATGGCCATCTCGGTTTACAGAAAATGATTGTAACTTATACTCGGGTACAAATAATTCATTAATTTTAACTGAACAGCTACCAGTTTGCTTCATACCGTACGTATCCCAATCATTTAAGATTTCATATTCACTTTTATGAAGGATACACTGGTGCCAATCTTTTGTTCCATTGTCATCTAGCATGAATGCGAAAAAAGACCAATCTGAAATCTCAATCCCAGAGCAAAAATTCCACAATCCAGTAAGGATTACACCATCTTCTACTTTCTTTGCGCTTCCTTGTTGATAGATATTTCCTGCAGCGATTAAAGCATTGGGATTATCATCCCAGATTTCTCTTTGAATTCTCTCATCAAATACCGCAAGAGTCCGGTGATGTGAGGCCATATTAGCAACGATCCAGCCAGTTGAGCAATCTGCTCGAGAAATTATTTCAGGAATATCGAACCAGGCTTCAAAATCCAGCTCCCAACCACCCCATTGCCTTGGCTGAAAGTATCTAAATAAGCCTTCTTGGTGGAGTAAGTCTATGATATCTGGGGAAACATTAGTGTCAGATGATTTGATATTACCTTTAATGTCTCTAATCTTGGGGATAAGAGATAAAGCACGCTCGTTTGCATCTTTATTTGATATCACTGATATTTCGTTTAGGTTATCTTTAAGCATTTAATTTAAAGAGAGAATTTTCTGTATTTTTACTTAAAATCTGATTCTGACAGATTAAGTAGCCTTAAGGCATTCAATCCACAAATTTTCTCTCGTTCCTCTTCTGTTATACTTTCAACCTGGTATACGTGTTCGACTGGGTCATGTTCTGCCATATCAGCCGGATAGTCTGTCCCGATCGCAACATGGTCAGCGCCATATTTTTTTATTAAAAATTCTAATTGGTCGACTGAAAAAACAAGCGTGTCAAAGTAGAACTTTTCTAAGTAAGTAGATGGTTTTTTATAAATTTTTTGTCGACCGTCAATTCTTGCACCGTATACATGATCCATGCGGGCCGCATAGCTAGCTGGAAATGCCCCACCATGTGATAGATAAAATTTGATATTTGGGTATCTTTCCATAACGCCATCAAATATCAAGTAATGGATAGCAACTGTTGTATCAAGAGGATTTCCAATTACATTTAGCATGTAATGCTCACCGAAGCGATCGCTGTAGAATGATGATGGATGAATAAATATTAGAATATCATGCTCCTCACACCTCTTCCAAAAAGGCTCCAGTCTCTCCGCTGATAGTTCTTCTTTTCCTACTCGTGCCCCAATTTGTATACCTCTGAAATCAAGTTCATTGACGCATCTATCTAATTCTTTAATTGCAAGTTCAGTATCTTGTAACGGCACAGTTCCAAGACCAACGAGTCTCTTAGGATTTGTTTTTGCGGTTGCAGCAATATTATCATTTATTATTTCGGCAGACTCAGCACAAAGATTTTTATCAACCATATAAAAAAATTGTTGTGGTGAACAAGATAGTGCTGATACATCCAGCAATGATTTATCCATCTGCTCAAGTCTAACATTGATATCAGTAAATGGTATTTCACGATCTTCAGATTGTTTTTTATTTACTTGTTTTGTTAAATCACTTGCAACACCAACTGAAGGATGAAAGTCCTGGGGTAGATGAGGTTTTACCAAAGCATCTGACTCCGGAGTTCGCATGTGATTGTGAAGATCAACAGTTAAGGTTTTTGGTCTTTTTGCCGGTCCTGTTGGGTGTTCTCGGCCTGCAGTTGGTCCATATGGTCTTAATTCAATATCATGTTGAGTCATCTTGCATTATCTCCTAATTGACGTATTTGCATTATTAAACAGCTCTTTTTTTTATAGCATCGTGCAGAATATCTACTCCCACCAGTGAAGAGCATCTTTATTTTCACCTTGCTTGCTATTAGGACCGCTCCCATTAGTGCGGAGGAACATTTTCTTGTCATGCCCCGCTTTTATCTTACCGTTAAATACATCGACTAACCAATCCATGCACATCATATGACAGTCATGTCTATCTTGTCCGGTACCCTTGAACATAACCGCTTGATGGTATGTATCCTCGTAGACCCACAACTCTTTAGGGGATTTTACCTTCTCGTAGAAATTATAAACAAGCTCGACAGGACTTCTTGAGTCATATTCACCAACAGTTAGTAGAATTGGACACTTAATGTCTTTCTCTCTTCCTTCGACTGTCATTTGTGCAACAATTTTGTCGAGCTCTTCTTCACTTTTTGCTCCAGTTAAGTATCCAAATAATTGTTTATATCTCGGTGAAAATGTATCTAATATGTAATACTTATCGAGGTAAGAAGCCCAGGGCCCAACAACGCCTTTTATTCTTGGATCTCCCGATGCTGCAACTTCGAGACCCCAATGCGATCCCATTGAGACTGCGAAGATGCCTATTTTATCTTTATCGACCTCAGGTCTTGTTTCAAGCCAATCAACGATTTTGAGAACTGCTCTCTCATAATTACCATGAGTTAATTTTTGATTTCGGATATTGCTCATACCTTGCCCTGGTCCATCAATAACAAGTAAATGCATACCACGTGCGTGTGCTTCAACTACTTTTGGATCTGGCCACATCTCTTTAGTCATGTCACATCCTGGAATAAAAATCATTGTTGGTGCGACATCAACTCCTGGACACAAGAAAAAATTACATTGTAGTTGCATATCCTCGAATGGTACTTCCACTCTTTCAATGGTATAAGGGGCGAGTTCGATAACTTTCTCAAAGTTTGCTATGCATCGACCGTGTAAATATTTTTTTTCATCGTTTGTTTCTAATACTGGATGTTGAGCAGCTG
>CACPHU010000007.1 GCA_902633855.1 uncultured OCS116 cluster bacterium
ATTTCACTGGAATATCCTTAAAAATTGGACACTCTGTGTGTGTAATTATTGCTGTTTTGCCATGCATTAAGTGTTCAGCTTTAATAATTTCCGATCCAAAGGCTTGTCCGATCGATTGATGACCCAAACAAATTCCTAAAATTGGCAATTTCTTTGAAAAAGATTTCACAACATCAACAGAAATTCCTGCTTGACTGGGTGTGCATGGTCCAGGGGATATTATTATGTGACTTGTATTACTCGGTATCTGATCAATGGATATTTGATCGTTACGAACTACAGACGACTGCATGCCTAGGCTACCAATGTATTGCACAATGTTAAATGTAAAGCTATCATAATTATCAATAATTAATATCATTTTTCTGCCCTACTACTGTTGATATCGAGGGCATCTTGTGCTGCATTGAATAGGGCGGAGGCCTTTGATTTGCATTCTTGGTATTCACTTTCCGGATTAGAGTCCGCAACGATCCCAGCACCCGCTTGAACATACATTGAATTACCCTTAATTATAGCGGTTCTCAATGTTATACAAGTATCCATATCACCTGCTGCTGAAAAGTAACCAACGCATCCAGCATAGATAGACCTGCGCTCCTTCTCAAGTTCTTCTATTATTTGCATTGCTCTTATTTTAGGTGCCCCTGATACGGTTCCAGCAGGAAATCCAGCTTTTAGGACATCAATCATATTGAATTTACTATCAAGTTTTCCGATCACATTAGAAACTATATGCATAACATGGCTGTATAACTCTATAAAGAATTTATCTGTAACCTTTACACTTCCAAGTTGCGATACCTTACCAACATCATTTCGTCCCAAATCAAGCAGCATTAAATGCTCAGCAAGTTCTTTTGGATCAGAGAGTAATGAGTCCTTATTAACATCATCTTCAGCCTGATCTTTCCCTCTAGGTCTCGTACCCGCGATTGGTCTTACTGTTATTTCATCGCTAAAAAGCCTAATAAGTATTTCTGGACTTGAACCAATAACTGCAAACTCATCAAAATTGAGGTAAAATAAAAACGGTGATGGATTTATTCTACGCAATGATCGGTATAATTCGAATGGGGGCAATTCAAAATTTGACTCGAAGCGTTGGCTCAGTACAACCTGGAAGATATCTCCTTCATAAATATAATCTTTAGCTCTCTCTACCATCTTGAGGTAGTCATCTTTTGTTGTGTTTGAGCTTATGTTAATTTTTTTTTGTTTAGTTGGAATATATGTTTCATCAAAAGGTTTTTTGAGTAGATCGAGAACAAAATCTATTGAAGTATTAGCTTCGGCTCGCGCATCATGATATTTTTGATTGGAGTTATATCTTAATGAATATACAACCGATAGCTCATCCTTTAAATTATCAAAAACAATTATGAGGGATGGTCTCATGAGCAGTGAGTCAGGGAAATCTGCAGCAGATTTACTTAATTCGTTTATATCTTCAATTAATCTCACATTATCATAACCGATGTATCCAAAAACACCTGCAGACATTCTCGGTAGATGATCTGGGAGCTTAATATATGAACAATCGATTAAATTCTTTAGAGATGCGAAAGTTCCCAAACCCTCTTTTTGGTATCCAGATGTCCATTTTGTTTTTATGTAGGCTGCATCTCCATCAGATTTCCACCACATATCAGGCTTCATCCCAACGATTGAATATCTGCCTCTTTTTGTACCCCCCTCAACGGACTCAAGCAGAAAGCAATTTGAATGATCCTCTAAACGCATTAAAATTGAAATAGGAGTAACAGTATCTGAGACGATTGTCTTCCATATTACTTGATCAATTTTTTCATTGTAAAGTTTTTCAGATTTATCCATTGAGACTACTGGCTCTGAGTATTAAATAATCTATCAATGTTTTCTTGATATAATTTGACTGTATAATTATCTTCAAGTGATACTAAGTATTGCTCGAATAGATCATTCCTCATCTGCAAATCTAGATTATTTATAAATTTCTGATCCCTCTCTGGCTCTGCTTGTACATTAGGGAGTATTTCCACTACCTTTCCAACAAGTACATTATTCTCGGATTTACCAATAATTACCTCATCAATATTTGCACTCAGAATTCTATCATTAAAGTCTTCACTAAATTCTCTAATCGGAGAGAGTCTGCTAAAAGGCTCTGATCTTTTTATTTCAATTTGATATGAGTCAATAAGCTCTTGAATTTGATTATTTATTAACCCAATTTCTAGCTGTTTTATGATTTCACTTTCTTTGTCATTTTTCCTTTTCTTAAGCATATCAGCGGTTACAAGATCTCTAACCTCAGCAAAAGATTTTATATATGGTGGATTTATTAAATTTAAGTCTGTCCATATATAACCACTCTCGGTATCATGCACCTCAATAAAATCTCCAATTTCTGAGCTGAATATTTTTTGGATGAGTTCTTGGTGATTTATTTCATCAACCACATCATTCTGGATATTTTTTCCGTTAATATCAATTTTCTTAAAATATTTTGTTTCAATTTGATGTTTCGCAGACGCTTCCTCTATAGAACTACCATTTAAGAGGTCATCTTCAATTTCAAAATATAGCATCTCTACTAAGTCTATTGCTTCTTGAGTTTGGATTTCATCCTCTATCTCGGCAGCCACATCATCAACTGTAGGGATTTTGCCAGGATTTATTTTTTCTAGGTATAGAACTGAAATACCGAGCATTCCATCAATTGGCGCACCAAATCCGCCTTCAATCATATTATATGCAGCATCAGCAACTTCAAAATCTAATATCTCATCTTTCCCAACTGAGCCAAGATAGCTCTGCTGTTTGCTTTGCGAATATTTCGTTAAAAGCTCATTAAATTCAAGCTGATATGAGTCATTATAGAAATTATCAGCTGTTTCATCATCATTAAAGAAGAACTGATATAGTTCCCTTGTCTCTGGGATATTAAAACTATCCAAATTGGCATTAAAATATTCATTTATTTGGGATCGAGTAACTTGAATACCCTTTTTTATATTTTCTGGGTCTAATATGAGTGCTGCAAAGTCTCTCGTCTCGGATTTTTTGTATCCATTTTTAAACTTTGCATAAAATTCAAGGAGCTCTCTTTCAGATGGTGTTTTTACAACAATCTTGGATTTTGGAAGATCAATATACTCAATGACTCTTTCTGTCTTATTGAATTCATCAACCATTTCAATAAGTACGTTGGGTATGTAAGTTCTATTTCCTATTATATTAAATAATTGATTTTGCTTATTAACGTTAATTTCACTTTGTACATAAGTTTCGTCATTATAACCTGCGTATGAGAGGAGTTGCTCATACCTTGCCTTGTTGAACTTGCCGTCAGTTTTAAAGTTATCATCGTTAATAATCTGTTCTGCAACAAATTCTTCAGATATATCTATTCCAAGTTTATTAATTTCAATTTGAAGAACCATCTTTCTAATTAAATTTTCAATTGCTATTTCATCTATGCCCAGTTCAAGTGACTCTTTCAATGAGATCTGTTTATCAAGTTGTGAGCTAATTATTGATAGTTGATTATTATATTCGGTAACAAGTTGATCGAGGCTAACTTCATAATCATCAATCTCAATAGCAACAGTTTTTTTAAAATTACCAAAGATATCCTGTATACCCCAAACCGCAAAGCTCAGTATTAGAATACCAATTAGAATTTTAACAAATGGTCCTGTTACTGATTTTCTGATAGTATCCAGCATTTTCTCGCTCTAGTATTAATTCCATGTTTGTTCATGCCGTTAATATAAGGTAATATAAAAATTAATTCTATTGTTTTATTGTGTGACGGATTTTGTCTGATTTTTTACGAAAAAGGTGGGAATAAATGAAATTCAACCCAGATTCAATGACTTTCGCAGGTAATTGGAAAATGAATGGTCGCCGAGATGACGTGGTTAATATTGAGAAATTAATTACATTAATCAGAGACGATGATGCCAATATCATTTTATTTCCGCCATACACATTAATCTCGAGTTTTGTCAATGCTAGTAAAAATTCAAACCTAAATATAGGTGGTCAAGACTGCCACCATGAAGACTCTGGGGCATTTACTGGTTCAATTTCTGCGTCTATGCTTCGTGACTCCGGTGCTGATTTTGTAATCATTGGTCATTCTGAAGTGAGGGCGATGCATGGGAAGGGTCCGGATAATATAATCAATAAAATCCAAAGCGCCCATAACAATAATCTTATTACAATAATTTGTATTGGTGAGGATATCAAAGTGAGGTCTGAGGGGGAGCATTATAATTTCATAAGCAAACAACTAAAAGACTCGGTATCAATTACCTCAAATCGCAATAATACCATTATTGCCTATGAACCGATTTGGGCTATTGGTACTGGAAATACTGCAACAATTGAGGATATTTATGAGATGCATGCACACATTAATAATATACTACAAGACACTGATATATTTAAAAAAGGTAACCCATCACTGCTCTATGGGGGGTCCGTTAACCCAGAAAATGCAGGTGAGATATTAAGCGTAGATAATGTTAACGGGGTACTAGTTGGGGGAAGCTCTCTCGATTATTCAAAATTTAAAGAAATTATAAAATCAAAATAATTTTTAATCATTGTTAATTCATTAAAATTATAGTAAATAAGCATTAGAGGTTACCATGAGCTCATTAATTCTAATTCTACATCTTGCAGTGGCCATTATTTTGGTTGGCGTAATCTTATTACAACGATCTGAAGGTGGTGCCCTCGGTATTGGGGGCGGCGGATCAGGTGGTGGATTATCTGGCTTCTTAAAAGGGAGAGGGCAGGCGAGCGGACTTGTAAAAATAACTATTATCCTGGGAACTATTTTTTTTATCACCTCAATGAGTTTAACAATCATAAACTCATATAATAACCAATCTGTGATCGATAGAGTCACAAACGATCTTGACCCATCAAGTTTAATCACAACATCTGAAAATGATGATGTCAGTGTTCCAATATTAGAGTAGCTTGCACTTTGCATTTGATATTTTGATTTAGTATTTTACATTTAATTAATTTTTGTTATTTTATAATTCCATGGCACGTTTTATTTTTATAACAGGTGGTGTGGTATCTTCCCTAGGAAAAGGACTATCTTCAGCATCACTTGGTGCACTGCTTCAGTCTCACGGATATAAGGTAAAACTTCGTAAGCTTGATCCATATTTGAATGTGGATCCTGGCACTATGAATCCAATACAGCATGGTGAGGTATTTGTGACCGATGACGGTGCCGAAACAGATCTTGATCTTGGCCATTATGAGCGCTTTACCGATGTATCCGCAACTAAATTTGATAACATTACCAGTGGCAAGATTTACCAGGATATTATCCAAAAAGAAAGAAAGGGAGATTATCTAGGGGGTACAGTTCAGGTAATTCCACACGTAACGGATGCGATTAAAGAATTCATTACCCAATACACAGATGACGTTGACTTTCTTTTGTGTGAGATTGGAGGCACTGTCGGTGATATTGAGGCCTTACCATTTTTTGAAGCAATTAGACAATTAAGAAATGAATTGAACCCAGAAAATTGTTTATTCATTCATTTAACTTTATTACCATTCATTGCGGCAGCGGGTGAACTCAAGACCAAGCCAACACAACATTCAGTAAAAGAATTAACTTCAATCGGTATCCAGCCGGATATTATCATATTACGCTGTGACAGAGACATTCCAGAAGATGAGAGAAAAAAAATCTCATCATTTTGCAATGTTCCATTCAGTAGAATAATTCCAGCAGTAGATGTTGGTAATATATATGATGTTCCGATGAATTTACATCAGAACGGCCTGGATAGCGAAGTATTAAGTATATTTAATCTTAAGCAAAAAAATAAACCAAATTTCATTAAATGGAAAAAAATCTCATCAAATGCTAGCTCTTTAGAGGAGAGTGTAAAGGTATCAATTGTTGGAAAATATATTCAATTGCAAGATGCCTACAAATCTCTGGATGAGGCGATATACCATGCTGGATTAATAAATAAGATTAAAGTTAATGTTGAATGGATTGACTCTGAGTTACTGGAGAGCTCACCACCAATTGATTATCTAGATAGTACAGATGCAATTTTGGTTCCAGGTGGGTTTGGTCAACGTGGTAGTGAGGGTAAAATTAATGCAATTAGATTTGCACGTGAGAAAAAGGTTCCATACTTAGGCATTTGTTTCGGAATGCAAATGGCCATTGTAGAGATGTCAAGATCACTACTAAAACTCCCTGGAGCAAACACGACAGAGTTCGGAGATACAGATCATCCTGTTGTTGATCTTATGAAGCAATGGAAAAAAGGAAAAACCACACAAAAAAGAGATGAAAATACTGATCTTGGAGGGACCATGAGATTAGGGGCGTATGACGCAGTACTAAAAAAAGGCTCAAAAGTCAATGAGATATATAAAGCAAATAAAATAAATGAAAGACATAGGCATCGTTGGGAAGTCAACATTGATTATAAAAAGCATCTTGAAAATCAGGGTGTTGTATTCTCTGGTCTATCACCAGATGGCAAATTACCAGAAATTATAGAACTACCTGATCATCCATGGTTTGTCGCTGTACAATTTCATCCTGAATTAAAATCTAGACCTTTTAATCCGCATCCTTTATTTGTATCTTATATTCTTGCGGCTAGAGAAAAAAGTAGGCTGGTCTGAGGATTCTATTTCATGCATGATATTCAAAAAATTAGAGAAAATCCCGAAAAGTTTGCTGAGCTGCAGAAACGAAGGGGCGTAAAAGTTGATGTCGAAGAGATAATAATATTGGACTCATCAAAACGTACACAAATGACAAAGCTACAAAATCTTCAGAATGAAAGAAATGAGTTATCGAAGCAAATTGGGTTACGAAAAGGAAAAGATAACAGCGGTAAAGCGAATGAATTAATAGACAAAGTCCATGCTTTAAAAGATCAAATCCCACAACTTGAAAATCAGATTACTTTAACCAGTCAGCGTCTTGAAGCCATTCTATTAGGACTTCCAAATCTTCCATTTGACGATGTTCCCATCGGCAGTGATGAGAGTTTTAATATTGAAATTGAAGCAAAAAGATTTGGTAAAGTTAATGACACAAAAACTGCAGAGCACTTCGAAATAGATACGGTTGAGGGTATGATGGATTTTGAAACTGCCTCCAGAGTGTCAGGCTCAAGATTTGTTTATTTGAGAGGTCAGCTCGCTTTGCTTGAGAGAGCGCTTGGACAGTTTATGCTTGATACTCATACAACTAAGAATGGTTACACTGAAATCGCGCCACCGCTCATTGTTAATAATAGCTCGATGCTCGGTACCGCTCAACTGCCGAAGTTTGAGGAGGATCAATTTCAGGTTGTAGTCCACGATAATGATTTAGCAGATCAAAATAACAGAAAATGGTTAATCCCAACAGCAGAAGTTTCATTAACAAATATTGTGAGGGAGAAGATAACAGACAAAGCCGATTTACCTCTAAGATTTGTTGCCTTAACATCTTGCTTTAGGGCGGAGGCTGGCGCTGCGGGAAGGGATACACGGGGGATGATTCGTCAACATCAATTTCAGAAAGTAGAGTTGGTTTCAATTACAGAACCGGAGCTATCAGAAGAAGAGCATAACCGGATGCTTGAATGCGCTGAAACTATACTTAAGTTGCTCGAACTTCCTTACAGAGTTATGCTGCTCTCATCAGGTGATATGGGTTTTTCTGCGCAAAAGACATATGATCTCGAAGTTTGGATGCCTGGGCAACAGACTTATCGTGAGATATCCAGTATTTCAAATTGTGGTGACTTTCAGGCAAGAAGAATGAAGGCCAGATATAGAGATGGTAACAAAAATACAAAATATCTACATACATTAAATGGTTCAGGAGTAGCTGTTGGTAGGGCTCTTATCGCAATTCTTGAAAATTACCAAACACCTGATGGCATTCAAGTCCCTGATGTATTAAAAAAATATATGAATAATTTAAGTACCATAAAAATTTGAAATTAATTTAATAAAACAACTCATTGATGAAGCAAAAAAAAATATTGATAACGAACGATGA
The DNA here is from genome assembly GCA_902633855.1 of uncultured OCS116 cluster bacterium. GTDB lineage: Bacteria > Pseudomonadota > Alphaproteobacteria > Rhizobiales > TMED25 > TMED25. Next base: position 8,051 of record CACPHU010000007.1, read on the forward strand.
CGGCATTAATGCTCCGGGAATTGAGCTCTTAATTAATGCCGCAAAAAGAATATCAAGTGATATAACAATTATTGCCCCAGAAAGAGAGCAGAGCGGAAAATCTCAAGCGATGTCATTATCAGATATTATTAGATTGAGGGAGATTGATGTAAATGTATTTTCTATATCTGGAACGCCTACAGATTGCGTCATGCTTGCAATCAAGCAATTAATGAAAGATAACAAGCCAGATCTAATTCTATCAGGTGTTAATAGAGGCCAGAATCTTGCTGATGACGTAAATTATTCTGGAACAATTGGCGCCGCTATGGAGGGCGCAATACACAACATTAAGTCTATCGCATTGAGCCAAGTTTTTAATATACACAATAAAGGGCTAGATGCATTTCAGGCAACAAAAAAAAATCTGGATCGGACATTAGATTTTGTTTTAGATTTAGACTATCCAGATAATATTGTTTTAAATATCAATTTTCCAGATATAGCTGAAGATAATCTGAGCCATCGTTTTACTACACAAGGGAAAAGAGATATACCCGCTCATACAATGGAAGAAAGGATCGATCCTAGAGGGCAGAAATACTATTGGATAGGCTTCAAGAGGGCAGAGGGTGGTATGCACGATGGAACAGATCTGGATTGTATTCAGAAAGGTTTTATTTCAATTACGCCAATTGGCCCAGATCGAACAGCATATTCATTTCTTGAGACCAAAATTTAGCCATAGAATTCTTCTTTTGAAATATAATATTAACTAATTATGAATACACTAAACATTATTTTTAATTAGCTTAGTTTAAATTATAAATGCCTTCGAAATACCGATCTAAATATATTATATTAACTGTATTTACAGTTTTACTTACATCATGCAGTACAAGTATCGAGAGATTTAAAACTGTAAATAATGATGAAAGAAAAAATCAAGTTAACCAATACTCTGAGGATCAAAAAGCAACATTTAAAGGCGCTTATTCAAATTACTGGATTGTGTCGAGTGGGGAGACTCTCGAGTTTATTGCGAGATCAACTGAGGTACCTCTTGAAGATATTGCTTATTATAACTCTTTATCATATCCATATAAGCTCAACGATGGGATGCGCTTGTACATAGCAAAAAGAAAGTTGGATACAGACACAGACTCGCCCGCAAGCAGTCAATTTAGTAGTAAAAATGAGGGTGTATCTGGCGTTGACGATGTCTATTATGTCAAGTCAGGAGATACAATTTCATCGATTGCCATGAAATTTGGAATTAACGCAAAACATCTAATCGAATTAAATAAAATAGTGAATCCAAGTTTAATATATGTCGGGCAAGAGCTAAAAATCGCAGAGAATAAATTATCACAATCAGATAAAATAATCAATACGGTTTCAGTTGAAGAAAGCGACAGGGATGGAAATGTTCTCGATGATGTAGACAAGTCAAAGGCGAGTATGCCTCAATTTAGATGGCCTGTTTTAGGGAGAGTCATCAATAATTATGGAGCTGAATTTTATGGTAGAGTTAATAATGGAGTTTATATTTCAGCACCATTAGGCTCAGAGATTAGGGCCTCTGAGCGTGGTGTTGTGACCTTTGTTGGCACAGAAGATTATTTTGGAGATCTAATTATAATTAAACATCTAAACAACTGGGTTTCTTCATATGCGCACCTCGACAAATCAAATGTATTAATTGGCGATAAGATAGAAAAAGGTGATATTATTGGAACAGTTGGTGCATCAGGGATAATAGAGAGCCCCCAATTATACTTTGAGCTGAGGCGAGGTACAATTGTGCAGAATCCAACTGATTTTCTAAATTAGACTAATTTTATATTATTTTTTGCCGCTACAGAGGTGATGAACTGCCAAGCAACCCTACCAGATCTTGATCCTCTTCCGGCAGCCCATTCAATTGCCTCTGCATGCAAGGTTTCCGTATTTGGAATATCATAGTGTCGTGTGTATGCATCAATCATTGAGAGATATTGATCTTGTGAACAATTATGAAATCCGATCCATAAACCAAATCGATCAGAGAGAGAAACTTTCTCTTCAATTGCTTCAGATGGATTTATCGCTGTAGATGTCTCATTTTCTATCATCTCACGCGCCATAAGATGACGTCTATTTGATGTGGCATAAAATATTACATTTGATGGCCTGCCTTCTATGCCTCCCTCTAGGGCTGTTTTAAGTGATTTATAGGTTGTGTCATCGTTATCAAATGATAAATCATCACAGAATATAATATAATTAACCTCACAATATTGTTTGATTATACCCAAAATATCTGGCAAATCTCTTATATCCTCTCTGTGAATCTCTATTAAAATAAGTTTATTTTTTGATGTTTTGCACAACTTACCATGTATTCCTTTAATAAGTGAACTTTTTCCCATACCTCGCGCGCCCCATAAAAGCGCATTATTAGCAGGCAATGACTTTGAAAATTTTATTGTGTTTTCTAGCAGAATATCAATATTCTGATCAATTCCCTTAAGTAGCTCAAGCGGAATAGAGTTAACATTCTTGACTGGCTTAAAGCATCCTTCATCGGATTGCCACATGAATGCATCTGCTTCTTTCCAATTAATTTTAGTTTCAGTTCTAGTATATTTGTCTTCTAGAATCTTTCTAATTTTTGATATTTCTTCTATTAATTTATTATTATTTTCTATCATTTGTTCAGATATAAAAAATTATTATTTAAAAATTTTTCATTAACCTATATATATTATAAAGAAATTTATTGGAAATATATTTTTCTGTCTATAGTTTAGTTTTTTACATAAAGAGAGTGAATTTACCATGATTACCCAAGCATACGCGGCATCGCACCCAGGTGGTGGTGACATTTTTCTTCAATTACTTCCATTTTTACTCATTTTCTTAATCATTTACTTCTTGATTTTAAGACCACAGCAAAAGCGTGTCAAAGCTCATAAGGAGATGATTGACTCACTTAAAAAAGGTGATACCGTTATCACTCAAGGCGGTCTAATTGGAAAAATATCAAAAATTATAAGCGATCAAGAGGTTGAAATTGAAATAGCTAAAGATGTTAAAGTGAAGGCTGTAAGAGGGATGATTTCAGATATTAAGAAATGACTCTCTAACAGGGATAAAAATGCTATATTTTTCAAAATTCAAATCACTAAGCATACTCTTAATTTGCTTACTAGGTATTATTTTTGCCTTTCCTAATTTACTCAGCCAAAACACTTTAACCGCTCTACCCAAAATTATTCCCCACAAACAAATCAATCTCGGCCTTGACCTTAGAGGAGGTTCGCATCTCCTTGTGGAGGTCCAATCATCTGTCCGTGCTTCTGAGAGAATGGATGATCTTTACGATGAGATTAGAATTGAATTAAGACGCAATAAAATTTTGTTATCAGATATTTCACAGAGCAATAACCAATTAAAAATAACGCTAAGCGACGATGGTTTTAAGGGAGATCTTTTAGATATCATTGAATCCTTATCGCAAAATGTGAGAGGTCAATTGGGAACGGGTCAGTTAGCAGATGAACTTGATATTATGGAGCAAATTGACGGCTCTATTCTTGTGAGTATGACTGAAGAAGCTAAAAGCGATCTTTTGAGACGTTCAGTCGATCAATCAATCGAAATAATAAGAAGAAGAATAGATGAGCTTGGGACTAAAGAGCCTACAATCCAGCGACAGGGAGACTCGAGAATCCTTATTCAGGTTCCAGGGTTAGATGATCCAAAAAGATTAAAAGAACTTCTTGGAACTACTGCAAAGATGACATTTCACTTGATTGATCCTTTTTATGATGGTGGTAATGTATCTCGTTCATCAATGCAATTGAAGCACGCAAATAATGATAATACATATGTAGTTGAGAGAAGGTCCATAATTGGAGGAGAAAATTTAGTTGATGCCCAACCAGGGTTTGACTCACAAACCAACCAGCCAATAGTGAATTTCCGCTTTGACGGACAGGGCTCAAGGAAATTCGGCAAAATAACCACAGATAATGTTGGAAAGCTATTCGCAATTGTCTTAGATAATGAGGTGATATCTGCCCCAATCATCAATGAACCAATATTAGGTGGTTCAGGCATGATATCCGGAAGTTTCACAGTTCAAGAGGCAAATGATTTGGCAATTCTGCTAAGGGCCGGGGCATTACCCGCGCCTCTCGTTATACTTGAGGAAAGAACAGTTGGCCCAGGTTTAGGAGCTGACTCAATAAAATCAGGGCAAATTGCGTCAATATTGGGCCTGTTACTTGTTTTAATTTATATGTTTCTATCTTATGGCAGATTTGGGATTTACTCAAACATATCGCTATTAATAAACCTATCCTTGATTGTAGCTGTATTATCAATTCTACAAGCCACATTAACCTTACCGGGAATAGCTGGTATAATCCTCACGATAGGGATGGCTGTTGATGCAAATGTTTTAATATTTGAAAGAATAAGAGAAGAAATTTCAAACAAGAAGTCCGTAATTAATGCAATAGACAATGGATACAAGAGAGCTCGTACAACGATACTTGACGCCAACATCACTACCTTTATTGCAGCTATTATACTTTTTCAATTGGGGTCAGGTCCAATAAAAGGGTTTTCGATTACGCTTGCAATAGGCATTATAACATCAGTATTTACTGCGTTCACACTTACAAGGTTCCTCGTGGCAATGTGGATAAAAAGATCAAATCCAAAAGAAATTAATATTTGAGCGGGTAATTACTTATGAAGCCAATTAAGATAGTAAAACTAGATACAAGCATAAACTTTCTATCAAAGACAAAACTTTTTGTATCTCTCTCATTGATCTTTGTAATTGCATCTATATTTCTTTTATTCTCAAGAGGTTTAAATTTTGGTATTGATTTCAATGGGGGCACTTTAATTGAGGTACAGAAGATTTCAGGAAATGCTGACGTTTCTGAAATGCGGGCGCGTTTAGGGCAGCTGGATCTCGGAAATATACAATTGCAGGAGTTTGGAAAGAAAACTGATCTACTTATAAGAGTAGAGCAGTTGAGCGATGAAGAAGGGGCTCAGCAGGCAATCATTGCTAAAATTTCTGAAGTTGTGGGGATGGATTATGAGGTAAGGAGAATTGAGGTTGTTGGCCCAAAAGTATCTGCCGAACTCATTAAAAAGGGTATCATTGCAGTTATATCCGCTGTTATTTCTGTTTTAATTTACATTTGGTTTAGATTTGAATGGCAATTTGGTATAGGGGCAATATTTGCTCTTGTCCATGATATTATTATCACAATCGGTGTATTTTCTATGTTTCAGTTAGAGTTTAATTTATCAATTATAGCTGCCCTGCTTACGATTGTTGGGTACTCGCTCAACGATACGGTTGTAATATATGATAGAATACGGGAAGAGCTTCGCAAGTATAAAAAAATGCCGATAATAGAGCTAATCAACCAAGCTTTAAATCTAACACTATCTAGAACTCTTATGACTTCTATAACAACTCTACTCGCCCTATTTTCACTGTATTTGTTTGGTGGAGAGGTTATTAAGGGCTTTACTTTTGCAATGATCTGGGGAGTTCTGATTGGTACTTATTCCTCAATCTTTGTTGCTTCACCGATCCTAATTGGATTGAATATTAAACGCGATTGGTCAAAAAAGAATGCGGAATAGTCTACGTAAAAGAAGACTTGAGCCATTTATCTAAATCACTTTCTGCGCGTTGAGCAATCCTATTTTTTTTCTCCATATCTCTAATTCTTTTTGGCTTCTTCCTAATATCCCTTATATCCATATTCTCAAAAAGTCCAAAGTTTATATTCATTGGCTGAAAATCTTTCACATGATCCTTGCGTGTAATATAACTTATCAGGCTTCCCATTGCAGTTGTTTTAGGTGGCGGTTTTTGCTCTCTCATTTTTAACTTGTTATACATCATGAGTCCCGACAATAATCCTATGGAAGAAGACTCAACGTATCCCTCAACACCTGTGATCTGTCCTGCAAACTTGATCCTCTGATCGAAAATAAGACTCAGGTCACTTGATAATAGTTTTGGGCTATTAATATATGTATTTCTGTGTACGCCGCCCAATCTTGCAAATCTAGCATCGCATAGTCCGGGGATTTTTCTAAAAATATCTGTTTGATGACCATATTTTATTTTCGTTTGAAATCCCACCATATTATATAATTGACCAGAGATGTCATCCTGCCTCAACTGGATGACTGCATATGGTTCATTGCCATCATTATGAGGATTATTTAAGCCAAAAGGTTTCATTGGCCCATGACGAAGAGTTTGTGGTCCACTCCTTGCGATGACCTCAATTGGAAGGCATGAATCAAAGTATGGCGTATCTTTCTCCCACTCATTAAAGCTTGCCTGATCTGCTTCAATCAACTGATCCACAAATTCAAGGTACTGCTTCTCATTCAGTGGGCAATTAATATAATCATTTAGAGATCCTGATGGCCCTATCTTGTTATATCGTGATTGAAACCAAGCTGCTGACAAATCTATGGAGTCTGTATAAATAATCGGCGCAATCGCATCAAAAAAATACAAAGAGTCATCAGAACTTTTTTTGAGAATAAACTCTGATAAAGCCTCGGATGTGAGGGGACCGGTTGCAATAATTATATTTTCCCAATCATCTGGAATATTTTTTACCTCTTTCTGGATAACATTAATATTTTGATGATTACGTATAGAGTTGGTGACTTCCGCAGAAAATAAGCTTCTATCTACAGCAAGGGCTGATCCAGCTGGTACCTTATGCTCATCAGCGGCCTTCATTATGAGTGACCCACAAATTCTGAGCTCTTCGTGTAATATTCCAACCGCATTTGAGAGCTTATCATCAGAGCGAAAAGAGTTTGAACAGACTAATTCAGCAAGTTGCGCGGTTTGATGTGCGGGGGTACGCTTTTCAGGCCGCATTTCGTAGAGATCTATTTCTATACCCCGTTCCGCTAGTTGCCATGCAGCTTCACAACCGGCTAGCCCTCCACCTATTATTTTAACTTGTGTCATCGCGAATCTTAATTAAATAATATTTAAGTCTTTTATATTACATTATGAGTATGAATAAATATTTTTTATTAGCTTTTTACCTCTTGCTGCCGTTGTTAATGGTTTCTTGTACTACAAGTTATTCACCAATGAATTCTAAATACCCGGACCTCAATAGCTATATGTCTGATATGAGTATTATTGCGGATGATGACTCGGACGTTGTGGTTTGTTCAGGATATAACTGCAATTTTAAAACTCATGTAAGATTCACCGACAGTGATCGTGAAAAGATACATAACATATTCAAAAGTAGAGATTTTCGAACACCATACGAGGAAAGACAGATGATAGCTAATGCTATTGCAACAATTGAGACAGTTGTTGGGCCTATAGTCGGAACGGAGAATGACAAGGGAGGCGTCCTTGAAAACGAATTTATTGGTAATATTGAAAAGCAGGATTGCGTTGATGAGTCCGCATCAACAACAGGTTATTTGAAGTATTTTCAAGACAATGAGCTAATATTTATGCATTCAGTTGTTGTACCACAATCAAGGGGAGCGTTAATAGACGGACGCTGGCCACACTTTAGCGCAACAATAAGAGATAAAAAAAATAAAAAGCAGTTTGTTGTAGACTCATGGTTTAGAGACAATGGCGAGCCTCCGGTTATTATGGAGCTTCAAGACTGGGTTTATGATTGGAGAAGGGCAAGTGAAGTTCAAAATGAAGAGCTCAACTAGTAAGTATTTCTTTTAAAAACTTCCCTGTGTGACTCACTTTTTGTTTTGCAATATGCTCCGGCGTTCCTTCTGCTATAATTTTACCTCCGTGATCCCCGCCTTCGGGTCCCATATCGATAATCCAGTCTGCACTTTTGATTACATCTAAATTATGTTCGATGACCAAGACACTGTTTCCCTTATCTACTAACTCATTTAGTATTTTTATTAACTTTTGGACATCATGAAAATGCAAGCCAGTTGTTGGTTCATCTAAAATATAGAGGGTATTACCTTTTGGCTTTCTAGACAATTCCTTCGAGAGTTTTATTCTTTGGGCTTCGCCACCAGATAATGTTGTTGCAGATTGACCAATCTTTATGTAGTCAAGCCCTACAGCTTGAAGCATTATTAGTTTATCCCGAATTGCAGGGATTGCCCTGAAAAACTCCACTGCCTCAAAAACAGTCATATCCAAGACATCTGATATATTTTTATCTTTATACCTAACTTCCAAGGTTTCTCGGTTATATCTTTTTCCACCACAAACATCACAAGTCACATAAACATCGGAAAGAAAGTGCATCTCAACCTTAATAAGTCCATCGCCCTCGCAATTTTCGCATCTACCACCTTTAACATTGAAAGAAAACCTACCTGGCTTGTACCCCCTAGTCTTTGATTCTGGGAGACTAGCAAACCAATCACGTATTGGAGTAAAAGTGCCTGTATATGTTACTGGATTTGATCTTGGTGTGCGACCGATCGGTGATTGATTGATCTCAATAATTTTATCGATATATTCATCGCCAATGATTTTACTGTAATTATCAAAAACCATGCCCGCTCGAGAGAGCTTTGAATTTAAACCTTGAAATAATATATTATTGATAAGCGTGGATTTACCAGATCCTGACACACCAGTTATACATAGTAGCAAACCGAGAGGGAAATCTGCATCAATTCCCTTTATATTATTTTCTCTAGCATTCGTTATTTTCAGTGTTGACGTTTTTTTTCGTCTTACTTTTGGAATATCTATAAAAAGTTTTTTGCTTAAATATTTACCCGTGATTGATTTGTTATTTTTTTCAATGTCTTTTAAGGAACCCCTCGCAACAATATCACCGCCATTAACTCCTGCCCCCGGTCCTATGTCTACTATATAGTCAGCAGCACGCATTGCCTCCTCATCGTGTTCAACAATTATAACTGTGTTACCAAGATCCCTGAGGGACGATAGTGTATGAAGTAATCTTCCATTATCCCTTTGATGTAAACCAATTGATGGCTCGTCAAGTACATAAATTACACCGGTGAGTTTTGAACCAATTTGACTTGCCAATCTTATCCTTTGAGCTTCACCACCTGATAATGTACCAGAAGCCCTTGCTAGAGTTAGGTAATCTAGCCCTACTTCATTCAGAAAGCTGAGCCGATCAAAAATCTCTTTGAGTATCGGAGTTGCAATTGTCTTCTTATTATCAGTGAGCTTAACAGCAATGTTTGATATCCAATCTTTTGCGTCTTTAATTGACATCGCAGTGAGGATACTAATATCAATGTCGTCTATTTTCACACATAAAGCGTTTTCATTGAGTCGCTTACCATTACAATCACTGCACGGCTGCAGCGATTGATATCTAAATAATTCTCGAAATTTATACCTAGATTTAACCTGTTTTATTGCCTGATTAATCATTGGTACAATACCGTCAAACGGTTTTAGAAAATTTAGCTCATCAATACCGCTTCTTTTTGTAAATTCAATATTTTTTTTAGAGCCATAAAGAATTATATCTTTGATTTCTTTATCGATATCTTTCCATGGTGATGATAAGCTAAATCCATATTCTTGAAGTAGCGGTTTCAATATATCAGATACAAGAGATCTATTGAGATTTCTCCATGGTTTGATCGCGCCGTCAATTATTGATAGCCCCTCATCAGGAATGATTTTTTTTGGATCCGCAGAGTATATATTTCCGATGCCATCGCAGCCTTTGCATGCACCAATTGGGCTATTGAATGAGAATAGCCTTGGTTCAATTTCTCCAAGGCTAAATCCTGATACTGGACATGCAAATTTAGTTGAAAATACTAATCTTTCATGAGTGTCATTTTTAGACTGATTAATTTTTTTTTCGTTAGTAATTTGACTGTCGGCAAATTCCACAATCAAAAGTGACCCCGAATACTGCAGCGCTGTTTCAATTGAGTCGGCAAGCCTGACAGGATCTATTGATCCACTGATCAATCTATCTATAACTACATCAATATCATGCTTGAAATTCTTTTCTAGTTTTGGAACTTTATCAACGGTGTAGAAAGTTCCATCGACTTTCACCCTTTGAAACCCATCTTTTCTGATTTTCTGAAATTCAGTCTGGAATTCACCTTTTTTTTCTTTAGCAATTGGTGCTAGCAAAATAATTTTTTGACCATCCTCCAATTTCATTATTCTATCAACCATATTTGAAACTGTTTGAGCCTCAATAGGCAGTCCTGTTGCTGGTGAGTATGGCGTTCCAACCCTTGCATATAACACGCGTAAGTAATCATATATTTCTGTGACGGTGCCAACCGTCGATCTGGGATTCCTAGATGTTGTTTTCTGTTCTATTGATATTGAGGGTGACAAACCTTCTATACTTTCCACTTTGGGCTTATCCATCATTTCAAGAAATTGTCTTGCATAAGAAGATAGGCTTTCGACATACCTTCTTTGCCCCTCTGCATAAATAGTATCAAATGCTAAGCTTGACTTACCAGAACCAGATAGTCCTGTAAAAAGAACTAACTTTTCCTTCGGTATTTCTAAGGAAATATCTTTAAGGTTGTGTTCTGAAGCTTTAGTAATTTTTATGAATTTATTGATTTCTTTTCTGCATTTTTTGTTTAGGTTTCAACAATATAATAATTTAATCATTAATATTAAATATAAAAGTGTTGAAATTCATATTATACTACAAATAATAGGAGTTTTGATATGGCTGGTAGCTTAAATAAGGTAACATTAATTGGTAATCTCGGAGCTGACCCTGAGGTTAGAACTATGGGAAATGGGAAGAAAGTTGCAAGCTTTAGCCTTGCAACAACAGAAAATTGGACAGATAAATCAACAAATGAACGCAAGGAAAGTACAGAATGGCATCGCGTAGTTGTATTTAATGAGGTGTTGTTGAGAGTTGTTGAAGACTATGTAAAAAAAGGATCAAAACTCTATCTTGAAGGCAATCTTCAAACAAGAAAGTGGCAGGATCAGTCGGGGCAAGATAGGTATACAACAGAAATTGTTGTGCAAAATTTTAGAGGTACACTCATCTTATTGGATAGCCGAGGTGACTCAACTCCTTCAATACCAAATGATCGCCCTGAACCGCTGGGTCAATCAAATCCAGAAGTCGCACAAACCACCGAGGCGATTGCTGATGAATTCGATGATGAAATTCCATTCTAGATTACTTTTATATTCAACAGAAAGATGCCCAACTTGAAATTAAAATATTCTATCAAGCTCTGTAAACTGTTAAAATTTAAGAGTTAAATGATTCGGGATTTTTAAAGTAAATTGTCAGAAAACGAAAACGATAAATCAAAAGATGTAGGCTCAGGTATTTTACCCGTTACAATAGAAAACGAAATGAGCTCATCGTACCTCGATTACGCAATGAGTGTGATTGTGTCGAGGGCTATTCCAGATGTTAGAGATGGACTAAAACCAGTTCATAGAAGAATACTTTATTCAATGAGTCAGATGGGGTTAGATTTTAACAAACCTTACAGAAAGTCTGCTCGAGTAGTTGGCGATGTCATAGGTAAGTATCACCCTCATGGTGACTCTGCCGTTTATGAGTCTCTTGTTAGAATGGCTCAATCATTTTCGATGATGGCACCTCTTATTGAAGGGCAGGGTAATTTCGGGTCTGTTGATGGCGATCGTCCAGCAGCAATGAGGTATACAGAGTGCAGGCTTGAAAAAATAACTACGCTGATGCTGGATGATATCGACAAGAATTGTATAGAATATCAAGAAAATTATGATGGTTCTGAGAGTGAGCCCACTGTTCTGCCCTCGAAATTTCCAAATCTTCTCATAAATGGCGCTGGTGGTATAGCGGTAGGTATGGCAACTAATATCCCACCACATAACTTATCTGAAGTAATTGATGGATGCGTAGCAATCCTAAATAATCCATCTACGACAGAGGAGGAGCTCAATGAAATCATTCCAGGGCCAGATTTCCCAACTGGAGGATTGATTATTGGAAGAAATGGAATAAGATCAGCGCAGCAAATAGGTAGGGGATCTGTGATACTAAGGGGTAGAGCAGAAATTGAAGAGAAAAACAGTAGAAGCTCTATTATCATTTCGGAAATACCATATCAGGTTAATAAGTCTAGCCTTATTGAAAAAATTGCAGAAGTTGTAAGGGATAAAAGAGTTGAGGGAATTTCTGATATTCGGGACATTTCTGACAGGCATGGCATTAGGGTGGTTATAGAGCTAAAAAAAGACGCTGAAGCTGATGTTATATTAAACCAATTGTATAAGTACACACCGCTTCAATCGTCATTTGGTTGCAATATGGTTTGCCTGAACTCGGGAAAGCCTGAATTGCTATCAATAAGACAAATAATTGACGCTTTCTTAGAATTCCGTGTTGACATTGTAGTAAAAAGATCAACCTATCTGCTAAACAAATCGCGGGACAGGGCGCATGTTCTTGTTGGCTTAGCAATAGCAATAGCAAATATTGATGAGATTATTAAAGTTATAAGATCATCACCTGATCCAGCGACTGCCCGCGATTACATGCTCAAGAAAAAATGGATACCAAAAAATGTTGAGTCGCTCATAAAGCTTATTGATGACCCTCGGCATAAGATTGCAAAAGATGGCACATACATGTTATCAACTGATCAAGTTCAAGCAATATTAGATTTGCGATTACAGCGTCTGACTGCAATTGGACGAGACGAAATTGAGAAAGAACTAAATTCTATTGGAGAGCAAATAAAAGAATATCTTGAAATACTTACAAACAGAAAGGTATTAGATACCTTGATCGAGAAGGAACTTTTAGAGGCAAAAGAGTCATTTGGAGTCCCAAGGAGAACGGAAATAACAGATCTTGAGTTGGATGTGGATGATGAGGATCTTATTCCAAAGCAGGACGTCGTTGTTACTGTCAGTCACAAAGGATATATAAAAAGAGTCCCATTATCGACCTACAGGAGTCAGCGAAGAGGTGGAAAGGGTCGTGCGGGTATGAGTACGAGAGATGAGGATTTTGTCACGCAAATCTTTGTTGAAAATACACATACCCCAATACTTTTCTTTTCTTCAACGGGTATTGTATACAAAATGAAGGTCTGGAAACTGCCTCAAGGCACACCGCAATCAAAGGGAAAGGCAATGATAAATTTGTTACCTTTGAGTGAAGGTGAGAACATCACCACAATAATGCCGTTACCCGAAAATGAAAGGGAATGGGAAAATTTATATATAATGTTCACAACTGAGAAGGGGAATGTCAGGAAGAATAAGCTAAGCGATTTTGTAGATGTTCGGGCAAATGGTAAAATAGCAATGAAATTACATGACAACGATCAAATAAAAACGGTTGAAACGTGTACGGACGATGACGATTTATTAATAACCACCCTCAAAGGTCAATGTATTAGGTTTCGAGCTTCAGATGTAAGACTATTTGTTGGCAGGTCATCAACTGGCGTGAGGGGAATCAGACTCGCGCAAGATGATAGGGTCATATCATCTGCAATTATTAAATCTATGAGCGCCACAACTGAAGAAAGGGCTGCATACCTGAAAATGAGTAGGGCTGTTCGAGGTGACATAGACTCTGAAAATGAAGAAAATGAGGAAAACGTCGAAAATATAACTCCAGCAATTCTATCTGATGAAAAGTATGCTGAAATGGGCGCATCTGAGCAGTTTGTTTTGTCTATATCCAATAATGGTTATGGGAAGAGAACATCAACATTTGAATACAGAGTCACCGGGAGAGGGGGCAAAGGCATTATTGCTATGGTTGTAAATGATCGAAATGGGAATATTGCAGATTCATTCCCGGTTGACTCCACAAATCAAATTATTCTTGTGACAAATAATGGAAAATTAATAAGATGCCCTGTGGACGATATCAGAATTGCCTCGAGATCAACCCAGGGCGTCAAGATATTTGATGTCGACGACCAAGAGCAGGTTGTTTCAGTGGAGCGCTTAGGCGATCTTGAATCAGACGAAGACGATGGAGCCGACAATGAATAGATGTTTTTTCCCTGGATCTTTTGATCCTTTTACGTTTGGGCATAAGAATATTATTGAAAAAGCATCAGCGGTTTCAGAACATATAATAATTGGGATTGGTCAGCATCACGAAAAAAACTCTCTAATAGATATTCACACAAGAGAGTCTTTGTTAAATGAGTCAATTAAATCTATGAAGGTGCCAAATACACAAATTGATGTAATTATTTTTGACAGCCTTTTAGTACAGGCAGCAAAGGATAATCAATGTAATATAATTATACGTGGCATAAGAGATACATCGGATCTCAATTACGAATTACGAATGTATAATACAAACAGGATAATCGAACCCAATATTGAGACATTATTCATACCGACAGATAATGATCTAAATCATATTTCATCAAGCTTAGTGCGGCAAATTTATAAACTTGGTGGTTCAATTGAGTCTTTAGTGCCAGATAATGTAAATAAATACTTGATAAAGAACATCAATTCCATTACCAAATAAAATTATGTTTATAAAGAAATTTCTGATATTAATAACCTTAATTATATTTACTGGAGTCTCAATGGCCGAAAATACAAAAGAAAAATTATTAATTGAACTATCGCATGGTGATGTAATAATTGAATTACATAGTGATATTGCGCCACTACATGTTGAACAAATAAAGACATTAGCCAGAGATGGTTTTTATGATGGAATAATATTTCATCGGGTCATAGATGGTTTTATGGCACAAACAGGGGATCCAACCGGGACTGGTATGGGCGGGTCTGATTATCCGAATCTAAAAGCTGAATTTTCTAACAAACCATTTGATAGAGGCACCGTTGGAATGGCAAGGTCAAGTAACCCCAACAGTGCGAATAGTCAGTTTTTTATTTGCTTCCAGCCTGCGCCTTTTCTCAATCAACAATACACCGTTTGGGGTACTGTTATAGAAGGAATGGAAAATGTTGATAAGATAGCTCGAGGTGAACCACCGACAAATCCTGACTCCATGATCAAAGTGACAGTAATAGAGTAACGCAGTATTGTGAAAATTGGGTTATTTGACTTCCAGCTGGACAAGAGTAAGATAGCTCTCGCACCGGCAAACCCGAGAGATCATTCCAAGCTAATGATCTTAGACTCATCCAGAAAAATCACTCATAAATATTTTTATAACCTTCCCGATCTTCTGAGTCCAAAAGATGTAATTGTTATAAATGATACCAAAGTCACTCCAACCTATTTTGAGATAAAGAGATGGAGAAAAGGTAACACTTCAAATATAAGATTAAACATCATAAGACAATTAGATGATGGTGATTGGGTAATATTAGCAAAGCCTAAGAGACGACTAAAAATAATGGACAAATTGATATTTTCTGACGAAGATAAAGTGTCAGCTGATGTTGTTGGATTTGAAGATGAGCATGTTAAAATAAGGTTCAATCAAAATATGGATATGATGGCCTGGATAGAGAGCAATGGAAAATTACCACTCCCACCTTACATTACAGCACAACGTGAGCTGAAAGATGAAGATAAAGACTCTTATCAAACAGTTTATGCTAAGCATGCAGGGTCTGCAGCGGCTCCGACAGCTGGACTGCATTTTACCGAAAAATTATTACATAACATTCAGGCGAAAGGCATCCGTATTTGCAATGTTTTATTGCATGTTGGATCGGGTACATTCTCACCAATTAAAACAGATAATATTTTAGATCATAAAATTCATTCAGAGTGGTGCCATTTAAATTCTCAGGCGGCCGATTTATTGAATCAAACAAGGGCTGCTGGAGGCAACATTATAGCCATTGGAACAACAAGCATGAGAATATTGGAGTCTGCTGTGAATGATACAGGTAAATTTAGTGAATACAAGGGTGAAACAGACATCTATATTAAGCCGGGGCATAAGTTTAGAGCTGCGGATGCTATGATAACAAATTTTCACTTACCGAAATCGTCTCTATTTGTTTTAGTTTGTGCATATTACGGGATAGATGATATGCAAAAAGCTTATGCATCCGCCATGGATAATAATTATAGATTTTATTCTTATGGGGATGCTTGTTTTATTTATGGTGATCTGAGTGTTTAAAATAACAGCAAAAGATAGATACGCCAGATGTGGTCGTTTAAGTCTTGCTCATGGAACAGTTGAAACACCAGTATTCATGCCTGTTGGGACCCAAGGGACAGTAAAAGCTATTTCTGTGGATACACTAAAAAAGATTGGTTTTGATATCATACTTGGCAATACCTATCATCTTTATTTGAGACCTGGAACAGAAATACTTGATAAATTTGGTGGCTTAAATGACTTTATGAAGTGGGATAGGCCAATATTGACAGACTCAGGAGGGTTCCAAATTATGTCACTTTCTAAGCTTATGAAAATTGAAGGAGGTGGAGTGAGATTTCAATCACACATTGATGGAAAAGAGTTTTATTTATCACCGGATATTTCAATGAAAGTACAAGACTCAATTGGATCAGATATTCATATGGTACTCGATCAATGCATTGAATTCGATAAGGATATATCAAACATAAGAGATGCGATGAATTTATCTCTAAAATGGGCTGAGTTGTCCAAAAAGTCCTTTTTTAAGAAGGATGGAAGGATGCTTTTTGGAATAATCCAGGGAGGAACTGATCAACATTTGAGGGAGCAATCGGCAATCGAGACAATTGATATTGGTTTTGACGGTTATGCAATTGGAGGTCTTGCGGTTGGCGAAGGTCATGAATTGATGCTGAGTACGCTAGATTTTACAATACCAAATTTACCGGATGAAAAGCCACGATACCTAATGGGTGTTGGTACGCCCGTTGACCTTGTTGAGTCTGTAAAGAGGGGTGTTGATATGTTTGATTGCGTTATGCCCACCAGAGCGGGTCGCCATGGTCTTGCATATACAAAATTTGGTGCAATTAATTTAAGGAACGCAAAGTTCTCAGACGATATGAGACCGATTAACGAAGAGTCAGATTGTCCTATTGCATCAGTGTATTCGAGGTCATACCTCCATCATTTAATTAGGTCAAAAGAAATACTCGCCGCTATGCTTATTTCAGAAATAAATTTACACTACTATAACTCACTTATGATAGATCTGAGATTCGCGATAAGAGATAATCGTTTGGATCTAAAAATTGAAGAAATTAAAAAAAACTGGAAACGCGTAGATGTATAACAATCTTGTTTTTTGTGTTTATGAATAAACATTAGTTTACAACACTTTAAACCTGCCATATAAAGTACTATGTTTTAACTAAGGGCCCTTAGCTCAGTCGGTAGAGCAGGTGACTTTTAATCACTGTGTCATAGGTTCGATTCCTATAGGGCCCGCCAAACTTCGCGACAGAAAAAATAAAAAAATGCGTCATTGCTGAAATACGTTTACAGCTAATCATGCGCCAAAAATTCAATAGTTTTTAATAGTAGATCAAATTATCTGTGCTATAATTATGACGCTTATATATAGTTTTTAGGGAGGATTTATGGGTTTTGAAGGAGTTCATAGAGTTGGGCACGTAGGCATTTGGGTTAGTGATATAGAGAAATCACTAGAATGGTATAGGGATGTAGTGGGGCTCAAATTAACTGGTATTTGGGGTGAGCCATACAGGAAACACAGGATGTGTTTTGTTAGATGTGAAGACTGGCATCACGATATTGTCTTCTTTGAGATAGATAAAGAAAAAGATAGAAGTAAATTAGATCAATCGGATACCGGTAAGAGACATTCCCCGGGTGTTCATCATATTGCATTTGAAATACCTGAAAGAGAAGATTGGTTAAATGCACTTGAGCACTGCAAAAAGAATAATATACCCTTTGTATCAGGCCCATATGTTCATGGTCACGAGGCTAAATATGTTGAGGGAGATGATACACTAGGATTTGTTGGTGGAAGTGGAAGTCACGCATTTTATATTACTGATCCTGACGGCAATAGAATCGAGTTTTATACTTGGATGATGAAGGTCACAAAAGAATGTATTGCAGCTCCAAATCCAGATCTTTAATATCAATAGCTATTTTAGTTATTTTTGTATTACAGACAAACCTTTTAAAAGCCCACGCTCACGCGATCTTTGAAATAAATAATGTATCAAGTAGCGATGGTTACGTTGTGCTACATCTTTATGAAAACAAAACTTCATTTAAAAAATTTAACCCAGATCGAATTTATAAAAAAGTGGCGACAAAGGGTAAAACGATCATCCCAATCAATGACTATCACGAGGGTGATATTGCCATTTTTGTATTTCATGATGAAAACAGTGATGAGGAGTTCAATACTTCAATTTTTTGGACGCCAAAAGAGGGTTACGCTTACAGTAATTCATATATTCCAACTAGTATTCCTAAGTATGAGGAAGCTCTCTTTCGCCTTGAGCATGGAGTGGCGGTTAATCTAGAGCTGATTTATTAGTATGCTTGGTCTCGTATGTGCGGTTATGTCTGCAGTGGCTTTCGCTGCAAATGATACAGCCCTAAGGAGAGGCATATTATTTGCCTCTGTATATCAATAATTATTACAGTTCCAATCGGCTGCCCCGTTTTTTTATTAGCAATCACATTAACAAACTCAAGGTCCAGCTTTCTTGCTTTAGATCTTGCGCAATTTCTTTTTTTTGGATCCGCGGGTATTATTCGGGATAATATTGTCTGTAGCAGGGGTATACTTAATTATATATCAAATATAAAAAGTTACTTCCAGAAATCTACATCTTCAGCTTTAAACTCAAGTGCTTGTGATGTATCTTCTGCTGGATTTGCTTTGTCCTGTTGGTACATAAAATACCCACCGATTCCCATTATTACCACTAGCGCTAACATTAATAAATATTGATTTCTTGTATTCATCTTTTACTCCATAATAGATATTCTATATATATCAAACTTAGCCCAAAGATAAAGAAAATAAGTTAAAATTATGCAAATATAGCTTAATTTATAATTTCCCACATTTTCTCCGATGTTACGGGCATATTTAAATTTTTCCCATCCACACCATTTGACTCTAGGGCATTTACAATAGCATTCATAATGGTCGGTAATGCACCGGATATCCCCGCTTCACCGCAACCTTTGATTCCAAGAGGGTTTGTTTCACATGGAACTGGATGAGACTTAAAAACAAATTCTTTTGGAATGTCTACGGCTTTTGGCATTGTATAATCCATATAGGATCCAGATAATAGTTGACCATAATCGTCATAGCACAGGTTTTCCATCATAATTTGCCCTTGTGCTTGTATTATTCCGCCTAGCACTTGACCTTCTACTAATAGCGGATTTATGAGATTACCAAAATCATTAACAGCTGTGTGTTTTATAAGTTTGACGACACCAGTTTTTGGATTAATTTCAACTTCGGATATATGACAACCATTGGGGAATGAGCAAGGTGGCGTATCCTCAGCAAGTTCACCATCCAGGCCTTGAGGTAGCGATCCAGGCAATTTCTGATCTTTTATAAGTTGCTTAACCTCTTTATTGAGTTCAGGAATATTTATTTTGTGATTAGTATTTGGTATCTCAAAATTACCATTATTAAATTCAACATTTTCAAAATCCTCATCGAATAGGTGTGCCGCTAATTTTTTTCCATTGGAAATTACAATATTAGATGCCTTTAATAGTAGTGTACCACCGCTGATAGCCGTCCTTGATCCTCCAGTTCCGGTACCGGCGATTAACTCTTTACTGTCGCCTTGAAGTAATTTGAAGTTCTCCATTGGGATACCTAATTTATCTGACATT
Organism: uncultured OCS116 cluster bacterium; assembly: GCA_902633855.1. Lineage (GTDB taxonomy): Bacteria > Pseudomonadota > Alphaproteobacteria > Rhizobiales > TMED25 > TMED25. The sequence continues at coordinate 27,812 of CACPHU010000007.1, forward strand.
ATTTGCGCAAAAGATGTCAAGTGTCCTTGACCATAATCAAGATTACCGCTTACAAGTGTGACTTCACCGTTATCTTCGAATCTTATCCTACCCATTTCTTTTCCAGGAGGAGCAGTTACTTCTAAATAATAAGTGAGTGCACGACCTCTATACAGTCCATTTTCTTTTGACTCCTGTTGCCTTTTGCTAAAGTTTGCCCAATCAGCTGTTTCGAGTGCATCTTGAAGTACACTGTGGAAGTCCCCGCTGTCATAATTTAAACCAGCAGCTGATTTATATGGGAATTGATCTTTCTTTATGAGATTGATTTTTCTGAGTTCTACCGGATCAATCATCATCTCAATCGCGGCTTTCTCAAGAAGTCTCTCCATAATATACACACCCTCAGGTCGTCCAGCGCCACGATAAGCACCAATTGGGGTTGTATTTGTGTAGACAGCTTTTGAGTTTACATACATTTTTGGTAAATCGTAGGCACCGCAGAAATTATTTTTTATATTCATTGATTGCGCCATGGGTCCCATTAGACCCATAAAAGCACCAGAGTTCGCAACGACTTGGATCTTAGCTGCTACCATTTTTTTGTTATCGTCAAACGCTATTGTTGCTTCAATCCATGAGTCTCTTCCATGAGTATCTGATAGAAATGAGTCGGTTCGAGTATCTTTCCATTTTATTGTTTTTCCAGTCTTCTTCGCTGCAACCAAGGATGCAATATATTCTGGGTACGGGCTTGACTTCATCCCAAATGAGCCACCGACACTTGGTGTATGGCAATGCATTTGATCTCTGTCAACATTAAAGATGTTGGCTAGGATGTTTGTAAAACCGAATAAACCTTGAGATGGTGAATGTAAATCATAGCTATTTGTCTCACTATCAAAACTTGCCATACATGCTCGTGGTTCCATAGCTGATATAATTAGTCTACTGTTTCTCAGTTCAATGGATGTTTTATATTTTGCTTTTTCGATCAAATCGTCAACTTCGCTTTCATCTCCATATTCCCAATCAAGAGCAATATTATCATTTAATGATGGATGAATAGACGGGCTGTCACCTGCCATTGCATCACGTGGATCAACAATCACATCATACTCTTCAATTTCAAGTGATATTAATTCAGCTGCATCTTTTGCATTATTGAGAGTATCAGCGATCACGAATGCAATAGGTTGCCCCACATAATATACTTTATCTTTTGCAAGGGAAACTAGAGGAGGTACTTTTATTCCATTTCCATCTTTACCTTTGAGTTTATCCGCCGTTAGGCAGGGTATCGAACCAATTTTTTCTTGGTCCAAATCTTTGTATGTTAGAATATCAATTACACCTGGTTGTGATTTGGCTTCGTCTATATCAATATCTATAATTTTTCCGTGTGCGTAGGGTGATCTAAAAACAAATGCTTCTAGTGTTTGACTTTCACTTTTTATGTCATCAGTATAAGTTCCTTCACCACGAAGTAATTCAGGATCTTCAAACCTTGATACAGATTGCCCAACTGAGAATTTTGTAAAAGTTAAATCATTAAAATCATCCATTATTTATCTCCTTTTTAACCTAGTATCATGTCAGCAGCTTTTTCTGCTATCATTATAGTGGGTGCATTTGTATTTCCGGATACTAAGTTTGGCATAATTGATGCATCAACAACTCTAAGAGAGTCAATTCCATGTACTCGAAGCTCGTCGTCCACCACTGCCATTTCGTCACTACCCATTTTACATGTACCAACTGGATGATAGCTAGTTCTGCAATATTGCTTAATATAATCTAATAATTCTTCATCGGTATTTAAAGTGCCACCAGGGTACTTTTCTTCAACAACATATTCTGCTAATTTTTTATTTTTAAAAATGCCTCTTATAATCTTAATTGACTCTAGAAGTTTTAATCTATCTCTCTCAACGCTGAGGTAATTTGGTGCAATTTCAGGAGGCTTTGTTGGATCGTTTGATGTAATTTTAACATAGCCTCTACTTTCAGGTCTTAGCAATGTACATACAACTGTCACACCTGGATATTTATGAGGGGCGCCACCAGGGTCTGTTGAAGAAAACATTAATACAAGACTCTGTATATCTGGTGTTTCTAATGAGTTATCAGTTTTAAAAAATCCACCAGCATAAGCAACACCCATATGCAAAAGCCCTTTTCGATTAAATATATAGTCTAAACCTGCCGCAACTCTTACTGACGTTTTATGAAAGACATCATTCGCAGTGAATGGACGGTTTAATTGATACATAATTGGAGCGTTAATATGGTCCTGTAAGTTCTCTCCGACACCGTTGAGCTCATGGACTACCTGAATGTTGTGTTTATTTAATAATTCAGGGTTACCGACTCCAGATAATTGTAAAAGTTGAGGTGAGTTAAAAGCGCCCAATGAGAGTAGTATTTCACTTTTTGCGTTTACTGTGAATTCCTTACCTTTTTTTGAGTAGGCTATCCCTACTGCTTTTTTTCCATCAAAAATTATTCTTGATGCTAGAGCATCTGTAATAATGGTCAGATTTGGTCTTCTTTTTGATTTTTCCAGGTAAGCTCGGGCAGTGCTCCACCTTCTTCCTTTAAATTGCGTCCATTGAAATGGACCAAATCCTTCTTGAGTTTCGCCATTAAAATCATTATTTCTTGGAAATCCCTCGTCAATAGCAGCATCTACATATGCATCTGCAAACGGATGTACGTCCCTGTGATCAGATACATGGAGTTCACCCTTCACACCGTGATACGAGTCCTCCCCTCTTTCTTGTATTTCTGCTTTTTTGAAGTAGGGAAGGATGTCATCGTAAGACCAGCCCTTGTTACCGAGTTGCCGCCACACATCATAGTCTTGTTTTTGCCCTCTAATATAAATCATGCCATTAATTGAACTTGATCCACCTAGCACCTTTCCTCTTGGGGCAACAATACTTCTTTGCACCCAACCGTCATCACTCTTAGTTTGATACATCCAATTGAGCTTTTTGTTCTTAAATAATTTAGCGTACCCTATTGGTACATGTATCCAAGGGTTCCGATCTGGTGGGCCTGCCTCCAATAAGCATACTGAATTTTTTGGATTTTCAGACAATCTTGCAGCAAGCACACATCCAGCACTTCCTGCACCTACAATGACGTATGAAAAGCTCTGATTATCTGACATAAATATTTCCTAAAATTATTTTATTCAATTAAAAAAATATATTATATTTTTTAAAAAAATGTAATAGTAATTATTTAAATTGATAACATTTGAATAGGTTTTAAAGATGCCGATTAATAAACCCGCAGACGCAAAATATAAATTAAATACTTTAATCAAAAATAGATGGAGTCCCCGTGCCTTTGAAAATAAGAGCGTTGATAACGAAATTTTAAATTCATTATTCGAAGCCGCGCGATGGGCGGCGTCCTGCAATAATTCGCAACCATGGAGATTTATTGTTGCCAAAAAAGAGAACCCAAAAGAATATTCAAAGGCACTTTCATGTTTTAATGAAAATAATCAAAAATGGGCATCTACTGCACCTGTTATTGGTTTTGTTGGTGCTTATCAATTAATGCTGGGTGATAAAAAAAGTCGAACATATTTTTATGATACAGGTATGGCAATGTCACAATTTACGCTTCAAGCGCTCGAGCATAATTTATATATACATCAGGCCGGTGGGGTTTTGCTAGATGAAATAAAGATACAATATGAGGTACCTGATGACGTGGATATTATCTGTGGTTTTGCTCTAGGATATCAGGGTGAGGCAGATATCTTACCGGAACCTTATAATGAACGAGAATTACAAAAACGAGTTCGAAACCCAATTGAAGATTTTGTATTCACAAATTCTTTTAATAAAGATAAATAACACGAAGAAGGTAACGAAATGAAATCAAATAAACAAGAGACAGGAGTTGCGGTAATTGGTGCCGGTGGCATTGGTAACCTGAGAGCGCATTCCTGTAAGCAAATAACCCAAGTAGACTACTTAGCGGTTTGTGATATCAAAGATGAGAAATTAGAGAGCGTTGCCGAGTCTGTCAAAGCGGATATTGCAACAAATAACTATTCAGATGCGATAGAGGATAGTCGAGTTGGTGCTGTAATCATTTCTACAGACGAAGAGAATCATTATGATGCAACAATGAAAGCTGTTGAGCTTGGAAAGTCTGTGCTCATAGAAAAACCTTTTGTTTTGGATCTTAATGAGGCTGATAACATACTGGCAAAGGCAAAAGAAACGGGTGCCGAAGTTTTCGTTGGTTATACGCAAAGATTCAGAAGAAAATTTCTCCTTGCAAAGGAAGCTGTCAGAAAGGGTCAGTTGGGAGATATAGTATTCTCTATGGGAAAGATTTATGTAACACGAGCCGTTGGTGAAGCTGTTGCCGGACGATCACCAAATACGACGCCGTCAATTAATACCGGCACCTATCTAGTTGATTTGATGTTGTGGTACAACGAGGGTAAAAAACCTGTGGAAGTATACGCTAAATCGGCTAGCAATGTATTCAAAAGTTATAACAGAGATGATTTTCAATGGATGCTTGTCACATATGACGATGGATCTGTATCATCGCTTGGTACAAGCTGGCTACAACCCAGACACTGGCCCGCCTACACAGCTACAATGGAAATTGACCTTCAAGGGACAAATGGATCGCTAAATATTGATGATGCTCACAGGGACGTTGTTCTTGTCCCGGGAGATCCAATTCCTTGCCCTTACACTCCTCAACATAATGTTGATGTTGCATTTCTTGGATCCGCAATGCCGGGTGATTTTGTTATGGGTGAATTCTTTGGCCCAATGAAGGAGGAGACGGACGCCTTCATAAGGCACACTTTGGGCATGGGTGGTGTTGGTCTCACAACAGGTGAGGAAGCTAGGGTTGTTTTAGCTTTGACAATGGCGGCAGACAGATCAGCAAAAGAAGGGGTTCCAATAAAACTAGAGTAATTTATATGACTGAGTTAAACGTTGATCCAAATACTCTATCGAGGCAGGATCGGTATAAATTAATGTGCGCCTTAGTAATTCCAAGGCCTATCGCGTTAGTAACAACAATATCAAAAGATGGAATAGTTAACGCGGCACCTTTCTCTTTTTTTAACGTTTTCTCTGATAAACCTTCAATAGTCGCGCTTGGTGTAAACTCACGTCCCGACGGGGGGATGAAGGATACCTCAGCAAATATAAATTATAAAAAAGAATTTGTTGTGCACATGGTTACATTTGAAATTGCAGAGCAGATGAATATCAGCTGTGTTAATTTTCCGCCACATATTAGTGAAATTGAAGAAGCTGGATTTACCCTCAAGAAATCACACATCCTGGATACACCGTCTATAGCAGAAAGCCTTGTTGCGTTAGAATGCAAACTTCATTCAATTACAAGGTTGGGTGAAGATAGGAATTTAACACTTGGGGAAGTTATTAACGTATCTACCAATACAGATGTGCTGGATACCGAAAAGAATTATGTAAACATAGAAAACTATAAGCCCATTGCAAGGTTGTTTGGGAATATGTATTCTGAGTTATCAGATTTCTTTGAATTGGAAAGACTGAACTACGAGCAATGGATTCAAGATAAAGAGGAGAAATAATGGATTTTAATTTTACACAACAGCAAGATGAAATGAGAACTCATTTGGAGACTTTCTTAAATAAGATATGCCCTGAAGAGTATGTTGAGAAATGTGACAAAGATGGTGTCCCACCTTATGAGGCTTATAGAGCGCTTTGTGATGCGGGTTGGTTGGGTTTAATTATTCCGGAGGAGTATGGGGGTACTGGCGGTGATGCAGTTGACCTTGCAATTCTTCTTGAAGAAACTGGAAAAAGATTTGAGGAACTAGCAATGTGGGTCTTTCGCACTATGACATGGGGCGCATTTGCTGTTATGGCCCATGGATCTGAAGAGCAAAAAAAATTCTTTTTACCAAAAATTGCAAAAGGAGAGCTATCATTTGCATTTGGTCTAACGGAACCTTCGTCTGGTTCTGATGCTGCTGCCTTGAAGACACGTGCTGACACGGTAGGAAATGATAAATACCTAATTAATGGACAAAAAGTATTTACATCTGGTATGGATATTAGCGACTATTGCTTAGTTGTTTTAAGAACTTCCAAAGAGGATAAAAAACAAAAAGGCATTACAACCTTTATGGTTGATACAAAGAAAAAAGGTATTGATGTAAAGAAGATTGATACGCTTGGACACCGCTCAATTGGAACAACTCAAGTATTTTATAATGATGTTGAGGTATCCAAGGATGATATAATTGGTGAAATCGGGGGCGGATGGCAGATCTGTGATTCATGTCTTTGGTATGAGAGATTGTGTCTATCGGCGGCAAGAACTGGTGCTGCATCAGCTTGCTTCGATCTTGCGCTTCAATACGCAAAATCCCGTGAACAGTTTGATAGACCGATTGGAAAATTTCAGGCAATCTCACATAAACTTGCTGACATGAAAGTTATGATAGAATTATCAAGATTACTCTTTTATAAATTTGCAACCTCAATAAACGAAGATAAGGCAAGTCGTCACGAGGCTGCAATATTAAAGTTATATACAAGTGAGTCTTACACAAAGATAACGGAGCACGCTATGCAAATCTATGGTGGGTATGGATTTTGTATGGAATATCCAATTCAAAGGTTTTTTAGGGACGCCCGTTTATCTGTGATTGGTGCTGGTACATCTGAAATACAAAGAAACATTATCGCTAAAAGCATAGGCTTGTAATGAATCATCCATTGAAAGGTGTGAAAGTTATTGAATTAGGCCAGATTATTGCTGGAACCTATGGCGGGCAGGTACTTTCGGACTTAGGCGCTGAGGTCATCAAAGTAGAAACACCAAATGGTGATTTGGGAAGAATTCCATCTGTTGCGCCAATAAATGGAGAGAGCGGCCTTTTTTTAACTTTCAATAGAAATAAGAAAAGTATTGTTATCGATCTTAAAACAGATCAAGGCCTCAAACTCTTTTATGATCTTGTAAAAAAAGCAGATGTAGTAATTGATAATTTTAGGCCGGGCGTATTAAAAAGGTTGAAAATCAATTATGAAGTATTGAGCGAAATAAATAAAAGAATAATCCAATGTTCGGTAACAGGGTACGGTGAAAAAGGTGAGTATGCAAATTTACCGGCATTAGATATCATAATACAATCGATTACAGGTTACATGGCGATAACGGGTGAACCAGATAGTGCGCCAGTTCGAACCGGCATACCGCTTGCCGATCTATCCGGGGGAATATTCTCATGTAAAGCCATCCTTGCTGCGCTATACAAAAGGGAAAAAACAGGGCAGGGTTCATCAATTAATCTTTCAATGTTTGATGGCATGCTGAATTTGCTAACTTATCTTGGCACTGTATGGCTAACAAAAGGTGAGCTTCCAGTACCACCTGGATCATCACATATGTATTCCGTCCCATGGCAAGCGTTTAAAGTTAGTGATGGGTATGTGGTAATAGCCACCAGACAAGAGGTATTTTGGGAACGAATGTGTGATGCAATGGATATTGAAGATGTAAAAATTGATGAGAGGTTTGCTACTAATCCAAAACGCGTTGAAAATAGAGATATTTTAATTCCTATATTAGAGAATATATTCATAAATAAATCGGTAAAAGAATGGATTGATCTGTTTAGAGAGTATGAAGTTCCATGTGCTCCCGTAAATAATTTAGATGGTGCTTTCGGAGAGCCTCCAGTGGCTGAGAGAGATATGGTTGTAAAATATGATCATCCAACCGCAGGAGAAATTAAGCTACCGGGAAATCCAATGAAATTCAGTGATGTAAATGAAACCATATCTACGCCCGCACCAACACTTGGTGAGCATACAAAAGAGATTTTGACATCAATGCTTGGTATGGATGCAGGACAAATTGATAAATTAATTAAAAGTGAAATAATAAAATAAGGAGAAAAAAATGGTAGGTTTATACTGGGAAGATTGGGAGATTGGAAAAGAGTATGTCTCACCAAGTAGAACAATCACTGAGGCAGATATAGTTCATTTTGCAGGAATATCTGGTGATTACAATCCGTTGCATATTAATGAAGAGCACTGTAAAAAAACAATCTTTGGGACGCGGATCGCACATGGTCCGCTCGTTTACTCGATTGCGGCTGGTTTGTTGTTTCAGTTACATTTATATGATGACACTTTAATTGCTTTTTTAGGATTTGATAGCTTAAAATTTACAAAACATGTCATTGCAGGAGATACAATCACTGCTAAGATAGCTGTTTTAGAAAAAAGAGAAACTTCAAAAGAGGATCGTGGTGTTATGAAAAGGAGCCTCAAAGTTTATAACCAAAATGATGAAATGGTTCAAGACGCGGTTCAAGCTTTTCTTTTAAAGAGAAAACCAGCATAGCTTTTACAAATGAGCATTACATACCCCAAAAAAGAAATCATTCTCGATAACAAAATAGAGGTTATTTGGGATCAAGAGATTTTAATGTCCGATGGTGTCATAATTCGGTGTGATATTTTCAAGCCAAATGATGATAAAAAATATCCAGTAATAATGACTTATGGACCCTATGGCAAATGGTTACATTTTGATCAAATATACTCTGAACAGTGGGAGCGGATGTGCGAAGATCATCCAGACGTTCCTGCTGGATCAACCAATGCATATCAGAATTGGGAAGTAGTTGATCCAGAAAAATGGGTATCAGATGGTTATGTTGTCATAAGAGTCGACTCAAGGGGAGCAGGGCGCTCTGAGGGCGTATTAGATTTATGGTCACGCAAAGAAGCTGAAGATTTCGCTGAGTGCATTGAATGGGCATCAAATCTTGAGTGTTCAACTGGTAAGGTTGGCATAAATGGTATTTCCTACTACGGGATGAATCAATGGCAAGTGGCATCCTTACAACCAAAAAATCTAACTGCAATGTGTGTTTGGGAGGGTGCTGCGGATTACTATCGTGAATTAGGGTATCATGGCGGTATTTATTGCTCCTTTACTGAGGCGTGGTTCCAAAAGCAAGTATTGACTGTGCAAAATGGTAAAGGTGAGAACGGTTTGATAGGGAATATTAAGGGCGATTGGGTGGCTGGACCAAAAACTTTAAGCGAAGAACAATTAAGAGAAAATCGTAGAGAATTTCCTGCTGAAATACTCGAAAATAAGCTTGCAACAGACGATTTTTGGACATCAAGAATGCCGGACTTTTCTAAAATTAATATTCCATTATTATCATCTGCGAATTGGGGAGGGCAGGGTTTACACTCACGGGGTAATTTTGATGGATATGTTAGATCTGCATCAGAAGAAAAGTGGCTTGAGGTTCATGGGATAGAGCATTGGACAGAGTTTTATACCGATTATGGCGTAAAAATACAAAAGCAGTTTTTTGATTATTATCTCAAAGGTAAAGAAAATGGCTGGCAGGATCGACCAAAAGTCAATCTTCAAACGCGCTATCCAAATGAAGTATTTAAAGAAAATTATTATTCATCTTGGCCCTTAGAAGGAACTGATTGGAGGAAGGCTTATTTAAATGCATCAGATCTATCCCTAGATCAACACAATCCAACAGAAGCAGAAATTACATATAAAGGGTTCTCGGACGGTATAACATTTCTTGCGCCACCTGTAGACCAAGAAACAGAAATTACAGGTCCTATTGGTCTAAAAATATACATCTCTTCAGATACAGCAGACGCTGATATATTTGCAGTTTTCAGAGTTTTTGATGAAGAATTAAAAGAGGTAACCTTTCAGGGGGCAATAGATCCACATACCCCGGTATCACAAGGATGGTTGCGAGCTTCGCATCGCAAACTGGATAAAAAATTATCAAAAGATTACCAGCCATATCATACACATGATGAGATAGAACCTTTAAGCCCTGGTGATATTTATGAATTAAATATTGAAATATGGCCAACTTCTATAGTTTTGCCAAGAAATTACCGTTTAGCACTATCGATACGCGGCAAGGACTATGCATGGCCGGGTGGTGAAGTAAAAGGTTTAGGCAATCTAGATGACGTTTTCACGGGGGTTGGTCCGTTCAAGCATCAGAATGAATTGGACAGGCCACGTGAGATATTTGATGGGGATATCACTATACATACAGGTGGTAAATACGAGTCATATTTGCTACTGCCATACATTGGCTAGTTTCTTATTTTTTTGCCTGTTTACCTTCCTCTGTCTCAGGCTCCCATATTTTCTGATGCGAGTTATGGGTATCTGCATCCCATATATGCTCAGTACCTTCCCCAAGAAAAACAACAAAAGCTTCTGCTCCATCCGGGTATTCATATGGCCCATGAAGCTTATCCCATCCAAAAATATAATCTCCGGGCCTCAAGTCTTTTCCATCAACACACATTCTACCTTTCAGAACGAGAATGGAGTGCCAACTTTTGTGTGAGTGAGCTGGTTCAACATAACCCGGGGGAAATTTTACCTTCATGTCAATTCTACCCATCTTCTTATCATGAGCAAAAACTTTGGCTTTAACCCCCTTCGGTAAGGTTAAAAGTTCATTAGCAAGATCTTCTTCCCATTCGATATCAGAGTCATGGATAGCTAAAAATTCATGGTCGAAACCATCATTAAATTGATCAGACATATAAAACCTCTTTATCTATATTTAACAATTATTTACAATATTTTATTAAAGTAAAAAATTACTTGCATTCATCCTCAGTCATATGCATGAGCCTCAAAGCATTGCCTCCACAAATTAAATCACGATTTGCTGAACTCAGACCAGGAACCTGATATACATGCTCAACGGGATCATATTCGCCCATATCAAACGGATAATCTGTTCCAATTAGCACATGGTCGGCTCCAAATCTATTGATTAAATACTGGAGCTGCTCGATTGTAAAAACAAGTGAGTCTGGGTAGAACTTTTCAAGATAAAAGCTAGGTGGCATGGATATATTTTCTCTACAATCAGGTCTAGCCCCATAAGCGTGATCCATTCTACCGGCATATGCAGCTGCAAATGCACCACCATGAGATAAAACAAATTTTAAATCTGGGTAGCGCTCCAATACACCACCAAAGATCAGGTAGTGCATGGCTACAGTTGTATCAAGTGGATTTCCAATAATATTTGTTAAATAGTGAGCAGAGAATCTATCACTTGCAAATGATGTTGGATGTATGAATATTGGAATATCATACTCTTGGCATTTGGCCCAGAATGGATCCAGTCTTCTTACATCAAGCTCTTCACTTCCCATTTTTGCCGCGATTTCTATACCCTTAAAGCATGGCTTTGCAAGAATTCTGTCTAATTCTTTTATCGCATTATCTGCGTCTTGAAGAGGAACTGCACCAAGCCCAACTAATCTTTTTGGATGCTCTGCACATTTTTTTTCTATTTCATTATTAATAATTTCAGACACCTCCGCTCCGAGTGTTGGTTCGACTGGTGGGTATAGTTGAGGGGGCCAAGGTGAAATTGCCATGACATCAACAAGCATTCTATCCATCTCAGCAATTCTCTCGTCCAAACCGAAAAGAGCTTCTTTCCTATCTTCATTTTGCTTGGCGTTTATTTCACGTGTTTTTGGTGGAGCGTATTTAAAGCCAGCGTGGCCATCTGCTGGTAAATGTTTTGCAACAAGGTCCGCTGCCTCTTGGACTCCAATATGACCGTGAATATCAACAGTAATTTGACTCGATCTTTCATAGTCACCCAGATGTTCCCGTGCGGTTGTTGATTTGTATGGTTGTAGTGGCATTTTTAATGGTGGCATTTTTTTTCTCCCTAATCCCTTTTTCAAATAATTTAATTTATTTATTTTTTTTGCAAATAAATAGCAGTATAAATGTATATTAAATTAGTATAACAATTTTATGCAAAATAAAAATTATTTTTGATATTAGAGGAAAAAATCATGATTAGAGCAGCTTCAGTTGGTTTGGGCTGGTGGGGCAAGACACTGGCTAATTCAATACAAGATAGTAATAAAATTAATGTTGTAATGGCGACAACAAGAACTCTCAATAATATTGAAGAGTATTGTAAAGAAATTAATGCAGAGGTTGCATCAAGTTATGATGACATTGTTAAATCAGATAAAGTAGATGCTGTTATTTTGGCGACACCACATTCAAAGCACCTTGAGCAAATAGTTGCGGCAGTTAACAATGATAAGCATGTTTTCGTTGAGAAGCCTATTACACTTACAGCAGAAGATGCTAAAATCGCATATGATGAGGCCAAAAAAAATAATAAGATATTAGCTGTTGGCTTCAATCGCAGGTTTCATCCAAATTTTATGAAAATTGTTGATATGATCCAGTCAAATGAGCTTGGTAAAGTGCTACATATCGAGGGAACAATTAATGCACCTGGCCTTTGGATGTACAAACCTGAGAGCTGGAGATCAAATGCAGCGGAGACCCCAGCAGGTGGGATGACTGGTATGGGTATACATATAATAGATCAAATGATTGCGTCGAATGGACATATATCAAGCGCTTACGCTCAAACGGCTAAAGTTGTCAAAAAGGGCGCACTCGATGAAATCACCTCAGTTCTCTTTAAATTCGCCAATGGCTCTACTGGCTATCTTGGAACGTCAATCGCCTCTTCGGTATTTTATAATTTTAGAGTTATTGCTGAAAATGGTACGGTCGAGATTATTGAACGTGACTTATCTGTTATTAAATATACACCACGTGAGGGAGAAATTACTACTACAACGAATAGCGATGTTGATATGTGCAAGAATGAACTCGAAGCATTTGCTGATGCAATAAATCAAGTTGCGCCATACCCAGTAACGTCAGAGCAAGGGATACATGGGGCTGCCGTCTTTGAGGCTGTTATAAACTCGGCTGAAAAAGAAGCCTTAATTAGTATCTGATGATCGATAAAAATTCTGTTTCCGTGATATTGTGTGCTGGAAAAGGAAGCCGGATGAATTCCTCGCGCCCAAAGGTATTAAACACGATATGCGGTAAATCAATGTTGGGTTACATACTTGATGCTCAAATTGAGTCTGGAATTGGCAGAATAATTATCGTTTGTAATAGTGAAAATATCGACTTAATAAGGTCGAATACAAATAAAGATATTGAAATTGATTATGTTGTGCAAAGCAATCAGCTCGGAACTGCTGATGCTCTAAAAGTTGCTGTGAAGAACACCATCTTCAAAGATATTTCAAATCTCTTCGTTTTTCTTGGAGATACACCACTGGTAACAAACTCCGATATCACTTACTTGTCAGGCTCTCTAAAATCAAATGATATTCTAATAGCATCATTTAAAACAGAAAATCCAACAGGATATGGAAGAATTATCAGAGATAACGAAGGGCGCGTATGTAATATCATAGAGGAGGGGGATGCAACAACTGAAGAAAAATTAATAAACACCTGCTTTTCTGGTACAATTATATTCAATAATATCAGTACTTTATCACTTTTAGATAGTATAAAAAATGATAACTCAAAAAAGGAATTTTATCTCACCGATGTTATAAAAATAGCATATAACGATAATTTCAATGTCAGAGACGTATTATTAGATTATGATAGCTTTAAGGGTGTGAATGACTATATTCAACTATCACAGGCAGAAAAAATCATGAGTGAGAGGATTATGCAAAAATTTATGAAGAAAGGTGTTCATATTTCATTAGCAGATACGTCATTTATCCATCCAAATACACAATTTGGTGAAAATGTAACAGTTGAACCAAATGTATACATTGGTAAGGGTGTAATTATTGGCGATAATGTTATCATTAAATCGTTTTCTTATTTAGAGGGTGCAAATATCAAAAAAGGTGCGACAATAGGCCCATTCGCGAGAATTAGGCCAGAATCAAATATCGGTGAAAATTCAAAAGTGGGTAATTTTGTAGAATTAAAAAATGCAAATGTTGCTGATAATGTGAAAATAAGTCACCTATCATATATTGGTGATGCAAGCATAGGATCTGGAGCTAATATTGGAGCTGGAACAATTACCTGTAATTTCGATGGGGTTGAGAAACATAAAACCATCATTGGTAAAAATGCCTTTATTGGATCAAACTCCTCATTAATTGCACCAATTGAAATCTCGGATAATTCATATATTGGGTCGGGAAGCGTGATCACAGAAGATGTGCCAACGAATTCTCTTGCATTGTCAAGAAGTGAGCAAGTTACAAAAAATAACTGGGTAAAGAAAAGTAGCACAAAGAAATAGTATAATGTGTGGGATTGTAGGAATTAGTGCAAAAAAAAATGTAAGCAGTGACATTGTTCAATGCTTAAATCATTTAAGCTATCGGGGATATGACTCAGCAGGGCTATCAATTACCAAAGATAATGAAATTTTTGAACGAAAAATACAGGGCAAAGTTACAAATTTAGAAAATTTCTTAAATAATGATCCTATTTCTGGAAATTGCGGTATTGGTCACACGAGATGGGCAACCCACGGTGAACCCAACACAATAAATGCTCACCCCCACACAATTTCAAATGTATCCGTAGTTCATAATGGTATAATTGAGAATTATCATGATCTGAAGGCTATCCTGGAAAAGAGCGGTGTTAATTTCATAAGTGACACGGATACTGAAATTATATCTCAACTCATAAATATAGAGTTGATAAACGGTAAAAAGCCGCTTGAGGCGTTCAAAAATACAATAACGAAACTTGAGGGAGCATACGCAATTGTCGCAATTTTTCGTGGATACGATGATCTAATGATTGGCACTAAGTTGGGCAGTCCATTGTTGTATATGAAGGCGAAGAATATGATCATATTATCATCAGATGCTTATTCAATTTCAGACTATGGCTCAAGCGTCACTTATCTTGAAGATGGAGATATAATTGTTACAGAAAAATCAAAAATATCTCTTCATGACTACAGCTTAAACACAATTCAAAGACCTTCTAAAAAGATCAAAAAAAGAGATAAAGATGGTTTAAATGGCCACGACCATTTCATGATCAAAGAAATAAAAGAGCAGCCTGATGTTTTGTCTCATGCCTTATCCTATTATTTAAATTTCTCAAAATATAAAATTAACTTGGATAAATACAATTTTGATTTCACAAAAATAAATAGAATAATTATCTCTGCATGTGGAACTGCATATTTTGCAGGAATGGTAGCAAAATCATGGTTTGAAGATATAGCCAATATAAAAGTAGACCTTGATATTGCATCTGAGTTTCGATACAAAAAAATGTTTTTCGACAATAAGACTTTATCCTTATTTATTTCTCAGTCAGGGGAAACTGCTGACACACTTGCAGCTCTTAGGCATGCAAAAGAGAACGATCAAAAAATAGTCTCTGTTGTCAATACAGTAGAGTCATCCATCGCAAAAGAGTCTGACCTTGTGCTACCAATATTTGCTGGCCAAGAGATTGGTGTGGCCTCGACAAAAGCATTCACTTGCCAGCTGGCAACCCTGGCAAGCTTGGTATTATTCTTGGCAAAGAAAAAAAGGCACATTAATGCTTCGCAAGAGAAAGCTCTCATAGAAGAACTAGTCCATATACCAAGTCAAGTTTTGGATGTGCTGAAGTATGAAAATGATATTAAAAAAATCGCAAAAGATATCCACAAATCATCAAGTGCGATTTTTATGGGACGCGGCGCAACATTACCACTTGCTCTCGAGGGTGCATTAAAGTTAAAAGAAATTTCATACATACATGCTGAAGGTATTGCATCAGGTGAACTCAAACATGGCGCAATAGCGTTGGTTGATAAGAAGCTGCCGGTGATTGTTTTGGCTCCTGATGATATATTCTACGTAAAAAACCTATCTAACATGAATGAGGTATATTCACGAGGAGGAAAAATTATCCTTGTGGGCAAGGTTCAAAACAATCAATTAAAAGATTTGAAATTGACCGGAATTAATATTGAGGTAAATGGTAAATTGAATATACCTATCATTATGTCTATACCGCTCCAGCTTTTGGCCTATCACGTGGCAAAATTAAGGGGAACGGATATTGATCAACCGAGGAACCTGGCAAAAGCTGTAACTGTAGAATAAATAATCGATTTTATTGGTTTTTTTGACCTTACAGAGTGATAAGGTAAATGTTTCTGTAAGTATGCGTTTCTGATGATAGCAAATAGATTTTCCTAATGATTTTTCGGGTTGAAACAGTTCAAAAAAAAACTATAAAATTATTAAAGTAATTTTAAGGAGAGATTAATGTCTAAAGTACTCGTTCATATACATAGCGATTTGGAGTCCAAAAATAAAGTAACATTAGGTTTAATGGTTGCTCTTGCCGCAGAAAAAAGTGGGCACGAAGTAACTCTTTTTCTCGCAGCAGACGGTGTTCATATTCTAAATTGCAAAAGTGCTGGTGAAGTAGTAGGTCAGGGTACGGGAGATTTATATGAACATCTGGAAAATCTAAAGAATACAAATGTAAATATATTTGTATCAGGAATGTCTGCTAAGGCAAGGGGTTACGATGAGACACTTCTTGATGGGTATAAAGCAGAGTTTGCAATGCCTGATAAACTTGTTGAAGTGTCAATTAAATCGGATAGCGTGCTCTGCTATTGAGATTATTAACAAAGTCTTATCAACCACCTCCATGCTAAATTCTGACCACAATGCAAAGAATAAAGGACATACAGACTCCAAAGACATTAGACCAATTTAGGGCAAATCTTAAGAAATTTTGTTTGGGTAGCAAGAATAATATATTCATATTCAACAAAGCGGATGGCAAAGATTACAAAGTTGATGTTGAGAAAATATCAAAAATTTCCGATGTAATAAATTTAATAGAGACTCAAAGTAAGCAAAGTATTTTTCTGGACGATGTTAACATTATCTTGATGTGTGACTCATCTCATATTGAGGCTAGTAAGCTAATGATGAAAGAAGAGGATGCAATTATGTCATTAAAAGAGGTGTATCTTTTCAATAATCTGGATAGAGATGAAAGGAATAACTTCCTATATTCTACACCAGATGCAATAGCAATAATTCAATCTGGAGAGAAAATTGACAACGAAAAGGATTGTAGGCCAGCGCAAACCTCAATTATGACCCCACATTTAAATGGATTATTTATTCATCTTTTTGGCGAATATTTTGATACAGTAAATGAATCTGAAAAAGGCTATCATTTATCAAAATATAACTAAATGAAGTAATCTTTTTATAAAGTAGCCCAATGCTTGAATGAGTCTTTCCGCAATGTATAATAGAGTAAAAGTGAGGATTTTATCAGTAATTTAGAAAGAAAATCTGTACTCAAAGTCATTAATTTACTTAGCGAAGCGGGGCACAGTGAACAAGTAGTTGAGCTCACTGATACTGCTAGGTCCGCATTGGACGCTTCAAAAGCACTCGGCGTCCCAGTTGGGGCTATTGTAAAGACATTAATATTTATCATTCAAAATGACGATGAGGTAACCCCAATCGTTTGTCTCATCTCTGGTGATATGCTTTGTGATACGAGTCAGATTTCTCAAGTACTTAACATTGATGGCAAAGTAAAGCGTCCTGATGCAGATACGGTAAAGGATATTACTGGCTATTCTATTGGTGGCGTATCCCCAATTGGCTTACCGGAAAATATTGGGATAATTATGGACTCTGCTCTCGCACGTTTTGATAAGATCTGGTCGGCAGCCGGGCACACTCATTGTGTTTTTCCAGCGACCTTTAATCAGATTCACGAGATGACAAATGCGATAGTATCAGACGATATATCTATTGAGCCAAAAGAATAATAGATTAAAATTCGGGGTTTGGCGCAGCCAGTGATTTCTTTGTAACCCTCATTGATCCCCAGTAAAATTCTAATCTATTTCCATCTGGATCAATGATATAAAATGAGTGAGATCCTGCGCCACCATAAAATTGAGCCTCATCTTCTGTGAAGAAACCTGACTCATACGCATGAACGCATGGCGGAACAACAAATTTAACATTATTTGATTTCATCGTTTCAATTGCGTTTAACCAATCTTGACGTTCTTTTATTTCAAAGGCTATATGATCTAAGCCAGTATTTGGTCTCGTTGCTGTGTCCGTCTGGTCAATATTCTGGCGATTAACCTTCTCATCAACCTCGAAGAATACAATTTCGTGGTGCATATCATCTATTCTTACAAAGCATTGCTTATTATCCTCCCAATAAGCAGTGAGCTTAAAACCTAAAATATTTTTATAAAAATCTAGTGATCGTTTTATGTCTGTAACACGAATACCAACATGTCCAATTCTGCTAATTCCAGTAATCATATATTACCCACTTTATACATCATTTAGCCAATGTTCATATATCTCAAGCTCTATCGTATCAGAATCTTTACCTGAATAATTATCCCAAACATCCATTTGCTTGAAGCGGCATCTGTATAGCGTTACTATTTTTGGATCTTTTTTGCACAAAGCAATCTCTTCTGGATTAGGGTACCTACCACAAATTCTTTCAATAACACCCTTTTTTCCCCTTATATATGCGGGTGTCCTACAATGACCGGTTGAACTCCGGCTATCGACAGTTATTTCATCATTTATTTTGAATTTTGTATCCATAGCTTTACTTCGGTAATCTAACTCCAACAAGATAATCTCGAGCCACAAGTTTTGATAATTCAATTTCGGATAAGCCTTCAGTATTTGACGGCCTCGGTGGTAAAATTAAATATCTCATATCAGCGTTTGAGTCATGAACCTTTATTTCTTTGCTTTCGGGTACAATTGTACCAAATTCTGCCAATACCTCACGTGGCTCGTGCACAACCCTAGATCGGTAACTTCTTGATTTATACCAAGAAGGTGGCATACCGAGTAAAGTACGCGGGTAGCAAGAGCATAATGTGCAGACAACGATGTGGTGAACAGTATCTGTTTGGGGCATGCATATAATATCAGCAAAAGTCTCAAGTTCTATACCAATATCAGATATTGCTTTTTTTGCATCCTTTACGAGCGCTTCTTTAAATAAGTTGTCATGCCATGCTTTAGCTACAACAGCTTTCCCTCTATTTGGAAAAACATTATCAAACTGCTCAATTTTTAGAGTAATATCATCATTTGTAATTAACCCTTGATCAATGAATATTTGCGCAATCGCAAGTGTATCAAAATAGTAATCAGGTGGTCCATCGCCACTTTCATCTTCTTGAAAATCTGACATATTATGTAAATGTGGTTTGCCATCATGTATGTGATTGATACTAGCCACATCTGGCAGGTCCACAATTGGCACATCAAATTCAGAAATTTTTTTTGATTTTATTTTCTGAAAAAGCTCTGTATCATAAATTCCCTTCTGGATGCAGATATTGTGAAGTGATAAACAGTTCCTCTCAAAATATCCAATCTCAAAATATTGGTCACCGAGCGCTTCAGTGTGGTATCTAAGCTCATCCAGCGTAATGATACGTTTTGAGGAAACCACAATGCGAAGAGCATTTGCGTATTTTTCCCAGTGCGTCATATTATTATCAGTGGTGTCAATTGGCAGTGACTCTTCTCCGCCAACGTCATGGGGTCCCATTTTTAAGTAATTTTTATCCATATCAATTATTAGCGTCTGTAAAACTTATATTTTAAAGCAAAAAGCTTGACTTTACACAATATAATTTTTAATTCTATTATATAACATATTTTCAGGAGTAATGAATGTTTGACGATCAAAAATGCCCAATAATACACGGCTCAATTGTGAGCAATAATTCCAAGAACAGCGGTATCACCAATAAAGATTGGTGGCCAAACCAACTTAATCTTGGGATATTACATCAGCACGACAAGAGATCAAACCCGATGGATGAAGGTTTTGATTATAGAGAAGAATTTCAGAAACTGGATTATTACGCATTAAAGAAAGACCTTGAGGCATTAATGACTGACTCACAGGATTGGTGGCCTGCTGATTACGGACATTATGGACCTTTTTTCATTAGGATGACTTGGCATGCTGCAGGGACATACCGTGTTGGTGATGGCCGCGGCGGCGGAGGAACAGGGGCACAAAGATTTGCGCCACTAAATAGTTGGCCTGATAATGGAAATCTTGATAAAGCAAGAAGGCTATTGTGGCCAATAAAGCAAAAATATGGAAATAAAATAAGTTGGGCAGATTTGCTCATACTCGCTGGTAATGTGGCAATAGAGTCTATGGGCGGAACAACTTTTGGTTTTAGCGGGGGAAGGCCAGACATTTGGGCACCTGAAGAAGACATAAATTGGGGTATCGAGGCAGAGTGGCTCGGAAACGATAGATATACTGGCGAACGTCGTTTAGATAACCCACTTGGAGCAGTTCAAATGGGACTTATTTATGTTAATCCTGAGGGGCCAGATGGCAACCCCGATCCACTAGCAAGCGCAAGGGATATTAGGGAAACATTTGGTAGAATGGCAATGAATGACCGGGAAACAGTTGCTCTTGTTGCGGGTGGCCATACCTTCGGAAAAGCACATGGCGCAGGCGATACTGCAAATGTTGGAAATGAACCCGAAGGCGCACCTATCGAAAACTTAGGATTTGGTTGGCACAATAATCTTGGTTCCGGTGTTGGTAAAGATGCTATTACTAGTGGAATTGAAGGTGCGTGGACAGCTAATCCAATTCAATGGGATAATGGTTACTTTGATTTACTGTTTAAATACGAGTGGGAATTATCAAAAAGTCCAGCAGGCGCGCACCAGTGGCATCCAGTTAATCAGGAAGCTAATGATATGGCGCCAGATGCACATGACCCAAATGTAAAAGTTGGTACAATGATGACAACAGCAGATATGGCACTACTTCATGACCCGGAATACAATGCAATTTCAAAAGATTTTCATCAAAATCCAGAAAAGTTAGCTGATGAATTTGCAAGAGCCTGGTTCAAGTTATTGCATCGGGATATGGGGCCAAAAACAAGATATATGGGACCTGAAGTTCCAGAGGAAGAACTAATTTGGCAAGACCCAATTCCTCAAGGTAAAACTTTTGACGTAGATAGCGCAAAGAGTCGAATCTTAAAATCGGGATTAACAAATAAAGAAATGATTGAAACTGCATGGTGTAGTGCATTTTCATTTCGTGAGTCTGATCTCAGAGGTGGAGCCAATGGGGCAAGGATAGCTCTGGAACCACAAATCTCATGGGAGTCAAATAAACCAGACCAGCTAGCAAAAGTATTACCAATACTAAAAGAAATTGCTGCAGAATCTGAGGCATCATTAGCGGATATCATTGTATTAGCTGGAAATGTCGCAATTGAAAATGTATCTGGAATGACTGTACCATTCACGCCTGGTCGAGGGGATGCAAGTCAAGAACAAACAGATATAGACTCGTTTGCATACCTTGAGCCAATTGCAGATGGTTTCTTAAATTATAAAAGAGATGACGTTGACATTAAGCCAGAGGAGATACTTTTGGATAAATCTCATCTTCTGGGTTTAACAGCACCAGAAATGACCGTCTTGGTTAGTGGTTTTAGATCACTGGGTATAAGTACAAATAACCAGGGCGTCTTCGGGGCGGACACAACTAAACTCAATAATAGCTTCTGTACACACTTGATGGATATGAATATCAGATGGGAAAAAAATGGCGATTTCTCGTATAACGGTATTGATAAAAGCACTGGTAAAGAAATAAGAAAAGCCTCAAGTGTTGATCTCTCATTTGGATCAAATTCTCAGCTTAGATCAATTATTGAAGTTTATGCATCAAATGATAATGAGGGCAAATTCAAAGCTGATTTCATAAGCGCATGGAATAAAGTTATGAACAATGATAGATTTGACGTATAATATCCATAATATTTAATACGGATAGGTATATGAGTATCTTTGATCAAGATCTCACAGAAGATCAAATAATGATGCGCGATGTTTGTCGTCGTTTTGTAGATAATACTATAATTCCTTTCATATCAAAAAATTGGAAAACAGAGTGGGATTTAACTCCTGAGTCTAGGTTACCCAATTCCATACTTGAAGATGCAGATAAAATCGGTATTAGAACATTGGCGGTACCAGAAGAATACGGGGGTATGCCAATTGATACTGAGCATGAGGTTAGAACCTTTGCAATCATATCAGAAGAGATCGCACGAGGTGATTCAGGTCTTGCAGATAAATTAGTTCAAAATTGGAAAGTTTCAGTATTACTAAGGGAGCTCGCATCAAAAGATCACCAAGATATGTGGTTTGGTAAATTAATGGAGGATCCCAATTTTTTGTTCGCTCATGCCTTAACTGAACCCAAAGGAGCATCTGATCGCTGGTTAGGCTATAACGCGCCTGAAGCCGCTATGGATACAAAAGCCAAAAAAGTTGATGGCGGATGGCTTATAAATGGTCGGAAGCATTATATAAGCAATGGTTATGATGCAGGACTTTACGTTGTTTATGCAAACACTTCTCCTGGCAAAGGTATGATGGAGGGTACATCATCTTTTATAGTTCCACGGGGAACAGATGGTTTTAATATAACAAGATGTAATGAAACTGTGGGATGTAGGTATATGAATAATGGTGAGCTTGAGTTTATTGATTGCTTTGTACCAGATAATAATTTGCTCTATGAAGGGACGGCTCTGAGTAAAGCTGGTGTGTATTTCAGGCCAGGGAAAATAATTCAGTCTGCAAAAAATCTTGGAGTTGGGCAGGCAGCATTGGATAAAACGGCTGAGTTTGTGCAAAACTATAGCAGAGGTGGCAAGCTCCTTATTAAACACCAAATTGTAGCTTCAAGGCTTGCAGATATGGCAACAAAGGTATCCGCAGTAAGAAGTTTAGTCATGCAAGCGGCATATGCTTGTGATATGAAGACAAACGATGCTGATGCCTTATGCTGGCAGTCAAAAGTATTTGCTTCTCAGCAAATATTGGATGTTTGTCAAAATGCGATGGAGCTACATGGCGGAATGGGGGCAATGCTTGATGCAGGTGTTGAAAAGCTAATGAGGGATGCAAGCATATTTTTGCACATGGATGCCACAGTCGATATTTCACATTTTAAGATTGTAAAAGCGCTTTGGCCAGAAACAGCAGGCGTCTACGCAGGCTCTGAAGAGTAGTCCTCATATTGGTTTCTATAAGTGCATTTGTTAAATACCACATACTCGAAAAGACTTTCTTTGCATTCATAATGAGGTGGTGTAGGCAAATTACTGTTACGGGAGATATATGTGCCAATGATTAAAACCAGAAGTAAAATCAGTATCAGCCAAGATGTTTTAGTCATACATAATAAATTGGTAGGAATTTCATGATCAGTCAACTCTTAAAATTATTTGGTGTTAATAATACCACAAAATTAGCTCTAGTTTTTTTGGTATTCTCATTAAGTGGTATAATTGCACTTTATGCCTCTAATATACTCACAACCTTTTTGTTAAAGTTTATAGATAATAATATTTTGATATTAATCTTAAGAGTCGTGAGTATTTTTATTTTATACCAGGTAATCATTATAATAACAGCAATACCATTTGGACAGTTTTCATATTTTATAAGTTATCAAAGAAGATTCATAAAAAAGATTAAATTATTGTTTTAAAATATAAAAATTGATTTCCTTTCTATTATAAATACAAACCCTTAATTTCATAATTATCATTTTTTTATAATTGGCGTATAACATTAATATTGTTAATATACCTTATGTTGATGGGCTGTAATGCTATGAATAAAATATTGATAAAAAATGCACACCTGATTTCTATGGATGAGAATATCAGTGATCTATTGGATACTGATATACTTATTAATGATGGGGCAATTGAGCGAGTAGAGCCTTCAATTAGCACGGAAGCAGAAATAATAGATGCAAAAAATTACCTTATTTGCCCTGGGTTTATTAATGGGCATATTCATACATGGCAAACAGGTTTGAGAGGGATTGCAACCGACTGGACCTTATCCGATTATTTGGCTTCTATTCATGCTGGTTTAGCTTCACTATATCAACCAGATGACATGTATATTGGAAATTACATTGGTGCCCTCTATCAGGTTAATACTGGTTCAACGACAATTGTAGATTGGTGTCACAATAACCCAACTCCAGATCATACAAATGCTGCAATAAATGGTCTGATTGACTCAAAAGTGAGGGCAATTTTCCTGCATGGATCTCCAAAACACAAACCAAAAGAAGGAATGCCTCATTATAGTGAGATACCTCATCCTCGAGATGAAATCATCCGACTTAAGAAGGATTATTTTTCAGATGAGGATATGCTAACACTCGGCATGGCTGTTCTAGGCCCTCAACAGTCAACACTCGAAGTTTGTAAATCTGATTTCATGTTGGCTCGGGATCTTGATTTAATAATTAGTATGCATGTTGGTGGTAATTTTCTCACGCCACATGGATTTAGCGAACTAAAAAATGAAAATCTATTGAACAAGAATACAAATGTTGTACATGCAAATAATATACCGAACGAAATGTTGGACTTGCTTGTTGACTCCTCTTGTACATTTTCAATAACCCCTGAGGAAGAATTGCAGATGGGGTTTGGCAATCCGCTCACCAAGAGATTAATGGAAAGAGGTGGCACTTTTAATTTCGGTTCTGATATCGAATCGGCAATGGCGGCGGATATGCATAACGTAATTAGATTTGCGCTTCAGGCTGTCAGGCATGAATTTACACTCGAAAATTACGAGAGAAATCATTCACCCCCAAGCACAATGTGCGTAACAACGAGGCAAGCACTTGAATGGGCAACAATTGGCGCTGCAAAGTCATTTGGAATAGATGATAAAGTTGGCTCGATTACCCCTGGGAAGAAAGCTGATTTAATTATGTTCAAAAAAAATAAAATAAATTTCGTTCCTATGCACGACCCCATTTCATCCATTGTGTTCCATTCAAACTCGAATGATGTTGATACTGTGATTATTAATGGAGTAATTTTGAAGCGCGATGGGCAGTTGATCTCAAAAGATCTTGATACAAAGCTCGAAACACTTGCCGCCAGCGGTCATAGAATCATGCATCAATATAGGGAAATGCAAGCTATGGAAAAAAAAGAAGGATGAAAAAAATTTATATATATGGTCTGGTTGTATTCATTTTTCTAGTACTTTGCGTAACTAATCCATCAAAAAGTGATTTTGACCAGTATCTTTTAAGTTATATACGAGATTACGTTCTGCAAATCAGCGAAGATAATGATACAGCGAATCTAGCATCCGGTATTTCATTTATTATTTTGCAATCAAATAATAATATTATTAAACATGATAATTATATGATTTTTTCAAGATTTAGGTTAGATGCATCTGTTATTAGAACCTTTGGCTACAATGCTGACGATATAATCATAATAGGGGTATTCAATAAATTCATCCCAATATATGGCATCAATCAAAATATTATGCAATAGCGACAGAGCCACCCCAAAAATAGTAACCAAGACCCATAAAAAATAATGAATTCCCATATAAAGAATGCTCAAACGTGACAAGAGCGAGTGAATTTGTTTTTTTATATGTATTTGCAAATATTAGCCCACCAAATAAAGATAAAAATGGTGCAATAAAATTAATAAAAAGGACATGAGCGTATGTAAATATTATTGCACTCGTCAAGATTTGAAGTTTTTCAGGTATTATGTCTGCATATCTGCTAAAAAAGAAGGTGGTGAATATAAATTCTTGTGGCAGCGCCGATAGGATTGGATAAACAAAAAAGATAACAATCAAAAAATAGGGATTCTGCTTTTGTATTGTAAATAATTTATCATTATAAAAATAAAAAGTTATCAAGTAGATCGCAATTGTTAGCAACAACCATCTTATTAGTATGATATTGATATTTTTCTTCGTGAAGGCATGAAAATTTAGTATTTCTTTGAGTTTAGCTCTGTTGTGATATTTAATATAAATAGAGCCTCCATATATAGTGATAATCCATAAAATCAAGATTACATTTTCTGCTAAACGATTTACTAGAATAAGAGTTGGTATAAGCAAGCCAATTATTAGCAATTCTAATAGCTTGTATTTTCTATTTAATAAGATTTTCTTCATTTTTTTACTTAATAAATGTTTTATTAAATATTGTTCTATAAAATTATAATTTATATTCAAGAAATATCTGTTAATTTCATTATTTAGTCACATATGAAAATATCAAAAAAAATACTGACACTCCTTTTATATGTATTCTTAATCATTAACTACAATTCCACAGAAGCCACCTCCAGCGTTTATATAGAAGATCTTGAAAAATCTATTGATTTATATTCAAACGAAGAGTACGAACTCTCGATTTCAATCTTAGATGATTTGATAAAGTCTGGTGGTCTTGATGATGTTCTTCTGACACGCTCATTTTTCTACAGAGGACTCTCAAATTATGAGTCTAATAACTATATTGCTGCAATAACAGATATTACAAATTCTCTGTGGCTAGATCTTCTCACCGATGATGAAAAGATCATAGCGTTGGAAACCAGGTCGTTGGCGCGTTCTAAAATTGGACAAGAAGATCTTGCAATAAAAGATGCAAATTCCATAGAGACATTGTCAAAAATTGATGAAATTGAAGAAAAATTAGATGCTAAAAATATCGAGGATATTGCTGTTGAGGATAAAATAAATAATATTAAAGATAGGTTTTCTTTAAATGTTGATAACTTTTTTGGTAGAGAAGAGATAGAGGTTCCCGATATTCCTGATAATAATTATGTTTTAAGAGATACTAATTTGTATAACAATATTCTAAACTTTGACTCTGAAGATGCCTCTGGTATGAGCGAAGACACCAAAGCGAGAGATATTGCTGACTTAAGTATTGCGCAGACCACTGACCTCAGTGAAGAACAAGAAATTAGTGAGCTTCAGCAAGAGGACGCAGGGAGTATTGAAATTATCCAAAACGAGAATGCAGAAATAAAAGAAAATGTCGATAGAATATATAATGAACAAGTTAATTACATTCTTATCAGCAAAGGTCTAGACTTATCCTCTGCTAAAGTTAAGATAAATAGAGTAGTTAATGATAATTTTAGAGCTCTGAGTGGAATTAGACCTCAGTTGATTGAAAAAATTCAAAATGATGGTTCAAAAGTATTTGATGTTATTATTGGACCTTTTGCAAACAAATCGAGGATGGATAAAATAGCTGAAAGTTTAATAAAGAATAATTATTCCTTTACTCGTGAAAGCGTGAAGTAAGGTAGGTTGTAGATAATGGTAAAGAAAATTCGTTCATATTTTTTAACTGGCCTTGTGGTGTCTGCTCCTGTTGCTATTACTCTTGCTGTCGGGTGGTGGTTTATAAACAAAATTGATGCAATTTTTACGCCTTTAATACCGGATAAATTTTTACCTGAAAATCTTTTGCCATACTCAATTCCAGGGGTTGGGCTTATTATCGGCTTCATACTTCTAACTTTTTTTGGTTTCCTTGCGGCTAATTTTCTTGGTACAGGCTTTTTAAGATTTGGCGAGTCGTTGCTAAATAAAACACCTGTTTTGAGAAGTATATATAAAGGTTTAAAGCAAATTTTTGAGACAGTTTTTTCTGAAGATGGAAGAAATTTTTCAAAGGCCGCTGTTATTGAATACCCCAGAAAAGGTGTTCATTCCGTTTGCTTTGTATCTACGGATACAAAAGGTGAGTTGCTAAAAAAAATATCAAAAGATAACGAGGTGTATTTGTCAGTTTTTTTACCAACAACTCCGAATCCAACATCAGGTTTTTTATTATTCTTACCAGAAAAGGATGTCAAGATTCTTGATATGTCAGTTGAGGATGCTGCAAAATTAATTATATCAGCCGGTCTAGTTAATCCTGATTGATCACCTAACTTATTATATACTTATACTCGTGCGCTTCGTAGAAATCAAATAACCTTTTGTATCTTGATTTCTGCTCCACGTTGTTTAATATTCCATCAAGAATGCGCTTGCTTTCGTCTTCCGCCTTCTTGCCGATTTCGCTAATTAGAGTTTCATTTAATGCCTTAAAATCCCTAAACCCGGATTGCCTATATCCAAATATGTCCCCATAGCCACGTATTAGCATATCCTCTTTTGCAATTTGATATCCATCACTACTTTCTCTAATAATTTTTAGACGATTTTTAGAAACTTCATTGAGAGTGTTATCATGTAATAATATGCACCATGACTCTTGATCATTTCTCCCAACACGGCCTCTTAATTGATGGATTTGGCTCAAACCAAAATTATTCGCATTCTCAATTACAATAATATTTGCAGCTTTAATATCAATACCAACTTCAATAACAGATGTTGCTACAAGTATATTGGTTCTGTCTTCAAGAAAGTCATTCATTTGTATATCGCGATCTTTCTCAATCATCTTTCCATGAACTATTGAAATGTTATGTTTCATATTCTGCTTTAAAAAATCATAGCGATCGTTGACTGACACATTATTCTCGTTGGATTGTATCTGGGGACATACCCAAAAAACTTTATTTTTGCTATTACAGATATTGTTTAGCTTATCTATTATCTTTGTGACTTTTGATATAGATATAATGGTAGTTTTGATCTCTTTCTTGTTTGGTAGGTTTTTAAGCTCAGATACATCAATATCACCATATTTTATTTGAATTAGCGTTCTTGGTATTGGTGTTGCAGTCATCAATAACAGGTCAGCTTTACCTGCCACCGATTTTCTTTGCAATGATAGTCTTTGGTGAAGCCCAAATCTATGTTGCTCGTCTATAACTACCAAGCCAAGGCTGCTGTATGTAATATTCTCCTGGAATAGCGAGTGTGTTCCAATGATGGCGTGTACATTACCATTTCTGATTTTTTCTAATATAACTTTTCGATCATCTGCGGTCGTACTTGAAGTTAATAGGCAACATTTGATATTTGAGCCCAATGTAAATTTTTTGAAATTCTCGTAATGCTGTTTTGCAAGTATTTCTGTAGGTGACATTAGTGCGAATTGGTAACCAGAAAAAATACATTTCAACCCTGAGAAAAAAGATACCAGCGTTTTACCGCTGCCAACGTCACCTTGCAGGAGTCTAATCATTTGATTTGGTTTTGACATATCAGCATATATTTGACTTATCGCCATATTTTGAGATTCCGAAAGCTTGAAAGGAAGCGCACTTTTTAATTTATCAATAATTGGATTTTCGCTGGACATTACTATACCATTCGATTTCATACGCAGTCTTCTTATGTGTTCAATTTTAATCTGATTTATAAGCACTTCATCGTAGGCTAGTCTCTTTGTTGGGTTTTCAGCGTTGGTTGCATTAAAATAATCTTTATTTGGTATGTGAATGTCTCTAAAGGTTTCAATAATACCTTTCCAGCCATTTTCACTCAAAAAAGACTTACTGTGCCAATCAATGAAGGGTTCCATTTTATCTATAAACTGAAATACATTATCTATTGTTTGTATGATTTGCTTATTTGATAAACCGGCAGTAAGTGAATATAGCGGCTCAAATTCTCTTTGAGTTGAAAATTCATCGTATGACAGTACTAAATCAGGGTGAATGATTTGTTTCTTTGAACCAATCTCTTTTACTTTACCTGAAATATACTTTGTATCCCCAACCTTTAACTTTGACTCCATATAAAACGGTAACTTAAAGTAAACAAGATTCAAGATTCCACTGCCATCATAAATATCAAATTGATGAGGCGCGTTTCTGAAGCCCTTTTTGTGTTTCTCTATTTTGCCACAAACTGTTTGAATCTCACCATCCTTGAGATCTCTAATTTTAGTTATATTATTCCGCTGTATAAGCTTGTTTGGAAAGTGCCACAACAAGTCAATTATGCGAACTCTCTCTTTTCCTAGTAATCTACAGTACTTATTATAGCTTTGCGCGCCAATGCCTTTGATGATTGACAAGTCTGTGAATAATCCATTAATTACATGATTTTCCATAATAAAAATTGTAATTTTTGCAAATGAGACATAACTTACTAAGTACGCTAATATTATTTTAATTTTTATGAAAAACGAATTTCAAAATAAACTAATCTACAGATCTTGGCACAGAGGCACAAAAGAACTGGATCTAATACTTGGTAATTTTATTTCTGATAATATTAACCAAATGTCAGAAGGTGAGATAACTGAGTTTGAAGCGCTATTAAATTCTGAAGACCCTGACATCTATAAATGGATTGTTAAGTTTGAAGTTCCAAATGATAAGTCTTTAATTGATATTATAATTAAAATTAGAGAATATCTTAAAGTTAATCAAATTAATGTTCTCAGCTGATGAATTGCATAAAAATATTTGCATAAAAGGTGCACCATATAGCGCTCAAATGCTAGCTCTCTTGCAATACCATCTAAATAATGATGAAAATTTAATTTATGTTGTTAATTCTAATGATGAGGTTAATTCGTGTTATTCATCAATAAAATTTATCAACACGACTGTAAAAGTTGTAAAATTAAGCGAGTGGGATTGTCCCTATTATGACAATTTTGGTCCATCAAGGTCTATCAAAGCTTCACGAATAAATAATATCATAAAACTTAAAAAGTATATTAAGAACAATTATAAATTTATACTTATAACAACCATAAACTGTCTATTGCAAAGGATTCAAGATTTTGACATATACGAGGAACGAAAGATTGAGATCGGTGAAAATGTAATATACTCAGATCTCATAGAATACATTGAGAAAATAGGTTATGAAAAAGTTGATAATGTAATTGAGGTTGGAACATATGCAAATCGGGGTGGTATTGTCGATCTATTTAGCCCAAATTACAACTACCCGATTAGATTAGATTTTTTTGGTAATAGCATTGACTCGATCCGATATTTTAATTTTCAAAATCAAAAAACAATTAAATCTGCAAAAACTATAAATATATATCCATTTTCAGAGATATATTTCTTTGAAGATAATATTAATAATTTTCGACGTTCGTATATCCATAACTTTAAGAGAAAGGAAAAAGACTACATATATGAAAGCGTAGTATCAGGACTAAGACTAAATGGTTTAGAACAATATTTACCACTTTTTTTTGAAAAACTAGAAACGATTACCTCCGCGATTCCAAATTCGAGAATTTCTATTTCTGAGACTGCTAGGTTTGAAGCAGATCTAGCTATGAAAGGCATAAGTGAGGTTTATGCATATAAATCAGCTTTGAATGAAAGCGATGATTTTGTAAAGGATATGATGAAGCCATTAAGCCCGCATGAGCTTTACGTGAGCACTGATGAGTTAAATAAAATATTAAAAAATAAAATTCTTGTTCTTTCAACATCCCAAAACCCAAATATTAGTAATATTGAAAGCTATGTTTTTTTTGATGCAGACATTGACTCAATAGATGACAGTGATCTTGTGGGAAATGTTGGAATTGAAAAAAAACAAAAAAATATTGTCAGTATAATCAGTCGGCACAGAAAAGAATTTCCAATATTAGTCACTGCGCAAAATACAAAAAATGCAGCATCCTATATTACGAGTGTTGCTCCAAAATTTGATGAAGTAAAAATAATAGATAATCAGGACGAAATTAATGGGAATAATAACATATACATAACAAACAAAATCGAAGTAGGAAATATTATTACCAATGACTGTCTCTACCTATCGTATGACAAAATATTCAATATCAAGAGCAATGTTAAAAATCAAAATAAAAAGAAATCTATAAACTACCTCAAAGAAATTACCTCACTTAATATAGGAGATTTCATTGTTCACAGAGATTATGGAATTGGCAAATTTGAAAGTTTAAAAAAAATTACAACAAATTCAGTTACGTATGATTGCTTAGAGTTGAAATACAGGGGCAATGATAAGGTTCATCTTCCTGTCGAAAATATTGATTTGCTATCATTATATTCCCATTCTAACAATGATAGTATCGAACTTGATAAATTAGGTGCGGCGAGTTGGCAGTACAGAAAAGCTAAGGCAAAAGACAGAATAAATGAGATAGCCTTTGAATTAATAAATCTCGAAGCAAAAAGAAAAATGTCAACTGCTCCTATTATAACTCCAGATAGCAGGTATAATGAATTCATATCCCACTTTCCATACCCTGAAACTACTGATCAGGAAAAAGCAGAAAAAGATATCATAGAAGACCTAAAAAAGGGTATCCCAATGGACAGGCTAATATGCGGTGATGTTGGTTTTGGAAAAACAGAGCTCTCACTCAGGGCTGCTTTTCTATCTGTATCGAGTGGATATCAAGTAATAATATTAGTCCCAACGACATTACTTGCAAGACAACATTTTGAAAGCTTCAATGAAAGGTTTAAGAAATTTTCAGTAAATATTGATTGCTTAAGTAGGTTTGACTCTAAAATGAGGCGAAATGAAATTTTAGAAAATACACAAAATGGAAAAACGGACATAATTATTGGCACTCATGCACTATTAAGCGATGAAATTAATTTTAAAAATTTAGGATTAATTGTGATAGATGAAGAGCAAAATTTTGGTGTCAAACAGAAAGAATATCTCAAGAGGCACTCTCTACGGGCACACGTACTATCAATGTCTGCAACCCCAATACCACGAAGTTTACAGCTTTCTCTCCATGGAATACGCGATATATCATTAATTTTTAGCCCACCAGAGGGTAGGTTACCAATCAGGACAACTGTCAATTACTTTGAGCCATCATTAGTAAGAGGGGCAATTTTAAAGGAAAAAGAAAGAAATGGTCAATCGTTTATAATATGTCCAAAGATAAAAGATATCCCAAAGATCGAAGACTTTGTCAAAAAAAATATTCCAGAGATAAAATATGTAATTGCTCATGGGAAACTGAAGAATGATGAAATGAGGAGGATAATGGATGATTTTTACGAAAATAGATATGACTTGATAATTGCAACTTCCATAGTGCAATCTGGTCTTGATATACCAAATGCAAACACGATCATAATTACAAACTCACAAAACTTTGGTTTATCCCAAATATATCAAATAAGGGGTAGGGTGGGCCGTTCAAAAATTCAATCATCAGCATATATAACACTACCACGTCGCAATATGACAAGGAATGCACTAGCTAGACTTCAAATTTTGCAAAATTTAGATAGTTTGGGCATGGGCTTTATACTTGCTTCTCACGATCTGGATATACGCGGTGCCGGTAATTTATTGGGTAGCAAGCAATCAGGTCATATAAAAGATGTTGGTATCGAGCTTTTTAACTCCATGCTGGAGGATGAAATTAATAATATTAAAAATAGACCATCAGAAGAAAAGGATTGGTCGCCCATCATTAAAACAAATAATTCTTATTACATTCCAGAAGATTATATAAATGACATAAAAGTTAGAATGAGCATATATCGAAGACTTTCAGAGTCTCGGCAACAAAAAGAACTTGATGATATGAAGAGTGAGCTGATAGATAGATTTGGTGTATTGCCGAAAGAGGTAAGTGAGCTATTGATGATTTTATCTCTCAAATTAAAATGCAAAAATCTCAATATAAGCAAAGTTGAGTTCTCTAAAGCGGGAGTAAACATATCTTTTAATGAAAAATATTTTACTCAGCAAAACAACCTATTCGTTTGGATTAAGAATAATCATGGCTTTGCACAAATAAAAAAGAATAACCTTCTATTTATAAAATGTTTTGATAAAGAAACCCCTGAGTCAGAATCAGCTATAGGTATAATTGATAGCTTAGGAAAATTTATCACTCAGCATTAATAGACCAGCTGTTAATCTTATAACCATCAAGTGATAATATTGCTGGTTGCTTCACTCGATTGCTTGTTGCAACCCACTGGTGTGGCCAGTGAAATAGAGGTATGATGTAATGACCTGAAATCAATAGCCTATCTAGTGACTTAGCCGCTGCAATAAAATCCTCTTTCTTTTTACTGGCGATCAAATTATCTATCATTTTATCGATATTTTGATCCTTGATTCCTGCATAGTTTCTGCTGCCTATATCGTCTGCACTTTTACTCCCCCAATAAAAGTATTGCTCATTACCAGGTGATAGCGATGCGTACCAAAAATGCTCAATTAAATCAAAGTCAAAGTTTTGTTTCCTCTTTTGGTACTGTGTAGAGTCCACCATCGTGATAATCAGTTCAATACCAATTTTCTCAAGATTTTTTTTATAATTAAGGGCGTATTTTTCTTGCCTTTTATCAGATATTAAAAATTCAATAATAAATGGTTCACGTGTTTTTGCATTAATAAGCTTTGAATTTTCTAAAATATAGCCATTAGACTTAAAGATTTTCAAGGCATCTTGCAATTTATCTCTCATATTCTTCTTTTTTAATAACTTAAAATTAACATAGTTTGTATTATACATTTCGACGGCGCTCGAACCCATAAGGCTTGCCTCTTGTGGGGAAACAGGCGTGTTTACAGATGATAAATATGAATTATCGTAAAAACCCACTGTCCTATTGTATAAGCCATGATAGAGATTTTTATTTATCCATTCAAAATCAAAGAGTGAAGATAGTGCGGACCTGATATTTATATTTGATAGCTTCTCTTTTCTTGTATTCATGGCTAAGCCAAGCATTCCAGCAGGCGTCTTTTTCGAAATATTCAAAAGATTGATATCACCATTTATCACTTTCTTTTCGGATTTTAAATTATTCCATCTTGTTGGATCCCATACCTGGTAAAGGTCAAAAAGACCGGCCTTAAAAGCCTCAAATCTTGAGTTATCATCAAGATAATAGTCGATAGAAATTTTTTCAAAATTATTCATGCCATTATTGATACTAAGATCTTGAGCCCAATAATTTGGATCCTTGATATAAGTGATATTTTTACCTTGATCTATTTTGTGAACTGTATAGGGACCTGACCCAATTGGTACATCAAGATTTGCTTCTAAAAATTGTCCATTACCATAAATATGCTCTGGAAGAATAGGCATTAAACCCAGTATTAAGATTAATTCTCTATCATCATCATCATCTTTTATTAAAAATTTTATGCTGCTATCAGATGTTATGGTAACCTTCTTCACTCTTGAGTAATAGTTTCGATGATTAGGTCTTCCAAATTCTCTTAACTGGTTAAAGGAAAAAAGTATATCAGAAGGGTTAATCTTATTTCCATCAGAGAAACGAGCATTTTTATTTATATGAAATTCAATCCATTTACGATCTTCAGGGTATGTTATTTTCTCGGCAATAAGGCCGTATAAAGAAAATGGTTCAGAATAATTCCTAGATAGCAGACTTTCAAATATATAATTCCGAATACCATAAGCAGATCTTCCTTTAACAATAAAAGGATTCATTGAGTCATAAGTCCCAAGTGAGGCTAACCTTAGCGTACCTCCTTGCATTGAATTAGTATCTGCATGTTGGTAGCCGTCAAACCCTGGACTAAGACCAGGCTCACCATGCATTGATATTGATTTTCCTTCATATATTTCAGTAGCAAAAACAATGGTAACTGATTGCAGAACCAAAAGGAGTATGAGAAGGATGAACCATGATTTAATTTTTATGTTTAATGTCATATAAAATCTGTTATTATTTCAAGAGCACGGGTGCCTTTTTTGAAAATGTTTGAACTTTATAATGTCACATATAGATAGATACATAATAGCATTTTTTGTTTTTTTATTTGTTATGTCAACAGCATATGCCGATAATCACGACAATAAACCTTCATGGGATAAGATTTGCGAAACGAAAGATACCAACACTATTTGTCAAATAAGCTTTGGGCAGAATATGGATTACGGGGATCAAATCGTCTGGTACTCGCGTGTTGGAGTTGTGGAGCTTAACGGTGAGCAAAAGAAATTATTTATTCATGCACCGCTCGGTGTTAAAATTCAAAGCGGCGTTCTATATCAAATTGATGATAATCAAACAAATTCAATGCCTTATAACGCATGTTATAACGTGCAAGGATGCCAAGGTCTTTTAGAAATTGACGACACAATTATACAACAATTAAAGGATGGGAATATAATTAAGATGAGGTTTATGTCTGTAAATGGCAAAGCCATAGACACTTCAGTCTCACTTATGGGCTTTACAAAGGCTTATAATAAATAAAATTAGTGTTTAAGATTGTTTATTGATTTATAGCTTCCATCAACATATTCATCAAAAAAATTATATAACTCATCATGGGTAATTGGTTCGTCTGAGTCATCTAATTCAAGATTTTGCTCGGATACATAAGCTATGTACTCAGTTTCACTATTTTCCGCGAGTAGATGATAGAACGGCTGATCCTTAGTGGGTCTAATTTTTTGAGGTATTGACATTAGGTATTCTTCTGTATTTGCATATTCGGGATCTATATCAAATACAACGCCCCTAAATGGGTAATATTTGTGTTTTACAATTTGCCCAATATTAAATGTAGCTTTTTTACTATTCTTCATTTTTTTGTTTCCATTTTTCGTGATTCCACAGCCACCATTCGGATGGATTTGATAATATCCAATTACTGTAAATATTATTTATTTTAGTTGTTATATTCAAGATAGTATTATCTTTATCCCTGTTTTTTCCCATGTCAATCTTATCAATAACAAAGGTGTAATCGGAATTTCTTTCTCTATTTGCCCTTATAGTGAAAATATCCGCGCCAGTTCTGCGCGCTAGCAAGGCTGGAACTGTGTTGCAATAGGCTTTATGTCCTAAAAAATCTATTTGAATTCCATTGAACCGTCTTTCATCGCAAACTAACGCGACATTGATATTATTATTTATTAATTTGGCAAGATCCAATGCCGTTACATTAAATTTTTCGTAGCAGCCGCCTGTGAAAATTTTTGACCTTCGTCTAAGTACAAATCTATCAATGAATGGATTATTTATGTGTCTATAGACGCATGCAGTTTTTTGACCTGATTGATATGATGGTATGCCAGTTACTTCCCAATTACTATAGTGTGCTGCGACATAAATATTACCTTTTCTATCTTGATTTGGTAGTTTAGGACAGCTGAAGTTTTTCTTTTTCAGCATCGTTTTTATCATAGCTAATTCAGCCATATTCTGGCCAAAATGGTAATATATTAATTTTGCGCATTGATGCGCCTCTTTTTCGGTTAAATTCATATATTTATTAAGTTGTCCCTTGAGCCTCTTTTTTCTTTTTTGAGAAAAGGACATGAATACCAACATACACATATAGCCTGATATCTTTGATACTGTAGCAACTGGTAATAATGAAAGCAGGTAATAAAAAAAGAGTAAAAATAAATATTCAATAAATTGCCTTATTCTTATCATATCAAATACATTATTTATTAAATGACAAACCCTCTGTCAGGAGTATATTTCGAACTCTCCTTGACTTATTCAAAGTTAAAAAGCCTATATTTCTTAATGCAGAATATCCTAAATTATAATTCATCATGCTCTGATAAAGTATATTAACAGACTTATATCTTTTATAAATATCTAACCAACGCATATTGTTATAGCTACTTAAAATAGTTTTTGCACCAGGGTCTTTTGCATTACTATCTAACAATAAGTTGTAAAAAGTAATTATATCACGTAATCCAAGGTTGAGGCCTTGAGCCCCGATAGGGGGTATAACGTGCGCGGACTCCCCAACCAACATTACTCTATTTCTGTATAATTTTTCGGTGTGAATTGTTTCGCTAGGAAGCACAGAATATTTATCGTTCACGGTCGTATTCCCAAGGTATGCGGAGAGACCGCCATGAATTATCTTATTAAGATTATCCGGATCAATACTATCAATCTTTTCAGCAGCATCAATCATCACAATTGCAGATTTCTTATTAGTTGTTGGAACAGATGTAAGTAAACTACCATTTCGGTGGATCTCAAAACTTGTGTTGTTATTTGGAATACTATGTCTAATTTCGGTAACTAAAATACTCTCCTTATAGGTTTTTTTTGAGTAATTTATTGCCGCTGATTCTCTTATAATAGAATTGCGACCGTCTGCACCAATCACTAAATCGAATTCCGCTGCCCCATCTGATGTATTTAAAATTGTTTTGCTTAGGCTGTCCTCTAGACCTTCTATAAATTCATTCTTAAATATAATAGCGGTGTTATTTTTTATTTCTTTGTGAAGTCTGTCGGCCAAGAAATTATCTCTTACGTTATAGGCAAAACTATCAAGATTAATTTCTGCAGCGTCAAAATCTATAATTTTCTTTTTTGTTTTTAGTTCATCTATGATTTTAAACTTTTTTAATTTTGAGATTTGTGGATGTGACTCATTTAGGTTTAAAAGACGTTTGTATATATCAAATGAGGTGGCTAATATTGCCGTAGTTTTAAATTCACTATATTTCGGCTTTTTTCCAAACAAAGTAATATTTATATGGTTAATTGTGCTCAATTGTAGAGCTAATGTCATACCAATGATACCTGAACCAACGATCGCAATCTTATACTTCTGCATTTATTCTATATTCTTAAATAAATTAAAGAGATCATTTTGACCTTCAAAACCAATCCCTGGATTGTCGTTTAATTCTAGGTATCCATCATTTAATTGATAATCATCATCATAACCAGAAAAAACTCCAAACACATTTGGGTAGGCTTCACACATTGAAAGACCAAAACCGCATGCTATGTGAAGTGACATCTGGTTACCACCGTGTGGCATAATCGAACTTACATCCCAATTAAATGCTCTTAGCTCCTTTAGTACCTCATTGAAATAACTGATCCCATAACTTTGGGGAACATCGATTTGAATTATATCTTGGCTCTCACGAAAGCCACCGTAATTTGCAAGATTCAAAAAATCTTGAATCGAGTATAGATTTTCGCCACCTGCGACTGCATTACCATATAGATTTATAAATTCATTATATCTCGAAAAATTTGATGGATGTGTTGGCTCTTCAAACCATTTTAAGCCATATGCGGATAACTCTTTTGCGTAGCCAAGATAATTACTTTCTTTGAGGCCACCATTTGCATCTAGAGCGACTTTTTCTGCTGAACCGGTTGCTTCAATTGCAGCTTCTACTCTCATTATATCCTCTTTGATTGGAGCACCTCCTATCTTTATTTTCATTAAACGATACCCATTATCAAAATTTCTTTTTATCTCATCTTTAAGATCATCAATGGTCTTGCCCTCGTCATAATAACCACCACCAACATAACAAAACATCTTATTAGTGGGTGTATAATTAGGAAATTTAATCGATAATAGCTTGTATAGTGGTAGATCTTGTGATTTTGCAATTGCGTCCCATAAAGCTGTTTCAATTGTCCCAATGGGTACAGATCTTTCCATATCTCCACCAGGCTTTTCTCCGACAAGCATTACATGCAGGGCTTTCATTGTATCAATGCACCCATCATCATCAAGCAGATCGTTATCACTTGCATTTAAAAGGCGGGGTATAAATCTGTTGCGCATTTGATCACCGCATGCATACCTCCCCGTAGAATTGAATGCATAACCTGTGTGTGTTTTTGCTCCATCATCTATCACTACTTTGACAATTGAAGTTGTCATTTCTTTGAATGAGAACATTGAATTACTCAGAGAAAGATTAAGTTTTATTGAGTTTTCCTTTATGTCAATAATCTTCATTTATGACTCCTATTATTCTTTGTTACATATGATGCGAACGGTATGCATGATAATATTAAAAAAATTCTTAGACAATGACAAGTTGCTATAAAAGCCGACTCTACCCCGATTGCAAGTGAGAGCAGAAGCATTTCGGTAAATCCACCTGGCGCCATAGATAAATACAAGGCTCTAGGATCCATATCTACGATATTACTACTTATAACCGCAATGGCTAGAGCTGTACTTATCATTATGATTGCCATAACGAAGCCGTGAGTAACAGTATCTTTGAATTCTTTTTTTGTGATACCATGAAATCTTACCCCAAGACTTGTACCAAGTATAATTTGCGCTGAAGCAACAATAAAAGAGGGAGGCTTCACTTCTGTTAATGATGTGAGGTGAAAAAAGGCACTAAGCAGAAGTGCGCCAAAGAGAGCGCCTCCGGGTAATTTATATTTCAAACCTAAAATACTACCTACTACTGCACAGAACAGCATGATAAACCAATCCGCAAAACTTATAAGGTGTAGCGGAGGATTTTCTATGATAATGCGAGCAAAATCTGTATTGAAATAGAATTTAATGATTATAGCACTGGTAATGACGACTAAAGCAATTCGCAATGAGTGTACAAGTATCATTTTTCTCTCATCTGCACCAGCATCAGAGCCAATAAATACTAATTCTGCTAAGCCACCTGGGGGTGCAGAAAATATTGATGTTACCACGTCCCATTTGGCGATGTTACGATAGTAAATGTAACCGATTATGGACACGACAAAGGCATAGACGAATACAAGGGAGATTCCTTTGGGCCAGTTGTAGATTTGATCTAAAATTTCGGGTGTAAAAGAGGTACCGATTAAAACACCTAAAATTGGTAAAGCAACTCTTCGTAGCCTATTGTCAATGTCAAAGTAACCAATGGGTATTGATAAAAAAAGTGAGATCGTAAAAGAGCCAAGCATCCATGGCAGAGGAAAATTATAATAAGCAAAAATATACCCACCAATAAAACCCATTAATAGAGAAATAATATTCTTAACAATGAAATTGTGCATCTAATGTGAATTTGGTTATTAATAGGTATCCTTAAAGTAATACAATATACAATTATTACAAGCCGTAATTATGATGTAAATTGCCGTATAACTCAGCTAATTATTATTATTTGAACAAGTGTAAGCAGCAGTAGGCCTGCCATAGAATAAT
Source organism: uncultured OCS116 cluster bacterium (assembly GCA_902633855.1). Taxonomy (GTDB): domain Bacteria; phylum Pseudomonadota; class Alphaproteobacteria; order Rhizobiales; family TMED25; genus TMED25. The sequence continues at coordinate 68,497 of CACPHU010000007.1, forward strand.
TGAATATTTTCAATCTGCTGCTCGTCATAAGACGACGAAATTGTTGGCCAAGTAAAGCCCATAAACATTGGCATGGAAAATTTGCTAGTGAAAAAGCCGCGGTTACGAGGATAATACCCGATAATGAATTTGTTGGTGAGTATATAGAAATTGCAGTCAATGACATACTCCAGCCTTTTGGGTTAACCCACTGAAATAGTAAAGCCTGCAAAAATGATAATGGTTTTGATTTTTGTTCCCCATTTTTTTCAATATCTGATGAGGATGTTGCAATTTTGTATGATAGAAATATTAGATAACCTCCACATAGAAATTTAAGAATTATTTGTGTAAAAGGAATTGCATTAAATACTTCCATTAGACCAATTCCGACACCAAAGACGAGTGTGCTAAACCCAATATTGATTCCAAGTATGTGGGGAAAAGTTTTACGAAAGCCAAAATTGGTTCCAGAAGCCATTAGCATAATATTATTTGGACCCGGCGTTATTGAGGCTACAAATGCAAAAATAAACAGTGCGAAAATTATTTCAATACTCATTATTCAATCATCAACTGAATTTATTTAGAATATAATCTTGCGCTTTTGACTTGTGATATTTGATGTTTGGTATTCCCAAATCTACAGGCTCAGGATCAACTATTTCAATAAGAGCATTATTTTGTATTGCGTACCTTAAAGCTATATTTGTTATATTTACACTGAATGAGGTACCCATGAATATATAGTGATCAGCATTTCTCATCCAAGACTCGGCTTCAGACATTCTGTATTGATCGGTGTAATACTCATCAAATAATAATATAAATGGACGTAAGGACTTACCTAGCTCGGGTTTTTTTGTTTCTTTTGATATTCTAAATGCATCGAGAAGTCTTATCTTGATATCATGATTTTCTCCGTCAGTTAGTTCATCAATCTCATCCCACGGGGCATCTGTTAGCTCTAGTAAATTATCCATCTCATCATAAATCAGAGCTTTATCAAGTCTGCCGTGAATCGGAATATAGTCTTTGTTTCCCGCCTTACCGTCCAAGCCGTCAACATTTTGTGTGATAAGTCTTTTATTTGATAAAAAATGATGGACTTTATTTGGCATGACATTTCGATATGATGCAAATCTTTTAAAGTACCACAAAAGAAACTCTTCTGGATTATTTTGATACATATGACGTGTTGCCATCTCCTGCGGTGTGTAATTTACGCTACCAATAGTCCAAAAGCCGTCATTCCCTCGAAAAGTTGGTATACCACTTTCCGCACTTACACCCGCGCCTGTTATGTAAAGAATATTTTCAATCATATGAAATTATATCACGATTACTTAGAATTAAGAATTATCAATATTCTTGACTAAGCTATCTGATATACCAATGGCCGCTGCTTCATACGCATCAAAAATAATATCGGCCCCCAGTACTTCAAGCTCATGCGTATCCTCTTTAGTCCTTGATGGAACAATGATTTTTCCATCAAAGCCATATTTTCTTGCTTGTATAATTGATCTTTTTTGGGCTTCATATTCGGGTAGGGCCAATATAATAACTCGTAATTTACCAAATCTAAGTTTAGACCAAAATCCAGGATCTTCTGCATCGGCAAATGCAGCCCTCCTTTTTTTCTTAATAAATTTTTTAACTAAATCCGTGTTGCTATCAAATCCAGCTGACTTAATTTCATTTCGATTCATTAAGTCAAATATTGCTCCGCCAAATCTACCTAGCCCAAGTATCATAACTTCGGCATCTCCACATGTGTGAGGCTCTTCATCCGGGTGGTGTGTTTTTCGTTCAATCTTAATCAGATATTTTTCACACAATTCGTATAATCTATGCGCATGCTTATTTAACATAGCAGCTATTATAAAACTCAGACTTACAGAAAGTATAATCGCGGAAATAATAACACCATCAATAGCTGCTTTTTTAGTCAATATTGATAATACAATTAACGAAAATTCTGAGAAAGTAGATAGAGATACAACCATTAAAAAAGATGTATAAGAACGAAGTTTGAAAGAAATTAGAAGAAAAAATAATATTGCTGATTTGACGATTAATAACGACATAAGAATTAAAAACATGCCGATTGCATCATTTGAAATAGTGATTTGCATGCCAATGGAAATAAAAAAAGCTAACAATAATATTTCCCGTAAACTCCATATTTTCTCTGAAAGCTTTTCAGCAGAGCTATAGCCCGAGAGTAATATCCCCATAACCAAAGCACCGATTTCACCCGTAAGTCCGAAATATTTGAATAAATAAGATCCAAGAAATAGTGAAATTAGGATTGTTGCCAGAAGAAGTAATTCTTCATCATCCTCAATCCTATTAAGCACAAATTTTATAATCGGAATAAGAGCTGGTAAGATTAGTAGGTATAATGTGCTAATGGTCAAGCTACTTGATTGCATATAGCCTAAGAGAAAAAGAGCGATTATATCTTGAAAAATAATAATTAGTACTGACAGGCGGCCATGAAATGATGTTAGTTCTTTTCTGCTCTCGAGCGATTTTGTAGCGATAACAGTACTAGAGAATGATAGTGCTATACAAATTATTATTTTTTCTTCGAGTGGTATATTGATGCCCGATAAAAGAAAAAATAACACAGTTATAAAGAGGGTATGTATCAGAACAACTGCAATTAGATACCTATTAAGAAATGCCGATGGTCTTATTTTTAGACCAATAGAAAATAGTAATAACTCTACACCAATTTCAGCTGGTAGTTCCAGAAGTCCAATATCATCTGACATACCAATAATCGTGAAAAAATAGCCTGACAAAATAAATCCCACTAGTGGTGGAAGCGATATAATACGGAATACTTGACCAACTAGGAATGCTCCAGTCATCCAAATTAAAACTAATTCCATCTAAATGCCCTCAATAATAAATACCTCCAAGTATCAGTTTTCCACAAGCGGATTGAGTTTTTACCAGTTGTTAACTTACCAAGATTGAAAATTATTTTGATAAGAAATGATTCTATTCAAATGCGGCAATTGAATGAATAATATAAATATACATAAACTTTTAATGAAAGTGCCATTACTATTTGGGCTTTTATTCATTTTTCAGTTCATATTCCTCGGTTATTCCTTTGCAGATAACGGTATTTCATCTGTAAATAGCTACGTCGAAGAAAAACACTCAGCAACAGACTTTAGAGCTCGGAAGCAAAGCCTAAATGGGCAGCGTTCTGATTCGGGTTTTGATATAATCGTAGCACTTGAAAGGGAGAATATTTCGAACGCCGGAACACTGACGATGGATTTTGATGACGATGGTAATACAAATGTTTCAATAAATACATCAACAACCCCAATAAACTCATATCTTGTCTTCTTAAATGATAATCACAATAGCAAATCGGACAGAGTAAATGAAGTAGGTGAAATTGTATTCGAAAATGAAATTTATGGCTTTTCAGACGATCCAAGTAAAACTATTTTCCTTTCTAATGTTTCAAAAAGTGGTGCCACTTACCCAAGTTTAAACGATGATGGAGTTAGCGCAAGGGAGCTAGAAAATTTAAATCTGTACACAGATACAACCTCATTTTCAACACAATCTCATGACTGGGTTTCAATTGGCTCAGATAGTAAAACCCTGAGGATGGGTGTAAAAAATGGAGCGTATGGTGATTATATAAGAGTATTTACTGCTGTCGAGCAGGAGCCAACGGTTGATTTTAACCTAACAAGCTCAAATGGACTTGAGTCGACATCATCAGCTAATCTGACTGTTGACCTATCTGATTCTTATTCTGAGAACGTTACTGTAAATTATACCGTCACCGGTACAGCGACAGGAAGCGGAACCGATTATACACTGGCAAACGGCACATTAACAATTACTTCTGGTAATACCTCAGCCAATATCACAATCGCAGGAATCGTAAATGATGCACTTGATGAGAATAGTGAGACTGTGATCGTCACGTTATCTAGCCCGACCAATGCAACACTTGGATCTGATACTGTCCATACATACACTATTTTAGATAATGATAACTTACCAGTTGTAGATTTCAACACAACCACCTCCTCAGGAGCTGAGTCTGTATCCTCAAAGGCATTAACTGTAGATCTAACGCCAGTATCAGGTAGGGATGTGACGGTTGATTATGCGATCACCGGAACGGCTACCGGCAGTGGAACGGATTTCACCCTTGCCAACGGAACACTCACAATTTCAGCAGGCAATACTGCCGGTACAATTACAATAGCTAGCATTGTAAATGATGCATTGGATGAGGTGGATGAGACAGTGGTTGTAACATTATCAAACCCAACAAATGCTACATTGGGTTCTGATGACACTCATACATATACAATAACTGATGATGATGATCCCCCAGTTGTTGATTTTAATACAACGAGTTCGTCTGGATTAGAGTCTGTTTCATCAAAGGATTTAACTGTTGATTTATCTGCGGCCTCTAGCAAAGATGTAACAGTGAACTTTACCGTTACTGGGACTGCATCCGGCAGTGGTACAGATTATACACTAGATAATGGTAATATTACCATAGCAGCTGGAACCACGTCGGGTACTATTACCATTTCAAATATTCTTGACGATGTTTTAGATGAAGCACATGAAACTGTGATTGTCACATTATCCAACCCAAGCAATGCAACACTTGGCTCGGATGACGCACACACCTATACCATCACTGATAATGACAATGCGCCCGTTGTTGATTTTAATACGACGACCTCCAATGGCGCTGAGTCTACATCATCCAAAGCGATAACTGTTGACTTGTCTGCTGTGTCCGGGCAGAACGTCACGGTTGATTATGCAGTAACAGGTACGGCAACAGGAAGCGGGACTGATTATACACTGGCTAATGGAACGCTTACTATATCTGCGGGTAACGCATCTGGTACAATAACAATAGCCAGTATTGTAAATGATACATTAGATGAGGCAGACGAAACGGTTATTTTGACTTTATCAAATCCATCAAATGCAGCTCTTGGATCTGATGATGTGCACACCTATACAATCACCGATAATGATAACCCACCAGTTGTTGACTTTAATACCACAAGTTCTAATGGTGCAGAGTCTGTCAGCTCAAAAGCGTTAACGGTTGATCTCTCTGTCGCCTCTGGTCAAGATGTGACCGTTGACTATACCATAACAGGTACAGCAATAGGAAGCGGGACTGATTTTACACTAGCAAACGGGACATTAACAATACCAGCCGGAAATACATCTGGCACCATTACCATTGCAGGTATCGTCGAC
>CACPHU010000008.1 GCA_902633855.1 uncultured OCS116 cluster bacterium
TCTAAATCTTTCCAAAATTCGTCCATCCACTAATATCAAACCAATAAGAATCAAAATGAGTCCGATGATATGTTGAGCAGCGATTGACTCGCCTAAAAAAATAATAGACATAAATATCGCACTTATTGGCATAAGCAATGTTACTAACATTACATTCGAGCCAATATTTTTTATTAACTTATAAAATATCAAATATGCTACAGCTGTTGAAAATATGGATAGCCCAAGCAGTGGAATAATTGACTCTATTTTTGATATCGCAATGAAGTCAACACCCATATAAATTACAATTGGCATTAAAATTATCGATGAAATGCACAACATCATTGTAGCGGATATTGCTGGATGAATTGAACTATCAATTTGCTTACCAAATAGTACTGATATCGCATAAGAAACAGAAGCTAGGAGAATTGCAATTTGTCCATCTATTGAATTATTTAGGTCATCAAAACTGAAGCCCATAAGAATTGAGACACCGCATATACCAACAACCACTCCAATAATGCGATTTAAGGTTGCTTTCTCACCATTTGGCCAATAGTGTGCCAGTATTACTGTAAATAATGGTGTTGTTGCGTTGAGTATTGAGCTAACTGAGGCTGTTATCTGTGATTGTCCCCATGCAATTAGATTGAATGGGATAACATTATTAAACAAGCTCATCATTAAAAAAATTATAAATAACCTCTTATTGATCACAAAACTTAACTTTAATATCTTACACACACACAGCAGAAATATTGATGCCATAAACACCCGAAAGAACACAATCATTGGTGGTGATATTGTCAGAAGCGCAAACTCGATCCAAATGTATGAACCGCCCCATAAAAGGGATAGTATGATTAATCTTATCCAGTCCAAAAGACCCATTCTGCTTCCAAATTTTTCGTAATAGTGATATTTATCTATATATCAATAATTATGGTAAAGCGAGTTATATAATGAATGACTTTTCAAATAAGTTGCCAATTGAGCTATACTATTGGCCGACTTCAAACGGTTTTAAAATATCTATTTTTTTGGAAGAGGCCGAATACCCATATAATTTAAATTATGTAAATATTTCAAAAGGGGAACAGTTTGAACCATCATTTTTAAAAATATCACCAAATAATCGTATGCCTGCTATCATTGACCCTGATGGTCCAGATGGGAGAGAAATTTCAATTTTTGAGTCCGGAGCCATTTTACAGTATTTAGGCAGAAAGACTGAAATGTTTTATCCTTCTGATTATAGAAAGCAGATTGAGGTTGACCAATGGTTGTTTTGGCAAGTTGGCAATTTAGGGCCAATGGGTGGCCAAGCCCATCATTTTCGCAACTATTCTCAGACAAAACTTCAGTATGCAATTGATCGATATACAAATGAGGTTAATCGTTTATATGGTGTTTTAAATAAAAAATTATCAGATGGAAGGGAGTATATAGCTGAAGATTATACAATAGCTGATATGGCTTGTATTGGCTGGGTCAGGAATCCTGAAAGGAAGGGGCAGAATTTGGAGAATTTTCCATACTTAAAATTATGGTTCGAAAGAATGATGGCAAGACCCGCTGTAATTAAAGGTATTAGTATTGGCGCAGATATTAACCATGATTTATCAAAAGATCTTGAAGCTCAAAAGATTTTATTTGGACAAAAGGCTAGAGATTGATAGGGTAGAACAATGGCAGATGTATTTTTATGTGATGGTGTTCGAACACCAATCGGTAGATACGCCGGAGCTCTCTCTTCGGTGAGAGCTGACGATCTTGCTGCAACCGTTTTAAGTGGCTTAATTAAAAAAAACCCAAATATCGATCCACTTGAAGTGGACGAGGTAATATTTGGATGTGCAAATCAGGCCGGCGAAGACAATAGGAATGTTGCTAGAATGGCAACTCTGCTGTCGGGCTTACCCATCTCAGTTCCTGCCACTACTATTAACAGACTTTGTGGATCAGGCCTAGATGCTGTCATTACTGCGTGCAGAGCCATAACGACTGGTGAAATGAAATTAGTCATTGCGGGTGGTGTTGAGAATATGTCTCGGGCTCCTTTTGTGATGCCAAAATCTGAGAGTGCATTTTCACGTTCTAATAAAGTTGAGGATACTACAATTGGGTGGCGCTTCATAAATAAGAAGATGTTTTCAATTTATGGAACAGACTCTATGCCAGAAACTGCTGAAAATGTCGCAGAGCATTATAACATCAATCGTGAAGACCAAGACCTATTTGCATTTAATAGTCAAAAAAAGTATCAGGAGGCCAAGAAAAATGGTCGATTTAAATCGGAAATTATACCAGTTGAAGTACCTCAAAAAAGAGGAGACCCATTAATTTTTGAGGAAGATGAGCACCCAAGAGAAACGGATTTGGATAAGATGGCAAAATTGCCTACACCATTCAAAGAAAATGGAACAGTAACCGCAGGAAATGCATCAGGCGTTAATGATGGAGCGGGATGCCTGCTTATTGCCTCTGAGGATATGGTGAAGAAGTATTCATTGAGGCCATTGGCAAGATATTGTGGGGGAGCGACTGCAGGAGTTGAACCAAAGTATATGGGAATTGGACCGGTATTTTCAACCCGAAAGATATTAAAGTCACTCAATATCAAAATGGATCAGATTGGTCTTATTGAATTAAATGAAGCTTTTGCTTCTCAATCTTTAGCATGTATGAGAGGGTTAGGTATTGCAGATGATAGTGAAATAGTAAATCCAAATGGTGGGGCAATCGCATTAGGGCATCCACTTGGGATGTCAGGTGCACGACTTGCCCTGACTTCGTCTATAGAGATACATTCAAAAAAAATAGACTACGGTTTATGCACAATGTGCGTGGGCGTTGGGCAAGGTATATCAATGATAACCGCACGGGTGTGATTATTTATTCTCGAAATTTAATCGATCCATAATTTCTTCTTCGGATAAATTGAGATCAACTTCTTTCATCGTCTTTGCAGATAGATCCATCGATAAGGTTAACATTAAATTTTGATGCGCTACTTCTGCTTGGGTATGCGGAGTATTTAGTTCCATACAAATTCTCTGAAGCCAAGAATAGGTCTCATCCTTTAATGGCCCCCAAAGCTCATTATTGTATATGTCTCCGGGAGGAAAACTCGTGAGAAAGTCAACATGTCTATCAATTTCATCCTCTCTCCCTTTTGGTCTATAAATTTTTCCTTGGTCAAAGTCACTAACGATGATTGCATCTCTGTGGGTATCTTCTATATCAAGAATACCATGCGTACCAACGAAACCCATTTGTAATCCATAGCTTGCACCCGGCCAAATTTTTGGCAAAGACCAGCATATATTCATACTGAATATTTTATCCTTAAAAGTAAATAATCCAAAGGTTGCATCCTTAGTACCTATCTCACCAAGTATTTTGTCAGATGATCGTGCAAAGACTGATTGTGGCTGATCATCAATAAGCCATAATGACATATCTAAACTATGCGTTCCAGATACGACCATAGGCGTGAGATATTTTCTATCCTGCGTTAACCTTAGCTCATTCATAGGCCCCATTTTATTCATAAATGTTCTCGTAACGGCGCATGTTATATCGCCAATTTGGTTACTTTCTATTTTCTCTTTAGCTGAGATAAATCTGCGGCGAAACCTTTGCGTGTAGCCCACACAAACATCAATATTTTTTTCGATTATCTTATCTATAAGGAATCTGGATTGTTTAGCGTCAAGAGTAAGGGGTTTTTCAATGAATATTTTTTTATTATTTTCGATTGCTATTAACGCCGGTTCAAAATGACTCCAAGTTGAAGTTGCTACAATTACGCAATCAACCTCTTCACGATTAATTAGTTCTTCGTAATTAGTTGTGAGATAATCTGCATTAATATCTTTTTTAAGTTCTTTTCCAACTTCTTCATTAATATCGCATAATCCAATCCAGGATATACCAGGGAACTCTGAGGCAATCTTTCCTCTCATCCTCCCTACGCGCCCACATCCGATTATAGCTAAACCAATATTTCTCATTTTTTCAAAAAAAAACCCGAAAGAGCGAACTCTTTCGGGCTTTATTAGACAAGTTAAGTTTGAATTATGGAACCATTTTGTCTGGGTTAGCAGCAGCCCATGCATCCATTAATTCTACAACTTCATATGTGTCCCAGTCACTCGCACGATCGATAAATCTGTGATCTACGAATGTTGCTGGATCAATGAAACCATCGATTTCACCTAGGCCAATGTATGGACCTTGGATTTGAGCCCAAATCCAGTTACGAGGCTCACCATATTTGTTTGTACGACGCAGTTGATAAATGTAAACTGAACCGTTGATTAGGTTTGAACCAGTTTGCATGTTTTCAAATACTTCAGGTGTAGCAACAGCGCATACACTTATAACAAATTTAGTATCTAGAACACCCATGTGTTGAGCCATAGCCCAACCACGTAGGAATCCTGCAGTAGCTTCGTCTAGCTCATCCATACGTGAATCCCACATTGCGAATGAGTTACCAGGGTTAGCTGACACAGCCATTGGTGTAATGTTTCTAATTGCAACACCACCAGCTTGGATGTTAGCACGGTCAGATGAACCGCCTGCAAAACCGTCAATTCTTCCTGATGTTAGAGCGTCAACCATAACTGGGCCAGCGTCACCAACAACAACAGTTTCGATTGAGTCACCTGGAAGACCAACTGAGTCAAGAGCGATTAGAGTTGTGATTTCATCACGGTCAGATGCAAGACCAATAACTGATCCTGGTAGATCGTTTAGACCTTTAATTGGGCTGTCAGCTGGAACAACAATACCTTCAGATGCGAAGTTATATGCTTCGTATACAACTGAACCAGGTTGTCCTGCGTTAGCCATTTGTAGTACTTGTGCAGAGTCAAGCATCACATATTCTGCATCACCTGTATCTAGGAATGCAACGTATGGGATAGTTGTTTCTGAGTTAAGTAGGTTAACTTCAACGCCATTAGTTTCATAAGCACCTGTTAGACGACCAACGTGCTGCGCATAAATTGAGCAAGAACCGTTGTTAGCTGTAATAACATTTAAGTCTGTTAGTGCAGAAGCTGGAGTTGTAGAAACCATTGATAGTGCTAGACCACCGAAAGCAGCGCCAAGCACAAATTTAGTAGTGGATTTCATATCATATCCTCCCTTAAGGTTAATAATAAAACACTTACACTAGTGTAAACAATTGTACCTAGTACAAACGTCAAATAACTGTTATAGAACATCTGTAAAAATAATTCAAATTTTTTTTTAACTTTTTGTTAATTTTTTCTTAAACAAAAATCTATTCATTGTTGATAATGTTTGATTTTTTTACTATATATAACACAATTTAGACATATTTATGTTTATAGTGATGCAAACTTTGAATATTCGCGTTGAAAATACGCATTTAGGAGTGAGAATTGAAGACTGAACTGCCATTATCCGATTATACTGTACTTGATCTTACTATTGCCAGAGCCGGGCCCACTGCTGCGAGAGTTCTTGCGGACTGGGGAGCAAACGTTATCCAGATCAACCCACCAAATAAACCTGGTCAGAAAGGTGGAAGTGTAACAGGAAAAAGAGATGGTTTTGACTTTCAAAATCTACAACGAAACAAGCGATCATTATCAATAGATTTAAAAAGTGACGACGGGCATAAACTTTTTCTTGAGTTAGCAAAAAAAAGTGATGTTATACTTGAAAATTTTCGGGCTGACGTGAAGCACCGTTTGAAGATTGATTATGACACAATAAAAAAGGTCAATAGCCAAATAGTTTATGGAAGCATTTCAGGATTTGGTCAGAATGGGCCATACAAAGAACGTCCTGGTCTTGATCAAATCATACAAGGAATGTCAGGATTAATGTCAATCACTGGACTTCCTGGTTACGGACCCGTACGGGTTGGCATACCAATAAATGATCTTTGTGCCGGGATGTTTCTAGCCCAAGGTGTGCTTTTAGCATTATTAAATCGTGAAAAAACCGGAAAAGGTCAGTGGGTTCACACATCATTACTTGAAGCTGGTATTTTTATGCTCGACTTTCAGGCATCTCGATGGCTCCAAAATCAACAAATTGCGCAGCAGGCTGGAAACAACCACCCAACAGGGATACCTCAGGGCTGCTTTCAAACTTCAGATAAACTTATTAACCTAAGTGCCGTTGGGGACCGCCTATTTGAAAGGTTTTGTAATGCTGTTGGAGCGGAGAAGCTGTTGAGTGACAGTCGTTTTTGTGATGATGAGTCCCGCTTGAAGAACAGAGATGAGTTAAACGAAATAATCTCAAAGATACTCATTGAGGAGACTTCTGAATATTGGATTGATAAATTAAACAAAGTTGGTGTTCCGTGTGGCCCTGTAAATAATATTGCCCAGATGTTTGATGATGAACAAGTGCGGCACCTTGATATGAAAAGAAAGGTGAAACATCACAGGTTAGGTGAATTAGATGTTGTAAGGCAGCCAGTTAATTTTTCTGAATATGAGCAGCCAAAAGAATTGAAATATGCCGCGCCCGACCTAGGCCAACACAATGAGGATATTCTCAGAGAATTTGGATTTGATGACGAATTTATTAAGGATTTGGTAGAAAAAAATGTGGTATGATAATTACGTCAAATTATTTTTTTTAAAAAGCTAACGAATGAAATTAAATACAGAGAAAATCATTGCAAGAAAAGATGGCAAAATTGGATGGATGATCATCAACAATCCAGAAAAAAGAAATGCCATATCTTTGTCTATGAGGGAGGCAATGACACAAGTATTTAATGAATATGATAAGGACCCTGAGGTCAGAGTTCTTATTATACGAGGCTCTGGTGGCAAAGCTTTTATATCTGGTGCAGATATTTCCGAGTTTAAAGATATTAGAAGTAATTATGACGCAGAGGAAAAATATGCCAAGGCAACAGAAATCATGACAAAAGCCATGAACGCCTTCAAGAAGCCAATACTTGCTATGATAGAAGGCTATTGCGTTGGTGGTGGCGTAGCTACAGCAATTGCATGCGATATGCGGATCGCTACAAAAGACACAAAATATGGAATTCCTGCCGCAAAATTAGGTTTGGCTTACGGTTTTGATAATTTAAGACAGTTGGTTGAACTTGTTGGCCCATCAAATGCAAAAAGAATATTATTCACAGGTGATATGATTGACGGTGATGACGCGCACCGAATTGGGTTAGTTGATGAGTTATGTGCATTAGATGAGCTTGAAGATAAGGTATTATCCATCGCCGAGAAAATATCTGCAAACGCACCGCTAACGGTTCTAGCATCAAAAGAAACAGTCAAGCATGTTCTCAGGCCCGAAATAAGGGATCATCAAAAGTTAAAGGAAATGGCAAAAATCTGCTTCGATAGTGATGATTACAGAGAGGGTAGGGAAGCCTTCATGGAAAAGAGAAAACCAGAATTTAAAGGACGCTAAACGGTATAAGATTAATGGAAAATCGCATCATTTTAGATAGTTTGTATAAAAGCTTTGGAGAGCTTCAGGCTGTGAATAATGTTTCAATGACTGTTGAAGTTGGGGAAATATTGGGTTTCATTGGCCCAAACGGTTCTGGCAAGTCCACAACCATGAAAATGGCAACGGGTTATCTTAAGGCCGACTCAGGCACTTCAACCGTTTGCGGTGTAAATATGGAAATTAATCCGAAAGAGGCAAAAAAACTCATAGGATATTTACCAGAGGGCGCCCCGGCTTACGGTGAGATGACAACTATAGGATTTTTAAATTTTATTGCAGATATTAGAGGATATTACGGTAAGAAGAGAGCGATCCAAATAGACAAAGCTGTTGAGAGGGCAAGAATAAAGCACGTACTGCATCAACAAATTGATACTCTATCAAAAGGCTATAAACGTCGAGTAGGGCTGTCGCAAGCGATAATGCATGAGCCAAAAATTCTTATCCTGGATGAGCCAACGGATGGACTAGACCCCAATCAAAAGCATCATGTGCGTGAATTAATAACTGAAATATCAAAAACTACAGCAATTATTGTATCAACTCATATTCTTGAGGAAGTTGATGCAGTATGCTCCAGTGTTTTGCTCATTAATAAGGGTAATGTGGTATTAAATGGCTCTTCATCCGAACTCCGATCAAAAGTTGAGAGTAATAACTCAATTATGATTAAAATCGATCCAAAACATAGCGAGGATCTAAAAAGACTTCTTTTAACAATCTCGAGCATAAGTAAGATTGATGTTTTAAATGAAACAGAGTCTAATGTTAACATAAATGTATACCCAAAAGAGAACAGGGTTATTTTAACAGAAGTAGCAAAAATTATAGCTGACCAAAAGTTTCCGGTAAAAGATATATATCAAAATCACATAGCACTTGATGAAGCTTTTCGGAAATTAACTGTGTAGGAAAAAATGTTAGGTAATATATACATAATCTTAAAAAGAGAGACGAAAGGGTATTTCTCAACCCCACTCGCTTATATATTTATATCGATCTTTTGTGGCTTAACAGCGGCCTTCACATTTTATCTTGGAGCTTTTCTTGAGAGGGGTCAGGCTGATTTATTCCCCTTTTTTGAAAGTCACCCCTGGTTATTAGTACTACTCGTTCCATCTATTTCCATGAGGCTATGGGCTGAAGAGAGGAAAACGGGATCAATTGAGTTATTGATGACCCTGCCGATTACAACGTTTGAAGCTGTTATCGGAAAATATTTAGCTGCTTGGGTTATGATCGCTATTGCACTGGCGTTAACATTTCCAATGTGGATAACAGTCAATATTCTTGGAAACCCGGATAATGGAGTTGTGATGTCCAGCTATCTCGGGAGCTGGCTATTGGCTGGGCAGTTTTTAGCCATCGGGTCCGCGCTGTCCGCTATGACTAAAAATCAAGTAATTGCTTTTGTAATTAGCACAGCCGCTTGTTTCTTATTTGTAATGAGTGGGGTTGAAGCAGTAACTGGCGCAATTGAGGGCTTAGTTCCCAATTACGTAATCTCTATATTTAGCTCAATGAGCTCCCTAGACCACTTCTATGAGTTTGTGAAAGGGGTTATTGATCTCCGCAGTTTACTGTTCTACTTCACGTCAATAATTTTTTGGTTGTTGTTAAATATCATTATTATAAATATCAAGAAAGCTGCATAGGTTATTGTTATGAATAGAAAAAATAGCATAATATATACTTGGATAGGCGTTCTGAGTGCTGTCATAATTCTGATATCTGTCAATACATTAGTGAATAGCTATTTAAATTCCCAAAGGCTTGATTTGACCGAAGAGCGGATGTATACAATATCTTCTGGTACAATTGAAACGCTTCAATCGATACAAGAACCAATAAATATAAAATTTTATTTCACAAATCGACTCGGTGAGAACTATCCTCCATTTAAACTATTTGCTGATCGAATAAAAACATTACTTAAAAGATATGAAGAAATATCTGATGGAAATCTCATAATATCCACATACAATCCTGAGCCTTTCACGGAAATTGAGGAGCAGGCTCTAGCAGATAATATCCGAGGTATTCCACTTAATGAACAAGGGGAATATGGATATTTTGGTATTCGTGCTTACAATTCTGTTGATGGTGTAGAAGTGATCCCTTTCATGGATATCGAGAGAGAAGAATTTCTGGAGTATGACTTAACCTCAAGAATATTCTCATTATCAAAGGAAAGTAAACCTAAGATCGGTTTTATCGCAGGTCTTGGGATAGATGGTGTGCTTGATAATCAGGGGGGTGCTGTGCCGCCATGGAAGATAATGGGGCAGATAAATGAATTTTTTGACGTTACCACATTACTCGATTACAACATGGACAGCAGAGAATTAAAATCCATACCAGATGATATTGATACACTTTTGGTGCTGCAGCCATTAAATCTCTCAGATCAAGCCCTTTATACGATAGATCAATTTGTTTTGGGAGGGGGGAATATTCTACTTGCACTTGACCCAAGCACTACTGTTGCGGCTGGCATTCAATACGATCAAAAAATGGATTACATATTAGAAAATTGGGGACTTAAAATCATGCCAGAGCTAGTCGCAGGCGATCTTAAACTCGCAAGACCAGCGCAAGTCGGTGATAGAGGCGAGCGGGTATACAATAATTATTTAGCATTAATTGGAGTCACGAGTGAATACATAAATCAGGACGATCCTATTGTGAGTGGACTTGATTTGATCAATATCACAACTGCTGGTGTGATTGAGAGATTGCCAGATCATAAGACAGAAATTACAGATATTTTTACAACCAGCGAGCAATCTACTCTAATTGGGAAAGAAGAGGTAAAAGATAATCCTGATTTGAATAAATTATTGAGAGAGTTTGAGGCTTCAAATAATAAATATAGCTTATCAGTTAGGGTTAAAGGGAATGCAGAGTCGGTAATTGAAAATCTTGAATTAGAAAATATCCCAACATATTCAGAAGCTCAACACATTCAAAATGGATCTGTGAATGCAATTATAGTTACGGATGTTGATTTTTTAGAGGATCAATTTTGGGTTAATATAAAGGAATATTTTGGTGAGGATTTACTGACCCCTTTTGCAAACAATGCAACATTTATCGTGAATGCCCTAGAAAATTTAAGTGACTCATCAACTTTAGCTACCTTGCGTGCTCGAGGTGTAATGGATCGGCCATTTGTATTAATAAATGATCTGCAGCTGCAATCCGAGACCATTTTTCGGGACAAGGAACGATCGCTCGCGAACGAAATGGCGGCTCTTCAAAATCGTATGAGGGAGCTTGAGCAAAAAGCTGGTGGTTCCGTCATGTTGGGGCAATCCGACCTTGACGCTTTTAATGAATTCCGTGAAAAAGCACAAAACGTTCAAAAAGAATTAAGGGCAATTAAGTTAGAGCTTGCTCAAGAACTTGAAGCTTTAAATAATGCAATAAAAATATCCAATATGGCAGGGATACCAATGTTATTTCTTGCATTAGGTATTTTATACTGGGCTATTCGTAAATATAAAATTTCTAGATCTGCACAAAAGGACTAAGTAAAATGTCGAGAAAACTATCCCTAACTCTATTTATTATTGCGCTTATCAGTATGGGCCTTGTCATATTAACGGGTATTAACAACGCAAAGTGGGATAAAAGTGCCTCTTATGGTCAATATTATTTTGACAGCTTGAAGAACGATTTAAATGAAATATCGCTCATAAGACTGAGTCAATCAGGAGAGGTATTTGAAATAAAGAAAGACAATGAAACATGGATGTTAGTCAACAAGGATAGCTACCCAGCAGATACAAATAAAGTTAATACAAATCTTTTAGCTCTTGCAAACGCAATTAAAATTGAGCCAAAAACAAGCAAGGCCGTCCTGCATGGCCGACTAAATCTAGAAGATCCGTCAGCACCTGATGCTAAATCCTTCCTCATGGAACTATTTGATGATAATGGTAGCGTATTAGCCTCAGCAATACTTGGAAAAAGAAAACCAAATCTTATGAAAAGAGGCGACTTCGGAGTATATTTGAGGAGCCCTGATGAAGACCAGTCTTGGCTAGTAACTGGCAATCTTAATGCATCAGATGGCATCAAAAATTGGATTAATACACGATTACTTGACCTCGTACCTGACAACATTCAGAGTATGGTTGTAGAACGAGGCAATAGAACCCCACTTAAATTTGGCCGTGACTCGGAAGACTCAAATAAATTTATTATGATCGATTTTATTGAAGGTGTTGAGACCAGGACGTCTATAGGATTAAGAAGTGTATTAAGGCGTTTTTTAAAGGTTGACTTCAGAGACATGCGAGAGGCAGAAACTTACGTTGTATCGCCCGATATAGCAATAGAAATTATTACCACAAATAAACATTTTATTGACATTGAGATGTATAATGATAAGGACGCATCAGGGGCCTGGGTTTCAATCAAAGATACAGATCATCCAGACCAAATTAAAAATATTGGATATGAATTTTATTTGGACGCAAACTACAAAGAAGAGTTTGTTATAACTTTAGAAGATGTCTTAAAAATAGAATAGGATTATTTTTCAGTTTCTAAATTTTCCATTTTTTTTACTTTCCTAAGACCAGGGAATATTATCGACCATAGTAAACTAATCCCAATTGTCATGGCTCCTCCAATAAATACAGAAGGAACAATCCCGATAAAGCTCGCAGTGACCCCAGCGCGAAGATCACCAATTTCATTAGAGCTATTAGTCGCGACAGAATGAACAGCTCCAACCCTACCTCTCATATCATCTGGTGTGACTATAGGTATGATTGTCTGCCTAATATAGACGCTAACCATATCTGCGGCACCATATATAAATAGCATCAAGAGAGAAAGCCACAGTATCGATGATACAGCAAATATAGCTGTTGCTGAGCCAAATACTATCATTGAAATAATTAAATTTTTACCAGCATTATTTATTGGTGGTAGCTGTGTTAGAATAATACCGGTTAAGACGCCTCCTACAGCTGGCATCGTTCTCAATAAACCCAAGCCTTCAGGCCCAATTTTTAAGATATCTACGGCAAATATTGGAAGCATGCCCATAATACCCCCGAATAAGACAGCAAATAAATCAAGAGACATTGTTCCAAGAATAAGCTTTGTTTTCCAGACATATACAAAGCCACTAATAATAACTGATAAAGAGATAGATTTAAGGTTACTTGAATTCTTTGGATTTTTTAATAGGAGCGTTGATAAGGTTGAAATCCCCAAGCAAACAATTGCAAAAAAATAAACCTTGGTATCATAAAAAGCTATAATGATACCGCTTGCAAGAGGCCCAAGAAGGTGCCCAAGTTTCCCGACAGAAGAATTATAAGCTGTAGCGTTTGGAAAAAGTTTTTTTTCAACTATATTAGGTAAAATAGCATTCAAGCTGGGCTGATACATCGCTCTTGCTGTGCCATGTACTAGCAAAGCTGCTAAAATTGGCCAAATACTCTCAGGATCCCCAAGTGAGTAATATAACAAATAAATTGCAACCAATAAGTGCACTATTGTACATAAAGTAATAACCACTTTTCTATCAAACTTATCGGCAATTACTCCGGATGGTAATATAAATAAAAATATTGGTAACACTTGTGCAAGCCCAATCAGTCCTAAGTCAAGCGGGTTACCAGTTAAGATATATACTTGCCAGCCTACGGTTAGTGTAATTGATTGGATCGCAAGTGAATAAAACCAGCGTATCGATAGGAATAGAACGAAGTTTTTATTCTTAAGCAAGCTATTTGAGGTCATATAAAAGCTATTCTCTTGTTTCTTAAACGATCCTATTTTTTACGGGTAAATAATAGAAATAAGTGGCGGAGAGAGTGGGATTCGAACCCACGATACGATCTCTCGTATACTCCCTTAGCAGGGGAGCGCCTTCAGCCACTCGGCCACCTCTCCATAATGCGAGACCCAAAAAAAAGTCTACAAATTAGATCAAGGAGAATTTAATATTATTCTTATCAGTGTACAACAAAATTTTATAATAATATCTGTTTCTCAAAACGCTTTTAACATAATTTCTCGTTTCCCGATAAGGAATCAGCTCTATCCAGTCAATGATTTCTAAATCCGGATTCTTTCTTATCCATGATTTTACTCTGGTTGGCCCAGCATTATAAGAGCTAATCGCATATATGCCGGATCCTTCAAATGTATCAAGCAGATCAAGTAGATATCTCGTACCGAGTTGTATATTGTAATGAGTGTCCCCGAGTAACCGTTCTTCGGTATAGTCTAACTTTTCTAATCGGGAGAGCATCTTTGCAGTATTTGGCATAATTTGCATTAACCCAACAGCCCCGGAAAAACTAATTGCCTCTGATGAAAATTCGCTCTCCTGCCTGATAACCGAATGGAGCAAGTCTCTTATCTCATAGCCTTTATCATCAGGATAGATTTCGATTGGGAAGTCCGCCGTCGGATATAAGTCCTCAACTGCAAGATTACCTAAATTTTCTTTTCTAGCTATCCTCAATGACGTTTGCGGGAGATGCTTGCTATTTGCAATATCAATCAGAGTATTAGGATCAACAGAGCCATTTGATTTTTCATACAAATTATTTATAAACTTTGCAGCAAAATATTTTTTATTTACCGCGCACAGCAATTCAATTGCTAATAGCTGTTCATTATCAATATTATTTTCATAAATACTTGCCTGAGGAGATGTATTTTGAAGAACACTTTCTGGTTTTTCGATCAAAATTTCAGCATTTGACAAAAGACCATAATAGGTATTTTCAAATTTTGCGGCTTTAATTAAATATTCAATAGCTTCATTTTTTTCATCATTGGCCTGGTAACTTTTTGCTATCCAATAAAGCGCTGAAGATCGATCCTCATTATTGTTGGCAAGCTGCCCAAAAGATTGAAAATGTTCAACAGCCCTTGGCCTGTCCAGAAATATTCGTAGTGCAATCCACCCTTTGAGAAACTCCAAGTTTGCAAATATTTGATTTTTCTGTTTTGGGTCGATTGTCATTACTTCATATGCTTCTCGATATTTTTTTTGTGAAATCAAACGGCGTCCCAATATCTCCGATTGCACTGCCCAAAGCACAGGGTTTGAGATATTTATGGTATTTTTATATTTATTAAAGTACTCATAGGCATCTTTGGTAGATCCTTTTTCTACAAGCCATTTTATTTTTAGGTAGTGAAAAGAGGAATTATTCCCAAGGTATGGCTCAATTTTATTGAAATCTAGACTCGATACGCGTGTATTTTCGTCAAGTTTTTGAGCAATTTTTGCTAATAAAAGATACTCATCACTAATTTCTTTTGCAGTATTTTGAAGCTCCTTGATGTCTCCTAGGTACAACATCCTATTAAATCTAATTATTCGATCTTTTTTCGAAATACAGATTTCACAAAATTCTGTAAAAATATCTTTCGATTTCTGTGATAATTTCATTCTATGCCATGCTTCATCATAATGAATTTTTGCAAGTTTATACTCACCAAGCTGAAATTTTAAGATAGAGAGTGCTAGGGTTCCATCTCCGCTGATTGGCGGATATTTATCAAAATAATCGCGTATAAAAACCGTATCATAGGTTTTTTTGTAAAAACTTTCCTCTATTTTTTCTCTAATAATATCTAGATCAGGCCAATGAGGATTATTTTGAATGAATTTGTACATCTCGGTAACATTCGGATTTGTGTGAGGCGAGCGCAGGTGATACCAGGTGGTGATCTTATTTAATAATTCAGACTCGCTGCTCAGATGCAGCTTTTTGATTGTATCATAACCGTTCTCATCAACAACTGGTTGAGCATTGGCTTTAAAGTGGTCATAGAAATTTGCATATTCTTGAAGGTTAAAACCCATCAAAAGAAGATCTGATTTCTTTGCTGTTGGGATAAAGAAGCGTTCGCCTGTTAGGTCAAATATTGACGGCTTTGGTTCAGGTATGGCTGAATTAGCTTTGGCAAAGTCGTGATGAGAAAAAATAAATAGAAATATGAACCATATGCATGTAAAATAACAATGGTTTAAAGATAATAAATCAAACCTTTTAGTTTTATGCCCCATATTAGATATCATTGATTTAAATAATTAAAATTGTATATTGGGATAATATTATACTATTAAAAAATTATAACGGAAAAAATTATGTTAAGTGGTTCAATAACAGCGTTAGTCACGCCCTTCAAAAAGGATGGAACATTTGATGAGGCTAATTTTACAAAACACATAGATTGGCAGCTACAAAATGGAACAAATGGCTTTGTGCCTGTTGGAACAACAGGTGAGTCACCGACATTATCCCATAACGAGCATAAAAATGTTATAGAAACATGCGTCAATGCTGTGAATAAAAAGGTACCAGTAATTGCGGGTACGGGGTCTAATAATACAGATGAGGCAATCGACTTTATTGAGCACGCAACATCAGTTGGAGCTGATGCAGCTCTTGTTGTCACTCCATATTATAACAAGCCAACTCAAGAGGGAATGTACCAGCATTTCAAAAAACTCAATGATATATCTGGCATACCAATAATCATATATAATATACCGGGACGGTGTGTCGTTGATATGTCGGTTGAAACCATGGCACGATTATCATGCCTTGATAAAATTATTGGCGTCAAAGACGCAACCGCTGATATCTCAAGGACCAGCTTACAAAGGCATGTGATTGGTGAAAATTTTATTCAACTGTCTGGTGAAGATATGACAGCCTTAGCTTTGATGGCCCATGGCGGTCGTGGGTGTATCTCAGTAACATCAAATGTTGCACCAAGACTTTGCGCCGACTTGCAGGATGCCTGTTTATCTTTTGATTTCAAAAAAGCATTAGCGATACAGGATAAATTGATACCTCTTCACAAAGCTTTATTCTTGGAAACTAGCCCAGCGCCAGTAAAGTATGCATTAAGTCTCTTAGATTATTGTGAAGATGTTGTCAGGCTGCCGCTTGTGAGTGTCACTTCGGAAACGCAGGTCGCTGTTAGGGACGCCATGATCCATGCAGGTATTTTATAGAATTAAGTTCAATGCCAGAGAAGAATAATAGGATTATTGCTCAAAATAGAAAGGCAAGATTTAATTACGAAATCATCGATACCATGGAAGCTGGTATAGTTCTCACTGGTTCTGAAGTAAAATCTTTACGAATGAGTAAGATTAATATAACGGATACCTACGCTTCACCGAACAATGGTGAAATTCAAATTCATAACCTTTACATAGATGAATATAAAAATGCATCTAACAAAGCGGTAAGTCCTAAAAGAATAAGAACGCTTCTACTGCACAAAAGAGAAATAAAAAAAATACAAGGTTACATAGAACAAAAAGGGCTGACCATTGTACCCCTAAAAATATATTTTAATGACCAAGGGCGCGCCAAGCTAGAAATTGCTGTGGCAAGAGGTAAGAAGTTATACGACAAGAGAGAGACGGAAAAAAAGAGAGACTGGGATAGAAATAAGCAAAGACTGTTAAAGAAAGAAGGATAAATCTTATTTTTAAATTGATATTTATAAAAAAAAAATATAAACCTTATGCAAGAGGAGTATCTAAATGGCAAGAGTAACTGTTGAAGATTGTATTGAAAAGGTAGCTAACAGATTTGATCTTGTGTTGGTCGCAAGTCACAGGGCAAGAATGATTGCTGGCGGGGCACAAATCACCGTTGCCAGAGATAATGATAAAAATCCAGTCGTTGCACTGAGAGAAATTGCAGATAGTCAGGTTACCCCTGAAGACTTGAGGGAAGAACTAATTCACTCACTTCAAAAACATGTTGAAGTAGATGAGCCTGAGGAAGATGCAGCGCCGTCTGTTGAACCGCTTGATACAAAAATATTCGGCGATACGATAGAGCAAATCGAAGAGGACAATGAAAGAATGTCTGAAGAGGAGCTTTTACGTGGGATGGAAAAAGCCATAGCGGCGGATAGTGGATACAAACCGCCCAGAATTTAATTCCAATAATATATAACAAATTCAGAAGACCGCATCATGTTAATTGACAATTGAGTATTGTATTAACTATTCTAGCTTAATATAATATACACAACGGTGAATTATGCTTAATGAAAATCTTCTAATTGACTCTATTACAAAATACAATCCTGCGACTAATAAAGATCTTATTAACAGGGCATTTGTGATCGCCGAGATAGCGCATCAGAATCAAAAGAGAAGATCTGGAGATCCATACATTTCTCACCCGCTTGAGGTTGCGAAAATACTCACAGAATACAGATTAGATGACGCTACTATAATTACAGCACTGCTGCACGATACAATAGAAGATACAAAACTAACTCTGAAAGAAGTAAGAGGTGAGTTTGGTGAAGAAATTGCCAGCCTCGTTGATGGTCTAACAAAAATAGGTAAATTGGATTTATTCACAAAAGAAGCCGAACAAGCCGAAAATTTTAGAAAATTAATTTTAGCAATGTCGAATGATGTGAGGGTATTGATTGTCAAATTGGCAGATAGGCTTCATAACATGCGTACTATAAATTTCCTGCCTGAAGAAAAGCAACAAATAATAGCAAAAGAAACAATTGAGGTTTACGCGCCATTATCGGGGAGGCTGGGAATTCATTCACTTAAAGAAGAGCTTGAAGAGCTGGCATTCGATGTTATTAATCCAAAGGCTCGAAAAATTATTCTGGAGAAGCTATTGTCAATTAGCTCAGATTCGGGCGAACTAATTGACAGCATAAAAGCTGACTTATCAAAAGAAATAAAAAAAAATAAAATCAACTTCACGGTTGAAGGTAGGGAAAAGAAACCCTTTTCCATATGGAGGAAAATGAACAGAAAGTCTATATCTCTTGAGCAACTCTCTGATATATATGGCTTTCGAATTATTGTTAACTCTATTGATGATTGCTATCGTATCATTGGGATTGTTCATCAAAAATGGAATGCGATACCTGGAAGATTCAAAGATTATATATCAACACCAAAGATAAATGATTATCAGTCAATTCACACTACAATATTGGGACCCGATAATAATAGAATAGAGTTGCAAATTAGAACTTCTTCAATGAACGATCTTGCTGAAAGAGGTGTCGCTGCTCATCGTAACTATAAAGATAAATCAATAGAAAATGAGAGACAGAATTATCCTTGGCTTGACGACCTACTGGAGATGCTCGAGCAAGGAGAAAGCTCTCAGGATTTCTTTGAAAGCACTAAATTGGAGCTATTTCAAGATCAGGTATTTTGTTTCACACCAAAGGGTCGAATAATAGCTTTACCCATTGGGGCAACGCCAATTGATTTCGCTTTTGAGGTTCATACAGATGTTGGAATGAAATGTATAGGCTGCAGGGTTAATGGTCTAAATTCGCCTTTATATGCTGAGCTTGATAATGGTGATGAAATAGAAATTATTACTGATGATAAGTCCTTACCTCCGATGGCATGGGAAAAAATAGCACTCACTGGAAAAGCTAAAATAGCTATCCGACGAATTAATAAGGAAAAAATAAAAAACCAATATTCAGAATTAGGAAAACAAATTCTTGATAAGTTATTAAAGTCTTCAACGGATGCAAAGAAAATACCAAATATGAAGGATTTTTGCAAAAAATTCGGTCTTAAGTCTTCAGCCGATCTATACAGTAAGATTGGTAGAGGTGAGATTACGCCGGAATCTATACGTAAAGCCTTTCTAAAAATGAAGATAATTAAAGCAAATGATGATCCAAATTCTGCCTTTGATCCGACCATTAATGCAGTCAGTATACCTGTCCGTGGTTTTGATAAAAATATACCATTTAAATTTGCAGATAATAGTCGGGTGGTACCTGGAGACAAGATTTTTGGTGTTATAGATGGCGAAGAGGGCATAACAATCTACTCGAAGCAATCTAAAAATCTTGTTAAATATTCAGAAAATGCAGCGTCTTTTATTGATCTTACATGGGATATTGAGAATAATTTAACAGAGAGGTATATAGCAAGAGTGATGATTGATTGCAAAAATGAAGTCGGCGCATTAGCAAAAATCACACGGGCTATCGGTCTATCTAATGCAAATATTGAAAATTTGAAGCTGGTTTCAAGATCCAGAGATTTTTATAAACTTGATATTGATATTGGTGTGTTTCATCTATCACATCTGAATTTGGTTATAAGTTCAATTAGGAAGATTGCTGTGGTACATCGAGTTATCAGAATTATGGAATAAACAGATAAATGAGTCAGGACCAAATATTTAAAAAATTTATAGAAGCGGGCGCCCTATTGGAAGGCCATTTCGTTTTAAGTTCAGGGCTGCACTCAGCAAAGTATATTCAATGCGCGAGAGTAATGATGTTTCCAAAAATTTCCCAATTTCTCTGTAAAGAACTCGCAAAAAAAATATCAGAGACATTTGGGCCTATTGATCTGATTGTATCACCAGCGATGGGCGGGGTAATTGTAGGTTATGAAGTTGCAAAACAATTGGGTGTTCCAGCCATTTTCTTTGAGAGAGTTGAAGGGCAATTTCAGTTACGTCGTGGATTTGAAATTAAAGAGCAGACAAAATGTATTATGGTTGAAGATATAGTAACTACAGGGCTATCCTCTCGGGAGTGTATATCAGCAATAACCGAACATCATGGCAATGTGATAGGTGCGGCATGTTTGATAGATAGATCATGTGGTACTGCAAATGCAGGAGTTGAACTTGTTTCACTTGCTGAGATGACAATTGAAACCTACGAGGAGTCAAATATACCATCATGGCTCAATGATATTCCTATCTCAAAACCTGGTAGTAGAAATTTAAAATGATAGCAAAAGATAATTATCTCAGACTTGGGGTAAACATAGATCATGTAGCAACAATACGTAATGCAAGGGGTGGGTTTCATCCTGATCCGCTGAGAGCTGCAAATATTGCTTATCAAGCTGGAGCCGACGGAATTACAGCTCACTTAAGAGAAGACAGACGGCATATAAGTGATCACGATATTGAAAGATTGATTGAAGAGATCGATTTACCTTTAAACTTAGAAATGGCTGCCACAAAAGAGATGCTGGATATTGCAATCAAGCATAAACCAAATGCATGCTGTATTGTTCCTGAAAAAAGGCAAGAAGTTACAACTGAGGGTGGATTAAATTTGAACGCAAATATAGACAAATTAAGTGATTGCATTGATCAACTTAGAGACAATGCAATTAGAGTTTCACTATTTATTGACCCCCAAAAGAAAGATATAGAGATAGCGAAAGAATTGGGCGCAGACATAGTTGAAATTCACACAGGAAGTTTTGCAAATAATTTTAACAAGAATGGAGAAATCCATAATGATGAATTTGATCATTTAAATAATGTCTCCATTTTTGCGCATGAAATTGGACTTGAGGTCCATGCAGGCCATGGTCTTACATTTGAAACAGCTAGGGTTATCTCAAGAATTAACGTACTGAAAGAATTGAATATTGGACATTTTATTATAGGCGAGGCTGTATTTGAGGGCTTAGATTGTGTGATAAAAAAATTTAGAGCTATACTAAACAATGAGAGGTCTTAATTTTGGATGATAATTGGAATAGGGACAGACATCATTGATATTACAAGGATCGAAAAGGTAATTAATAGATTTGGCGATCGTTTTAAAAATAGAGTATTTACAAAAAAAGAAATCCTTAAATGTGAAGCGCGAAAATTAAGCGCAAATTCTTATGCCAAGAGATATGCTGCAAAAGAGGCATGTTCCAAAGCTCTCGGTACAGGATTTAGAAAGAGTGTATATTGGAGGGATATTGAAGTTATAAATAACAAATCTGGGAAGCCCGAATTATTTCTTCATAATGGTGCAAGATCCATGTTTGAAAAATTATTACCACAAAATACTGCCGGTCAAATTGATTTAAGTATTACAGATGAGTATCCATATGCGCAGGCGACCGTTATAATAACATCAATAGATTGAGCTTATGAAATCAAAGAATAAAAATAATATATTGGATAATATCAAGACGCTAATTTATGCAATTCTGATTGCTTTCTTTATTAGAACTTTCATTCTCCAGCCATTCACAATACCGTCGGGATCAATGTTACCAAATCTGCTTGTTGGTGATTATTTATTTGTTTCAAAATATTCATATGGTTACTCCCGTTACTCACTTCCATTTTCACCAAATATCTTTGAAGGCCGTATATTTAAAAAGCAACCGAAACGCGGTGACGTGGTTGTGTTTAGGCTTCCAAAAGATCCATCTATTGACTACATAAAGCGTATTATAGGTCTTCCAGGAGATGAAATAATCATTGTGAACGGTACCATATATATCAATGATGGTGTTATCGAACAGGCGCAAAGCAAAAACAGAGACAAATATTTTTCTGATTACCCAAAAGGAAGCTTGCTAATCGAAAAAATTCCACAAAAGTCATATAACATATTGAATTTTGAGGATAATGGTATAGGTGATAATACAGGTGTATATGTTGTTCCAAAGGACCACTATTTTTTTATGGGTGATAATAGAGATAACTCACTTGACTCACGTTTCTTGGACCAAGTTGGATATGTTTCATATGATAATCTGATCGGCAGAGCTGAATTTTTATTTTTCTCGTCAGATAAGTCGATACCCCTTTGGAAGTTTTGGCAATGGCATAAAAAATTCCGAGCGGATAGAATTTTTAAAAAGATTAAATAGTCATGCAAGATATAAAAAAAATTTACGATAGTATATCTTATGAATTTAATGATGAGAAAATTCTTTTTGATGCAGTTACGCATACAACAAAAGCCAAAAGAAAGAATTTAAATTTTCAGAGGCTAGAATTTCTGGGAGATAGAGTCCTAGGACTAATTATTGCAGATATTTTATATAAAAAATTTCCAAATGAACCTGAAGGTGACCTCACACGGAGAATGCATCATTTAGTAAATGAGGACACTCTTGCCCAGATAGCACGAGATATAGCACTGAATGAGCATATAAGGTTGAGCTATAATGAAGAAAAAACAGGCGGAAGGGATAAAAGTGCAATCTTATCTGATGCGCTGGAGGCGCTTATTGCTGCAATTTTTCTGGATGGCGATTACCAATGCGCGTATAATTTTATTTCAATGCATTGGGCAAATTATTTGAATTATCATACGCCACCGCCGATCGACCCGAAGACAGAATTACAAGAATGGTGCCATTCGAGAGGTTTTGGATTACCAATATATGTCGAGGTTGAGAAGCGGGGGCCTGATCACAGTCCGGAATTTACGGTCAATGTGATTTTGAATAATGAATTCGAGGTAAAAGCTGTAGGAAATACGAAAAAGCAGGCAGAGCGTAATGCTGCAATAAAAGCTCTTGGTAGTGAATATGTTAAATCCTAAAGGCAAACAAAAATGTGGGTACATAACAATAGTAGGCCCAACGAACGCTGGAAAATCAACATTATTAAATTCAATACTTGGTAAAAAATTATCAATAGTATCCCATAAGGTCCAGACGACAAGAACACGCATTCAGGCGATATTAACAAAGGAAACATCTCAGCTGATATTGATAGACACCCCTGGTCTTTTTAATCCAAAAAGATTTAAGGATAGGTCCTTCATAAAAGAGGCAATTTCAAGCTTGGAACGCTCAGATGTCATTGTTTATATGGTAGAAGCCCACAAAGGGTTTGATAGGGATGCATATAATAGCCTCGGTAAAATGATTGTAAATCAAGAAATCATAATCATTATCAATAAGATTGATCTTGTCAGAAAACCAGATTTATTAAAATTAATGGATGATATAAAAGGCAGCATAAATAAAAATGACATCTATCTCGTGTCAGCATTGAAAAATGACGGAGTTAGAGAGTTCTTAGACGGTTTGATTTCTAAAGTTCCGGAAAGAGAATGGGAGTTTCCTGCAAATCAAGCAACAAATATATCTGATAAATTCCTTGCTGAAGAATTTACACGGGAGAGGATATTGTATCATGTGCACAAAGAGATACCATATTCAGTTATAATCGAAACTGAAAAATGGGATGAGAAAAAAAAGAACGAGGTTCAAATACACCAAAATATTTACGTAAATAATAGCAATCATAAAAAAATAATTCTTGGTAAGAATGGGGATAAAATAAAACAAATATCTATGCAGGCAAGGCAAGAAATAGAGAGGTATCTCGGCAAAAAAATACACCTTTATTTGTTTATAAAACAAAAAAAGAAAAATACAGCTATAGAACTCATAGAATAAGGTTACGCACATGAGTGATAAATATCTAGGAAGCAATTGTGAATTTTGAGGACATAGGCATCGTTATGTCGGTGCGAAGACACGGTGAAAGTTCTGGTATTCTTGAACTTATAACAAAGAGCCATGGACGCCACCTGGGGCTCGTCAGAGGATATCAATCTAAAAGTAATAAATCAATTTTACAGCCTGGTAGTACTATTAATTTTAACTGGAGGTCACGACTTTCAGAGCATCTAGGTGTTTTCACCTTCGAATTACATACCTCACGATCATTAAACCTAATGAAAAATAAATTTGCAATCCTTGTGCTTCAAAATCTGATTTCGCATTTAAGATTGCTACCGGAAAGAGAAAATATCACAGAAATTTATAGCCAAACTGAGTCAGTACTTGATCTGTCCCACGAAAATTTTGAGCTCGTTAAAAGTTTTATCTTATGGGAATTAATGTATTTGAAGGAGGTTGGCTACGGCATTGATATATCTGAATGTGCAGTAACAAAATCTAGGGATAATTTAAAATACGTCTCTCCAAAATCTGGTAGGGCTGTAACACAAGAAATTGGTTTACCCTATAAAGATAAACTTTTAGAGATTCCAGAATTTATGCATGATGCAAAATATACGAACCGTGATGATCTTTTAAAAGGACTCTTATTAACAGAATTTTTTTTAAAAAGGGATGTGTACAAGCCATTACAATTAAAAGTAACAAGTTTTCGTGCTAGTCTTTACAAACTTATAAATAGTTTTGAGACATAGATTGTGACTGATGATATTGACGAGATTAGTATAAAATCTGACTTTATTGACCTTCTAAAAGAAAAATATTTATCCTACGCTCTGTCCACGATTACTGATAGAGCGCTTCCTGACGTAAGAGATGGGCTCAAACCCGTGCACAGAAGACTATTATATGCAATGTCTGAACTAAAGCTTGGCTCTGAGGAGTCATTTAAAAAATGTGCCAGAGTTGTCGGTGACGTGATAGGTAAGTATCACCCGCATGGAGAACAAGCGGTTTACGACTCTCTGGTTAAACTTGCACAAGATTTTTCACACAGATATCCGCTGATACAAGGTCAGGGGAATTTTGGTAACATCGATGGTGACAATGCCGCCGCGATGAGATACACGGAGTCGAGATTAACCAGAGTTTCTGAATTAATTATGGATAAGATTAATGACGGCACCACAAAATTTATTAGGAATTATGATGAAACCGAGTATGAGCCAACCGTATTTCCATCCTACTTCCCAAATTTACTAGCAAATGGCTCCAGTGGCATTGCTGTGGGCATGGCTACAAATATCCCGCCGCATAATATAATTGAGATACTGGAAATGGCTAAATTACTCATTGAGAACGAGGACATTGAGAGCGATGCTTTAATGAAGAATTTCAATGGCCCAGATCTGCCGACTGGTGGTCTGATTGTATCAACTAAGGAGGAAATCCACGAGATCTATCAAAAAGGTAGGGGCTCGCTAAAGATCAGATGCAAATGGGAAGAGGTGAAAATTAACAACAGCTACGTCATAAAAATTACAGAAATTCCATTTGGGATACAAAAATCAAAGCTTATTGAGAAACTAGCTGATTGTATTCTGTCAAAAACAATAAAAAATATTGCTGATGTGAGAGATGAGTCTGATGAAAATGTATGTATTATAATTAAACCAAAAAACGCACGCATTCCAGCCCTTCAGATTATGGGTAACCTATATAAATTTACAGATCTTGAAGTAAATTTATCAATAAATATGAATGTTCTACAGGGTGTAGAAGGAAAAACACCAAGAGTCTTAAGCTTGAGAGAAATTATTAAACAATGGCTTGATCATCGACACCAAATTTTGATCAAAAGTAATGAGTTTTACTTGGAAAGGGCCGAGAAAAAGATACACAACCTCGAGGGCTACCTAATTGTTTACATGAATATCGACCAGGTAATTTCAATAATTAGGAATAGCGACACACCAAAAGCTGACTTAATTTTAGAATTTGATATATCAGAAACCCAAGCGGAGTCTATTTTGGAAATGAAACTGAGATCTCTAAGAAAACTCGAAGAAATATCATTGAAAAATGACTTAAAAACATTCAAGAAGCAGAGAAAAGAGATAAAAGAAATTCTTATTTCTCCTCCTATCCAAAAATTAAGAATGCTTGAGGAGATTGATGTACTCAAGAATTTATTTACTGAAGACAAAAATTTATCAAGTATGTCGAGGAGGCTAACCCTAATTCAGGCTCCATCAGATATTGAGTTGGAAAACTGTGATGAAGAATTCTCCGTAACAGTCTTCCTTACTGAAAAAGGTTGGATAAGAACTGTAGAGGGTCACAACGTAGATGAGAATGCCATCAAGCTAAAGGATCAAGATAAGCTACTGTGCACTGCAAAAATTACAACGGAAAAAAAGCTACTGATATTCACAAACATCGGAAAAGTATATTCCATTCATGCAAATAAATTAAAAATAAAGAATAATGATTTTGAGCCAATTAGGAAGTATTTGAATTTAACTCAGGACGAATACATATTGCATGTTAACGAATATTTATTAGATGGTCCCGATCTAATTTTGATATCAAAAGAAGGTAAAGGAATGATATCAAAACAAAAAGAAATGCTTACATCAACACGTAATGGTAAATTAGTCATGAATCTTGCGCGAGGTATTTCCGTTTGCGCTGTCAGACAAGTTTCAGGTAGCCATATTGCTGTGATCAGTGACTCAGGAAATCTACTCGTTTTCAGTCATAAGGATATAAAAAGATTAAGCCGTGGGTCTGGTATAATTTTTCAAAACCTTAAAAATGGTACCATTATTGACATCACCTCAGCCAATCCGAATGAAGTTATTAATCTAGTGAATAAAAACACTCGCAGATCTATTATAAAAATAGATGCAAGTGATTATATAGGTGAGAGGGGGAGAATTGGGAAAAGCTTAAAACTCAGAAACAGTTCAAACATTCCACTTCTAAGGTTTTTTAAATAAAATATAACTTCAAATTACTCTTTTGCGATGTGCAAAGTCTGAGTTGGGTATGCAAAATCAATTTTTTCGTCTTCAAATTTTTTGAAAATTGCATAATTAATATTTTGTATGATGTTCATATATTCTATGTAGTCATTTCCAGGGACGGATACATAAAAAACAACTTCAAATAGAAGTGACGAGTCCCCAAGGCTTTTGAAGTTTGCTCGCTCAAAGCGCGCATTCTCGGCTTTCTTTATTATTTCTTCAATAAAATTTGGAATTTTTGTAAGTGATTTATATGGTGTTTGATAAACCACACCTATATTAATTAGCGCTCTTCTCTCTTTCATTCTTCTGTAATTTCGGACTCTACTTGCCAGCAAGTCAGCATTTGAACAAACCAGCTCTTCACCCGACAGCGCCCTTATTCTGGTTGTTTTTATTCCGATCTGTTCTACGGTCCCGGACATTTCACCCACTACAATGTAATCATCTATTTCAAAAGGTTTATCTAATACTATTGCAAGGGATGCAAATAAATCACCGAGAATATTCTGAGCCGCCAGCGCTATTGCTATGCCCCCAATGCCTAATCCCGCAACTAGTGCTGTTATGTCAATACCAATATTTTCAATGCATAATAGAAGGGCAATTGACCAGATTGCTGATCTCGTAAAGAATTTGATGAGAGAAACCGCATTTTTTACGGCACTTTTCTTTGATGATGTTTTTAATTTATTACTTTTAGCGATGAAATGAACCAAAATACCATCTATAATATACGCAAATTGTATGAAAAAGATGATGTACAGAAGGGTGCTTACGACGCTTGCAAATGGATAGTTTTGAAATAAAGTTTTTGTTATAAATAAAAATAAAATTAAGAAAACTGCAATATTGTGTAGTCTGTCGAGTATTATATTAAATACAACCAAAAAATTATTTTTATCTTTTGTATGGTTAATCGTCCTATTTTTTGTCCAAATGACAGACAGGTAGAGGATAATCGACAGGATCAAGGAAAATCCACCGAGCATCAAAATTTCAACATAATCATTTACAAGTTTGCTGAGGTTCATTTGGTCAACCTGATACTTTCTTAGCAACATCTAGTGCTGCATAAGTTAATATACCATCCGCTCCAGCCCTTTTAAAGCACAATAAAGTTTCCATTATTATATCATCATATTCTATCCATCCATTCATTGAGGCTGCCATAAGAGATGCATATTCCCCAGATACCTGGTATGCAAAAGTTGGAACTTTTAAGTATGTTTTTACTTTATGAATGATATCCAGATATGGTAGACCGGGCTTAACCATAACCATATCAGCACCTTCACTTATATCTAGCTCAGCCTCTCGTAAGGCTTCATTACTATTTGCGACATCCATTTGATATGTTTTTTTATCGCCAGTCAAATTTTTGTTAGACTTGATTGCATCTCTGAACGGGCCATAGTAATTTGATGCATATTTTGCTGCATACGACATTATTATCTTATCCTGAAAATTATGACTCTCTAGGGCTTCTCTAATTTTTAAAACTCTGCCGTCCATCATATCGGATGGTGCAATAATATCTGTACCAGACTCACATTGATTAATCGCTTGTTTTATCAAGATTTCTATTGTTTCATCATTTGCTATCACGTTATTTTTTAAGATTCCATCATGGCCATGAGAAGTATATGGATCTAATGCAACATCTGTCATTACACCTATATTTGATACTTTATTTTTAATTTCTGACACTGTCCTGCAAATAAGGTTATCAGCTCTATATGACTCCTCGGCGTGATCGGTTTTGAGATTGCTATCAATAACTGGAAAAATAGCAATTAGAGGCAAACCACTATCTTCGCACTCTTTTGCAACCTCGATTACGCGATCTATTGTGTATCTATTGACTCCTGGAAGCGAATTTATGGGCTCAATTTTATTATTACCTTCCATCACAAAGACTGGTAAGATGAGGTCGCTTGTTAATACATTATTCTCACAAACTAATCTTCTTGACCAGTCTGATTGTCTATTTCTCCTCATTCTATTTAATGGATAACCATGCATGCTATTTTTTATCATTTTACAGAATTTAACGTGATGTTTATGAATCATATATAATATAAAATATAAGCTTTTCAAAATATAGTAAAATTTAAATAATGAAAAAACCGCAAAATCAATCAAGGCAACTAATCAGAAGTTTTTTTTATTTCATACTCACATACTTTTATTTTAATTCTACCACTCTTAATGCAAGTATTTATGATCAAATTGACAAGTTAGATAGAAGTGACCTTTTCTACGTTGAGGATGTAATTTTTGACTCTTCACCAGCTAGCCTTGCTCAAATTGGTGACCAATACATATTACCCGTAACTTCAGATGAAACCATGCTGACATATGAATCTTATCTTGAACTCACAGATACAATAACGAGATACCAAAAAATATACAAATCTGGTGGTTGGCAGGAAATCAAAATTGATAGAGAATTAGCTATAGGTGATGTGTCACCAGATATAATTGCATTACGAAACCGATTAAAGATAACCGAGGATATGGTTGAGGATAGAGGTATTGCCGATATTTTTGATATATTTGTGGAGAACGGTCTCAAAAAATTTCAATTCAGACACGGTATTGCTCCAACTGGGGTGCTAGATGATGCCACAATGGATGCGCTAAATATACCAGTGGAGGATAAATTAAAAATATTGGGAGCCAACAAAACCAGGCTATTGAATTATATGTCAGGCTTGGGATCGAAGTATATTTTTGTAAATATACCAGGTAACTATCTGCTTGCTGTGAATGATAATAAGATAGAGTTTCAAACAAAAGTAGTCGTCGGGAGGGATGAGAGACAGACACCGACTATATCAAGTGATATATATGAAATAAATTTTTTCCCATTTTGGCATATTCCTGGGAGCATAGTTCAAAAAGACATAGCCAAGGCGATGCAAGTTGATAGTGAGTATTTGAAAAAAAATAATATTTTAATTTATCAAGACTATTATTATAAGGACACAATTAATCCTGAGTATATTGATTGGTATTCAGATGAGCCAACACTTTTTAAGTTTCGGCAAAACCCTGGCTATACGAATTCATTAGGGGTTGCAAAGATTAACTTTGCGAACAAGCACGCGGTATTTTTGCATGATACCCCAAATAAATCATTATTTAGCGACGGTCAAAGATTCTTTAGTTCCGGTTGCGTGAGAGTGCAAAATATAGACGATCTCATTCAATGGTTATTATCCTCAAACAAAGGGTGGACATGGAATAAATTAGAAAATATCTTAAATATTGCGCAAACAACGACAGTCAGGATGGATGAAGAAATACCAATTAAAATAGGTTATTTGACTGCTTGGTATGATAATGGGTTGGTGCATTTTAGAGAGGATATATATGGAAAGGATCCTGTAAGATAAATAAACTAATTGTAAAAAGTAATTTTATTAATTTGACCTATATGTAATGGAGAGAATCTGATAAATTTTATAATATCGACCCCATTAAACATTTGTAATTTATTCTATAAAATATTATGTATTAGTTATGGAAAGGCGCATGAAACATAAATATAATCAATATGTGGAAGAGTCCATAAATAGTATTATAAGCGAAGGTCGCTACAGAACTTTCGCAAATATAACAAGGTCTTGCGGTAATTATCCACACGCAACACTTTATCATGAGGATGGTTCGGAGCAGCAAATTACCGTCTGGTGTTCAAACGACTACCTTGGCATGGGGCAAAACAAAGATATTCTTAACTCTATCAAAGCAACCCTAGACAGTGTTGGTGCTGGATCAGGTGGTACACGTAATATATCAGGTACAACAAGACAACACGTCTTACTAGAGAGCGAGATTGCAGCTTTGCACCAAAAGCAAGCGGCGCTTCTATTTACATCTGGATACGTCGCTAATGATGCGACGTTATCAACCCTATCAAAAATAATTCCAGATTTAGTTATGTTGTCGGACGAGAATAATCATGCCTCAATGATTGAAGGTATCCGTCACGGGGGTGCACCAAAAATGATATTCAAGCACAATGACATGGCCGATTTAGAGGATAAACTTAGGACACTAGGATCTGAAAAAAATAAAATAATTGTTTTTGAGTCGGTCTATTCGATGGATGGTTACACCGCAAAGATAAAAGAAATATGTGATCTCGCTGAAAAATATAACGCTTTAACATATATAGATGAAGTTCATGCCGTCGGTATGTATGGCCAGAAAGGAGCAGGTCTTGCGGAACAGGTAGAGCAGATGGGTAGAATTGACATTATAGAAGGAACGCTCGCAAAAGCATACGGATTGATGGGCGGATACATTGCCGGTAACAAAATAATGATTGATGCTATAAGATCCTATGCGCCAGGCTTTATCTTCACAACATCATTCCCACCCTCGATAGCAGCCGGTGCAAGGACAAGTATAAATTACTTAAAAAATTCTTCACTTGAGAGAGACAAAATGCATGAGACTGTATCTGTAATAAAGGACAAGCTGGCACAAAAACAATTGCCTCTTATTCATAATGACAGTCATATAATTCCAATTATTGTCGGTGACCCAGTTCTGACAAAGAAAGTAACTGATCAGCTATTAAATGACTTCAGCATCTATGTGCAACCAATTAACTACCCAACAGTCCCGAAGGGTACTGAAAGGCTCAGAATAACTGCCAGCCCACTACACACCCACTCAGATATTGATCATTTAGTTGAATCGCTTGATGCAATCTGGAAGGATATGAAGATAGCTCGTGCAGCTTAAAAAATAAATATTATTAATGGAGAAATAATGAGAAACGAATTTTTAAATACAACAATTGCCGATACTGATCCTGAAGTTTCTGAAGCCATCAATAAAGAGGGTGGTGAAAAAATGAGAAATGATTTCTTCAATGCGTCAATTGCGGATGTTGATCCTGAAGTATCTGAGTCAATTAACAGAGAAATAAAGAGACAAAAATATGGTATTGAATTAATTGCATCAGAGAATATTGTCTCCAGAGCTGTATTAGAGGCACAAGGTTCGATTCTAACAAATAAATATGCCGAAGGATACCCACAAAAAAGATATTATGGTGGGTGCATGTTCGTGGATGAAACAGAGCAGCTTGCAATAGAAAGGGCAAAAGAGTTATTCAACTGCTCCTTTGCGAATGTGCAACCTCACTCTGGATCGCAGGCAAATCAAGCTGTAATGCTTGCTCTATTAAAGCCGGGTGATACTTTTATGGGAATGTCACTCGCTGCAGGTGGCCATCTAACACATGGAGCTGCCCCAAATTTATCAGGTAAATGGTTTGAGGCTATTCACTATGGTGTAAGAAAAGATGACGCACTTATTGATTTTGACGAAATCAGAAAACTTGCTCATGAAAAAAAACCAAAATTAATTATAGCAGGAGGTTCGGCTTATCCAAGAATAATTGATTTTAGTAAGTTCAGGGAAATATGTGATGAGGTTGGTGCTTACCTTCTCGTAGACATGGCCCACTTTTCAGGCCTAGTCGCTGGTCACGCATACCCAAGCCCCTTTCCGTATGCTGACGTTGTCACAAGCACGACACATAAGGTTCTGAGGGGACCAAGAGGTGGCTTGATACTTACAAATAATGAGGAAATTTCAAAAAAACTTAATTCAGCCATATTCCCTGGTCTTCAAGGCGGACCAATGTGCCATATTATTGCTGCAAAGGCAGTTGCATTCCGAGAGGCGCTGACAAATGAATTTAAAGAGTATGCGAAGCAGGTCGTGAATAACTCAGTAGCTTTAGCAGAGTCCGTAAGATCAAGAGGATTTGATATCGTATCGGGTGGTACTGAAACACATTTATCTTTGATTGATTTGAGACCGAAAAGGCTAACTGGTAAGATTGCCGAAAAATCGCTCGAAAACGCTGGGATTACATGTAATAAAAACGGCATTCCATTTGACCCTGAGTCGCCTTTTATTACATCAGGTATCCGCCTTGGAACTCCAGCTGCTACATCTCGTGGATTTAAAGAGCAAGAATTCAAGATGGTTGGTAACCTCATAGGAGATGTTTTAGAAGAATTATCAAAAAATAAGGAAGATAACAGCTTGACCGAGAAAGAAGTACTCAAAAAAGTTGAGAAATTATGTCAAGAGTTTCCAATTTATCCGTCATTATAGTAATTTTTTAGTATGAGATGTCCGTTTTGCTCAAATAAAGAAACTCAGGTAAGGGACTCCAGGCCTTCAGAAGATAATTCAACAATAAGACGACGAAGAGTTTGTCCAGGTTGTGGGGGAAGATTTACTACGTTCGAACGTGTTCAGCTGCGTGAACTGTATGTTTTGAAGAGAACTGGTCAAAAAGTTGTTTTTGATAGAGATAAACTGATGCGTTCAGTTCAAGTTGCAACCAGAAAAAGACCTGTTGATATTGATAAATTAGAGCAAATGGTGTCAGGCATTGTGCGTCAACTCGAAAATCGCGGCGATACAATTATTGGTAGTGAACTTATTGGCACCCTGATCATGGAAGGGCTCCGACAAATTGATGACGTATCTTATGTCAGATTTGCGTCTGTTTATAAAGATTTTCGTGAAGCAAAGGACTTTGAAGAGTTTCTTGAAGAAATTTCAGATACCAATAAGTAAGTTCGGGCAGCCTAAAATAATGAATTTTAATTCTACAGATATACGCTACATGCAATATGCACTGCAGATTGCAAAAATGGGCCAAGGTGAAACCTGGCCAAACCCAGCGGTTGGCTGTGTCATTGTTTCTAACCTTGACAACAAAAAGAAAAAACCTGCAATTATCGGGACAGGTCATACAAGCAAGGGTGGAGTGCCACACGCAGAAGTCATGGCTATGAATTCCGCGAATAAAAATTTAGATGGGGCAACTATGTATGTTACATTAGAGCCATGCTGCCATATTGGTAAGAGTGAGCCTTGTACGCAATCAATAATTAAAAACAATCTTAAACGTGTTGTTATCGCAATGGTAGATCCAAACCCCCTCGTGGCAGGAAAAGGCATTCAGGAATTAAAAAAAAATGGTATTGAGGTAGTTGTTGGTTGTTGCGAGAGCGATGCAAAAGAGCAGAATCATGGTTTTATACAAAGAATTACTCAGAATATGCCAAGGATCACAGCTAAACTTGCGGTCACAAAAGATAATTTCATATCTAGAAAAGATGATAAAAGAATAAAAATCACGAATGAGTCTGTTAATAAGTATATACACCTAATGAGGGCTAAGCATGATGGAATCCTTATAGGCAATGGCACATACAAAAAAGACAATCCACAACTTACAGTTCGTTTAGATGGGTATAACAAGCGTCTACATAAATTTCTGTTATCGTCAAATGGAGAGATTCAGGCTGAGTCAAACTTATTTATCGAGAGACATAATAATGACCTGACTATAATTACTTGTGATGAAACTCAGCAATCAATAGTGAAAGGTTTGGAGGCGAATGGAATTCGAGTCTTGAGTGTGAAAAAAGATCTAAAATCAGGTCAGCTTGATCTAATTAATATTTTTAAAAATATTGCAAATATTGGAATAAATAATCTTTTTGTTGAGCCTGGTGTAATGCTTTTTGGAAGTCTTATAGACTGCGCTCTCCCTGATGATATCGTAATATTTAAGAGTCATGAGGGACTGGGAGAATTTGGCCTCAAAGTCCCACAAATCAATCAACTTTTAAATAATGAGAATAGTGAGTACCAAAAAAACTATGAAAAGATCATTTTTGACACTACTATGTTTCATTACAAGAAAATCAGATAGGGTCGAAATGTTTACCGGTATTATTATAGACGTTGGTACAATAAAAAGTGTCAAAAAAGGAAAAAAAGAAATCGAGATGGCGATTTATACTGAGAAGATTACGTCGCTTAAAGAGGGCATGTCAATTTCGTGTGCCGGCATATGCTTAACTGTCGTCAATTATGAAAATTATGAGAATGGATACCTCTTTAATGTATATATTTCAAATGAGACATTATCCAAAACTACTCTGGTGAACTATGAAGTCGGAGATCAAATAAATCTTGAAAAAAGTCTAGCCTTGGGTGATGAAATGGATGGGCATATTGTGCAAGGCCATGTTGATGGAGTTGCAGAGATTGTAAAAATTGAACAAGATGGTGAGTCTTCAAGATTTACTTTCAGGGTCAAATCAGACCTCATCAAGTACATTGCGCCAAAGGGTTCGGTGGCGATGGATGGAACATCGCTCACAGTAAATAATGTAGATGATGATAAGTTCGACGTAAACTTAATACCTTACACATTAGATCATACAACTTGGAAAAATAACCGTAAAGGTGATAGAGTAAACATCGAAGTTGATATACTCTCAAGATACGTACTTAACGACAAAAGTGAGGCAAGAGAAATTTGGCAGAAATGACAACACAAAAAATACTGATTATTGATGCTTATTATTATGACGAAGTTTCAACTAATTTATTGGATGGAATAAACTCTGCATTAAGCGGCGAGTTTAAAGATTTAAACTTAAATCCAGATTATATTGTTGTTGCGGGGGCATTGGAGATTCCTCAGGCAATTAATCTGGTGCTGAAAAAAGTGCACTACGACGGCATAATTGCTGTAGGCTGTGTAATAAGGGGGGAAACAAGTCATTATGATATTGTTGCTGATAATTCTGCCCGGGGAATAATGGAGCTGTCATTCAAATATAATATTCCAATAACAAATGCTATACTCACCGTGGATAATTATGATCAAGCAATCGTAAGGTCAAAAGACAGAGGTCAGCATGCGCTCAAGGCTCTCATTGGTCTCATGAATATTGGCGCATAAATGTCTAAAAATTCTAAAAGTTTAACTCGATTGGTAATTGTCCAAGCATTATATCAGATGGAGATGGCTGGAACTGATGTTTCGGATATCATAAATTCACTTGGAGATAGATTAATATTTGATAACAATTTTGATTATCTTATCAGTCACATAAGTAAGAAATTACTTAGAGACACGATAAATGGAGTTATTGATAATCAGAGTCAAATAGACAGCATAATCAAAAAAAATCTCAGCAGTAACTGGAGACTCAATCGTTTAGATAAGATACTCAAAGCCATACTCAGAGCAGCTGTTTATGAGATATCCTATAAACTAAACACTCCATCAAAAGTTATAATTAATGAATATATTGATATCACTCACTCATTTTATTCCAAAAAGGAGCCTGAGTTTGTAAATGCAATTTTAGATAAAATTGCAATAGTTGAGAGGGAATCAGATGGATGAAAAGTTCATCATAAAAAAATATTTTAAGCCTCTGGCTAATAGCAAAGACTCACTGCAACTTCGGGATGATGTTGCATGTATTAATGTTGCAGATGAAAAATATATCGTATCAAATCAAGATAGTTTAGTTATGGGTACACACTTTTTTGAAAATGATGATCCTATTTATATTGCAAAGAAATCATTGAGGGTCAACTTATCCGACCTGATCTCTAAAGGCGTGACACCCTATGGATATTTCCTATCCCTTGCTATGGACGATACAATCGATGAGAATTGGATTAAATTATTTGCTCAGGGATTGGCCGAGGACCAAAAGAAATATAATATTACTTTGCTCGGCGGAGATACAGTTTCAGCACCCCATGGTTTATTCATAACTATTAATATGCTCAGCAGAACTAATGATAGTATCATTAAAAGAAGTGGTGCATGTTATGGAGACGACATATATGTAACAGGCACAATTGGCAATAGCGCAATTGGCCTTCATTTGTTAAAAAATAAAAATGATAATCTGGGCTTAGATCAGTTAGATATTCAGAAGTTGATCAGGAAATATCATCTGCCAGGTCCAAGACACAAGGTAATTCATTTAATAAAGAAGTTTGCGAGCTCTTCTATGGATACAACGGATGGTTTGATCAATGATCTTTTGGTCTTGGCGGGTAGTTCAGGCAGAAAATTTATAATTAAAAAAAACTTAATTCCACACTCGATAAGCGCTAAAAAATTTCTTAATAACTATGGTGATTTCGACATTGCTCTTTATGGCGGGGATGACTACGAGGTGATCTTTACATCACCAATGAAGTTTGAGGATAAGCTGAATGAATATGCGAAAAAAATAAAGTTAAAAATTACAAAAATTGGAAAAGTTGGAAGTGTATCAAAAAATCCAAAGCTTTTTGATGAGAATCACACAGAATTTAATACGAGTTATTACACTTTTAAACATTTTAAATAGCTAAAAGCTATTTATGTAGCTTAATCTCTTGCCAATAATTAAAAACTGCTTTAATTAAGAAA
Source organism: uncultured OCS116 cluster bacterium (assembly GCA_902633855.1). Taxonomy (GTDB): domain Bacteria; phylum Pseudomonadota; class Alphaproteobacteria; order Rhizobiales; family TMED25; genus TMED25. Next base: position 36,995 of record CACPHU010000008.1, read on the forward strand.
TAATTCTAACAACAAAATTTTTTTGAAAAATAATCTATTGAGGAAACAATGACGACATTAATAACGGTAATTATCTTTTGTGGACTACTTGGAGTCATATATGGCGTATGGGCCAGTAAGTCGGTAATGGACGCAGATCCGGGTAATGAGAGAATGCGCGAGATTGCCAGTGCGATCCAAGAAGGTGCTGGGGCATATCTTAAAAGACAATATGCTACTATTTCTGTTGTTGGTGTGATCATATTTTTATTGGTTGCTTACTTATTGGATCCGATCGTAGCTGCTGGTTTCGCAATTGGTGCTATTTTATCTGGTATTGCAGGGTTCGTCGGAATGCTAATATCAGTGAGGGCGAATGTAAGAACCGCACAAGCAGCATCAGAGGATCTCTCAAAGGGTCTGTCGATAGCCTTTAAAGCTGGCTCTGTGACGGGTATGTTAGTAGCGGCGCTCGCATTGCTCGCTGTTAGTATATATTTCTTTATTCTAACAAATATGCTCAATCATTCCTACGATAGTAGAGTTATTATTGACGCCCTTGTTGCCTTAGGATTTGGTGCGTCTTTAATTTCAATTTTTGCAAGGCTTGGTGGAGGAATTTTTACAAAAGGCGCTGATGTAGGTGGTGATTTAGTAGGCAAGGTTGAAGCAGGGATACCAGAGGATGACCCAAGAAATCCCGCTACCATAGCAGATAATGTTGGTGATAATGTCGGCGATTGTGCTGGTATGGCTGCGGACCTATTTGAAACCTATGCTGTTACTATCGTCGCTACTATGGTTTTAGCTTCAATTTACTTTTCAAGCTCAGTCTACTTTGAACAGATAATGCTGTACCCACTCGCAATAGGTGCTACATGTATTTTAACATCAATTGTGGGTACTTTTTTTGTAAAGCTCGGCAAAAATAGGTCGATAATGGGAGCGTTATACAAAGGTTTTTTTGTTACAGGCGCTCTATCATTGATCTTGTTGTGGCCACTTACAAATAGTCTAATTGGGATGGAGACCATAGTTGAGACATCTTTTATTAGGTTCTCAGGTATGGATATGTTTCTATGTGGAGTATCAGGGCTTGCAGTCACTACACTCATTATTGTAATTACAGAATATTATACAGGCACAAATTATCGACCAGTTAAATCAGTTGCTGCGGCATCTGTTACTGGGCATGGGACCAACGTAATTCAGGGACTGGCAATGTCACTCGAAGCAACAGCACTGCCTTCAATAGTTATCATTGCTGGAATAATAGTTACATACAGTTTGGCTGGCCTTTTTGGAATTGCAATTGCTGTAACCACAATGCTTGCCCTTGCAGGAGTTGTTGTCGCGCTTGATGCATTTGGACCTGTCACAGATAATGCAGGTGGAATTGCAGAAATGGCGGATCTTCCGGAAGAGGTCAGAAATACAACTGATGCACTTGATGCGGTAGGTAACACAACAAAGGCAGTAACAAAGGGCTATGCAATAGGTTCAGCTGGTTTAGGTGCGCTTGTTTTGTTTGCTGCATATACAGAAGATCTAAGTTATTTTACTGCTAATTCTGATCAATACTCATATTTTGAAGGAATTAATTTAGATTTTGGTTTATCCAATCCATATGTTGTTGTCGGATTGCTCCTTGGAGGCCTGATGCCATATCTATTTGGTGCTATGGGTATGACCGCAGTTGGTCGAGCTGCTTCATCAGTCGTTGAAGAAGTCCGACGCCAATTCAAAGAGGATAAAGGGATTTTAAAAGGCACATCAAAACCAGACTATGCGAGGGCGGTAGATATGCTAACTAAATCTGCTATCAAAGAAATGATTATTCCATCAATGCTGCCAGTTTTAGCACCCGTTCTGTGTTTCTTTGTTATTAATATAATTGATGGAAAGTCGTCTGCTTTTTCTGCCCTTGGAGCAATGCTATTGGGTACAATCATTACAGGGCTTTTCCTAGCGATTTCAATGACTGCTGGTGGTGGCGCATGGGATAATGCCAAGAAACTTATCGAAGATGGACAATTTGGCGGTAAGGGATCCGAAGCTCATAAGGCATCAGTCACGGGAGATACAGTAGGTGACCCATACAAAGACACAGCAGGTCCAGCGATTAATCCTATGATTAAAATTACCAATATAGTCGCTTTGCTACTTCTTGCTATATTAGCTCATTAAGTGATAAAGTTGTTTAAAAAATAGAGCCGGCAATAGCTTCCTGACTTGTATATCTACCGCTGGAGTCAAATAAATCCTGAAGTAATGTGGCTTCCGTGCCTCCTGGCACAGTTTTCTCAGATTTATAGTCAATAATCTTCCCATCCTTTAACGCATATTCTTCAATAGTCGTGATTGACTCATTTTTATCAAATTCTATTACAACTATAGTTCTTTCAATTTCCTTTGGTGTTAGGAACGCATATTTATAAAATTTATTTGAAATATAGTAAAATTTATCACCATTATTTTGGGATGTTGTAGACGGGGAGCCCATGAATGAGAGAACATCGGTTTTTTTCATTCCCTCCGATAGCTTTTCTTGCGAGCCTTCATTGAAGATATAGCCTCTTTTTTCAATTTGAGTCGAGCATGATGGCATGTTTAACAAAAGTAATATTAGTAGTATTTTTTTCATATGTAGCGCTTTAAAAAAAAATAAAAGTAGTTATTAATTAATATATAGATTATGTAAGATAATAATAGATGATTTTTTTTAAAAGAAATAAAGACATACATTTTGATATTTACTATAAAATTGTTAATATTTCTCGCGACATAGATTTTTACTCTAAATGTAAAGTGCCAGACACAACGGATGGAAGGTTCGAGATACTACTATTGCATCTCATCATTTTGATACGAAAATTGAAAAAGGATAGGAAAGAGTTCCTCTCTCAATCTATTGTAGATCTGATGTTCTCATCAATAGACCTCTCATTCAGGGAAGAGGGTGTTGGTGATTTATCAATCCCAAAGAAGATGAAAAAAGTAGGAATGGTCTTTTATGGAAGGTCAACGTCCTTAGAGGATATTTTGGATACGCAGGATGAATTAAAGAAGAAAAGTTTGCTTACTGATTACTTTTTAAGAAATGCCTTTTCCTCTGATACGTCATACAAAAAAAATGCTGATGAATTATCTAAATACGCGATTGCATTCGCAGGGCTGGTTGAGAAAATAAGTATAAGTGAAATATCAAAGCTTGATATTCAAGCCATTAAGTGAATAATCAATATCAATTAATTAATTTTATTTTAAATAAATAATTGTAAAAACTGGTGTTTGTTTATTAAATCATTTAAGGTTAATTATGTCTTATCCGGTAAACATAGCTGTTGATTGCATGGGTGGTGATGATGATGCTTCCTTTGTTCTACCGGGTTTATTGCTCTCATTAAAAAAATACCCAAACATTAAATTACAATTATATGGTGACGAAGAGATTATAAGATCAAGAATCTCCAAATATAGAGCACTTGAACGTGTATCTCAGATTATTCATTGCGATACATACGTAAAAATGGATGAAAAACCATCGGTTGCAATAAAAAATGGTCGCGGAAAGTCAAGCATCTGGGTCGCTATTGAGGCTTTAAAGCAAGGCAATGCAGACTTCATGATTTCTGCTGGTAATACAGGGGCGCTTATGGCAATGGCAACCCTGATCCTAAAGACAATCTCGAAAATCCAAAGGCCGGCCATTGCGGCGATCTGGCCTACTATTGATGGGGAAACTATTGTTTTAGACATTGGTGCCACAATTGGTTTCAATAAAAAACAGCTAATTGATTTTTCAATTTTAGGAGCGTCCATGGCGCAAGTAATACTAGATGTTAAGCAGCCAACTCTATCACTCTTAAATATTGGGGAAGAAGAGATTAAGGGTTTAGATGAAATAAAGTCATCGCATGAAATGCTGAAATCTACAGACTATTTTTTTAGATACAAAGGTTTTATTGAGGGGAATCAGATTGGTAGAGGTTTTTCAGACGTTGTTGTCACAGATGGTTTTACAGGAAATATTGCATTAAAGACAGCAGAAGGTACCGCGAGTCAAATTTCACAATATTTCAAGGACTCAATAAATAGATCAATAATGGCCAAGATTGGCTATATTTTTGCCGCAAATGCCTTCAGATCACTAAAAGAAAAAATGAATCCAAGTAGATTAAATGGGGGAATTTTTCTTGGCTTGAATGGTATTGTTATCAAAAGCCATGGGAAAACTGATCCGGTTGGGTTTTCTTCAGCTATTGATTTGGGTATTGATATGCACAATGCAGCACTCATAGATAAAATAAAGAGCAATATTAAGCTAACCGAAAAGGAAGTAAATATTGATTAATACAATAATTAAGGGTGTTGGCATGTATTTGCCAGAGAAGGTTCTAACAAATGATGATATTTCAGAGTTTGTTGATACTAGCCACGAGTGGATTTTTGATAGAACGGGTATACGGCAAAGACATATTGCATCAAAGGATCAAATGACCTCGGACCTTGCGTATATGTCTGCCCTCGATGCTATCCAAGATGCCAATATTAACGCGACAGATATAGATCTCATAATCCTTGCAACCTCCACCCCAGACCAGGTATTCCCATCCACTGCGGTAAAATTACAGGATATGCTGAATATTAGAGATGGGGCAGCATTTGATATTCATGCAGTGTGTAGTGGTTTTATCTATGCATTGTCTACGGCTGATAATTTTATTAAAAGTGGTAAATATAAGAGAATACTTGTCATTGGCTCTGAAGTTTACTCCAGAATACTAAACTGGAAGGATAGAACAACCTGTGTCCTTTTTGGTGATGCCTCAGGGGCTTTCGTACTAGAAGGGCAAAATAATGATGATATTAGATCTGGTATAATTGACTCTCTTATCAGATCAGATGGACAATATCGGAGTAAGTTGTATTGTGACGGGGGTCCTTCAATGCAGCCAAGGACTGATAATTTTATAAATATGGATGGAAAAGAAGTATACAAGCATGCAGTGGAGAAGCAAACTATAATTGTTGAAGAATTATTAGACTCAGCTGGAGTCAAAATTGAGTCTATCGATTGGTTTGTTCCGCATCAAGCTAACCTCAGAATACTTCAAACCACAGCAAAGAAACTAAAAATTAAAGAAGAGAAGATCATTGTAACAGTTGATAAACATGCCAATACTTCATCCGCATCAATACCAGTAGCAATGACGACTGCTATTAAAGAGAATAAAATAAAAAGGGGAGATATGTGCCTACTTGAAGCTTTTGGGGCTGGGTTCACTTGGGGCGCAGTACTGCTAAGATATTAAAAAAATGATTCTGATTGTTGACTGTAGGCTCTATCTAGCTTAAAAATATTACGTAGGGAAAAAATGACTGACAAAACATTAACAAGATTAGGAATATGCGAAGCCATATATAGGCAGATAGGTCTATCAAGAAAAGATTCTTTAGATATCGTTCAAAATATAATAGAAAAAAAAGCGAATTCACTTTCTAATGGGAATGATATAAAGTTATCCTCATTTGGCAGCTTCCTCATCAAAAGAAAAAAATCAAGAATGGGTAGAAATCCAAAGACAAAAATAGAAGCTGTGATAAGCGAAAGAAATGTTGTTATTTTTAGGCCCAGCATGCAATTGAAAAATAAAATTAATTCAGATTAATAAAGTTAGAAAAATGAATGAGAAAGCAATAGACGCATTCAAAACAATAAGTGAAGTTTCAGAGGAACTAAATATTCCACAACATGTCTTAAGATTTTGGGAAAAAAAATTCAAATATATAAAACCTATGACGCGTGGTGGTGGCAGAAGACTATACCGTCCAGAAGACATAGAACTTTTAAAGGCAATTCATAATCTATTATATACGGAGATGTATACCATAAGCGGTGTACAAAAGATTTTTAAAGACAAAGGAAAAAGCTTTATTTTGGAGAGTGCTAGTTCAGGAGAGCATGAAAAAACTCTGGGTCAGAATGATCAGACTGAAACTGATATTCCTGATTATACAGCTGATTTATTTAATAGTAAGAATTCAGATCAGCCAAGATCAGAATTCAAAACATTTATAAACAACTCAATATCTGAGCTAGAATCATTAAAAGAAATATTGCAAAGAAGCTATAATTAATTACCTCGCTTCAGTATTATCATAATCGGCGCAGTCCACAATACGCCTACAAGCATGTAAAACAAGATTTCAATCAAAATATTATTTAGCTCTAAAACAAAAACACCAATACGCATTGAAATTAATATATATATAAATAAATATATTAAGAACACTGCTGTATAGATTATTTTTTGGAAACTATTCATATCTTTTATCGATTAAAACTAAATATACTATGATAATCAATGGGAAAAAAAATATAAATCAAAATATCAAAAATATTGATGTTTCCTTGTGGTTGATATTTACGATAATTACGCTTATTTTTCTTATAATTATTGGAGGCATAACACGGCTCACAGAATCAGGGCTATCAATTACAGAGTGGCAACCAATTTCAGGAATTTTTTTTCCATTTTCAGAGGCATCCTGGCAAAAAGAGTTCAATAAATACAAGCAGATACCAGAATTTTTTATAGTAAACTCTTCAATGACACTTGCCGAGTTTAAGATCATATATTTTTGGGAGTGGTTTCATAGATCTCTGGCAAGATTCCTTGGTTTAGTTTTTCTTATACCTTACCTATACTTCACTTATAAAAAAAAATTTTCAAAAAAAGAAAAAACCTTTCTTCCATTTATTTTACTTATGGGAGTTTTTCAAGCATTCGTTGGGTGGTATATGGTACAAAGCGGTCTTGTGGAAAATATCAATGTAAGCCAATATAGACTTGCAACACATCTATCAATTGCATTTTTGATTTTGGGATGCCTGTCTCTTTTGTATCTATCAAGATCAGAGAATATAATTTATATAGAAAATAGACCTACATTGTTTCTAAAAATATCATCCCTTGCATTACTTATCATAACATTTATTCAGGTTATTCTTGGTGCATTTATGTCTGGAACTCGCTCGGGTCTAACATACAATACCTGGCCGCTGATTGATGGTGAATTTATACCAGATGGTCTTTTTTCAATATCAGTTTGGTATCTAAATTTTTTCGAAAATCCACTCACAATTCATTTTGATCATAGAATGTTGGCATACGCTTTGTGTATAATTTTATTTACTCAAATCATTCACATTAATAAGAGATTTTCAGATACGCCATATAAAAGCTCCTCTTTATATCTCTTAGCCATAATGCTCTACCAAGTTATTCTCGGCATAATTGCAGTTATTTATCAAGTTCCGATTATAATTGGGGTTTTGCATCAGTTTGGCGCAGTGCTCTTATTTTTGGGAGTGCTGCGCCATTTCTATTTAATAAATTACTGCCGGTTTAGACTTTTGCGAGGGCCTGTTCTAGATCACTGATTATATCAGATATATCCTCGATCCCAACAGATAATCTCACAACATCTTTAGAGGCCCCAGCAAGTTCTTGCTGTTCATCAGTAAGTTGGCTATGTGTGGTAGATGATGGGTGTATTATTAGACTTTTGGCATCGCCAATATTTGCTAAATGACTAAATAAGTTTACCTCATTTACAAGCTTTACGCCTGCGTCATAGCCACCCTTCAATCCAAATGTGAATACTGCACCAGTTCCATTAGGGCAATACTTATCAGCGTGTTTACGATAATCACTGCTTGGAAGACCAGCATAGTTAACCCACGCAACTTTATCATGCTTTTCAAGGTATTTTGCAACTTCCAGTGCATTATTTGAATGTTGTTTCATGCGTAATGCAACTGTTTCGATACCGTTTAGGATTAGAAATGCGTTAAATGGTGATATTGCAGGACCTAGATCTCTTAATGAGAGAAATCTGCACGCAATAGCATAAGACAAGCCCATTCCGCCAAATGTCTCATGGAAATTGAGGCCATGATAACTCGGATGTGGCTGACTGAGGTCAGGATACTTATCGTCTTTGGACCAGTCAAAGTCACCTCCGTCTACTATGATGCCACCAATCGAATTACCCTGCCCGCCCAGAAACTTTGTAAGTGAGTGAACAACAATATTCGCACCAAAATCTAGGGGTCTACAAAGATACGGTGTTGCCATCGTATTATCTACAATTAGAGGTAAGTGATGCTCCTCCGCAACTCTTGCAATTGCCTCGATATCTGTTATGATACCACCTGGGTTCGCGATGGACTCAATAAATATTGCTTTTGTTTTATCGTTTATCTTCGATTTATAATCATCGACGTCATTGGCTTCAGCCCAAGACACATTCCAATTAAATTTTTTAAATGAATGGTTGAATTGGTTTATTGATCCACCGTATAGTTTATTTGAAGCAATAAATTCATCACCGGCACTCATGAGGGGGTGCAATGCTATTAATTGTGCAGCGTGACCTGATGCAAGTGCTAGAGCGCCCTTACCACCTTCTAATTCAGCCACACGCTTTTCAAGCACATCTTGCGTAGGGTTCATGATCCTTGTGTATATATTTCCAAATGCTCGTCCTGCGAATAGGTCTGCAGCGTGATCTGTATTTTCAAAAACATAAGAGCTTGTTTGATATATAGGCGTAGCTCTCGCACCAGTTGCGGGGTCTGGTTGAGCACCAGAATGAATTGCAACAGTATTAAAACCTATTTTTTCGCTCATTTTATAATCTCCCTAAAATTTTTAAACTGATTGAAGAAGCATTAATGTTAACACATATAGCTCAGTCTTTATTTTTATCTTTCTAAATTAAAATGTTAAAATATTCTAAATTAATGTTATTTGATAGAATTATTTGTTAAAAATAAAAAAATTTATCAGCCTTTGATTAGGTACTAAAAATAATATCAAGTAAATTTGGGCTACTCAGATTTCGTTTATTTGGCAGTTCTAATACATGGTACTATAATACCACATATATAAAATATTGATTTGAAATGAAAAAAATGTAAAAAAAAATTGACTTTAATTATAATTCCTATAATTATTTGACCATATCAAATATTGTACAATAATGAATACATACAACATAAAACAAACTGATGTAAAAAAAAATTGGGTTCTTATTGATGCTGAGGGATTGGTTCTGGGTCGCTTGGCAACTCATATTGCAGCAATACTCAGAGGTAAAAATAAACCAATTTTTACCCCACACGTCGACTGTGGTGACAACGTAATCGTTATAAATGCTGAGAAAGTACACCTCACAGGGCTAAAAAGGGATAAAAAAACCTACTATTGGCATACCGGATATCCTGGTGGTATAAAAAGTAAATCTGCATCCGATATCTTGGATGGTAAATTTCCTGAAAGGGTAATTATCAAGGCTGTTCAGAGGATGTTACCCGGTGGACCGCTTTCAAGAAGACAGTTGAAGAATTTAAAAGTGTATTCAGGTAGTGAACATCCGCATCAGGCCCAAAAGCCAGTTATTGATGGTTTTGCTAATCAAAATCCAAAAAATACAAGGAGAGCTTGACATGGTCGCTGAAAATAACCTTGAAACAGTAGATATAAAAAATCCGGAAACTACAAATGGCTATCCTGAGAATGAGCAAGCAGTTGTATATGAAAAGAAGGTCGACAATCTTGGTCGAGCTTATGCAACTGGTAAAAGAAAAAATGCTGTGGCAAGGGTGTGGATCAAGCCGGGTAGTGGCAAGGTTACAGTGAATGGTAAAGAATTTGAAATATTTTTTGCGAGACCGGTTTTAAGGATGATAGTACAACAACCTCTCGATGCTACGGATAATAGGGGAAGTTTTGATATATTCTGCACAGTTTCAGGGGGTGGTTTATCTGGACAAGCTGGCGCAATACGGCATGGTATTTCAAAAGCGCTTTTAAATTTTGAGCCCCAGAATAGGGCTGTACTTAAATCTGGTGGTTTTCTAACACGTGACTCGAGAGTGGTTGAACGAAAAAAATATGGAAGAGCAAAAGCGAGAAAAAGCTTCCAATTCTCAAAAAGATAAGTCATCTACAATACTCTTCATCAAGAATATCATATGTGATATAATTTACGTGTTAATTGTAAATTCTAGACAACTTAATTAAGGTAAACAATGGCAACAAAAGACATTAATGTTGGAGTCATAGGGGCGTCAGGCTATACTGGGTCAGATCTAATAAGAATGCTGTCGGGCCACCCGAAGATTGATTTGAAATATGTTTCAGCAAATAATCACGCAGGCCAGAGAGTTGGTGAAATATATCCCTATTTAAATGGAAAAGTCGATTTATTCCTTGAAAAATGGCAAGATATAAATTGGTCTGTGGTCGATGTGATTTTTAGCTGCCTTCCCCACGGGATTTTTCATGAAATATTTCCAATGTTACCAGCTGAAAAGATAATAATTGACTTATCTGCTGACTTCCGACTATCGAGTGCCAAAGATTATGCACAGTGGTATAATTTCGAACATAAATCAGTAGAAACAATAAATCACTTTGTCTATGGGCTGACAGAGCTAAATCGATCAAATATAAAAAAATCAGAGAAGGTTGCTTGCCCAGGTTGTTATCCGACAGCGACATTGCTGGCCTTATATCCGCTGATCGCCGATGATTTGATAGATATTAACCATATAACTATTGATGCAAAGTCTGGCATTAGTGGCGCGGGGAGGAGCCCAAAAAGAGACCTGCTATTTAGTGAGATTTCAGAGTCTTTCAGACCATATTCTGTAACTGGACATAGACACATTATAGAAATTGAACAACAATTAATGCTTCATTCAAAAAAAGACATTAAAATTAATTTTATACCACATTTAGTTCCAATGAATAGGGGGGAGCTTGTGACATCACATGTTAGATTAAGTAAGGATATCAAATTAAATGAAATTATTGAGATCTACCAGTCTAAATATAGAAATGATAACTTCATAAATATTATGAGCAACGGTAATGTGCCGAATACGATAAATGTGAGGGGAACAAATAATTGTGATATTGCTGTGATACCGGGTAGAGTTGACAAAACTTTGATAATTATCTCAGCGATTGATAATTTGGTTAAAGGCTCAAGCGGACAAGCAATACAAAATATGAACCTTATCCACGGATGGCCTGAAGAACTTGGCTTGCATCAAATTTCTATATTTCCTTGATTTTGGATGTATATGTATTAAAAATCATTATCATAGAATTATCAGATTTAATTATTATTTATAAAATATGAGTACAGAATTTCACAGAATTAAGCAGCTTCCACCTTATGTTTTTGAGAGCGTTAACAAATTAAAGGCAAATTATCGAGCTCGTGGCGATGATATAATTGACCTCGGTATGGGAAACCCTGATATGGCAACACCCAGTCATATTAGAGATAAGTTAATTGAAACAGTAAATAAACCAAAAACAAATAGATATAGTGCTTCAAAAGGAATATCGGGTCTACTTCGAGCTCAAGCTAAATACTACGCTCGGAGATTTGGTGTAAAGTTGAAACCTGAAACTGAAATTGTTGCAACACTTGGATCAAAGGAGGGGTTCGCAAACATTGCACAAGCAATAACTGCACCGGGCGATATAATTTTAGCCCCAAACCCTACATATCCAATTCATCAGTTTGGTTTTATAATATCTGGTGGAGTCATAAGAAACATGCCCGCAGCTCCTGATGAAAATTTTTTAAGGTTTCTTGAAAAAGAGGTAGTAAATTCAAATCCAAAACCGAAGGTCCTAGTTGTAAACTATCCCTCGAATCCAACAGCTTTACATGCAAGCCTCGACTTTTATAGAGATATTGTGTCATTTTGTAAAAAACATGATTTAATTATTTTATCAGATCTTGCCTATTCAGAAATCTATTTCGATACGGATCCGCCTCCATCAATACTGCAAGTGAACGGTGCCAAATCTATTTCTGTTGAATTTACCTCAATGTCAAAAACCTATGCAATGCCTGGTTGGAGAATTGGCTTTGCCGTAGGTAACGAGAGGATCATTTCGGCATTAATCAGAGTAAAATCATACCTTGATTATGGGGCCTTTACCCCTATTCAAGTTGCAGCTGCTGCAGCCTTAAATGGAAATCAAGATTGTGTAAATGAAATAAGGCAATGCTACAAGAGTCGTCGTGATACACTTATAAAGTCATTTTCAAATGCGGGATGGGAAATACCATCTCCGCCTTCATCTATGTTTGCATGGGCGCCAATACCTGAGAAATACAAGAAATATGGTTCAGTCGAATTCTCAAAAATTTTACTAAAGAAAACAAAGGTAGCTGTCTCACCAGGCATTGGATTTGGAAGTGAAGGCGAAGGCTTCCTCAGAATTGCGTTAGTTGAAAATGAGCATCGTATTCGTCAGGCTGCAAGAAATATAAAGAAAAATTTGTTTAGTGATATTTAGGTTTTAATAACTATGGTTGATGTTAGGGTTGGGATTATTGGACTAGGTAGCGTCGGCCAAGGTGTTGTCAAGATACTAAGTGATAATATTTCATTAATTCAAAAAAAAACAAATGCAAAAATTAGTATAATTGGCGTCTCTGGAAAAAATAAAAATAAACAGAGGGAAGTGCAGATCAATAGATATCAATGGTTTGATAATCCAATATCTTTGGCTGTGAATGTGGATGCTGACATAATCGTTGAGCTTATCGGTGGAGAAGATGGGATTGCGCTCCAGGTTGTTGAGAGCGCCCTAAAGGCTGGGAAGAATGTAATCACTGCCAACAAAGCCCTCATAGCAAAGAGTGGTAACTATCTATTGGATCTTGCCGAAAAAAATGGTGCAAAACTGTTATTTGAAGCAGCAATTGCAGGTTCAATTCCTATTGTTAAGACTCTAAAAGAGAGCGTTGCGTCAAATACAATATCCGCAATTTATGGCATATTAAATGGGACTTGTAATTACATTTTAACTTCTATGGAAAAGGAAGGTATGAGTTTTGACGATGCCCTAAAAAGAGCACAAGAACTCGGCTTTGCCGAGGCTGACCCAACTTTTGATATTGAAGGTTATGATGCTGCTCATAAATTATCAATTTTATCAAGCATGTGCTTTGGTCAAAAGATAGATTTTGATCACGTAAAAATTCAGGGCATAAAAGCAATAGAGCTTGACGACATCAGAGCTGCTAGTGATTATGGCTACACTATTAGATTATTAGGTATAGCAAAGAAAAATAAAGATGGTCATATCTCACAAGTTGTCAGACCATCATTACTCTCAAAAGAGTCTGACCTTGCAGGCATAGAATGGGAAAAAAATGCTGTCACTATAAGGGGAAATTATTTCAAAGAGTTATTAATTTCAGGGCCAGGTGCAGGGAGATATCCAACAGCTTCGGCAATAATGGGGGACATATTTGATATAATCAACAACACGAACTACCCACCACTTGGCACACCACTAAAAGCGCTCTCTAAAAGCAGCAATGAGATGAATATCGAGACTAGTCGTTTCTATTTGAGACTGTTATTACCTGATATATCAGGAACAATGGCATCAATAACAAATGCAATGGCGAAAAACGGAATATCAATTGATGATATTACGCAGCGCATTTCAAAAAAGATGAAAGATAAAAATCTTGTACCGATAACCATTATAACAAGTACGACTGACTTCACGTCAATAAACAAAGCTGTGGAAGATATTAATAAGAATAACTACAGCCCAACCACACCTAATATAATAACCATTGAAAGTTAATCACTGGGTTATCTTATGGATCGGGAATTTACCCTCGAAATAGTTAGAGTTACTGAATTTGCAGCAATTGCTGCGGCAAAATTGCGCGGGAAGGGTGATGAAAAATTAGCAGATCAAGCGGCTGTAGATGCCATGCGAACGCAATTGAACTCAATAAAAATGTTTGGTACCGTTGTCATTGGCGAAGGCGAAAGAGACGAGGCCCCAATGTTATATATTGGAGAGAAAGTGGGCGCAGGTGATGGGCCTGAAGCTGATATTGCACTCGACCCCTTAGAGGGAACAACCTTGTGTGCAAAGGCTATGCCAAATGCATTAGCGGTTATTGCGGTTTCAGAGTCAGGAGGAATGCTCAATGCCCCCGATACTTATATGGATAAAATTGCCATCGGACCTGGGTATCCAGAGGGTATAATCAGTCTCGATGCTTCACCTGCTGATAATATTCAGTCAATCGCAAAAGAAAAAGGAGTTAATCCTAGAGAAATAGGTGTTTGCATATTGGATCGTGAAAGGCATGTAAAGCATATAGACTCAGTTAGAAGTACAGGGGCATCAGTTCATTTGATTCAAGATGGTGATGTAGCGGGTGTAATAGCTACAACAGACCCCACCGTAACTAGCATTGATATGTATATTGGTATTGGTGGCGCGCCTGAAGGGGTATTGGCCGCTGCAGCTTTGAAATGTATTGGAGGTCAGATGCAATCTCGAATTTTAATAAATAATTCAGATGAAGAGAAGCGAGCAATCAAAATGGGTATTACCGATGTAAGTTTAGTTTACAAATTGGACGATCTAGTGTCCAAAGACGTTATATTCTCAGCCAGCGGGGTTACGGACGGATCATTATTGAATGGGGTTGTTTTTCAAGATGATAGGGTTTTTGTAGAAACACTTGTGATGAGATCGAATAACGGCACTGTGCGGCGTCTAAAGACTGAATATAAAAATTTTATATAAATAAACAATGGATATTCAATCCACAAACTTCACGAGCATCAAATCTGTATCGAATAATACTTGGTGCTATAAACCTGTAAATGATGAATTAAAAAATCAGGTCAAAAAAGACCTTGATATTGAAAAGCTCACTGCATCTATTCTTGCAAATAGAGGTATTGAAGGACCTGATTTAGCAGTATTTCTTGACCACACTCTAAAAAATAACATGCCAGACCCAGCTTCAATAAATGATATGGAAAAGGCAATAAAAAGAATCAGCCATGCGGTCTTGATTAAAGAGCCAATTGGAATTATTGGCGATTATGATGTTGATGGTCTTGTATCTGCAAGTATTTTATTTAGATATCTCCGGCCATATTGTCCTGTAACTGTTAAAATACCAGACCGTTTCAATGATGGCTATGGGCCAAATCTGAGATTTTTAGAGGAATTCGAGCAAAGCAACATAAATTTAATTATCACAGTAGATTGCGGATCAAACTCAGTGGATTTAATTTCTAAAAAAAATGACTTAGATATAATTATTTTCGATCACCACCAGACAGATCAGCTTGACATTGGGTTTGCAAATGTCAATCCAAACCGAGATGATGATAAAAGTGGTTTAAATTATTTAGCAGCAGCGGGTGTTGTCTTTTTAGCGATAATTTCATTAAATCGAGAATTGAGAAATCGGGATTTTTTTAAAAACAGTCCATC
>CACPHU010000009.1 GCA_902633855.1 uncultured OCS116 cluster bacterium
CAACGCGATGCTGACCCAGAATGGACACGCTACAGGCAGAAAATAGCTGGAATGATTGTTGCCCAAGAAGATAAGATAATGGTTGGGTCAAATTTTTCGCCAATTAAGTAAAAGGGCTGAGATTGGGATTTAAGGGAACGGCTATGGTTACATCTACTGAAGATATTCTAAAGAAGCGAACTGAAAATGAAGGCATGATTTCGGGTGGGCATCTTGTCGCCAAAGCTTTAAAAAATGAAGGCGTCGACGCAATTTTTACCCTGTGTGGCGGGCACATAATTGATATATATGATGGCTGTATTGAAGAGGGTATAAGAATATTTGATTTTCGGCACGAGCAAACAGCCGCTCACGCTGCTGATGGATATGCCAGACAAACAGGGAAGCTGGGCTGTCTTGTGACAACTGCTGGACCTGGATTTACCAATGCAATTACAGGTATCGCAACCGCCTTTAGATCTGAGAGTCCTGTACTCCATATTGGGGGGCAGAGTGCTTTATCACAATGGAAAATGGGAGGACTTCAAGAACTACCACATATGGAAATACTAAAACCAATCACGAAGTTTGCATCTACAGTTATGTCAACCGAACGAGTTGCGGATATGGTAGCAATGGCAGCAAGGGAATGCTTCAATGGAGCATGTGGACCCTCTTATCTTGAAATACCAAGGGATGTTCTTGATAGAGAGGTACCCTTGGAAACAGTAAAGCTTCCGATAAAAGATAGATACAGAGCCTCAATAAAATCACAAGCAGATCCCTCAGCAGTAAAAGGGGTGGTTGAGATTTTAAAAAAATCAGAGAGACCAGCTATCCTTTTTGGACAACAGGTGTGGCAATCAAGAAGTCATATTGAAGCAAATCAATTCATAGAGAAATTAAAAATACCAGCTTACACAAATGGTGCAAGCCGAGGAATGATCGGTAAAGGCTGTAAGTACTCATTTGATAGAACGAGGGGAGACGCCTTTAAGCAGGCAGATACCATAATCATTGTTGGTACTCCTTTTGACTTTAGAATGGGCTACGGATCAAGAATATCATCAGACATCAAGATAATTCAAATAGATCAGGATTATTCAAATGTGGGGAAAAATAGAGATATTGACATTGGACTTGTTGGTCATCCTGGCTCTGTTCTGTCACAAATTATTGATTTAATGCCAAAATCTTACGACACAAACATTGAAAAAAGTAGGGATAAATGGATAGAATTATTATCCAGTAAAGAAGATGAAAAGTATGAGAAACTCCTACCAACATTCAAATCAGATAGTATGCCAATCCATCCATATAGAGTCGCATATGAAATAAATGATTTTCTTGATGATAATACAATTTTTATTGGTGATGGTGGTGATGTCGTTACAATATCAGCGCAAGCAGTGAGACCAAAAAATCCTGGTCAATGGATGGACCCAGGAGCACTCGGCAGTCTTGGAGTTGGAACAGGTTTCGCGTTTGCGGCAAAACTTGCTAATCCTGATAAGGAGGTTCTATGCTACTATGGTGATGGTTCTTTTGGAATGACGGCCTTTGATATTGAAACAGCTGATAGGTTTGGAATGCCATTTATTGCGGTGATTGGAAATAATTCAGCAATGAATCAAATTAGATATGGACAACTCGCGAAGTATGGTCAGCAAAAAGGTGATATTGCCAATAAACTTGGTGATATGAAGTTCTCAGATTTTCCAAAAATGTGGGGTGCGCATGGAATTGAAGTTCATGAACCAAATGAGATTAGTTCTGCTCTGAATGAAGCAAGAAAGCTTATAAATAAAACAAAGAAATCAGTCGTCGTCAATATATGGGTTGATCCCAACGAGTATGCACCTGGCACCAAAGCCCAGACAATGTATAAGTAGGAAATATCAAATGGAAGCATTAAAAGGTATAACAATACTTGATTTTACACATGTTCAATCAGGTCCAACATGCACCCAACTCCTAGCTTGGTTTGGTGCAAATGTTATTAAAATTGAACGACCAGGTGGCGGTGATATCACCCGCTCGCAACTACGTGATAAAGATGGTGTGGACTCATTATATTTTACAATGCTAAACCATAACAAGAAATCTATTACTTTAAATGTTAAAGATGACAAAGGTAAAAAAATATTAGACGATTTGATACTGAAATGTGACGTATTTGTTGAGAATTTTGCTCCGGGAACGCTGGATAGGATGGGCTACGGTTGGGAATATATACATAAATTAAATCCAAGAATTATTCTAGCCTCAGTAAAAGGTTTTGGGCCTGGGCCATATGAAGATTGTAAGGTCTATGAAAATATTGCCCAATGCGCTGGGGGTTCTGCCTCGACCACAGGCTTTCTTGATGGTCCACCTCTTGTTACAGGAGCGCAAATAGGGGACTCGGGCACTGGTCTGCACCTCGCATTGGGAATTGTAACAGCTCTGTTCCATCGAGTGAAATCAGGTCTTGGACAGAAGGTTGACGTCGCGATGCAAGATGGGGTTGTGAATTTATGTCGAGTAAAATTAAGAGATTATCAGAGGTTATCCAGCGGACCTCTATCTGAATATAGCCAATTTGGTCAAGGGATTCCATTCACAGATACGACTCCCCGCGCAGGAAATGATTCTGGTGGAGGGCAGCCTGGTTGGATTCTAAAATGCAAGGGCTGGGAGGATGATCCTGACTCTTATGTCTACTTTATTACACAAGCGCCTGTATGGGATAAAATTTGCAATGTTATTGGGAGAGATGATTGGATTAGTGATCCCGAATACTCAACTCCGAAAGCAAGATTAGATAAATTATCACATATATTTGAGACAATAGAAAAATGGACAATGACTAAGACAAAATTTGAAGTCGTATCAATATGTGACCCACTTGGTATTCCTTGTGGGCCAATATTATCAATGAAAGAGATAGCTCATGATGAGTCCTTGAGGCGGACTGGAACCGTTGTTGAAGTTGACCATCCTGAAAGAGGTAAATACATAACTGTCGGTTGTCCAATTAAATTATCAAACTCGGAAGCTGATGTCCAAAGGTCGCCTTTATTAGGAGAGCATAACGAAGAAATTCTAAAAGACTTTCTTAATTACAGCGATGAAGAGCTGGTTGAAATCAATAAAACAGATGCGATGAAGTAGAGTTTAATAATGCGAATTGTAGTACACGGGCAGCAGGCATTCGGAAGTGCAGTATTGGAGAGACTGTTATCAAATAATGAGGATATCGTATCGGTTTGTGCTGCTCCCAATAAAAAAAATGGATATCTTGATCCGTTAGTTGAAGCTGCAAATGCAAATAATATTCCAGTTCATCAACCAACTAGCTGGAAAACAGATGAAGCATACGAATTAATGGAATCTTTTGATGCAGATTTATGCGTCATGGCATACGTGACACTGATTGTACCCAGTGCGATTCTGAACTTACCTCGAAAGGGTTCTATTCAATATCACCCATCATTGTTACCCATGCACCGAGGTCCCTCGTCAATAAATTGGCCTATATCAATAGGATCAAAAAAAACAGGGATAACTATATTTTGGCCTGATGATGGCCTCGATACTGGACCTATATTATTACAAAAAGAATGCATCATCGATGAAAACGAAACTCTTGGCGCTCTATATTTTAATAAATTATTTCCCATGGGTATTGACTCAATTGAAGAGTCAATTCAATTAATTAAAAGCGGTAATGCACCAAAAATTGATCAAAATCTTGATGAAGGCTCATATGAAAGCTGGTTTGGTAGAGAGCAATCAAAAATTGACTGGTCAAAGCACGCAAATGAAATTCACGCTCTAATTCGGGCGAGTGACCCTCAGCCGGGTGCATGGACTCTACATAACGGTAATGAAATTATGTTATATGATGTAAAAATAATTAATGACCATCAAAACATACCCGGTCATATCTGTAATATTGATAAAGAAGTTGGCATACAAATAAGTACAGGGCATGGTACAATATCCATTCAAAAATTTCGATATAATGGAAAAAAAATGAGTGCAATAGAATACGCAGAAATTAGTAATATGAAGTCTGGTGATATTCTGGGAAATTAAAAATAACTATAAATTTAAAAAGAGAATACAATAATGACAACGGATATAGAAATTGCTAGGGCTGCCAAAGCGCAAAATATTAATAAAATAGCAGAAAAGCTTGGACTGGGTGAAAATGATATTGAAACATATGGTGGGCTGAAGGCAAAAGTCTCATTTGACTACATTAATAATTTAAAAAGTAAGAAAAACGGGAAACTGATACTAGTAACTGCTATCACGCCAACACCTGCTGGTGAAGGAAAAACAACAACGACAGTTGGGCTGGGTGATGGTCTCAATAAGCTTGGAAAAAAAGCAACAATTTGTATTCGTGAACCATCACTTGGACCTTGCTTTGGAATGAAAGGCGGCGCAGCAGGAGGTGGCTATTCACAAGTTATCCCTATGGAAGATATAAACCTTCACTTTACAGGAGACTTTCACGCCATCGGAATTGCGCATAATCTGCTTTGCGCAATGGTCGATAATCATATCTATTGGGGTAACGCACTCAGTATCGATACTCGAAGAATAACAATCCGTAGAGCACTTGATATGAATGAGAGGTCGCTCAGAGAAATAGTTACCTCGCTTGGTGGCATCTCTAATGGCTACCCGAGATCTGATGGATTTGATATTACAGTTGCGTCCGAGGTAATGGCAATATTTTGTCTTTCAAGTAGCTTAGAAGAGCTCACAGAAAGACTCGGTAAGATTGTTGTTGCATACACAAGAGACAAGGAACCGATAACAGCAGAACAAATTGGTACAAATCAAGCTATGGCTGTGTTATTAAAAGATGCTCTAAAGCCAAACCTTGTGCAGACTCTGGAAAACAATCCAGCATTTGTACATGGAGGGCCTTTTGCAAATATAGCCCATGGGTGTAATTCAATCATATCGACAAACTTAGCTTTAAAATTATCTGATTTTGTGATTACGGAAGCCGGTTTTGGTGCTGACTTAGGTGCTGAAAAGTTTTTTGATATTAAGTGTCGCTATCTTGATGAAAAACCATCCGTTGCAGTTGTAGTCGCGACAGTGAGAGCCCTTAAAATGCATGGGGGTGTTAAGATCGATCATTTGAAAGAAGAGAATAATGACGCAGTCAATGCCGGTTCTGCGAACTTGATAAGACATTTGGAAAATATATCAAAATTTGGCGTGCCGACCGTCGTATGTATAAATAGATTTATTAATGACACTGACAGTGAGATAAGCACTCTAATTGAAGCAATAGATAAGAGTGGTATTAAGAGTAAAGTGATTTTATCGAATCATTGGGCTGAGGGCGGAAGTGGAATTACGGACCTTGCAAAAGAAGTAATAGATTTGTGTGAAAACGCTGATCGAGATTTTAAACATTTATATGAGCTCGAGGAAGGAATTGAGTATAAAATAACTAAAATTGCGAAGGAAATCTATCGTGCTAAGGACGTTATTTTAAGTAAAAAAGTTAAAACTCAAATTAGTGATTTGGAAAAGAATGGTTTTAGTAAACTTCCAATCTGCATGGCGAAGACGCAATATTCATTTTCAACAGATCCAACTTTGAAAAATGCGCCTGTAGATCATGATATTGAAATAAAAGAGCTCAGGCTATCAGCCGGAGCAGGGTTTATCGTTGCTATATCTGGTGATATCATGACAATGCCCGGATTGCCGCGAAAGCCAGCTGCAGAGAATATTTATTTAGATCGGGGCGGCAATATTGAAGGCCTGTTCTAGATAATATGATAAAAAATATGAAAAAAATATGTGTATTAGGTGGAGGGGCAATTGGCTCTTGTGTTTCGGCGTCGCTTACTGATGCTGGATTGGATATTATATTGGTTGATCAATGGGCAGATCATATAAATAAGATCAGACGAGATGGCCTTACTGTAACTACCAAAGAGGGAAAAAAAAACACCAAGGTCTCTGCATATCATATGAGTGATTTGGCAAAGTTACAGCCCCAATTTGATTTTATATTAATGGCTGTTAAGGCCTATGACACTCAATGGATGT
The DNA here is from genome assembly GCA_902633855.1 of uncultured OCS116 cluster bacterium. Lineage (GTDB taxonomy): Bacteria > Pseudomonadota > Alphaproteobacteria > Rhizobiales > TMED25 > TMED25. The sequence continues at coordinate 6,052 of CACPHU010000009.1, forward strand.
CAAAATTTGCTTCAGTATATTTAAAAGATAAAGGTGTTTTTGTTGGCTTACAAAATGCATACAATGACGATTTAAATGCGGATATGGTAGGTAGAGAAAATGTGATCGGTGCTGTCGTTGAGTTAAGTTGTGAAATATTCAATCCTGGATTTGTGCAGAGAAATACAGTTCCATCTGGGACTTGGTTTGCCGTTGGAGAGCTAAGTGGAAAGATTACTCCTAGGCTAAAAGAGGTTCAGAAGATTATGTTAAATGTTGGAAAATGTGATTTAACTGACAATATTTATGGGGCTAAATGGACAAAGTTAATTGCGAATTCTATGACATGCCCATTTTCATCCTTGAATTTGAAAAACTGGGAAGCAGTAAAATTACCTGGTATGTTTGATTTTTCTGTTGGGGTTGGAAGGGAATCCTTTAAGGTTGGAAAAGCTCTGGGTTATATGATTGAACCACTTTTCGGTCTGACAAACGAGGATATTGGGAATGCTGGTGAAGATGCAGCTGAGCTAGTTATGAAAAAAATGGTTAAGGATGTAGGTCCTAATGCAAGGACACACGCAGCTCAAGACCATGTCAAGGGACGGCGAAGTGAGATTGAGTTTATCAACGGTAGAGTTTCAAAAGAGGGGCGCAAACTTGGTATTTCAACACCATATAATGATGCTGTTGTAGAAATAGCGAAAATGACACACAGTGGTGAGATAGATTTGGATCCATCAAATATAAATATTTTATTCAAAAAATTAGAAGAACTTATTAAAGACTAGCTATCTCTCAAAATCTGATTTCTCGTCAAAGGGTAAATTAGCAAAATATCTTCTTACACAGTCCAAAGCCATTTCTACACTGCCGAGTGTAATTCTGTGCTCATCACCGATAAATTTTCCCACTCTAGATTTCATATCATTCGCTGAAGACATCGTAATATATGTATCAGCTTCGTTCTCCTCTTGGTAATTTATCATGACGGATAGGGAGAGGTCAGTCATATACAACTCTCTAACTTTTGATGTAATCTCCTCATTGAGTTCAATTGATAGCTTATTTTTAGATAGTTTCAATTTATCTGCCAGAGCGTCCAAATTATTTGAGCTTACAGAAAATTTTAGATGATCACCCTTCTTATCAATTGTTGAAATTCTCTTACTTATATTACCCCATGTAAGATATTCACAGATAGAAATTGTTTTATTATTTTTTTTCAGTAATTCAAAGATTGATCCCTCAAGAGTATTTTTGTCCTCTGCAAATATGTAATTGCCAAGAGTCTCTCTTACTTTATTTTCAACAGGTTTAAGGTTTTTCTCAATTTCACTCAACGAGCCTGCTCTGATTGATAGCTTTGTTTCAAGCTGCGGGAAATGAGCTTGAAAACCAAGTTTTACAATTTTATCAGGTGATAAATCAACGACATTTTTCAAAAGCGTATCTGCTCTTGACTCTCCAATACCATATGAATGGAATGTTTTAAGCTTCGTTACTATATTTTCACCCGATAATTCCAATAACCTTGGAATAATCTCATCTTGTAGCATAAGAAAAAGCTCTCTTGGAACACCTGGGGTGAAGAAAAAACGGGCCTTTTTAATATTTACCGCAAAGCCACATGCAGTGCCAATTGGGTTATTAATTAATTCAGAAGTCTTAGGTAGCATTGCTTGTTTTTTATTATTTTCAGTCATTACTCGACCTCTTTTTATGAAAAACTTTTCCATAATTTCCAGCCATTCTTGTCTAAGCTCAAGCTTATTTCCGGATGCGATAGCTGCAACTTCTTGCGATAAGTCATCAACGGTTGGTCCGAGACCACCATTAACGATAACAGCATCGGCTCTTTCTGATGCTAAGTGAAAGGACTTTAGTAGGTCTTCCTTGTTATCTCCAACAGTAGTTCCCCATATAACATTGAGCCCCGCCTCTTCTAGCTTTCCACTCATATGTGCAAAATTAGAATTAATGATTTTCCCACTAAGTACCTCATCGCCAGTACATATGATTTCTACTTTCATAATTTTACGTCCTTCCATTATCTAATTTAAGGTACCTGAGACCACTGAAATACCAAAATAATACCATAATTTGTATAGCTAATATTATCATAAAACTTACATTATATGCCATTGGGTTATATGTTATTCCATCAATAAGTGGGAATAAATCTATTACAACGCCCACAAGCCATTGAATAAAAAAAGCGATTACAAAAGTACCAAGGTTGACAATAGTATTTGCACGGGATGACAAAGACATTCCAAATTTCGCTGTTACCCACGGATAAGATAAAATACCTCCTTGGCCAGTCATAGCAAATATAATCCAAAAATAGGCGCCTATATTTGGAGAAAAAAAGATAATAGGTATGAGAGAGAATATATGAATAATTAAAATTATAGTAAGAATTTTTAGAATTCCAATATTAAATCTATTGAGGATTTTGGCAGTTAAACCGCTCAAGAAAATACCAGATATCGCAGCTGTTGCATTTATGGTTAATCCAGTTGCAACATCATCCCGACTATATGATGCCACATTACTAAACCATGGACCCGCCCATAATGTTAACAAAGCAATATGTGAACCACCTGTAATCCAAACAAGTGGGCCTAATCGCCATATTGACGGATCGCGTAAAACTATTTTTAGATCCCTCAATCTATCAATTACGGGTTTTGAGTTATCTGTATATCCCTGCTTTGGAATTAGGATGTATGTCAAAAAAATAACAATAAAAATGAGAATAATGAATACTCCATAGGTTCCTCTCCACGTAAAGAAATTAAGTAAGTATTCAGTGGGCCAGCTCGTGACGAGCAACCCTACTTGTCCTGCGCTCATGATTATTCCATTTCCAAGTGCCGCGTTCTCTGGTTTTAAATACATGCTAACGGCACGAAAGCCACTCATTAAAGCCCCAGAAAATCCAACTCCGATCATTAATCTGGCGAATGTCATTACATAAATATTTGAGCTCAATGCAAAAATAACACAACCAACCGCGGCAAGCAGGAGAAGGGTTATTTGGACTTTTTTTGGTCCGTGACTATCTAAATAAACGCCAAGGGGTATCTGTGCGAGTGCATGCGCTATTAACAATGTTGATGTCAGAAAACCTAATGAGGAAGCTGTGAGATTAATATCAGCAATTAAATTTGGAGCAAGTATCCCATTAATTGACCGAAATATTATAGCAAGTAGATATCCAAGTATGAATATTGTAATTATTAGAACAGATTGTTTCATGAAGCATTGATGATTAGTTATCTCACATGATCAAGCTATCTTATATTCTATGGCTCAGCAATAGGATTTATTATTGAGGCCATTACGTCATCCAAATATACTGTTCCAATATACTTCTTCTTTGAATTTACGACATCAACTTCATTAATATTGTTTGAAATCATGACACGTACAGCTTCTTCAAGCTTTGCTTCTTTTGCAATGGTCACTTTTGAAAACGCATCTTTCGAGAGCTTTTTCATAACTTTTTCGCATTCGATTACTTTACCTCTATTCACTTGGGCTGTAAAATTTGATATGTAAGAGTCATAAGGATTTAAAATAATGTCCTGACCGGTACCTGATTGTATTATCTTTCCATCTCTTAATATTGCAATATTATCTCCTAACTTTAGCGCTTCGTCTAAATCATGTGTTATAAAGATGATGGTTTTCTTGAGTTCTTTTTGAAGCGTAATAAGCATATCTTGCATTTCAATTCTGATAAGAGGGTCTAGCGCTGAAAATGGTTCATCCATCAATAATATGGGTGCATCGTTTGCCAATGCACGTGCAATACCAACTCTTTGCTGCATACCCCCTGAGAGTTGATTTGGGTGATAATTTTCAAACCCATCAAGCCCAACTTTATCAATCCAATATTTTGCAGTATTTTCCAATTCAGGGCTCTTTACACCTCTAATTTGAAGACCAAAATATGTATTCGATAGAACAGTTCGATGAGGTAAAAGTGCAAACTTCTGAAAGACCATCGCAAAATTCTCACGCCTAAAATTGATTAAATCTTTTTTATTCAATTCGGTAACATTAACATTATTTACCACTATCTCTCCCGATGTCGGTCTTATTAGTTGGTTGAGGTGCCTAATCAAAGTGGATTTTCCAGAACCAGAGAGACCCATAAAGACTTGGATTTTATTTTTAGGGATATCTATATTTATATTCTGCAAGCCAATAATATGATTATAATCATTTTGAAGTTCAGTCTTATCAATATTATTCTGAACTAAATCTATAACTGTATCCGGGTTTTGTCCAAATACCTTAGAGACATTCTTAAGTTTAATATATGGCTTACTTATCATTTATAGTGCCATGGCTTTCTTGTATCCTTTTACCATATGCTTGACTGACTCTATCAAAAACAATCGCAATGCCAACAATTGCAAATCCATTAAATATACCAAGTGTGAAGTATTGATTCTGGATCGCTGTTAGAACGGGTTGACCAAGACCTGTAACCCCTATCATTGAAGCGATTACGACCATCGATAATGCAAGCATGATTGTTTGATTTATTCCTGCCATTATGGTAGGCAGTGCCAGAGGTATTTGGATATAGATGAGTTTTTGGGTATTTGAAGCACCATAGGAGTCAGCGGCTTCAATGACAGCCTGATTTACTAACCGGATACCAAGATTTGTGAGCCTGATCATTGGTGGAATTGAGTAGATCACAACGGCAATGAGCCCTGGGATTTTGCCTATACCTAATAACATTACAACTGGTATCAAATAAACAAAACTTGGCATAGTTTGCATCACATCCAACACTGGATTCATTACTCTTTGGAAGAAATTAGATTTTGCCATTAGTATTCCAATTGGAATTCCAAAAACAATAGCCAGTAGTGCAGCAACAAAAGTTATGGATATTGTTTTCATGGTATTTTCCCACATATCAAAGTAACCAATAAGAAGAAGTATCATAACAACAGAAATGACAATCTTAATATTTTTGGAACCCGCCCATGCGATAATTGCAATTATTGCCATAATTATCGGCCAAGGGGTATTTATGAGAAACTGTTCTGACTCAATTAAAAGAAATCTTACTGGTTCAAAGAATGACTCAATATTATCTCCATAATTTCGTGAAAAATTTTTAAACCCGGCATCAATAGATTTTTTGAGTGATCGCAGTGTCTCTGTGTCTATTGATGGAAATTCAGTAAGTATCGACATGCATTTGCAATCTTCACCCTAGGAGAGATTTTACTCTCCTAGGGTAGGTAATGAAATTATAGGGCTTCGAGTACCCTATCCTTAACAGCTTCGGAAACCCAATCAGACCAATCATCTTCATTATTCTGAAGATAATAGATTGCTCCTTCTTCACCTGTTGCTTGGTTATCTGCCATCCAGGCCAACAGACTGTTCATTGTTGCGCTATCAAAGTCTCTTTTTGAAATATAGTCCATTGCAACGGAAGCTTGATTAGAAAAGTTTTCTGTCACAACAGTTTCAACATATGAAAATCCCCACGCATTTGGTTTCGGATCCGCGCAATCTGCGACAGATGTACAGCTAGCCCATTCTTCACTATCATGTGTTGCATTGGGCTCAAGCATGTACATTGGTAGCTTTCCAAGTATTGCTGTTGGTGCCCAATAATACGTTACTATGTTTGTCCCGTCGTTTATGGCTTTACTAATAAGCGCATCTAGTCCAGCAGATGAGCCTGGATCAATCAGATCCCAGCCTTTTGCTTCCATATCATAAGCTCTGTATAGGTTCTGGTTTATATATTGGCAAGCCCAACCTGCAGGACAGCCAATTAATGCACCTCTTTCAGGGTTCTCAGGATTTGGGAATAAATCAGGTCTTGCGATAACGTCTTCCCAAGTTTTTAATTCTGGATTTGCGGCTAGTGTTGCTTCTGGAATGAACCAGCCCTCTTCACCGCCTTGTGTGAATACATTTCCAGTTGAAATTAATCTTCCCTCTTCTTTCGCGGCATCAAGTGGAGCTCTTAGTGAGTTTGACCATAGCTCTGGAGCAACATCTGGCTCACCTTTTTCATTCATTGATGTGAATGTTGGTACAGTATCGCCTGGAACTAGTTCTACATTACATTCATATCCATGTGTTAGAATTATTTTATCGATTTCGGCAATCGCTTGCGCTGATGACCAATTCATATTCGCTATAGTAACAGATCCACAGTCTGCGAGTTTTGTATCCTCTTTGAGTGCATTATTGAGGATAATCCCGCCTGCAATTAATACTACTACGATGATTGGTAATATATATTTATTCATAAATCTTCCTATTTTTTTCTTTTTTAAAGAGGGGATACCTTAACATACTTTTTTAGTAATTATAACCGTGAGGCCATTTTTTCTGTGAATTTCCCTCATAACACATTGTATTTTATGACTTATTTTTTTTCCTAATAAAACAAAAACCCCCTATTTATTAAAAAAAGGGGGTTCATAAAAAAATATTTATGGTGTGAATTAGCTTGCTGCCTCATAGAGACTATTCACGTATTCCCAATTTATCAAATTATCAAACCATGCTTCTAAATATTTTGGTCGAGCATTTCTGTAGTCAATATAGTATGAGTGTTCCCATACATCACAACCAAGTAATGGAGTTGCTCCATTAACTAGTGGGTTTTCACCATTTGGGGTTTTTGAGATATTCAACTTCCCGTCTTTCAATTCAAGCCAACACCATCCAGATCCAAATTGAGTGACACCCGCGTTTATAAAATCAGATCTCATTTTCTCAATACCGCCAAGGTCCTCATCTATTTTCATCTCAAGATTCGATGGTATCTTTCCTGATGCATTTGGTGCCATCATATTCCAAAAGTGAAGGTGATTGTAGTGTTGTGCTGCATTATTAAATAAGCCTGGATTTGTACCATGTGACTTTATGACAATATTTTCTAGTGACTCATTTGCTAAATCAGACTCTGCCAATAGATTATTACCGTTTGTTACATATGCTAAATGGTGTTTATCATGGTGGAATTCTAATGTTTCAGCCGACATAAATGGCGCTAACGCGTCATGTGAATAAGGTAAATCAGGTAGCTCAAATGCCATTTTTTTCTCCGTTTGTAAATTAAACTTATAGAAATGTTATCATCTAAATATAATAATTTAAATCAAAATATCAAATAATGAATAGACAGATTTTAATAAAAAGCCTGAATTCCCGTTTGCGATCTACCGAGAATGAGCGAGTGTATATTCGATGTACCTTCATAGGTATTGACAGTTTCTAAATTAAGTAGGTGTCGAATTACATGATAATCTTCAGATATTCCATTTCCGCCTAATATATCTCGAGATTTACGAGCAATATCCAGTGCCATTAAACAATTATTTCGTTTAAGTAGAGAAATTGCAGCGGGATTGATTTTTCTCTTATCAAGTTCCCTTCCAAGTTTAAGGGCTCCAAGTTTTGCTAGTGTGACTTGCGTTTGGCAATCCACTAGATCTTTTTGAATAAGCTGATTACTAGCAATTGGTTTGTTAAATTGTTTCCTGTCGAGGGCGTATTCACGCGCGGCATGCCAGCAAAATTCTGCTGCACCAACTGTTCCCCAAGAAATTCCAAATCTCGCTTTATTCAAGCATGAAAAAGGTCCCTTCAGTCCACTCACACCAGGTAGACGACAATCATCATCAACGTGTGTCTCATCCATGTGAATCTGCCCTGTTGAAGAGGCCCTCAGTGAGAGTTTTCCATCTATCTTTTCAGTACGAAATTTATGTTTATTTTTATCGAGTATAAAACCTTGAATATCATAATCATCAGTTTTTGCCCAAACGATTGCCACATCTGCAATCGGTGCATTAGTAATCCAAGTTTTTGAACCATTTAAAACCCATCCATTATCAGATTTCGTTGCCGTGGTTTGCATGCTTGATGGGTCTGACCCATGATCTGGTTCTGTTAATCCAAAGCAGCCTATTAGTTTTCCCTTAATAAGTTCTGGAATATATTTTTTTCTCTGCTCATCGCTTCCAAATTCAAAAATTGGATGAATGACTAGGGAGCTTTGGACACTCATTGCCGATCTATATCCAGAGTCAACCTTTTCAATCTCGTAAGCTATGAGGCCATAGCAAACATGATTTAATTCTGCCCCTTCATATTTTGCTGGTATTGTCGGTGCAATTAGGCCAAGCTTTCCAAGCTCTTGTAAGATGCTTTGATCAAATATTTCTTTTTTAAAAGCTTCTTTGACTCTTGGAAATAATTCTTTAGATGAATATTCATGCGCAGTCTTTTGAACAAGTTTTTCTTCATCTGAAAATTCGTCACTAATGCCAAGAATATCGTCCCAATCTTGATCAGGTAGTGCTTTCTCAAAATTATTTGCCATTAAGTTTCTCTTTCTTCTCAAAGCTCATTGCATTTCCATTGATGCAATATCTAAGACCAGTTGGCTTTGGTCCATCATTAAAAAGATGTCCTAGATGGGCATCACAATTTGCACATTTCACTTCTGTTCGGATCATGAAATGACTATTATCTCTGTGCTCAGAAATATTCATTTTATATTCTGTATCGAAGAAACTCGGCCATCCAGACCCTGAATCATACTTATGGGTTGAAGCAAATAATGGTGTATTACAACAAATGCAAGTGAAAGTGCCATCTGATTTCTCATTTAGATGAGGTCCTGTAAAAGGACGTTCTGTTCCAGACTCCCTAGTTACATAATATTGCAATTCAGTCAGATTTTCATTTCGTTTATTCATTATTTTATTCTATCACATTTACGCAAATAGATAAAATAGCAGAAATAAACCAAGCAGAATTGCCGTCCAAAGAGCCATATTTCCGGTGGACCAAGAGCGCCCAAGCATCCCAGAAGGACCACTATGCTTGTGCAAACTTCGAATTGTTTGAGTTCCTAAATTATCTATAGATTGAATGAGAGTTTGTATTTTTTTGAGTAGGTAAGTATCAAATAAGTTAACAACTAATACGCCAAATTTTCTCCAGAACCAGTCGAAATCAAGCGTAATGGTAAGCGTTCGTTTTAAATACTTCAATAGAATGAAAAATGCTAAACCGGAGAACATTAGAAGCTGCAATTGTGAGGATACATGATCCAATGTATATGGTAAGTATTTGACGTCATATGGCAGAATTGAATAAAGTGCACCAGGAAAAACACCAATTAATATACATAGCGCTGATAAAAGTATCATTGCTAACCTCATATTTTTTGGGGGGTCCTCAGCTTTAATTTTCGCATCTTTTTGAAAAAATACAAACCACGGAAACTTTATGCCAGCATGCAGAAAAACCCCAGCAGATGCCATTGTCAACAGAAGCCACAATATCTTGAGTTCTTCATATACGGTAGCCTGTACAGTTAGAGACTTGGATATAAAACCTGAGGTTAGAGGAAATGCGGATATTGATAGCGCCCCAATGATACCACAAATCATCGTAAGAGGCATCGTCTTATACAAACCACCCAGATCAGTACATTTTGTACGACCTGTAATGTAAAATACTGAACCGGCACTCATCAGCAGTAGGGCCTTGTATATAATGTGCGTAAAAGCATGTGAGGATGCCCCATTTATCGCTATTTCAGTTCCAATACCAACTGCTACAATCATAAAGCCAACCTGATTCACGATAGAGTAAGACAGGATGCGTCTCATATCATTTTCAAGAATTGCAAAAATAATTCCATAAAATATCATAAATATACCAACATATATAAGAAATTGGTAACCCGCATAGCCAACAATCAAAACGTACACTGCTGTTTTTGTAGTGAATGCAGACAAAAATACTGTTCCTGACCATGACGCACTTGGGTATGCATCAGGAATCCAGCTGGAAAATGGTGGAGCTCCGGCATTTATTAAGAAGCCTGCTAGGACAAAATACGAGAATATATTATCAGGACTCATCAGTCCAAAAGCAAGGGTTCCTGTTGTATTTACGTAGCCAATTATTCCAATCAATAATATGGAACCACCGAGTAAATGCACAGCGAGGTACCTTATACCGGGATAATAGGACTGCTTAGATCCGCTCCATATGACAATTGTTGATGTTATTGCCATAATTTCCCAGAATATGAATAAAGTTATTAAATCACCAGATAAAACAACTGATATTGATGAACCAACATACACAAAAGCCGACGATATCTCAGATTTACTATCTTGGTTTATGCTAAATATTGCGGTGGCAAATAATATCAGCAGAAATATATATGAGAATAGCCGGCTTAATTTATCAATACTTAATAATATTAACTCATAATTTCCATAATCAAGCTTGATGACGGTCCCATTATCTAATGAAAATAAAATAATAAAACTCGCTATTGGAAATAAAAGTACAATCAATCGGTTCTTGATCAATGGTATGAATAACCCAAATAATATGAGTATTATTCCGGGATGTAATAAGCTACTCGTCATAGTAATCCTCAGGTCTTTTTAAAAAAATTCCAATAGCTTTCGAGACGAATACTAAAAATATGCAAGATAAGAATCCATAGATGGATGGAAATGCAAAAAAACCGTCTACACCAAAATAATCGTGTCGGTGAATTACAAGGTCACTAAAAAATAAAATTGCAAGTATGAATAGAAAACTTATCCATAATTTTTTGATCGTGCTATTTAACATTACTTATTACCTCCATGACCAAGTTTGGTTGCATAAATAGAATTACCATTAGCACACAACAAATGATTATAGATAAGTTAATATCCTGTGGTAGTGTCTTAAATGAAATTTCTTTCAACTCATTTTTAAAGAAAAACTTATATATAATTGGCGTAAAATAACCAATATTTAATAGAGTAGAAATTGTAATAACGAGTAAGATAAACCATTGACCAACCTCTACAGAGGACTGCACAATATACCATTTACTCGTAAAACCAACTAATAACGGAATTCCCACCAGCGACATCGCTCCCAAAGTGAATGCAATGCTTACGACCTTAAGTTTTTTTCCTATGCCATCCATTTCACTTATTTTTGTGTATCCTGTGGATGAATAAATTGCACCAGCTGCAAAAAATAATGTTATTTTGCTAACGGCGTGTGCGACAAGATGCATGGATGCAGCAATTATTGCCGAGGGGGTTAATATTAAAATAGCAATGACGACATATGACAATTGACTGATTGTCGAGTAAGCTAGTAATTTTTTTAAATTATCTTGTTTTATTGCAATTACTGAGGTTGTTATTATTGTAAATCCGCAAATATAAATCATAAAATCAACAGTGAATAGACCAAGCAAGATATCAAGGCCGAAAATATAAACCAATACTTTAATAATTGAAAATACACCAACTTTTACGACGGCAACGGCGTGTAATAACGCTGATACGGGCGTCGGTGCAACCATAGCAGCAGGTAGCCATGAATGAAAAGGCATGACAGCTGCTTTTGAGATACCAAATATAAATAGAATTAATAATATCGAGATTGCGATATTGTTTACCTCCATGCCAGAGAGAGTTGTGGTCAGAAGACCACCTGATACAAAATCAAGATTGCCACTGAGGTAATATACATATCCCATTGCAGGGAGAAAAAAGCACAAGGAAGTACCCAGTAATATAAGAAGATATTTTCTGCCTGATTGCTTTGATTGTTCGTCGCCTTTATGCGTCACGAGGGGATATGTTGATACGGTTAGTAATTCATAAAATATGAATAATGTTAGCAGGTTACTTGAGAGGGCTGCACCGTTGGCACAACCAATAGCTATGGCAAAAAAAGAAAAGAAATTTCCAAGTCTTTTTTCATTATTGGTTCGCATATACCCATATGAATATAAGGTGGCGACCAACCACAGAGAATTGACCATGATTATGAATACAAAACTTATCGGTTCAAGACCTAATGAGATACCAATATTCGGAAAAATATCAAAAATATTGATGCTAGAACTCATAAAATCAGAATTTTGTTGTATTTTATATACACTCCATAATGCCAGAATAGGTCCCGACAACAGGATTGGGTAACGCAAATTTTGAATTTCCCAGGTGATTTTGATTAAAATCGACAAAAATATTGGTATAAGTACCGGTAATAAATATATGATTTGTTGGCTCATAATTGTTCACCCAGTAAAACATTTTCTACTGCGATTTTTGCAAGATCACCGGTGAGTCTTGTATCAATCCCAAAATATATTGTAGCTATTGTCATCAAGACTGTTACGGCTATCATTTCAAATGGAATTTTATTCTGACTAACCATACCGCCAACGGGTGTATGAAACCAGATCAATTCAATAATCCTACCTACATAGATAAGTGCCAGAATAGAGCTCACAGCGAGTGCAAACACAACAATCCACAAGCCCTGTTCGAGCGATCCTAAAACAAGATACCATTTTGATATGAAACCAACGGTACCTGGAACGCCGATTAAACTTAATGATGATACTGTGATGCAAACAGCCACCATAGGCATTCTCTTACCAAGACCCGCGAGTTGATCTATATTTACTATTTTGGAGCTAAAAACCAAACAACCTATGGCTAAAAATATTGCCGCTTTGATTATTGAATGATTGATTATGTGCACTGTGGAGCCAATGAGCCCACTATAATTTGCAATACCAATACCAAGAGTTATATATCCAATTTGCGCAACCGAGGAATACGCAAATAGTTTTTTAAGATTTCTCTGGAATATTGCAATCATGGACGCTCCAAACATCGCAATAATGGATAGCGAAAGTACGACAAAAATAAAAATTTGATTAGAATATACAAGGTCAAATCCATAAACGAGATATAGATACTTAATTAAGAGATAAATAGCAACTTTTGTTGCAGTTGAGGCGAGGAATGCGGTTCCGACGGACGGCGCAAACGCGTATGCGTTAGGTAGCCAAGCATGCAAAGGGAATAATGCTATTTTTAGCGCTATGCCAACTGTAATGAAGGCTAATGATGCTAGCAACGGACGGTAAAGCTCAATATCTGCGAGTTTTAAAGAAATGTCATAGAGATTAAGGCTACCAGTTATAATAAAAATTAATCCTACTCCAATTACATAGAGAGTCGCGCCAATAGTTCCAATTATCAAATACTGATATGCAGCGAGGAGACCTCTTCGATCGTTGCCCATTGAAATTATCACATAGGTTGCCAAAGATGATATTTCCAAGAAAACAAAAGCATTAAATGCATCTCCCGTGGAGAGTATCCCGATTAATCCTCCCAAACAGAGCAGATACATGGAGTAGAAAGTTGAGATTTTATTTTTCTTTAATTCAATATTTAAACTGGATTTGGCATAAACCAGTATAAGAAAGGACACAATAGCAATTAGTGCAATTAATAGTGAATTAAATTCGTCGATCCGGTATTCAATGCCAACGGGGGGTTCCCAACCGCCCATCGCATAGGATATTGTCCCTACAGATCGCGCATTAAGATATAATATAATTGAATAATATATTGTACTAATGCCTGATAGCAGTGCAATACCCCAGTTAAGGTTATTATGCCTAATTAACATAATTAATACAGCGCCAATAATTGGAAGCATAACTACTAAGGCAGGGGCATGTTCATTCATTATTGAGCTCATTGTCGAATAGTTCATCTTCTTCTATTGTTCCAAATTCTTCATTTACTCTGATCACCAGAGATAATCCTAATGCTAGAGTTGCAATTCCCACTACGATAGCTGTCAGGATCAATACATGAGGAAAGGGACTTGAATAAATACTATATCCATCGTCTAGGATTGGGGCAGTCCCGTTTAGAATTTTTCCAGGTGATATGTATAGTATATAGACAGACGTTTGAAAAAGTGCCAAACCCACAAGCTTTTTTACCATGTTCCCTCTTGATACGACAATAAATAAGCCACTTATCATTAAAAAAATAATGACGTAGTAATTGTATGAGGAAATAAAATCATAAAGAGCAGAACTCATTTTTTACCTCGCGCAACAAATGCATAAAATATTGAGACCATGGACCCAATTACAGTGACAAAAACACCCAATTCAATTGCAATTATTCCAATATGCTGACCATGTTTTGGATAGTGCGCAAGTGCGTCATAATCAAGGAAATTGAAGCCTTTAGATAAACTTATCAAACCCGTAACTGTGAAGATCAGAACACCAAGTGATATCATGTAATTAAATATCGTCTCAGGAAAGTCCTTCTGGGCCTTTTTTATCCCAAAAATTATTGTGTAGAGTATGACACCTGCTGCAAAAATTACACCTGCTTGAAAGCCACCTCCAGGTCCAAAATCGCCATGGAATTGGACATAGAATGCAAACAAGATAATAAAAGGAAGAAAAATCTTTGAAGATATTCTAAGTAGTAAGTCCAATCTCATAATATCACCCTATACTTTATCACGCTTGAGAATTGACAGAACACCAATCGCTGCTGTAAATACAACTATAACCTCACCAAGAGTATCAAAGCCCCTATAACTTGCAAGGACGGATGTAACAACATTCGGAACACCAGTCTCACTCATAGATCTCTCAAGATATTGAATTGAGATATGTGTGTGAATTGGCGTGTTGGAAGCACCAAAAGGTGGCAGGCCATAGGTTCCATAAATCAATAAACCACCGACAGTTAAACAAATTATTAGAGGAAGAATTGATTTGAATTTGGGCTTTTCTTCGTTTACTTTAGTATAATACAAAACTGTAAGCATAAGCACAGTTGATATACCAGCTCCGACTGCCGCTTCTGTCAGTGCGACATCTACAGCGTCAAAGATGAGTAATAATGTTGCCATTAAAAAACTATATATTGTGCTTAAAATAACAACACTGAATAGATTTCTCAGTCTTATAATACCGAGTGTTGTTAGTGCCATCAGGGAAAGTATAATCATGTTTAGATAAATTTCTATTGATCAGACTCCTTATTTATTGCATTTGGTTTTAAATTATCGTGGATACACGCCCTTGCCAGTGCGTGTGTTGCCACTGAGGATATGTAGAATATGGCAAGCATTATAATAATTAGTTTTAATGACACGACTGTGAGTCCTGTGTTTATTATGAGACCGATAATAATTAGGCTTGCACCCGCTGTCTCCATAATTGACGCTGCATGCATTCTTGTGAAAACATCTGGCATTCTAATTAAGCCGATTGCACCAATTAAAAGAAACAGTGAACCGACAATTAACATAAGATTTGAAAGGTATGATGATACTATATCCATTACCGTTTAATCCTCTTCCCCATGACTTAATGTTCCGTATCTGAAGTATTTTAAAACTGCAAAAGTTCCTATAAGATTTAATAAAATATAAGCTATTGCTATATCTAAGAAATCCGTTCTACCAGTGAGATATCCATACATCACCAAAAACAACACTGTGGTTGTGCCAATAATATTTGCGGCGAGCAATCTATCAAATAATGTTGGACCAATTAAGGCCCTATATAGAGAAATTGCAAGTGTAATTGAGATAATAATAATAAGGAAACTAAACATCTTTATCACCCATAAGTTTTTTTATTTTTTCGTCCATCACTCCACTTTCAAGTCCTAATTTTGTTTCTTCGGAAATCGCATGTATCTTGATTTCTTTTTCTGCATTGTTTGTTACAACAGAGATTGTTCCAGGGGTCATCGTAATTGAGTTTGCGTATATATTGAAGCCCATTGCTGTCTTTTGATTGGATTTAATTTTAAAATATTTTGGAGAGACGTTGAGTGGAAATTTCAGAATTAATTTTGAGACAAATATACTCGATAATAAGATTTCTTTATAAAGCCATATCCAATATATTATTGCACGAGGTAGTATTGCAATTGGTAGTGACTCATCATCTAGAATTTTTAATTTTTGCTGATAGGTCGTGATTAACATTGAGATGATTACACCAAGTAATAGCAATAAAACAATATTCTT
Organism: uncultured OCS116 cluster bacterium; assembly: GCA_902633855.1. Classification (GTDB taxonomy): domain Bacteria; phylum Pseudomonadota; class Alphaproteobacteria; order Rhizobiales; family TMED25; genus TMED25. Next base: position 21,961 of record CACPHU010000009.1, read on the forward strand.
GCCTGAGAGCAAATACCAAAATAGAAACAATATAAAAAGCTGAGCAAGGAAAAGGATATATTTATTCATCATCAAAACTCAATTACACTTCTCGCATTGCATCACTTTTTATCCGTTCAATCATAGATAATAAACCATTTGAACGCTGAGGGGATAAGTGACTTTCAAGACCAAATTTTGCAAATATATTTTCATGTTTAATATCCAAAATTTCATCAGGTTTCTTATCAGAATACAGCGCAATTAATATTGCTATGAGACCTTTTACGATGAAAGCGTCGCTATCCCCAACAAATTTGATATATTTTTCATTTGTTGTGCTATCTGTAACTGTGGAATGAAGCCAGACTTGACTAACACAGCCATTGACTTTTGTTTGTGCGTTCTTAAGATCATCAGGCAGGATATCAAGACCCTGCCCAAGCTCGATGATATATTTGTACTTATCTTCCCAATTATCTAGGAACTCCATATTTTCAAGTATTTCGTCGATTTTTTCCATAGGCTATGAATAATATTTATATTTGAATTAGTATATATATATTTATAAAGTTATATTATACGAATTTTATTTTATTTTAACGATCAACGTCAGTTATTAATATTAAATTATGTTTTGGAAAGAGAAACGCTTAGGTGAAATGTCTAGTGAAGAGTGGGAGTCGCTCTGTGACAGGTGTGGCAAATGTTGCACTATCAAATTGCAAGATGAATTAAGTGGTCAGCTCTACGATACATCTTTGGTTTGCAAACTATTTGATAAAAATAATTGTCAATGTAAAAGCTATGCACAAAGACATAAATACGTAAAAGACTGTATTAAGTTATCCGTTGATAATATCCATGAGCTTAATTGGTTGCCTGATACATGTGCATATAAATTAGTTGCTGAGGGAAAAGATTTATATAGTTGGCATCATTTGATATCTGGAAATTACAAAACAATACATGAGACAAGAAATACTGTTGTCACAGATGGAACAAAAAGCGAGACAGATGTAGAAAAAGTAGATTATGAAGACTATATAACAAGAGAAATAGTTGATTATGACAAATAAAGCAAAAAGATTATATTTCTACACAACCGCGACTCTACTTTCTGCCCTTGCTGTTGCACTCGTCCTTATAGCACTTGATGAAAATATCATATACTTCTATTCGCCAAGTGAAGTCAATCAATCAGAGGCAGCTACCTTACTTCGTGTTGGCGGTCTTGTTAAAGATGGGTCACTAAAAATAGATAGTGATCTAGGAATAAAATTTATTATTGAGGATAATATAGCTGAAGTGTTTGTCATATACAATGGCATATTACCAGATTTATTCAGAGAAGGGCAAGGCGTTATTGCTGAAGGGAAATTTATCGATAACTTATTTATTGCGAATGAGATCGTTGCGAAACATGACGAAAATTATATGCCAAAGGAAGTATATGAGAGTCTTAAAAACAAATAAATTTGACTGCGATCAAATAAGAAATTCTGGCATTTAAATGATTGCGCTCACCGGAAACTTACTGCTCTTATTTGCTTTACTATCATCAATTGCAACATTATTTTTTGCAAAGATTCCAGCAATCAATACGCATAAAAAATATAAGTTTGCATGTCTCTTTGGTATATTTCAATTTCTGTTCATATTATTTTCCTACTTTCTTTTAACCTACGGCTTTGTGGTCTCAGATTTCTCTTTAGTGACAGTATGGCAAAATTCTGAAATACAAAAACCTCTGATTTATAAAATTACGGGTGTATGGGGTAATCATGAAGGATCGATGCTGCTCTGGCTATTAATTTTGAGCATCTGTTTGTTTTTTATGATAAAATATGACGGAAAAATTCCCAAACGCGTACAACTCAATACAATAGCAATTCAAACATCTATCATATTTGCCTTTTTATTATTTATATTATTTACATCCAATCCGTTTGCTCTGCAATTACCTATCCCAATTGATGGCATTGGACTGAATACGCTTTTACAAGACCCAGGTCTTATAATTCATCCACCATTACTCTATATAGGATACGTTGGATATTCAGTGCTATTCTCATACTCAGTAGCAATCATGTTAGAAAATAAATTAACAGATAATTGGGCGAGATGGATCGAAAAATGGGCTTATATTTCATGGATAGCTCTTACACTTGGAATTTGTATCGGTTCGTGGTGGGCGTACTATGAGTTGGGATGGGGTGGTTGGTGGTTTTGGGATCCAGTCGAAAATGCATCACTTTTGCCTTGGATAACAGGAACTGCTCTAATACATTCACTTCTAAATTACAAATCTACAGGCCAGCATAGAGACTGGACGTTATTATTATCAATTTTAACATTCTCTTTCAGTCTCATTGGAACTTTTCTTGTAAGATCAGGTATATTAACATCCGTACATTCATTCGCATCAGACCCACAGAGAGGCCTGTGGATTTTAATCATCCTGTCATTTTTTATCTTTTTTTCACTTTTTATTTTTTTACGTAATCTGCAAAAAGAGAGTGAAAAAAAGGACTTTGTTTTTCTCAGAAGAGGGACGTTTATTCTAATAAATAATTACTTATTAATGGTATCAGTAGTTGTCATTTTTTTTGGAATGATGTACCCGCTTTTACTTGAGGCAATAACTGGAGATCGCATTACCGTCGGTCCAAAATATTTTAATATTGTAATAGCACCATTAGTAATTTTGATCGCAATCCTTATGCCAATAGGGCCAAATCTCTCGTGGAAAGATAATTGGACACAGCTTGCTGTAAAGAGATTAATGATATCTTTTGTAATTACAATATTCCTGATCATATCGATGCAATTAGTAATCTATGAAAATGCTGATTTGTTTCATTTATTGCTAATATCCCTAGCTATATGGATTTTTATTGCTTCAATTGTAGATTTATTACCAAGAAATCTGTCAGAATTTAGAATGGAATTTTCTGAATTAAAGAGAAAAAATTTACCAATAATTGGTTCAAGGATCACGCATATGGCATTTGGTATTATGCTATTTGGTATCATATATGCCTCTGCTTACAGTGAAAATAAAGATTTAAAAATGAATTTAGGTGACAAAATTCAAATTGATAGATTTGAGTTGCAATATGATGGTTTTGGAACACATATTGGCGAAAACTATGATGATCTTCAAATAAATTTTTCATTGATAAAGGATGATAAAAAAATAGCTAAAATGACTCCTGCCAAGAGATTTTTTAGAAAAAGTGGAGATATCACAACTGAGGCAAGCATTCAAAAATACTATTTTGATCATATGTATATAACCGTTGGGGAAGTACAAGAACAATTTATATATGCATCGGTGTCATACAAACCTTTCGTAAGATTTATTTGGCTAGGTGGTTTTTTGATGGCTTTTGGGATATTATTTAAAACTCTTTTTCGATCAAAAATATTTGGTGCTACAGATGCATAAAAAAAATAATTATATTAAAATATTCTTCTTCATTTCATTTTTTTTATTTTTTTCTGCGCCGTTGGGGCACTCGGTATCAGAAAATAATGATGGGAGTTTATCAAAGAGTATTATGGAAATTGCAATTGAGCTGAAATGCCTTGAATGCGAAGGGCAAAATGTTTACGAGTCAAATTCAAATTTTTCTCAATCAATAAAAGCATATATTAGCAAGGAGCTTACAAGAGGAACGGACTCAAGAGATATTATAAATGACCTACATCAAAAATATGGTGATGAAATACTTATGACGCCACCGGTTCAAACAAACACTTATATTTTATGGATATTGCCGTTCTTTCTGTTATCCCTTGGGTTTTTTATCTTTTTCTATAAGTTAAAAAAATGAAACCCAAACAAATTATTATGCAGATTTTTGAGTTTTTGGGGCACTTTCATGGGATATGAGAGGTACTGATATTGTAACACATGTTCCCTTACCCGGCGTACTCTTTATGTCTATGTTACCATCGTGAATTTGAATAAGAGTGTTTGCAATTGGTAATCCAAGTCTTGATCCTTCTTGATTTATAATATTACTTCTTCTTGATTTATTGAATGGTTTAAAAATTATATCTATCTCTTCATTCGTCATTCCATGACCGTTATCGGCTATTTCCAAGTTTAGCCATCCATTTTGTACATTATTATTAATACTGATGGTTCCGCCGTCCTTATTGTATTTAATTGCATTAGATATGATATTTGTGATTATTTGCCTTATAGCTGTCTCATTACAAAATATATTTTCTCTAAAGTCGAAGTGATTTTTAACAATGATGTTTTTTTCGATTATATCAGCACGAAAGTCTGCTAATACCTCGTCGACAAGAGCATTTATTTTTTGGCTTTTCTTGTTTATTTTTACATCTTCTTTTTCAAGATTTGTCATTGACTCTATATTACTAATAATACCAAGTAATTCATTTCCACTCTCATATATATCTTGGGCATACTCTCTGATCTTATCTGGGTCATCAATGGCCTGTTTTTTTAGGAAATCAGAAAAGCCAATTATCGCATTCAAAGGTGTTCTCAGTTCATGACTCATATTTAGTAAGAATTTTGACTTATTGTTCTCAAGTTCTTCAATATTATCTCTCTCTGAGCTATATCTTTCCGTAAGTTCGATTAGCTGTTTTGACTGAATATCTTGTTTACGCCGGAGATTATCGAGTTCTTCAACTTTATTAATAAGCTCATTCTCATTATTTAAGAGATCCTGCTGAGTGATTTTCTGATTACTGATGTCAAGAGCCATTGATGCAATATATCCTGCGCCGGCTTTAATTTCAGTTTTCAATATCCATCTCTTGTCTCTCAATTGAATTTCTTTTTGACTTATTAAGCCTGGTAGTTGGTTATTTGGATCTTTTTGAACGTCAATTTCAACCATGGATTTCATTAAAAGCTGAGTAATTTCAGATTTTGAAGTACCAGGCTTCGTTAAGCTTGGAGGTAGGGAATAGAAATCTCTGTACTTAGAGTTACACATGACGAGTTGATTTTTGCTATTCCATAAGACAAAAGATATAGGAAGTGAGTCTATAACTTCACTAAGAGTTTTTTGTAAGCGCTGGGCATTAATCTCTTGACTCCTATCGCGTGTAATATCAAATAACAATCCTGAAATATGTGGGTTACCGTGAGAATTATACAGAAGAGAACCCTTTAGTTTGAACCATTTATTTGCAATATTTGTTTGGTATCTGAAGCTAACTTCGATTTGATCAATTTTCCCTTGGATTGCACTATTTGCCAATTGATAAAAATTGATATCTTTTGCATGAACACGACTGATAAACTCTTCAAAAGAGATTGAGCTCATTGATTTTATTTTCGAAAGAGAAAAGCACTTGTTTGACATATAAATTTTCTTGTTCCTTACGTCCCATGTAAAATATCGTGTATCTTTGTTATTCAATAAAAGTTTCTGATGGTGCTCGAGGGTAGAGTAGCTATTTAGTATCAAATTTTTCTCATTTTTCTGGCTCCGGGAGAGAAGAAAAACTAACAAAATAAGAAGTGTATTAGAGCCAACAATAACAAAAAATAAGTGACTGTTATTTAAATTTATAAAATCAACAGGAGCCACATACTGGTTGTATGCCATAAAGATAGTGGTGATAAGTAATATAGTTAATACTACAGATAAGCAAATTTCTTTAATTCCGCTCTGTAGATTAACAGCTGGTCTTTTTCTGCCCAACTGCATTGTTTCCTCCTCGTGATCCGTTTCCGCAATATCGAATCACTTACTATTGATTCGCAATTAGGAGAAAATGTAAAGTAAAAAATGACGAAAAATATTATTTTTTTTTATAAAATAATGAAAATATTTATATAAAATACTGATTTTATTGATAAAAAAAAATTAATAGAAAATTAAGATTTTTTTCAAATTCTGCTGTATTTTTTTAGATTAAATTACTATTGTTCTATTATTATTTGTATAAATTATTCTAAAGAGATTACATTGAGTCCGATAAAGAAAATAGATCAACTGACAGAGCGAGATGGCTTGCCGAAACAATTATGTGAGCTTTTGAACAAGTACCCCAGAGATACTTGGACCAAAGATACATTAAACGGTAACTGGGTTGGTTTTTGGCTTGGAAGGCATTCTGTTTTTAGAGAAATTTGTAATTCACTAAAGCATATTATTAATCAATTACTAGATGGTAGTATCTCTCATCAAAATTTCATGCAACAATATATCCACTTAATGAATATGATGCTTCACAATTTGGACTCTCACCATGCTGTAGAGGACAACTATATATTTCCAAAATTTCATCAAAAAAGCGAGAAATTTAGATACGGATTAGAATTGCTAGAGAATGATCATCATTTAATTCATCAGTCTATAGATATACTCACATCCGAGGGTAATAAAATAATTACAACCTTTAACGAGAAAAAAGATATTGACCATAAGTTATTGATTGGCGGTTATAGTAAAGTGAATGATGACTTTGATAAGTTACTCATAGCACACCTTCATGACGAAGAAGATCTTCTGATACCTCTTGTCTCAGAATATGGCGAAGAATATTTTGGCTTGGGGCACTAAATGAAAATTCACTCCCATAAATTTTGTGTTGCTCCAATGATGGACTATACAGATACTCACTTTCGATATTTTCTGAGGCAGCTTTCCTCAAATATTTTTTTATATACTGAAATGGTCTCATGTGATGCCATTATTTTTGGAAACAGGGATGGGCTTCTTAAGTATCATCCAGGAGAGCATCCTGTTGGTTTGCAGATTGGCGGCTCCTCAATTGAAAAGATGACGGAGGCTGCAATTATTGGAGAAGCATTTGGCTATGACGAAATAAACCTCAATATTGGATGTCCATCGCCAAGAGTCCAGAAAGGGAACTTTGGAGCATGCCTGATGTCCGATCCTAATCTCGTTAGTGAAATTATTTTAGCTATTAAAAAAAGAGTTAAAATCCCAGTCACTGTAAAATGTCGTTTAGGTATTGATGACCAAGATATTGAAAAAGAACTACCTATATTCATGAATTCAATCACTGGAGCTGGTGTCGATCTTGTTATAGTTCACGCACGTAAGGCGATATTGAGTGGTATTACCCCAAAAGAAAACAGGACAATACCTGAGCTTAATTATAATGCTGTTTATGCGATCAAAGAGTACATATCAGATAAAGAAATTATTATTAACGGTGGGATCAACTCAATCGGTGAAATTTATGAGCATTTAAAATATACAGACGGGGTTATGCTTGGAAGGAAAATTATCAATGATCCAATATTTGCCCTTGAAGTTGATGAAAAATTATTTTCACCAAACGGAAACAAAAATCTTAAGCGAATAATTGAAAATTATAGTGATTATGCTGATCGACAGACTAGTATAGGGACTTCACGGTCGCAAATAATAAAGCCAATTATGAGTTTGTTTAACAATAGACCAAATGCAAAAAAATGGCGAAGAGGATTAGATCAATACAGAAATAGTAATTATTCAGCTTTGGATTACATCACAGAATTACATGCTAATTTTATTGATGGAGTGGAGTTTAAGTATTGATGCTTCGAATTGATTAAATTACAACGCAGATTGACAAATAAATCATAATTTCTGAAAATTGTTGTGATGAACCACAGACATCTCCGGTTTGCCCTTTGATTGCCCTCCAAGCTAAATATGAGACCAGTAATGTTGAAAATACAGCTGCAAAAATAGATACAAAATATATCTTATACCCAATAAATATACAAATTGTTAGAAATGTAATTAATGCAGAAACACCAAATGCAATATATGTACTTTTAATATTTTTTTGATGGGCGGCACTGCCGAGGCCAGTTTTTTTTGCTGGAGGTAATGTTGTTAATATATATAACATGGATGTCCGCGATAATATTGCAACAGAAACAATAATGAGAAGTACTTCTATTGTTCCCAAAATGCTAAATAGATAATAAATGGACATAAACCGTGTCAAAAGGGATAAATTTACAGATATGACCCCATAGGCTCCAATACTGCTATCATCCATAATTTCTAGTTTTCTTTTTTTAGTATTTCCGCCATATGAGTCACAGAAATCTGCAAGCCCATCTTCATGTAAGCAGCCCGTAATAAGTGAGGACATTATAATAATTATAATCGAGTTAATTATATCTATATCTTTAAAGATCGAGATAAGAAGAACAGGAAAAGTAATTATAGAACCAAGTATGAGACCTATGAATGGGATAGTATAGATTATTTGAGATAAGTTTTTTGATCCATTTTTTATGGGCAGCAGTGAAAAGAAAATTAGTCCGCTAAGTGTATCTGGAATTATATTTTTAAAAAAAATATTTATATCTTTAAGATTAAAATGTTTTATCATATATCTTTTATGTAGCGAGATTCAAAACTAATTATGGTTGATATTAAATCAAATTCAGTTCCAACATTCAATGAATTAGTTGAGTTTATATCTCAAATGCCATCAATAGATGCAGAAGCCGTTAGTTTAGTTAAACAAAGAAATGAAAAGCTGTTAAAGCCGTCAGGTTCTCTGGGGATAGTTGAAGACATTGTTGAGTGGGTAGCGGGGTGGCAGGGTTCCTATCCTCCAAAGGTAAATAATATTACTTTATCTATATTCGTATCAAATCATGGTACCGCTGTTACACATAAAATCTCTCCATATCCAACTGCTGTAACTGAAGCATTGGTCAAAAGTTTTAGATCCGATCATGCTGTGATAAACCAGATATGTAAAACTCATAACGTTGGTTTGCAAGTTTTTGATCTTGCATTAGAAATGCCAACAAAAAATATCACTGAAAATGCTGCAATGACCGAAAATGATTGTATTACAACGATTTTGTATGGAAGAGAGGCTCTTGATACTAGCCCAGATATAATATGCTTAGGTGAGGCTGGCATCGGAAATACAACGATTGCTTCTAGTATCTGCGCCGCGCTATACGGCGGAAATACATCTGATTGGGTAGGAATTGGAACTGGAGCTGATAAAGAAATGATAAAAACTAAAATTGAAGTAATTGAAAAAAGCTTGAAGCTACATGAAAGTCGTGAGCCAATGAAAATACTTCAATGTTTTGGTGGTAGGGAATTCGCAGCAATCTTTGGTGCAATTTTAGCTGCACGCTTTGAACGAATCCCAGTGATATTGGATGGTTTTCCTGTATGTGCAGCAGCAGCTTTATTGCATGCTATATCATCTGATGCCCTTGATCACTGCTATGTCAGCCATTTATCGAGTGAGCCTGGCCATGAAAGACTATTGGAGCGCATCAATAAAAAACCCCTGGTTGATTTTAAAATGCGCCTAGGTGAGGGGAGCGGCGCAGCTATGGTTACGCCAATATTTCAATCATCGGTAAATATACACAACAATACATCTACTTTTGAAGAGTCCTCCGTACCAAACAAGAGTTAGTGATGATCATAAATTCCAACCAAATTACGCATAATAAAGTTGATATATTTTTGGATGATAAGCACGGTGGAGATTTATCGGATGCAGTCAGGGTTAATAGAAAAATAAAAAACTGGATTGATTTATCAACTGGAATAAATCCCAATGCATATAATGACTTTAATATTGATAAAACAGTGTACTCGCATTTACCGAGCGGTAACCAATTGGCGGAGTTGATGTCCATCGCCAGAGGGTACTACAATTTAAATCATGAAATAAAAATTTGTGCTTATCAGGGAGCTCAGGGAGTCATAAATATCTTACCCAATATAGTTAACAAAAATATTCATGATACAATACAAATTTTGACGCCAACCTATACTGAACATTACAGAGTATGGAATGACCAGGGATTTAAAATACGATTAGTTACGAATATCGAAAATGAATTAGATCCATCAATCCCCTTTGTTTTGGTTAATCCAAATAATCCAGATGGAAAATTATTTCAACCAAAATACCTCGAAGAACTGTGGGAAAGAATAAGAAAAGCAGGTGGATTTTTGATCCTTGACGAGTCATTTATGGATGGCACACCAGATATGTCATTAAGATTTGATAACTGCAGAGATAACGTAATTGTCATAAGATCATTTGGAAAGTTTTTTGGTCTTCCAGGTCTTAGACTTGGCTTTGTATATGGTGATAATCATTACATCAATAAAGTATCTAGCTTAGTTGGACCTTGGCCTATCTCATCATCATCATTGCTAATTGCACGTAAAGCGATGTTAGATACAGTATGGATAAGCGCTACAATTACAGATTTGAAAATGAAATCGACAGCGTTATCAAATTTTCTGCATGATCAAAAACTGAAGACAGTTGGTGATTGTTATTTTTTTAAGACAATTGAACTTGATAGTGCATCACAGATGCATAAGGCGCTTGCAAATCATGGTATTTGGACACGAATATTTAATTACAATCAAAAATGGTTACGAATGGGGCTTACAAAAAATAAATTTGAATTTGAATATTTAGCCAATACAATAATGGATATATTATAAGAGTTTAAAAATGGATCTATTAATAGTTATATTTATCGCTGTCATAGTTGACGTTATATGGGGAGATGATCACTGGGTCTGGAGGAAGTTCAAGCATCCGGTTGCTCTTGTTGGTCGATTTATTCATTTCCTTGATGTTGAGTTTAACCGGAATGAGTTTTCCGATTCATCTCGTACATTTAATGGTTTTATTGTAATTGCAATGTCCATAATCATTATCTGGTTTCTATCTTCAATTATAGAAGGGTTATTGTTCGGAAATATTATTGGGAATTTAATTTTAGGATTGATAATTTCAATCTTGCTTGCAGGGAAGTCATTATTTGTTCATGTAAAGAATATATATGATGATTTTATGAGGGATGATCTGGATAATGCTAAAATAAACTTATCGAAAATTGTCTCTCGAAAAGTTGATGAATATGACGAAAGTGCAATAACAAGAGGGGCAATTGAGAGCTTGTCAGAGAATTTTAGCGATGGATATGTTGCTCCATTATTTTGGTTACTTATTGCGGGCTTACCGGGAATTTTCATATATAAGTTTATAAATACAGCTGATAGCATGATTGCCTATAAGAACGATAAATATTATAATTTCGGTAAATGTACCGCTTACTTAGATGATATCTTGAATTTTATACCCGCGCGTTTATCGTCTTTACTTCTTGTATTTTCAAGCTTTGTACTCAAAGAAAACTGGCAGCAGGCATTATTGTGCATAAAACAGGATGCGAGAAAGAGCCCATCTCCAAATTCAGGTTGGCCAGAGTCTGCAATGGCTGGAGCATTGGGTATTTCACTAGGTGGGGATAATTTTTATGATGGTGAACTAATTAAATCGGATTGGATAAACGGGAGTGGTGAAAAAATTATTAGTTTTGATTTTATAACAAGAGCGCTTTGGATTTATTCTACATCTGTTGTAATTTATCTTGTTTTTGTAACTATTTTTTTATTGCTTCGTGTAATTTTTTGATAAATCCAATATCGACTTCCAAGAAATATGTTTCTCCAGATGATCGGCCAAATCATTTAATGCTTGATCAAGTATTGTCTCATAATCATCTATTTCGCTACTATCAATTGATTTATTCGTAATACTAAATAACCACTCAATAAGATGTCTATTGTGGAAAATTCCATGCACATAGGTACCAAAGACTCTCCCATTGGCTGATTGAGCACCATCATACTTATTATCAATTAAAAACAGGGGTCTCTCACAGTCTTTTCCATGGGTTCTACCAATATGAATTTCATAACCAACCATTTTCTTATTCGACTCTATATGTGTTCCATTGATTTTCGTGACGATTTTACTATTTATCATCTCGGTTTCGACATCTAAAAGTTCTAGACCCCTTGTGGCTCTTACACTACTTTCTATTTTCTCATTGTCATTAATGAATTTGCCAAGCATTTGGTATCCGCCACATAGACCAATGACCACCCCATTGTTATCATGATGCATCCTTATTTCTCTATCCCAGTTATTTTCTCGTAGCTCTCTCAAATCGCTAATTGTTGATTTTGAACCTAATAATAAAATAATATCAGTTTTTTGCGGTATATTATCTCCTGGTCTGACATAATTTATATTGATATTTTTTTGGTTTCTTAGCGGGTCAAGGTCATCAAAGTTTGATATTTTACTCAGAATTGGAACTGATATCGTAAGTGTTGCATCTGATTTTTTGTTATTTATAAAAATTTTTTCAAGATCATGAGAGTCTTCGGCAGGCAATTTATGAATATTTTCATAATATGGAACTAAGCCTAAGAATTTCCATTGAGTTCTTTTTTCTATTTCTAAAATGCCATTTTTAAATAATTTAGGATCGCCACGAAATCTGTTGATTATGAATCCAATTAGACTTTTATTATCTTCTGAGTCCAAAACAGCTTTTGTTCCAACTAAGCTCGCAATGACACCTCCACGGTCAATGTCTCCTATAATTATAGTTGGTATTGATAATTTTGTTGCAAATCCCATATTTGCAATATCTCCATCACGCAGATTAATTTCTGCGGGACTTCCTGCGCCTTCAACTAAGATGAGGTCATGCTTTGCTGATAAATTCATAAATGCCTTCTCAACATGCGGCATAAGTGAGCCTTTAATTTTTTGATACTCAAATCCGCTCACTGATCTCTCAAATTTACCATTAATTATAAGTTGTGAACCCCGCTCGCTTTGGGGTTTTAGGAGTATTGGGTTATGTAAAATACTAGGCTCTAGCCTAGAAGCAATTGCCTGTAGTGCTTGCGCTCTACCAATCTCGCCACCATCTAAAGTTGCAGCTGCGTTGTTTGACATATTTTGTGGTTTGAATGGTGCAACAGATATTCCATTTCTTCTGAAGAGCCGGCACAGCCCAGCAACAATTATTGACTTACCCACGCTTGAGCCAGTTCCCTGAAACATAATTGCTGGTGTTTTCTCTATTGACCTAACCCCCTAAAATTCTATTCCAAGTTGTGCTTTTACACCGCTTCTAAAAGGGTGCTTTATTAAATCCATGTTTGTGACAAGATCAGCAACTTCAAGAAGTTCTTCTTTTGCGTTACGTCCAGTAATTATAACATGAGTTTTTTCAGGTTTATTTTTTAAAGCCTCCAAAACCTCATCTAAAGACAAGTAATTATAGCGTAGAACAATATTTAATTCATCGAGGAGTACAATTTGGTTTTTCTCATCAAAGATTAACTCTTTACTTTTTTCCCATGCATTTTTTGCAGCCTCGATATCTCTCATTCTATCCTGTGTTTCCCATGTAAAGCCTTCACCCATTTTATAGATTTCTACCTGATCTTGAAATTTTTCAAGAGCCGCTCTTTCGCCTGAAAGCCATTGCCCCTTTACAAATTGGACTACAGCAACATTCATTTTATTTCCTAAAGCCCGAAATATCATTCCAAAAGCTGCTGTTGTTTTACCCTTACCCTTGCCGGTGTTAACAATAATAAGACCTTTTTCAATTGTTTTTGTTGCTAGTATTTTCTTTCTCGCTTCTTTTTTCTTATACATTTTCTCTGCATGTCTTTTATTGAGTTCTTGTTCTGTCAGATGTTTTTTTTCAGACATTTAATTATTCCCTTTCAATTTCAAGCAGTGATTTTGTATCATTTCGTCTAGGGTGCCACAATTTTCTTTCTATGGCATCGATGAATTTTATTTTTATGTCATTTAGCGCATCTGGATTGTAGTATTTAATAAACTCATAGACATTTTCATCAGCAATATATGACTCAAATAACAAATCAAAATGATGATTTTTGACTAATCCAGTTGTTGCCTGATAGGCATATAAGTAATCTAAGGTCGCAAGCAACTCGAAAGCACCCTTGTAGCCGTGCTTCATTATACTCTTTATCCATTTTGGATTTGCAGCTCTACCTCTGACTATTTTCCCAATTTCTTGATCTAATGTGCCTATCTTTAAATTATTTGGATTTGAGTGATCGTTATGATAATAAATTGGTTTATTTCCGGATAAACTTTCAACGGCTGCACCCATTCCTCCATGAAATTGATAATAATCGTCTGAGTCCAGAATATCGTGTTCTCGATTATCTTGGTTTTGGACAACAGCTTGCAACCTCTCAAGCCTCATTGTGAGTATTTTTTTATTTTCATAGCCGTAGTTATCCGTTCCGTAGGCGTATGATCCCCAGTTTATGTAATTCTCTGCGAGATCACTTGTGGATTTCCAGATTCCCTCATCAATCATAGATTGAAGTCCTGCCCCATAGGAACCTGGCATCGATGAAAATATTCGATAAGTGGCTAGCCGATCAATCTCTGGGCTCTTCAGCTTCTCCTTTTTAAAAAATTCTCGATCTTTATTGAATGCAAATTTTATCGGGTTTAGATTATCATCTTCATCGAGTAAAGCAATCTCTCGAATTGCTTGATCAAATAGATCAATTAGGTTAGGAAACGCATCCCTGAAAAATCCAGATATTCTTAATGTAACATCTATGCGGGGCCTTTTAAGTATGTTCACAGGTACTATTTCATATCCGCAAACTCTTCCTGATGTATTATCCCATTGTGGTTTTGCCCCAATTAATGCAAGAGCTTGCGATATGTCATCTCCACCTGTTCTCATATTAGATGTCCCCCATGCAGATAAGCCAAAGTGAGTTGGGTAATACCCCTTTTTTTTGTGAAAATCTAATATCATTAATTCGGCTGAGCGTTTGCCAATATTCCAAGCCATGCGTGTTGGCAATGATCGCATATCAATAGAGTAGAAGTTTTTACCGGTTGGAAATACTTCAATTTTACCCCTTGTGGGTGCTCCTGAAGGACCGGGGTGCAGAAATTTACCATCCAGGAGTGTAACTATACCAGCATGCTCCTTCTTACCAGAGCTTTTTATTGACGGCACAATCTCAGTTTTAATATTTTCGAGAACATTCATGGTGTTGGTCCAGTTTTGAGGTATGATCGCTTTTTCAAGCAGTATATCCTCAGAGAGTATTCTCAACCTCTCAATTGTATCAGCATTTGTTCGCCACGCCCCATCAATCACATTTTGAAGTTGATCATTTTTATCTCCAGTATATGTGTCACTTAATTTACATTCATTTATGCTTAATTTTATGCCCATATCATCAGCTATGGCCTGAGTGATGGCTTTATTTTCTCCAAGACCATTTTTCCTTGAAGTTTTTGATATACTCATAACTAAATTTATTAATTCCTGTCCCTTTGGTGATTTTCCAAAGATATGTAATCCATCTCTAATTTGTAGTTCTTTCAATTCGCATAAGTATGTATCTATTTTATTAAGTTTTGTCTCAGTTGTGTCATTATCCTCAATCAGTGTATCAGAATATAGCCCAGTCGATTGTGTTAGCTCAATTATTTCATGCTCAATATTATGTGCTCTGATTGGATCTGTTTGAAAGCATTCATAATATTCATCTAATAAAAGTTCAATTTGAATAAGTTCATCATAAGTATCTGCATTCGTGAGAGGCGGCGTGAGATGATCAACAATAACAGCGGCATTTCGTCTCTTTGCTTGAGTACCCTCGCCCGGGTCATTTACAATAAATGGATATATTAGTGGGGTTGGACCCAAAATAAGGTCTGGATAACAATTTTGACTCAGTGATAATGATTTTCCAGGAAGCCATTCAAGATTACCATGTTTACCAAATTGAATAATTGCATGGGCTTTAAACTTATATTTTACCCAAAAGTAAAATGCAAAATATGAATGTGGGGGTACCAAGTCTGGACTGTGATATGAGTTCTTTGGGTCAATATTGTATCCACGAGATGGTTGAATTCCCAGTGATAAGTTTCCAAATTTTTGTATAGGCAAAATGATATTTTTCCCGCGTGTAAATGGATCTTTTTCTATTGAGCCCCACTTCTTATTTATTGCGCTTTTGATATTTTTCGGCAAATCCTCAAAATAATTCTTATAGTCATCCAGTGATAAATATTTATTAGTTTTTAATTTGATTTTCTCATGTGAGTTGGTTTGTCCAGAAATTAACTTTTTCATTAATTCATCTGAATCACTCGGAAAATTGAGGATTTTGTAATTAAGTTTTTTTAATTTTTTAATCAGATAAACAATACTACTTGGTGTGTCGAGACCAACTCCGTTTGCAATTCGTGAGTCTTTATTTGGATAGTTTGCAAGGGTAATAAATATATTTTTCTTTTCATTTGAAGTAACGGATAGTTTGCTCCAGTTTTTTACTAAATTACATATATAATTAATGCCAAAATCATGTGGAATATATTCTAAGAGCTTTGTTTGGGTTATTTTATCGAAACTAATTTCCTCTTTGAAGGCAATTGTTTTTGTTATAATTCTGCCATCAATTTCAGGCAATGAAATACTCATAATGATATCTCGATTATTTAATCCTTTGCTTGAGTTTTGCCATTCATGTTCGGACATACTGGATAGAATTACCTGAAACACAGGCCTGCGAGCATCATCAAAAATAGTTTTGGATGATGATATTCCGCTCAGAGAGAACCCTGTAAGATTTATAACTGAAATTGGATTATACTTTTTTAATAGGAAACGTGTAACGTCTCGGTTTTTTTTATCTTTGAAACTCTTTGAGTGTATCGGTATACAATTATAGTCTTTTTCCAGTGCTGAAATAAGTGCGTCAATTACCTCTGTTTGCCCGCTTTGAAGAAGGGCGCTATAGAATGTGATTGCAATCATTGGTCTCTTTTTGAGACGCCATTTTGTTTCGAGAGTTTCTGCATTTATTTCATTTAAATCTGGATAATAGATACCAACTGAGCTAATTTTTTTTGCAGCTGGGGGTTTTCTTGTACCGCTGTTGAGATATAAAATATATTTAAGTAAATTGACACCATTCTCAGGTCCACCTTCAATAAAATAAGACCATATATTTCTGTAATCATTCCCCTTTATGGACGACATTGCAAATAATTGCTCATCAAATTTATCATCACCTGGTAAAAAGATAATCCTATATTTCTTCTTCATTTGGTCTGCAAGAATTTGATCGACACCATAGCTCCAGTAGTTTCTGCCACCCAAAATTCTTACAATCACAATCTTCGCCTTTGATAGAGTTTTTTTAATGTAACTGTCAACAGCATTATTATCATTGAGATTGAGAATATTTTGTAATCTTACGGACGGTCGTCCTTTTATTTTTCTGAGAGATTTTGATAGTAGCGTGATTTCAGTATCTGCTGAGGTTAAAAATATTATGTCAGCGGGCGATTGTTTATTTTCATCTCCATGAGGTCCATTATTTGTGATAAATGATTTATTGTTTATCAAATGCATTTATTTTATCCTAATGCCTATTCCAGCTGTCAACTTATAGACACTATCACAAACTTTTGCTGTGTCTTGGTTAAGCTTACCGTTGTATTTTTGGAATTCTCGCGTTTCTCTATTCGCAGATATTACGCTTTCACCAAGATCATTTGTAACTAGAATAATGGTGGCATCAGTATTGGTTGCAAGAAAATTTATCAGTTTTTTTGTGTTGTAATCAACGTCAGTTTTATGGAAAATTAAGTTTGATAACCAAGTTGTGAGACATTCAATTAAAACTATTATATTAGTTTCTTCAATCTCCATAATGCGAGAGACAATGTCAATTTCCTCTTCAATTGTTGTCCAGTCTTTGGGTCGTCTGTCCTGATGTATTCTTATTTTTTCATACATCTCATCATCGGTTATTGCCGCTGTTGCAAGATAATAAATTTTTGAATTCTTATTAACTTTACATACGTCATTTACTATTTGCTCGGCATAAGAAGATTTACCTGAGCTAATTCCGCCAATGACTAGATAGTTGGGCATAATAATAACGTTAATACTTAATAAAAAATTTATGTTTTATACTTTATTAAGTTTATATTTTATTTAAAATTGAATAAACAACAAACTAGGTGGATATGATGTTTAATATTGCAAAAGTCTTGGCAGATATAGAAGCAGATAGTGATCAAAATATTGACTTACTGGCAGACCTACTAAAAATAAAATCTATATCAACGATACCTGATTATGCAGATGAATGCTATCGGGCCGCAGTTTGGCTGAAAGCATTCTTGGATAGTTTTGGAATGGACGCAATAATCTATGAATCTGAGGGGCATCCAATAGTCTTTTCGAACTATCAAACCTCACGACCAGAGGCTAAAACAATTTTGTTTTATGGACATTATGATGTTCAGCCAGTTGATCCCGTAAGCTTATGGGACTCTGACCCCTTTGATCCCGTTTTATCTTCAATTGACAATGAGCCTTGTATCATAGCTAGGGGAGCCAGTGATGATAAAGGTCAGTTATTAACTTTTCTAATTGCGCTGAAATATATCAAGGATGAAGCTGGAGAGCTTCCCTTCTGTTTAAAAATCATTTTAGAAGGAGAGGAAGAGTGTGGATCCAAAACGTTGCCAATTTTCTTAGAGGATTATAAGGATAAGTTATCAGCGGATATTGCATATGTTTGTGATACAGGAATGTGGGACAAAGATACTCCCGCAATCACAAGAAGCCTCCGAGGCCTTCTGTCTGAGGAATTTAAAATAATAGGACCTGATCGTGATCTTCACTCTGGAGAATTTGGAGGAGTGGCATGGAATCCAATCAGAATAATCACTAAGATTTTATCGGATGTTTATGATGACGAAGGAAAAGTAACTATACCTAACTTCTATGATGGCGTTAATGAAGTAAACGAGAGTATTATCAATAGTTGGGAAAAATTGTCTTTTAATGAAGCTGAATATTTGAGTAAAATTGGTCAAAAATCTTCATCTGGAGAAACTGGTAGATCAATTTTTGAAAAGACATGGTCCAGACCTACTTTCGAGATAAATGGTATATTTGGTGGTTATACGGATGAGGGCACAAAAACTGTAATTCCATCGGAAGCAAATGCAAAAATTACTTGTAGACTGGTCGGTAATCAGAACCCTGAAAAGATCTTAGAGAATATTCATAAATACATTAAAAGTAGTTTACCTGATGGTGTACAGGTAATTTTCGATGGAGCTGACCATTGCCGGGCTATCGAGTTCGACACAGATAGCTATTATTTTCAATCTGCTTCAGAGGCCATTGAAGAGGAGTGGGGAGTGAGTCCTGTTTTTACCGGAGGTGGTGGTTCAATCCCCGTAGTTGAAGCATTTAAGACTTTACTCAATATGGATACAGTCTTGATCGGGTTTGCTCTGGACGATGATCGTATTCACAGCCCCAATGAAAAATATAATATCTCTTCATATGTGAAGGGGATTAAAACTTGGGCCAGAGTTATTGCAAAATATCAATAGAATTTTCCTTCAATAATATTTCGTACATCACTTAAATCTGAGATCCAATAATCAGGATCTACACCCTCTATTTTTTCGTCAAAGTAACCAAAGTCTACACATGCGCATCGGACATTACAGTTTTTTGCAGTTAGAATATCAGTTGTTGTATCACCAACCATTAGAGTGTCATTGGGCTTGATGTTAAATTTACTCATAAGACTCAATAGAGGTAATGGGTTGGGTTTGCTCTGTGAAAGTGTATCTCCACCAATTATTTCATCAAAGTAATCACTAATTCTAAGTTTACTAAGTACTAATTTTGCCAATTCTTCAGGCTTGTTGGTACAGATACTAACAATAAAGTCATTCTCTTGTAACCATGATAATAATTTTTCAGCACCCGGATAAGGCTGACTTTTTTTGGATATATTTTTCTTATAAATTTTTAAAAATTGTGAAATTAAGTTATCCAATTCTTCTTTCGGCAGTTCTATTTTGTTATATTCCAGATGTTTCTTTATGAAGTACTCTCCACCCTTTCCAATAAACTTTCGAGATGTTTCATAGTCTAATTTCACTTCAATAATTTCTTTTATTACTTGCCAGGCGGACTCTATTAGATCTGGAGCGGTGTCAATTAATGTTCCATCAAGGTCAAAAACAACCATTTTTTGCCGTATGCGCTTAATCATTTTAAATTACTTTTCTTTTTATATATGTTAAAAATATTAATATATGAATGTATCATTTGGTCCAATTAATTTCTAATGACTACACAACAAAAAAAAATTAATGCAGCGAAAATGGCCCTGAAAAGAATCAGGCCTGGAATGTGTGTCGGACTAGGTACGGGATCAACCACAAATGAGTTCATAAATTTACTTGGTCAGAAAAAGCAATTATTAAAAACCCTAAGATACGCGAGTTCATCCATCCAAACTGAAATATTTGCAAAGAATTACTCAATTATTTGTGAAGACATTGACCAATTTGATCAACTAGATCTTACAGTTGATGGCGCTGATGAAGTTAGCAGACATGGTGATATGATAAAGGGTGGCGGTGGAGCGTTGCTGAGAGAGAAAATGCTTGCATCTATTTCGAAAGACTATCTTATCATTGTTGATGACACAAAAATGGTTGAATATCTGGGTAAATTTCCACTGCCTGTGGAGATAATAAATTTTTCGCCCAATACAACTATTAATCTATTAAAAAGAGCGTTCAAAAAATGCAACTTAGACCCAGAAATAGTAATGAGGGTAAATAGCGATGGTTCTAATGTAATTACAGATGGTGGCAATATAATCCTTGATTGCCATTGCGAAGAGATTTCAGATCCAAATTTATTAAAGGA
Organism: uncultured OCS116 cluster bacterium; assembly: GCA_902633855.1. GTDB lineage: Bacteria > Pseudomonadota > Alphaproteobacteria > Rhizobiales > TMED25 > TMED25. The sequence goes on from CACPHU010000009.1 coordinate 42,572, forward strand.
AAAAATTGAGGAGATTCCAAATGTCATTACAAGTGGGTTTTTCTTAAATATGTTAAATTCTGTTTTTGTAGGTGACGAGAAAGGTTCTACCGAGGTTTTTTTTGAATGAGCGAACTTCAATTACCAAGAGTGAAGTCATTGAGATTATTTTTATTGATAGTATTGTTATTTCTTACTTTTAATTCACCGCTACACTCAGAAGAATTCGAAAAAAAAGTGAGGGAACATGTTATTAAATACTATGTAAATGATATATTTTTTGACGTTCAGGAACAAATTAAAGAAAAAATTAAATATGATGTCAAAAATCAGGAAATAAATATAAAGCCTGAAGATCTTGATAAAATTGCAAATATAATCTCATATAACATTGCTGAGACTTTAGAGGAGTTTGTACCCGACGTAACAACAAAAATTATGATGAAATATTATACTGAAAATGAAATTGGTATTCTGAACGACCTATACGCAACTAAGACTGATGATGATTTGAGTTTTGCAAAGAAAAATTACTACTTTCAAAGAGAGCTTAATGCAATCATAATGACACACCTATACAATAACATTGAAAGTATGATTGAGAGTGAGTTAACATATACAGAACGGCGGTAAATTCTCAACAATGAAAAATATAAACACAGATTTTGATTTATTTGTCATCGGAGCCGGGTCGGGTGGCGTTAGAGCTGCTAGACTTGCATCACAGTCAGGCGCAAAGGTCTGTATTGCTGAAAAGGATAGAATTGGCGGTACGTGTGTTATTAGAGGGTGTGTACCGAAGAAATTTTTTAGCTATAGCAGTAAGTTTTCTAAGCATAATATTGTCGCTAAAAGCTATGGATGGCATCATGAAGAGACGACATTTTCCTGGGACAAATTAATGGAGAATAAAAATAAACAAATTGAGAAGTTAAGTAATATATATCGCTCCAATTTAGAAAAGGCAGGCGTAAAGATTTTTGAGTCAGAGGCAAGTATTATCGGCTCAAATATTGTTAGACTCTCAAACGGAGATGAATATAGTGCAAAAAAAATATTAATTGCAACAGGTGCAAAACCAAATTTCCCTAATATTAAAGGCGCGAACTACGGCATATCATCAGATGATTTTTTTGAGTTGGAGACACTTCCGCAAAAGATAATAGTTGTTGGAGGCGGTTATATTGCACTTGAATTTTCCTCGATTATTTCAGGTTTAGGTAGTAAGTGTGATTTGCTCTATCGCGGTGATAAATTATTAAAGGGTTTTGATCAAGATATTAGCAGAATTATTACACAAGAATTGCAGTCCGAAAAATGTAATGTGAAATTAAATACAGATGTTATTGAAATAACAAAGAATAAAAATCAGTTTGAGGTATTAACAAATGATGGTGAACGTCTTAAGGCTGACTTGGTATTATTTGCAACAGGAAGACTCGCAAACGTTGATTGTATAAATAAAGATTTAAAAATTAAAATTAATTCCAATAATAGCGTGTGTGTTAATAAGAAATACCAAACAACAATACCAAGTATATTTGCGGTTGGCGATGTTTCAAATAGTGATCATTTGACGCCAGTCGCAATAAGAGAAGCTATGATTTTTGCGAGAAATGAATTTGAAAAAGACAATGGTAACTATGTTATCGAAAATATCCCAACAGCAGTATTTTCGAGTCCAGAAATTGGGACTGTTGGGCTTAACGAGGATCAGGCTTTAAAAAAATACAAAAAAATAGATATATATACATCATCATTTAGACCCCTTTATTATACACTATCAGATATCAATATTAGAACTTACATTAAATTGATTATAGATAATAAGTCTCAAAGATTGGTCGGCTTTCATATGGTTGGGGATGACGCTGCAGAGATTACACAAATAATCTCCACGCTAATTAATAAAAAAATAAATAAAAGTGATTTAGATAACACAATCCCTCTTCACCCCTCAACGTCAGAAGAAATTATGACGATGAGAGATATGGTGACGAAGGAAATATAAAAAATATATTATTTACGAATATTAATAGCTTGTTATCACAAGTAGCATTATATATATATTAAACGGAATTTACTTATGGAGAAATCTATGCAAAATTGGTCACCTTCAAGTTGGAGAGAGAAGCCTATTAGGCATGTGCCAGTCTATGGGCATGAGGCACACCTTCGTGAAGTTGAAAAAACTATTGCAACTTATCCACCACTTGTTTTTGCTGGGGAAGCAAGGGATCTCAAAGAAAAGCTTGCTTTAGCGAGCCAAGGAAAAGCGTTTTTGCTCCAGGGTGGTGACTGTGCTGAGTCCTTTGCTGAACATAATCCAGATAATATTAGGGATATTTTTAGATTATTCCTACAAATGTCAGCTGTTTTAATATTTGCGACATCACTACCTGTAATAAAAGTTGGTAGAATTGCAGGACAATTTGCAAAGCCAAGATCCTCTGACACAGAAGAAGCAAATGGCGAAGAGCTTATAAGCTATAGAGGTGATATTATTAATGGTATTGAATTTGACAAAGCTACTCGTAACCCCGATCCTGAAAGACTCTTGAAGTCATACAGGCAGTCGGCAGCAACTGTAAATCTACTAAGGGCATTTTCTCAAGGCGGATATGCTGATTTGGAGAGAGTTCATAGTTGGACGCTTGATTTTCTTGAAAATTCTCCAATTGGGGAAAAATACTCAGATTTAGCAGAGCAAATCTCAAAATCATTGGGGTTCATGAGGGCCTGTGGTATCACTCCTGAGTCAGTCCCTCAATTAAGAACAACAGATTTGTATACAAGTCATGAGGCTTTATTGCTTGGCTATGAAGAATCAATGACAAGAGTCGACTCAATAACTGACGATTGGTATGCAACATCAGGACATATGGTTTGGATTGGTGATCGAACAAGAGATCCAAAGGAAGCACATGTTGAGTATTGTAGGGGGATCAATAATCCCCTTGGAATAAAATGTGGACCGTCGCTTGATCCTGAAACCTTAATTACTTTGTTAGATATTCTTAATCCAACGAATGAGCCAGGAAGGATAACCCTCATCGCCAGATTTGGGCATGAAAATGTAGAAAAACATTTACCAGGATTTATAGATATTGTTAAAAAAGAAGATAGAAGCGTTTTGTGGTCTTGTGATCCCATGCATGGTAATACAATTAAATCCGAGTCAGGGTTTAAGACTCGCCCATTTGAACTTATAATGAATGAAGTCAGGAATTATATGAAAATCCATAAGGATAAAGGCACTTTTCCCGGTGGAATACACATTGAAATGACGGGTAAAAATGTTACGGAGTGTGTAGGTGGAGCTGTTCCAATTAGAGATGAAGATTTATCAAGTAGATATCACACACACTGTGATCCAAGATTAAATGCAGATCAGGCATTAGAGTTGGCATTCTTAGTCGCTGATGAATTGAGCTCGACGTTGTAAAAATATTACTCATGGTAGATGAAATAAAAAATAAAGTTAACATAGCTTTAGCTCAGTGTAATCCAACTGTTGGAAATGTGTCAGGAAACTTTGACCTTGTGCTGAAGGCAAGAGATTATGCAGTAAATGAAAAAGCCGATCTAGTCGTTTTCTCAGAGCTTTTTTTATCTGGTTATCCGCCGGAAGATTTAGTTCTGAGGAATTCATTTCTTGAGGAAATTGCATACTATTTTGAGAAATTGGTAAAAATAACAGAGGATGGTGGACCCGCGGTCCTTATTGGCTTACCAACAATTCAAAAGGATAAGATTTTTAATTCTGCTGCTTTAATTGATAATGGTGAAATAATTGCCATGCAGAATAAAGTTCATTTACCCAACTACGATGTATTTGATGAAGAGAGAATTTTTAGTCAAGGAGAAATGCCCGGTCCTATGAATTTTCGTGGGCTAAAGATTGGTGTCGCGATATGTGAGGATATTTGGTTTGATGATGTTACCGAATGTCTAATGGAGACTGGCTCAGAGTTGCTGGTGATACTAAACGGTTCCCCATATAACCGAAATAAAGAAGAAAAGAGGATGAATGTTGTACTAGAAAGAGTGGTGGAAACCAAACTGCCTCTAATTTATGTAAATCAAGTGGGAGGTCAAGACGAACTTGTCTTTGATGGAGGATCTTTTGTAGTTAATTCAGATTATCGCATTGTCACAAAATTATCAAATTTTGTTTCTGAAATTAAGACTACTGAATGGAGAAAAGAAGACGAAAAATGGTTTTGTAGCAGTAATATTCAAGGTCCGAAAACCAATGAATTGATAGATAATTATTCTGCCTGTGTTGTTGGCTTAAGAGATTATATAAAAAAAAATAAATTCTCAGAAGTAATTATTGGATTATCAGGCGGTATAGACTCTGCTCTGGTTTCCTGTATCGCCGTTGATGCGCTTGGCTATCAAAATGTTCAATGCGTAATGCTACCATCTAAATATACTAGCGATGAAAGCTTAGACGATGCTATTCAATGTGCAAAAAATCTTAAAATAAGCCCTGATGAGATTGCAATAAATAAAATTGTCGAGACAGCTGAAATGCAGCTTAACCCATTTTTTAAAGATACAGAAAAAGACATAACAGAAGAAAATATACAATCAAGAATAAGGGCTGTGCTATTAATGGCATTATCTAATAAGTTCAATCGATTATTGCTGACAACAGGAAATAAATCTGAAATGGCTGTTGGTTACGCCACATTATATGGTGATATGTCAGGTGCTTTTAATCCTATAAAAGATCTCTATAAAACAGAAGTTTATAAGATAGCCGAAATGAGAAATAAAATAAGACCATCAGGATGCCTTGGTCCAGAGGGAGAAGTCATACCGAAAAATATCATTATCAAAGCGCCAACAGCGGAGCTAAGGGAAAATCAGACGGACCAAGACTCATTGCCCGACTACGATATTCTTGATGATATTTTATTTAAATTAATTGAAGAAGAAATGTCTGTTGAAGATATAATTGACTCTGGGCATGATAGTAATTGGGTATCTAAAATACAAAATCTACTTTACATATCTGAGTACAAAAGAAGACAAGCTCCACCAGGTGTAAAAATATCTAACAAAAATTTTGGTAAAGATAGACGTTATCCAATAACTAATAACTTTAGAGATAAAAGTTAGAATTTATGGCAGATAATAAGCTCAGATTTGCTCCAAGCCCCACTGGTGACCTCCACATCGGTAACGCCAGAACATTGATTCTCAACTATGTTTATTCTAAATCAATCTTAGGAGATTTAATCCTGAGAATTGATGATACGGACCAAGATAGATCTGAGGAAAAATACTACCGCTCCATAATTAAAGATATTGAATGGTTAAAAATTTCGCCCTCAGCAATTGAGAAACAATCATCAAAAACTGAAAAATATACAGAAATCAGAGATTACCTAATCAAAGAGGGCCATTTATATCCTTGTTATGAAACAGATGAAGAGTTGAATAGATTAAGAAAAGTTAGCTTATCCAGTGGCCTGCCTCCGATCTATGATAGAGCATCATTAACACTAACAAAGGACGAAATAAAAGACTACGAAGCAAATGGTATAAAGCCATATTGGAGATTTAAATTAGACAGAAAAAATATAACTTGGAATGACCTTATAAGAGGAGAACAGAGCATTGCATGCGACTCATTTTCAGATCCTGTCCTGATAAGGGCCGATGGGACATTTTTATACACATTACCGAGTGTAGTTGATGATATTGATATGGGCATCACACATGTATTAAGAGGTGAAGATCATGTGTCAAACACTGCTACCCAAATTCAATTATTTAAAATTTTAGGTTCAAATATACCAAATTTTGGGCACCATAGCTTGATGGTTCAAAAGGATGGGTCGCGCATGTCTAAAAGGATTGGTTCAATGTCATTAAAAGATATCAGAGATCGTGGAATTGAACCAATGACACTAATTAATTATTGTGCTCGGATTGGTACCTCAGATGCGATAGAAGCGTTTCAATCGATCGACGAATTAGTTGATGATTATAGTCTAACAAAAATATCGCGTTCACCAGCAAGATTTAGCTTTGATGAACTTCTGGCATTAAATAAGAAAATTATACAGAATATTTCATTCCAAACACTAGACTCACGGCTCGCTGAGTTGGGCATAGATGGAAATGGTGCAGAGATGTTCTGGGATACAGTCAAGACAAATATAAATACAGTAAATGAAGCAGAAAAATGGTGGAATATAATAAGGAACGATAAAATAAATATAAACGTTGGAGAAATTAATCGTGATTTTTTAAAAATTGCTCAAGAATCTCTTCCAAATATACCATGGGACAACAAAACCTGGTCGATTTGGACAGAAGAAATATCACAAAAGACGGGGCTTAAAGGAAGGGAATTATTTCTACCATTGAGGATTGTGCTGACTGGTGAAAATTCAGGCCCTGAACTTGCAACATTTATATTACTGCTTGGCAGAGAATTAGTCTCAAAGAGATTAAAAATTTAAGAGTAAAAAAAAATTGATTTATATTTACGGTGGTGTATAATCGAACGATCGTTCTATTGGTGGCTCCATGGTTAAAATCGTATCATATAAAGATTTAGTTGATAAGCTTACAGATATATTCTGTGAATATGGCTATGATGGCACAAGTTTGACAATTTTATCCCAAAATACAGGGTTAGGGCGTGCAAGTTTGTATTATCACTTTCCTGGAGGAAAAGAAGAGATGGCCAACGCGGTATATGAGAAAATAACTCGCGATTTTACAAAATTAGTTTTATCACCTCTCGCGACTGATCACAATTTTCCAACAAAGATTAAAAATATGCTAGAGGGTATTAATTTATTTTACAATAACGGTCAGAGATCATGCCTTTTGGACGTATTTGCTATTGGTTCAACTAAGAATATTTTCAATACACAAATAAAGAATGCGGCGCTCTATTGGAAAGACTCGCTCGTTAAAATTATAAAGGACGAAGGAATTGATAATAATAGGGCAATTCTGCTGTCAGAGGAAATTATCATTTCAATTGAAGGCGCCCTTGTTTTTGCAAGAGCTACAGGTGATTTTGAGAGTTTTAATAGAGCCCTTGAGAATGTATTATTAACTATTACAAAAAATATCTTGGATTAATATATTATGGATATTTTTCTTTATAATTCACTGTCCAAACAAAAAGAGAAATTTACCCCTACAGAGCCTGGCTCTATTAAAATGTATGTATGTGGACCAACTGTTTATGATGAACCACATATTGGGAATGCAAGGCCCGTCATAGTCTTTGATTTATTATTTCGATTACTTAGGTATAAATATGGAAATGATAAAGTCAACTATGTTCGAAATATAACAGATGTTGATGATAAAATTAATAAGATAGCATTACAAAAATATCCAGATTTAGATATCAACGTAGCAATACGTGAAATCACCAATAAAATTGAGGTAATATTCAAAGATACTGCAATTAAATTAGGTTGCCTTGAGCCGTCAAAAGAGCCTCGAGCCACAGAACATATTACAGAAATGATTAATATCATTGAAAGCCTATTAAAAAATAAAAAAGCATATGTAAACGAAGGTCATGTAATTTTTGATATAAACTCATACTCTAATTATGGTCATTTATCTAACAAATCAAAGGAAGATTTATTGGCTGGGGTACGAATTGAAGTAGCAACCTATAAACGCGATCCATTAGATTTTGTATTATGGAAACCAAGTACAGTAAATGAGCCATCGTGGGATAGTCCGTGGGGTAGAGGGAGACCCGGTTGGCACATAGAATGCTCGGCTATGTCCGCTAAATATTTAGGGGAGGTTTTTGATATTCATGGTGGAGGTATCGATCTTGCATTTCCCCATCACGAGAATGAAATTGCTCAATCATGCTGCTACAATGATAACGACAAAATGGCAAATTATTTTATTCATAATGGAACTCTGAATATTGAAGGTAAAAAAATGTCTAAATCAGCTGGTAATGTAACGTTACTGACAGACACACTTCAAAGCTACCATGGTTCTATTGTAAGACTAAATATGCTTCGTACACACTACAGACAACCAATTGATTGGACAGAAAGAAGCCTTGAACAAACAGAAAATGTAGTAAGAAAATGGCTGTCAGCCACTAA
>CACPHU010000010.1 GCA_902633855.1 uncultured OCS116 cluster bacterium
CTCGATGCCCTGAAATAGCGATGTATCTGAAAGGGCATGGCGTTGTAGGGCAAGGTAATGAGAGAACAAATGTTAGAGCCGGACATTTCAGAGTTATGCCAAAAAACTCAGAGCACTTCTTCCACAATGAAACAACTGACTCAGATGCTGAAGTTATTGGATTTTACATTGGAGCAAAAGATGTTGAAGATACTGGTTATGAATATTGCGGTCCTGTCACAGAAGAGGATTTGAAAAAAGAAAGGACTGGTTTCAATGAGGGTATATTAGTTCATATTGACGACATAGAGCCCGAAAAGATGGATGCAGGTGATGGATGGTCAATAACAGATTTTCGCCTTCCGATAAGTAAAAAAAATGGATCAACTACGACAGTCTTTAATGCTAAATTTATGCCAGGTGCAATTCATAAAAAACATATGCATACGAATTGTGAGGAAATTTATTATATTGTATCAGGCAAGGGTATTGCAGGGGCTGGTGGTGAAAAAACATATATTGCGCCCAGAATATACCATTTGTAAGTAAATATAAAATCCATTAAATAACAACAAATTCGTTTGCGATTATAACCCATATAGATAATAACACGCCACCAATAATTGTAAACAGACCGTTCCAGTTCAAGCCTGCATAATGAGGGGTAACACGGCCTAATTTAGCGATTAATAAAGTTGATGCTGTAAACGGCGAGCTTATCCCTGTTATTGCCCAACCCGCACACAGAGCTACAATGACACTATTTGGAGGGATCCCCATTATTTCTGCAGATGGAATTAATGGACCAATCATATAAACAGCAAGTATGGGATTCATTCCAATTTGTCCACATACGGGCATAATCCATACAATAGCAATGAGTATTATGGGAGCTGGGATGCCATTTAAAAAGCTTATGCTCTCTCCCGCAAAGTGATTAATCAAGCTTGATCCCATTATCCCAATAAATGCAGCCATGATCAGTACAATAAGCTCTTGCTTATAATTATAGATATCTTCATTGATGAACTCATCAACTCTGTGTGCAGTGTTATAGATTATTTTCTTTGTGTTACCTGTATTTTGATATGCAATCCAAATTATACTGTAAATGGGAACCACAAACATAACAACTGGTACCGCGTTAAGATTCGTATAGTTCATGAGAGTAAAGATAATACCCAATAGAGTGATAAAAATAAAAGCTAATGGTATCAAAGTATGCCACGTTCCTGAAGTTTTCAGGTCTGGGATTTGCATTCTTGATTTAACCTTCCGAGTCGCTACGTAGTCAAGAAACCAGCCAACAGTTATCAGAATTATAGCGCTAATTATGCAAGATAGAGCAGCTCCAGTCCATGTCGTATTTGGAATAACGGACGTTGTTATGGCTATTGAGAATGTTAGGGGGGACCAACATGTCATGGCCACGAAACCACGTTGAACCGCCAGAAGCATTGCTTTTCTATTTAACGCGCGAGAGTCGGGGTCTTTTATCTCACTGCTGCCTTTCTCAGCCAAGCTACCAAGCAAAGAAATCGAGCCAAAACTCAGTATAACACCAAACATATGCCCACCGAACGTTAATGTAAGGTATCTTATTGAAGTTTTTTGTTCAGCCAGGTACCGCCCACACTTTTCCATTGCGGGTGACGATGAGGCGGCTTTCCTCAAACAGCAAAGCGATAAAAAAAAGGTTGCTACAAAAGTTGATTTTGTAAGAGCCTCTATAGATACCTTGGTCCAGTCAGGTAATACAAGAATAGAAACTAAAGTCAAAATAGAGCCAAGGACTATAAATAATTTTCTCGATAGGGACAGATCATTCAGAGACATTGAGAGGTATAACAAAATTAAAAGAGCCGATATTACATAAGAAATATAAGACCCTGACCACTCAGCCATTATGACAGATACCATCACGAGTGGCATAATGAGTGTGGTTATTGTTCTGAACTTTGGCTCAGTGTTCTGGTAGCTATTAAATATATTCATCTACTTTTCATGAAGATTTAACGAATACAAAATTTAATACGATAATTGTTATTAAAGCAAGAGTTGTTGTCGTTAGCTGGGCGACGCTAAAAACAAATGATGATGTCATATGAATATTTGCAAGGGTGATGGTTATCAAGGCACCCCAACCAAAGTGAAGAAACCCACCCAAAGCAGATGCTGAGCCTGCAACTTCTGGTTTCACCGAATTGAGTGCCGCTGCATAGCAGTTTCCAAGCAATAGTCCTGTACCGAAATTCGAAATTGCAAATGCAATCAGAACTGGGAGAGGTGTTTCTACCTCACTTATTCCGAAAAATAACTGCAGGACCCCACCTGAGCAGCTAAAGAGTCCACCAATAATTACAATCTGGTCAACAGTAATGTAATCCAACATCTTTCTCGAAATGAAAGTGGCCAGAACAAAAAGAGATGGCATAATCATGACATAAAAACCAAAAACTTCAGGAGAAACACCCATAATAACAATAAAAATAATTGGAGACGCTACGACGTATGCCTGCATGGCCCCACTTGCAAATGCGACGATCATGCTGTAGGACGTAAATTTTACATTCTTTAGTAAATCTCTGTAGTTAGTTAGAAGAGTTGTTACTTTTGGTGGATCCCGCATCTCTTTTGGTAATGTTTCTTTCAAATTGAAGAAAATAAGAACTAAGACAATCAAACCCGTAAGTGAGGTGAAAAGGAATGTAGCTCTCCAATCAAACCAACCTGTTAAAAAACCACCAATAAAGGGGGCCAGTATAGGTCCAATTGCCATGGCAATTGCAACATAGGACATTGCTTTTGCAGCAGCTAAGCCTTCTGAGGTATCTCTAATTATTGCTCTGCTAATTACTAGTGTGGAACATGCCCCCGTGGCCTGTGCAACCCGACAAAGCAAGAGAGTGTGAATATCATCTGCATTGGCGCATAAGTAACTTGCAATCGTAAAAAGTAATATTCCCAACAAAACAATTGGTTTTCTTCCAAATTTATCAGAAAGCGGTCCAATTATTAGTTGGGTCGAAGCAAATGCCGCGAGATAGACAGGCACCATTGTTTGAACAATTGATCTTGGAATATTTAATTCAGCGGCAATTGATGGAAGGCCGGGTAAGAAAATTGTAGAGGCAATTTGCCCAGCAAACAACATAGTGAATAACACAGACATTGGGGCGTCTTGCTTGATTTTGCTGGCGCTCATCATACTCCAATTTCCCTATTTTTTGTATGTAACCATGCTTGAGTCAAGATTACTGCCAATACTCCGATAAGCCCAACAAAAATAAATGTCTCAGTAATTCCAAATACATCAGAAAATATTCCATTCAATATTGAGCCAAGACCACTTCCACCAATAGCAGTTGCAAGCCAAAGACTTGCGACTCTGGCCCTGTAGGTATCTGTTAGTTGCATTTGCACAGTTGATTGCATATCAATAGCAACATTTGTAACGCATGCTCCGCTTATAAAGGCGGCTAGAATTGCTAAATACCAATTATCAACATAGCCAAGTATCGTAACAAATAACAAACCTAAAATAAGGGAAATCCTTGCAATGATCGGAATCCCATTATCGTTGTAGGTTTTTTTCCTTGATGCAATTAAAAATGAAGAGATTAAAGCCCCGGCTCCTGCTGCAGCCATAATTTGACCAAGGCCTTCAACACCCATATTGAATTTGCCATCAGCTAATGCGGGAAGTAATTCATGGCAACCGCGAATAATGACCGATGATATAAATGTTAAAATTATGCACTCAAAAATAACAGCATTTCTGTGAGCAAACCTCGCTCCATCTACCAATTCTGAAATAAAGTTTGACTCTTTCTTTATGCTTTCACCTTGCTTCGGTGTTAACACAATCATCGGCAGGGTTATCAGTGCTGGCAGGAAAAAGAATGAAGAAAACAAGATGGTATATTTCGTTCCAATTAAACCAATGAGGATACCTCCAACGCTTGGTCCAATAATTCTTGCAATTTGAAAGTTCATCGCATTGAAGGCAACTGCATTTGCAATTGTTGGTTTATCAACAATTCGAGGTACGATTGTCTGCCTAGCAGAGCCTTGTGCACTATTTGCTGTACCAATTATTACAGCTACCGTGCACAATGAAAATATGGATAGGCTATCTGTAATGTGCATTATAAAAATAGTGAATGCCGCCAATGCTTGTATTATCTGGGCTATGATAGCAGTTCTGAGAGGTTCGATCCGGTCTAATAGTACCCCAAAAAAAGGTATTGTTGTGATGTATGGCACGAACAAGAAAAAAGACAGCAAACCAACATAAGCACTTGAACCAGTAAGATCCCAAGCAATCCAGCTCATTACAAGTCGCGTGATCCACACTGCTTGCATAGATGGCGCCATGCCAAGAAAATAGTATCTGAAATACTTGCTGTGCAATGCAGGGTAACGAATTTTATCCTCAATGGGTAAGTGATGTGACTATTCGAATATAATTTACCATATTATTCTATACAATAATAAATAAATTGTTTATGTAATTTATATGATAGAGCTAGATTACAATCAAAAAATCCAGTCACTAAAAGATGCCTCATCACAGGTTTTTGTAAAAACGAATGAGAACACTGAAATTTCATTCCGTCAATGGGGCGAGGTTGGTCCAATATTAGTTATGCTGCACGGTGGGTATGGGTCATGGATGCACTGGTTAAACAATATATATGAATTATCAAAAAAATTTCGTATAATAGTACCCGATATGCCAGGCTTTGGCGAGTCTGAATTATTACCATATCTTCCAACACTAGATCAATATGCACAAATATTGGTGGATGCACTCGACGAATTATTACCTGATGAACAATACAATATAGTAGGCTTCTCATTTGGCTCTGCCATTGGATCCCATATGATGAAATTTGCCCATCAGAAAGTCTCACGGTTAACGCTTGTTGGATATAATAGAACAGGTAATATGCCATTTAAGCGACCAAAGATGAAAAGTTGGAGAGATGTAAATTCGAAGGAAGAATTATTTGAAGCACAACGTTTTAATTTATCAGTCATGATGTTACACAAAGAAAAGAAGATTGATGATTTAGCAATAGCAGTTCAGACTTTGAATACACGAGGAGGTAAGGCGCGGAGCCTGGATATTGTTGCAACTCACGATCTGCCAGCAAGATTATTAGAGGTTGACAAGCCCATTGATATTATTTGGGGCGAGTTTGATGTGACTCTAATCAATGGAATTGATAATGCTAAAGATAGAATGAAAGAGCTCATTCCTGAGGTAAATTGTCATGTTATTGATAATACAGGTCACTGGGTTCAATTTGAAGAACCTGAAGAGTTTAATAAAATTATCTATGGTATTTATAGGTAGCTAATATCTCGAAAAGTAAATTTAAAATTATTATTATTGAATCTAAATTAAATTTGGTTAAAATGCATTGGATGAAATCTTTTTCTTATAATAAGCAGAAAGTTTAACTATCAAATAAATGTATACAGCCTTAATAGTTTATTTGATTGCTGCCATAGGAATATCTTTTTTCTGTTCTATGCTCGAAGCTGCTCTTCTGAGTACTACACCATCATACACACAAGCGAAATTAAATGAGGGCACGCGAACAGGTAAACTTCTCAACGAGTTCAAAAATAATATAGACAGACCATTATCGGCAATTTTAACTCTCAATACGATTGCTAATACATTTTGTGCCATTGGTGTTGGAAAAGAAGCATCTAAACTATGGCCAAATCATATAACGGTAACAGCTCTATTTGTACCAATTGCGATGACCTTTGCCATACTCGTTTTCTCAGAAATAACACCAAAAACAATAGGCGCTAATAACTGGAAAAGACTTGCCCCTTTCACGGCAAAGAGCGTACAGTTTCTGCTAATTTTACTGATGCCTGTAATTTGGTTTTTGCAGGTATATACGAAAAAATTCCTTATGAAAAACAATGATAACAAAGAAATCTTCTCAAGAGCTGATTTCTTAGCAATGGCTGACATTGGGTCGAGCGAAGGTGAACTTGATGAAGTCGAAAGTAAACTTATTTATAATCTTCTACATTTTAAAAATGTTCAAGTTAAAGACGTTATGACGCCAAGATCCGTGATTGTGTCAGAGCCAGCAGATATGTATGCGAATGAATTTTATGAACTTCAAGAAGAACTGATTTTTAGCCGGATCCTGCTTGAAGAAAGTAAAGAGTCAGAAAATATTATTGGTTATGTCTTAAAAGATGAGGTCCTAGAGCACTTACTTGATGATGAAAATCATAAACAGCTAAAGGATTTTAAGAGAAAGATTATTACTGTTCCTGAAACCCATACCATGCTCAACATGTTTAATGATTTTATCAAAAGTCACGAGCATATTGCACTTGTAATTGATGAGTATAATGGGGTCGCTGGGATTATCACTATGGAAGATGTTATTGAAACAATCCTGGGCGATGAGATTGTTGATGAAACTGATAAAGTTGCAGACTTGCAGGAATATGCCATACAGCAAGGCAAATCAATGTCTGATAATGTGAAAAAAGTTGAATCCTGATTATCTAAAAATTTTTCTTATAATTGGCCAAGCATATCTTAAGCTTAAAAAACTTGCCAGTGATCCCACAACATAGGTAAATGCAGCAGCGGTCAGAACCGTATTACAAGACTTAAAGTACTCACTCGGTATTTTCTCCTTAAGAATTGGTAGCGCCCTCTTATAGCTGGCATCAAATTCAACATCCAGAGTGATGAGATGTAAAACGACATTTATGATTATACTAAGTGCAACGAGGGCCCCAGCAATTTTAATAAGTGGTATCAACCCAGTTGCAATAATGGGCCCAATACCGATATACATTATACCCCCTGCAAGTCTTGATATCCACGTCGTACTTTTAATGATTTTTTGACGTCTTGATAAGGGCTCATATCCTTCTTTATCTTGAATGGCATGGCCAATCTCATGCGTTATAATCGATAGTGCAGTAAGGCTTTTACGGTTTAACCTATATTTTTTTATTCTGATTTTTTTTCTATCAGGGTCGTAATGGTCACCCATTTCTGTTGGCTCAATATCGACGTTTTTTATTTCAAAATCATTCAATATTTCTTGTCCAAGCTCTTGCGCTGTAAATGGCATTCCATCGAGCTCATTATCATATTTATTAATGGTGTAGTGAAATACAAGAATAGGAAGTACATAAATTGCAAGACCAATAAAAATGAAAGCCATTACGAAAATTTACCTCATTATTTAAAGCGAGAAATTGATCAGTACATTTAAACCTAGACCAACAGATAAAATTATAAACAAAATTCCAATGAACTTATGTATAAAACGGTAATTACTTTTTATTAGTTCAAATATCATTCCTGTGGTCACCAAATAAACAAGAAGTACATACCAGAGAGTATCAACAATTCCAGCTGTAATAACTAGTGTAGCATTTAGAGTTAAATTATTATCTATCGACATAAATTGAGAGTAAATCGCCACAAACCATATGAAGATTTTAGGGTTAAGTATTGAGATTGCAAAACCTTGGGCAAACGAAGTGACCCCACTTTTTATTGAGGCATCCTCAAAATCAATTTCGTCTGTATTTCTCAGCGACTGAACTCCAAGATAAAATAAAAAAGCAATCGATAGGACTTGTAATCCATTAAAAATGAGGAAGCTTGTTTGAATGATCAGCCCAATCCCCAAAACTGCAAATAATGCATAAATAGCAATTCCAATACCATGAGCAATTGCGGCTATGATACCATTGACCCGGCTCTTTGTGATGGCATTATTTATAACAACGACCATGCTGGGTCCCGGCGACATGGCACCAATCAAGCAAACAATTATTATTTGAGATATGAGTATTAGATCCATTAAATATTTGGGCTAAATCGAATACTTACTGCTTTGACCAGTCAATGAAGGAGCCATATCCTGGATGTTTGAAATCACACGGTACTTCTATCAAGCTTGGCTTGTTGATATTTAAGACCTCGCTAACAGCTTCCCCAACTTTAGATAGATCATCTACTCTTACTCCATGTGCCCCGAATGACTTAGCAAGTCCTACAAAATCAGGTGATTGAATATCAACACCACTTCTTCTCCCATAGAGATGGTCTTGATGGCGTCTTTCTACACCATATCCTTGATCGTTAAATACAAAAAGAATAACGGGTATGTTATGCTCGACAGCTGTCATGAGATCTTGGATTGTAAACATGACACCTGCATCACCGTGCATAGCTACAACCGGTACATCTGGTTTTGCAACCTTTGCGCCGATGGCAGATGGTAGGGCAAAACCAAGTGTTCCAAAACCTGAAGGTACGAACCATGTTCTTGGCAGGTATGTTTTCCAATATGAGCGCATCCAAAAAACGATGGTCGTTGGATCATTAAATACAATGGATTCATGTGGCAAGGCTGATCTTAGTTGATCAAGAACGTCTACCTCGACTGGTTTGCCTAATGCTGTATGGATTTTATCAATCAACGCTTTTATTTCAGGTTTGCGCTCACTGGTATTGAATTTGATTTTTTTACTTACAATGTGGTTATTGAGTCTTGTTAGGGCATCTTTTATATCGCTTACTACGCCCATGTGTACTGGATGGTTTCGCCCAAGCTCAGCTGGGTCAATATCGATTTGGATGACTTTACCTGGAAACTTTAATGTCCAGCCACCTGTTGGGAAGTAAGACAAGCGGCTACCAAGTATGATGACAAGGTCGGTATCATCAATAAATTCTCTAACTGGTTTTTCATTGCTCCAATTTCCAACGTGCAAAGGATGGTCGAATGGAATAGAGCCTTTTCCTGTTTGAGATGTAATTACAGGTGCATTAAGTCTTTCTGCAAATTTAATACATTCTTCTGATGCATCTGCATGAACGATGCCACCGCCAGACCAAATTATTGGTTTTTTCGAATTTGATAGTGCGTCTATTATTTGACCCAATTCCTCATCACTTGCTTTTCTTCTGTGGCTCGACGATTTGTCACCGATAGCAATATCTGTAGCAATCTTAAATGCATCGCCGCCAATCTCTACTAATGAGGGTTTTGGCCTTCTGCTTTTCAGGGCCGTCATTGCCGTTCTAATCGAGTCGGGGATTTCATGTGGCATTGTTGCTTGATAGCCGAAATCAATAACAGGTCTAAATATTCCATATTGATCTCTCACATCATGAAAATAGCCTCGTCCCTTTGCTCGCACGTGGGCAGGATTATCATTAAGAATATGCAGTATCGCTGATGAATCATTATGAGCGGTACCCATTGCAGTCAGTGTATTTAATGCGCCTGGGCCACCACTTGTGAGAGCAACACCTACATTTCCTGTTGCGCGGTAATATCCATCAGCCATAAAAACAGCACTTTGTTCATGCCTAACATTGATAGCTCTTACCGATGGATGATCAAGGAAGGCATCATAAACACTTAAGGTATCAACACCAGGTATTCCGAATATAGTAGTTAGCCCTTCGTTGACTAGCGACTCAACTAATACATGCGCGCCTGACCTTTTTTTCATCATCAAATCCCTTCCTAAAAATAAATTTTTAAAATATATTATAACAGATTTGTATCTTTACTGTCTATTTTTTGAAGGAGCTAGATTATGGTTGAAACATCGCCATTACCCAAGGGAACAAAAAGGTATGACACATCGGTCGTAAAAAATTTTTTATCGACAGCACTCATAAGAGTTGGGGTTGAACCTGATGATGCTGATCTTGTTGGCGATGTTTTAGTGGGAGCAGATCTGAGAGGCGTAAGAAGTCATGGGGCTGCGCGTTTAAGTTACTTTATTGTGAGGCTTGAAAAGGGTACATTAAATCTCCACCCAAACTTTGATTTAAAAATGAATACAAACACAACAGGGCTCCTTGATGCAGATAATGCTATTGGCATAATTGCTGCAAACAAAGCAATACAAAAGGCTATGGAGGTTGCTGAAGAGTATGGTACAGGATTTGTTGGGGTCGCCAACTCCAGCCATTTTGGTTTTGCTGGTTATTGGTCAGATATCGCCATGCGCAGAGGTTTTATTGGTATATCGATGTCAAATAGTGGCGGCAGAATGACGCCAACTTATGCGCGAGAGTCAATGCTTGGTACCAATCCAATGTCTGTTGCGATACCGGGTGGTGACTATACAAATTTCCTATTGGATATGGCAACAACTACAGTTGCAGTTGGAAAAATTGAGACGGCTTTGCGCGAAGGCAGGGATATTACAGAAGGCTGGGTTTCTCCAACCGGGGATGAGCCCGTTTTAGATGACAACGGCGTACTTACTTATGGTGCGCCTCTGCTCCCACTTGGTGGTGCTGGAATGGATAGAGGTGGACATAAAGGTTACGGTTTAAACTTGATGGTGGAACTTTTATGTGGCGCAATTACTGGAACATCTTTTGCCGATCGAATTAAAGGTGCGCGCGGTACTGAAAGACCTGCAATGGGTCATCTGATGGGAGCGATTAGGCTTGATGGGTTTCGGGACCCCGAGGAAATTCAAAAAGAGATGGATGCAACGTATGACATTATCAGAAATGCAAAAAAAGAGCCCGGCCAGGATAAAGTTTACATTCATGGTGAACCTGAAGCTATGGCAATAGAAGAGAACACGAAACTGGGAATTCCAATTACACCAGCTGTTTATGAGCAATTAGAAAAAATTGCTGAGAAATATGGGATTAATGCCCTTCTTGAATAGATTATTCAAGCGGTATCATTACAATTTTTTGGTATGCTGCGGACTTTTTCAAATTGTTATACCATCTGTCGATATTTGGTGTTGCTGGTCTATCCTCGACAATAGAGTGATAGCGATGAATGACAGGTCCGACTGGAAAATCAGCAATGGTTAACTTATTACCACCGATATATTCTCTATCTTCGAGATGTTTGTCTAATATCGCCCATAATTCATTTCCACGCATAATATTCCTATTGATCTCATCCCAGTTCCTATCTTCGGGCTTAGTTCTTATCATTCCATGATAGATAGGTCTCATCATTGGGTTTATTGCAAATAATTGCCAGTCCATCCAAAGCTCTAAAATAGCTCTTTCCCCATCATCAACTGGTGATAAGTCACCGGAACTAAATTTATTCGCGATGTAGCGTACAATTGTATTAGATTCCCAGAGGATAATATCACCGTCAATAAGTGTTGGTACGAGCCCCATTGGATTCAGATCTAAGTAATCTTGTTCATCATTCTTGCCAAACTTACCGCCAACATCTTCTCTTTCGTACGGTATTTTTAACTCTTCCAATATCCATGTCACTTTCATCACATTACCAGAAGTTTTTCTGCCTTTTATATGTAGCATTCACACAACCCTATATTTTATATTTTTCAACTTTATTCTCATCGATTTCTATACCAAGCCCCGGACCTGATCTTAGTATAATTTTCCCATCTTGAATAGCCATAGGGTTTTTGATGATATCGTCAGCGAGGTATTGGATGCTGACATTGCTGAACCAATCAAGCTTACTTGCTACATGAGATATGTGACCTATCGTAGCGGCACTAACGGATGAGTCTCCAGCTTTACCACTAATATTCACATGCATATTCTGCTCCTTCATATATTCGACGGCTAAGAGTAAAGCTTTAATTCCACCAAATTTTATCAATTTTAAACTCGCACCATCAGCTGCATCCATTTTTTTGTGAAGAATAAGATCTGATTGCGAGTGTATTCCTTCATCTGCGCTTAGTGGAATATCCATAAGAGAATTACATTTTTTCATGGTCTCAACATCGTAACCATTTACTGGCTGCTCCATATAATCCAGGACAGCGCGATCTATTTTCGAGCATAACTCTAGGGCATCTTTTGATGAATATCCTGCATTAGCGTCTGCTGTAAGTTGGATATGTTCGCCCAGGACCCGTCTTAAATTTTCAGCCCTAGATAAATCTTCAGGGATTGTATTTGCTCCCACTTTTATTTTAAATGCAGAAAAGCCATCATCTTTCATTTTTTTTGCTTCATCTGTCTCATTTTTCGCCCCTGCAATACGCCAAATAATGGGAAGTTCTTCTCGCTGCTTTATTCCAATTAGTTCAGAGAAAGTTTTTTTCTGAGTTTTGGCGAATAGGTCTAACAATGCAACTTCTATTGCGGATTTTGCGGCGTAGTTTCCATAGATTGATCGTTGTATCAGTTCATATATCTCTCCAACATTCTCTATTTCCTTGTTTATGATCTCATTTTTAATATATTCAAGGGCTAATATCATTCCGGCTGAACTCTCCCCAGTCATAGATAGAGATGAAGCTGCCTCACCCCATCCCGAGATATCGTCAGTACTTTTAACTTTTACAAGTATGCTATTGCTTTTTTCAATTATAACTTTCGACATACGTATTGTCTCTTGGAGCGGGAGGGCAATATTATGAATTGTAATTTCTTTAATCTTTAACATGTGATTTTGGTTCAAAAATTTATTTTAAGCCTGCGTATGTTTAGCAACATCCAACTAAAGAATAAAATCTCAATAATTATTAACATACCAAATGCATAATTATAAGCAACCACTGGATATGCACCAGATTCATCAGGTCCCCATAGATCTAATATATAACCAATGCCGAACTGAATAATAAAAACTAATAAGAATGTTGAGACTGCGATGGTTGATATAGATCTTGCTGAATAGCCTGAGGGGTATGTTTTATTAAGTATGGGATGTACTAAAACACCTATATTTCCAGTAAGTCCTAAAATAACCCATTGCCAATAGCCATCTGTATCAATATTTAGTGCAAAGAAAATTTGAACAATAAAAAGCATCATCAATCCTGTAGCAAGGTATTTTGCTCTGTTGAAACCTTTTTTAGATAAATAATCTACTAAGGCACCATTGCCGAGTGTTCCAAAGGACATTGCTATAGCAACAATTAAGAGTCTCAACCCAATTTCTTCTTGTGACAAACCGGCAACATCAGCCATCCATCCATTTGCCCATAGCCCTTGAATAGTAAAAAAACTTGCTAAACCAAGAGCTGAGACAGGTGCGAGTGTATAAAAATTTTTATTTTTTATGATTTGCATATAGACGTAGAAATTAGACTCATCATTGGATTGGTTTTCACTTTTTTTGTTGGGCATTGATAGGATAACCACGGAAAGCAGTATTAGGCAGATTATGAAACCCATGAAAAAAAGATCTCTCCATTCATAGAAGTTCATGAATACTTGTAGAGGTTTTGTGGATAATATGGCGCCAATGGAACCACTAAATAATATCATACCGTTTGCGGTTGCCCAAAATTGACTGGGGAACCATATTGTTACGGATTTTAACGCTGTGGTAAGGCAAGATCCAATGCCCAAGCCGAGAAAGGCCCGACCAATAACAAGCATTAAATAACTATCTGCATATGTTGTGATGATGCATCCAATTATTGCTAGGATAATTTCGCCAATATATATATTTTTTGGACCATATTTATCCAAAAGAATGGCAAGGGGAATATATTGGGCGGCTCCAGCGAAGAAAAAAATACTTGTTAAAAAACCAATCTCAGTTGCATTTAGTGAAAATGTTAGTGTTAATTCGGGGGCTAATATTGCATTCGTATTTCGCAGGAAGAAAGATAATAAATAGCCCACTCCAAATGGTAATATGATAATAAAAATAAGTTTTAATTTATTGTAGACCATGATTTTATTACATGGCATTATTTGTAAATGCTGTCTACTACTTTGTGAAAATGGGATGAGGATAAAGATGAAAAAGAAAATTGCAATAATCGGTACAGGCGCCAATGGTAGCTGCGTTTCTGCGGATCTAATTAGTAATGGTCTGGATGTAAAAATGATTGATCAGTGGCCTGAGCATGTTGAAAAGATGCGAAAAGATGGACTTAAGATTGAAATGCCGAACCGAACATTAGAAGTCAATGTTGATGCCTACCATTTATGCGATTTAGCAACATTTACCGAGAAGTTTGACATTGTCCTAGTTTTTGTCAAAGCATATGACACGGCTTGGACATGCGAACTAATAAAACCATATTTAGCTGATGATGGAATCTTGGTAGGGGTTCAAAATTGTATGATGGCAGAACAAATTTCTGAAATAGTTGGGTCGCACAGGACCATAGGATGTGTCGCTGAGTTATCGTCTGAACTGTTTGACCCAGGGTTAGTTAAAAGAAATACTCCCCCTGAGGGAACGTGGTTTGGTCTTGGTGCGCTGACCCCTGAAATGAAAAGTAGAATTGCAGATGTTGAAGAAGTACTAAAATTTGCTGGTAAGGTCGGCATAAGTGATGCAATTTTATCCGCAAAATGGATGAAATTAATTGTCAATGCCATGGGAATGGGGATAAAGGCCATTGGGGATCTGCGGCCTGCTGAAGCTTTTGAAATGGATGGTATGAGAGACCTTATGCTGAAGGCCGGAGAGGAAGCTCTTAAGGTTGGTGAAGGTCTTGGTTATAAATTAGAGCCAATTATGGGACTAACCCAAGAAGAAATTAATACGTCAAACAGAGTCCAGGAACTCTTACTTGATACTATTACAAAACACGTCGGTCCTACGGCACTAAATACCGTACTGCAAGATCACAGGAAAGGACGCCTGAGTGAAGTTGATCTTATCAACGGATGGGTATCTGAAGGCGGCCAAAAACTTGGTATTGAAACTCCAATTAATGATAAAATTGTCGAAGTGACAAAGAGGATTTATGCAGGTGAAGTGACATCATCAAGAAACCTCGTAGAGGATGTCATAAGCTCACTTAAAGGTAAAATTTAAAATGTCCCAGAAAGAACTTGGTTTAGCAGTTATTGGTTCTGGAAGGATTGGATCTCTGAGAGCGATCTTAGCATCTGGTCACCCTGCCGTAAAATATTTAGGAGTTTCTGATATAAATATTGAAAATGCAAAAAAACTCGCAGCCAAATCCAATGCTCAAAAATTTACAGATGACAATCATGAATTAATCTCAGATCCGAATGTCAATGTTGTGATTGTGTCGACAAGTGAGCATGAACATTTTGACTCAGTAATGCATGCGCTTGAATTAGGTAAGCCGGTTTTAGTTGAAAAACCAATAGCACTTTCGGTTGATGAGGCTGATAAAATGATAAAAAAATCTGAAGAGACAGGAACATTATTCAGAGTCGGTTATGCTCAACGTTTCAAAAGAAGATATCTCTCAGGTAAAGATCAGCTGCTTGAAGGACGAATTGGAAACATCCTATCTATTTCGGCGCGGGCTTGCAATACACGTGCACAAGGCATTGAAATATTGAAGAGGTCAAGTACGGCCACACCTGTGGTAGATGTTCTAACGTATTGGGTTGATGTTGCGTGTTGGTACCTTGATGGCATTGAGCCAGTTGAAGTCACTGCTCGAGGTGCGGGAACGGTTTTTCGAGAAGCAGGTTTTGATGTAAATGATACTACATGGAGTTTAATCAAATTTGATAATGGTGCAATCGTAAACTTAGGCGTATTTTTTGCGCTTCCTTCGCACTCTCCACAGTTAGGTATGGGTGTAAGATTTGAGGTATATGGGGATGATGGTGCATTAATTCTAAATGATGATCATACAGATGAGTTGTTAATTACAAATAACGGTATACCTCATGCCTATATTCCCGATCTTGAATTTAATACTGCATTTTTATCTAGCTCAACCCCCGGTAATTGGCATCTTGGAGATTATTGGGGTCCTGTGGCTGATGAGACTCGCGTCTGGTTAGACCACTTATCAATGGATCGACCATGCCCAATTGCAACACCCACAGATGCAAGAAAGAATTTAATAATTACACTTGCAATGGAAGAGTCTGCGAAGTTGAATAATACAATCAAATTATGATACTGCTCGTATATGTTTAAAATAAAAAATATTGAGACATACATAATCCAGGTACCGCTTTTGGTGCCACTAAAAATGTCAGGAGTGCATATTGAGTATTGCGATAATACAGTTGTAAAAATAACCGCGAATAACGGAAAAGTTGGTTGGGGAGAGGCACCTTATGCTCCTTTTTTTAACGGTGAAACATCTCGCGGTATGGTTGCTGCAATTGATTTTATGAAAGATAGATTACTAGGAAAAGAAATTCTGCAACAAAGTGATATTAAAGACGTAATATCATCAACAATCTATGGAAACTCGGGCGCTAAATCTGCAATTGATATGGCATTATATGATTTATCTGGTAAATCAGAGGATAAACCACTATACGAAACTCTCGGCGGAGCAAAGAGAGATAAGGTTCCAATGATTTGGCTGGTTGCTGGTGGTGATGATGAGTTTAAGTTGCTGGCAGAAAAAGTCGACCAAGGTTTTGTTTCTTTCAAAGTTAAAGTAGGCACAAATAATGTTCACGAGGATATAGAGAGATCCTATCAGGCCCAAAGAATTCTTGATCATAATTATACGCTTTCAGCGGATGCCAACCAGGGTTTTAATAGAAGCGATGCATTAATTTTTGCTTCAAAGACGGGTGATATCGGATTGGACTTTTTTGAACAGCCGGTAACTGGAAAAGATATTGATACAATGGTGGAATGCAACGCAAGATCGTATGCACCTATTGGTGTGGATGAAGGAATCCACAATATTGATGATATAAAGATACATCACGATCGTAAAGCGGCAAATGGCGGCAGCCTCAAAATGATCAAATTTGGAGGCGTAGCGCAATTATTTGAAGCCGCAAATCTGATGCATTCATATGACATGCATATAAATCTTGCTGGAAAAGCTGCAAACACATCAATTGGAAGTGCGGCGATAGCCCACTTCACCAGAGCACTCCCATCTCTTGACTGGGATGCGAGTTTATCTAGTCAATATTTGTCAGATGATATAGCAGAAAATCCAGTCAAAGTTATTGAAGGTCACATAATCACTCCCGACGACGGTCCTGGCCTCGGAATAAATATTGATGAAGATAAATTAAACCAATACAGTATTAAATTGTAAATTTATAATCTGAAAAAAATGGCTCAAATAAAAATTATTGATGACTCAACCAAGGGTACGCTATTCACCTTTGGTTTCATTCTGACAGTGCCATTTATTGAGGCATCTGTAAAACTTCTCGGCGATGCCATGGCGCCTCCGCAGGTTTCTTTTACCAGATTCATGCTACATGTTGTAGTATTGAGCGTTTATATATATTTGTATCTTCCAAAAGAGGAGTGGATCGCCAAACCTAGCTGGCCGTTATTAGTGAGAGGTATTCTTGCAAGTCTTGGGACATTATGTGTCTATGCCGGATTATCAGTCCTCC
The DNA here is from genome assembly GCA_902633855.1 of uncultured OCS116 cluster bacterium. Lineage (GTDB taxonomy): Bacteria > Pseudomonadota > Alphaproteobacteria > Rhizobiales > TMED25 > TMED25. The sequence goes on from CACPHU010000010.1 coordinate 17,267, forward strand.
CACTTGTGGATGCTGTTGCTATTTTTTTCATACAACCCATCATTATAACTGCTTTGTCATCTATACTATTGAGGGAAAAAGTGGGCATTTATAGGTGGATTGCTGTTTTGGCTGGAATGGGTGGAGCTCTGCTTGTGATCGGACCAAATTTTGATGATGTTGGATGGGGCGCAGTATTTCCAGCCCTAGCGGCATTATTTCACGGTCTCTCAGCATTGATGGCAAGAAAATGGGCAAATGTAGCAAGACTTCCCGTGTTTCAATATTATACGGCAATTACAGCAGTTATCATGATGACAGCTATATTCATTTTTGGTGGTATTACAGGATATGATCGCGTTGCACTTGTAATGCCAGACACATTCCAATGGTTTTTACTGGCAGTTATAGCTTTTGGATCAATTATAACAAATTTACTACTAACGCAGGCATTCAGGATAACCCCATCATCAATTATTGCACCATTTCTATACTTACAAATCATTGGATCAACAATTATGGGATATTATATTTTTAATCAACTACCGAGTTCGCAAACTATTTTTGGGGCATGTCTTGTCATATTAGCAGGTCTTGCAATATGGTGGAGAGAGAGTAGATCAGTCTGATTTAATAGCTGCTATGCGAGGAAATAAAAAGTTCACATACACTATCTGTTCTATTACTCCAGGCGTGGTTTCCTCCAAGATTGACTATGGTATCACCCTGATTTAGCTGAACTTGATCTTCGTCTAAAATTAAAAAGATGGAGCCTTTCATTACGTAAATATAATCTAAAGAATTATTTTTGTGCATATATGGATGCTTTGAATTTTTGGCACTGAAGAGTTCGATTGAATTAATGGATTTGTAAAAATTTTTGACATCCTCTTTTGTAACTTTGTTGATGTACTCCTTTTCAGGGGGTATAGTCACAAATCTACATATTGATCCTGATTTTGGAGGTATCAGGGTGTGTGGGTAACTGTCACTTTCCTCTTTCGCGTCGCTACCAAAATTAGCAGGGCTGCGTAATGTCGCCCATATTTTTGTTGATTTATATCCTGGTCTAGCATTATCAGTAATGATATCTTCAGCAATTCCATCACTTATCTTTTTTATTTCGCCATTTGGAAGTTGCCCAATTACTATTCGCCTTATGTCAGTCATTATCATCACCACCAATCATAATAAAGAGCATTTCGTTTGGCCCATGACTATTATCCCATGAATGAAAATGACCAAGCTGAACAATTATGTCACCCTCATACATGACTAATTCGTCTTCGGGTAAAACATGGGTTCTTTTGCCCTTTGTCACAACACCATAATCAACCGTGCGGGTGCGATGCATATTCCAATGCTTCTCACTTTTCATTTTTTCAGAGAGTCCTGTTCTATTCATCGACGCAAAAAATTCATCTGCTTTTTCTTGGTCAATTTTTTTATTATCTTCTTTCTTTGACTCAATAACCCTAAAGTGTGCGCCATTTAATGGTGGCGAGTGAGAGAGCGGTCTATCTGCGCCGTCTGAATGATTTAATATATCAACCGGGCAGTTATCAAATGTCCAGATTTCATTAAAATAGATTGTTGAACCACCACCTCGATTATACTGGTAGGGGTTTTCAGTATCTGACACAACATAAGATCGGCCGTCCTCCCTGTTTCCTACAATTACCCTTCTCGGTGGTTTTGGTTGTGGGCTCATTGGATCTTACATATCAAAAACTGCTACCGCCCTTACTGGCGAGCCTGTTCCACCCCTCCAAGCTAACGGTAGACAAATGAATGTGAATTCCCCCCTCCCAAGTAGTTTCTCGAGATTACACAAGCTCTCCAGATGTGTGATATTTACCTCATGACATATTTTATGTACGAGCGAATTTACATCTCCAATTGGGCCCGGTCGCATCGAGTCGATACCAAAATGTACAAAACCCTGTTCTGCGATCCATTTTGTTGCCTCAATATTCACTCCAGGGTTATCGGTTGAATAAGCAGCTGATGGGAAAGTCCTCTCGTGATGGCCTGTGCAAAGTAGTAAAGTTCCATTTTCTGGAATCGGTTGGCCTGTTTTTTTAACGGCTTCTTCCAAATCTGAGGACGTTATCTCTGATTTTGGTTCTACGTGTCGTAAATCGATACAAATACCTTTCACAATACAATTTTCAAGTGGATATTCATTAATTGGCGTCCCATCAATACTAAAATGTCTTGGGGCATCAATATGTGTCCCCCCATGGTCAGGCATCGAAAAATAATGCACAGAGTTCCCTTGGATATTGCCAGAGTCTGCAAAAGCTTCTTCGTGACTTTTCCAAACACCATGAATGATAGGAGGCTGTCCTGGGTATTGTGGGGTGCGGTGATATAGCTCACGGCTTAAGTCTATTATTTCCATATTAATCTCCTAAAAACTGATGTTGTTATTATACATAATATTAGCTTCAATGTTATAGGCTATTTGAAGTATTTTACTTTCGTCCCATTTCTTGCCTACAATTTGCATTGCAATTGGCATATTTGACCTATCCCTTCCAATTGGTAAGACCAAAGCCGGTAAGCCCGTAACATTAAAGGGACTAAAGAACTGTCTATGATAATTAGCTGAATAATCATAATTTTTCTGATTTATTTTTGCGTTAAGGTCCTCTATAAGTGGCGCTGTAAAAGGTGTGGCCGGTGTTATTAATGCGTCAAATTTTTTAATTTTATTTTCAATCGATCTTGTCATTTTGATTTTGTTATCAAGTGCCGTCAGATAATCATCTATATCTACTTTTACGGACCATTCCATTCTCTTTCGAACATCAGGATCAAAACTTTCAGGATTTTCAGAATACTGTTTGATGTGAACTTTTGTGAATTCCGGGCCTGCGATGCCATAGAATAAATCTTGTATTATATCCACATCCTCAAAATTGATTGTTGTTATGCTTGCGCCAAGATCTTCGAGTAATGATTTTGCGTGTTCATATGAACCTTCGACCTCACCATCTAGTTCTTGGTTTTGATATATGTCGGGACATATCGCAATTTTGAGACCCTTAATATCACTTTCAAGTAGTGACAAATCAATTTTCTTATGCTCAACTGATTTCATGTCATTTTGGTCATATCCCTCTAAGGCGCTATAGGCCAAGGCTGTGGAGTAAACAGATTCGCACATTGGTCCAACGTGGTCTATACTCGGTGAGTTTGGAAAAACCCCACTGAGACTGATTGCGCCATGGGTTGGCTTTAGACCAACAATACCGCATAGTGATGATGGAGTCCGAATAGATCCTCCTGTGTCTGTTCCAAGTGAGATGGGAACAAATTTACTTGCTACTGCAGCGGCAGAACCACCACTGGAGCCCCCAACAATTTTTAGCGGGTTGTGTGGATTTCTCGTTGTCCCAAAATGTGCATTTATAGTTGTAGAGGCTGCTGCGTATTGATGAGTATTTGTTTTGCCTAGTAATATAGCACCTGCATCGTTCATCTTAGATATACAATATGCATCATGCTCTGGAATAAAGTCCTTATACAAAGCTGATCCATTTGTGGTACGAGTTCCTGCGGTGTTAATTATATCTTTTGCAGCATATGGGATGCCATGAAGGGGACTCTTGTATACCCCATTTAAGATTTCACTTTCTGCTTCTTTTGCCTTTTTCAGGGCTTCGTCTTCGAGTATTGTTATGAATGCATTGAATTTGTGATTGTGCTCTGAAATTCTATTCAAGTAATATTCGGTAACTTCCCTTGGGGACAGCTCTTTGCTTTTGATGGCGTTGATAATTTCTCTTATATTGTTAAATTTCATTCGAATCTTATTTTTTAAAATAAATTATATACATTTTAGTCATTTAATTATATAAACACAAAATATCTCACGCATAAACATAGATTCTATAATCTTGTTAATATGAGTGGATTTTGGCAATGTTAAATTATCGACAACTGCCAGCCAATAGTATAATGATAGCAGGAATAAGTCATGCTTAGTTGGGTGTTAAAATGAATTTAATACAAGAACTTGAAAAAGAACAGTTAGACAAGCTAAGGGAAAGCAAACAAATACCAGATTTTGCTCCCGGAGATACCGTTCGAGTGAATGTTAAAATTAGCGAAGGTACCAGAGAAAGAGTTCAAGCCTATGAAGGCGTTGTCATTGGAAGATCTGGTTCAGGTATTAATGAAAGCTTTACAGTGAGAAAGATTTCATACGGTGAAGGAGTTGAAAGAGTTTTTCCTGTATATTCTCCAACTATCGAGTCTATCTCTGTGGTAAAAAAAGGTAAGGTAAGAAGAGCAAAACTATACTATCTAAGAGATAGGAGAGGCAAATCTGCTCGAATAGCTGAAAAGATTGACGTAAATCGTCAAAAAGCAAAAGAAGTATCTCAACCCGAGGCCACAGGCGAAGAGAATGAATCAAAATAAATCCTGTAACCAATAAACGAGGATTTCACTTTGAATTATAAACTTCTAAAAGAATTATGCGAGACTCCCTCTGTAGCGGGTAGGGAAGTACGAATAAGAAATTTCATACACGAACATGTAAAAGCCTATTTTGATGAGATTGAAATTGATCCGCTTGGCTCTTTAATTTGCAAAATAAACTCAAAGAAAAAAAATAAAAAGAAAATATTACTGCTCTGCCATATGGACGAGATTGGATTTCTTGTGAGTCATATTAACAGCAAAGGATTTGTATTTGTTGATCCGGTTGGTGGCTTTGATCCAAGAAATCTATTTTCAAGAAGGGTGCTAATTTGTACAGAAAAAGAGGATATCCGAGCCGTAATGAATCCACAAGGAAAGCCCGTACACACCCAAAGTCCTGCAGACCGAAAAAAAATTCCAGAGCCAGATGAATTCTTCATAGACACGGGACTGGGTGAAAAAGCTAAGGATAAAATAAAAATTGGTGATTTTGTTGTCATGGATGAGCCTTTTCTAGATATGCCTGAGAAAATTGTTTCAAAAGCGCTTGATAACAGGATTGCATGTTGGATCGGTATTGAAATTGCGAAGTATTTTTATGAGAATAAGATTGAACTAAGTAATGATCTCGTTATCGTGTTTACAACCCAGGAAGAGGTGGGATTGAGAGGGGCAAAGACTGCCTCATTTAATGTCAAACCAGATATTGCGATCGGAGTTGATACAACTCTGGCCTGCGATACACCAGGTGTTCCTGAAAAAGATTGGATCACTCAGCACGGGAAAGGCTTTGGTTTACACATAAAAGACTCTTCTTTTATATCTGATAGTGATCTGGTTGAAGAATTTGTTAAATTAGCAGAAAAAAATAAGATCTCCTATCAGAGGACAATACTAAGCCGGGGTGGCCAGGATGGAGCCGCAGGCCAGCAGGCCGGATCCGGAGCAAAAGCTATAGCAATAGTAGTAGGAACAAGATATATTCATACAGTAACAGAAATGATAGATAAAAAAGACTTGTCAAACGCACTAAATATTCTCAAGAAATACATTGAGGTTTTAAAATAATTTTTTTAGAATAAACAACAAATTTTGGATACAGTTATATGAGCAAATCAAGAACTATTTATGATAAAATATGGGATGACCATCTTGTAAACACAAATGACGATGGAACATCACTTATTTATATAGACAGGCATTTGGTCCACGAGGTGACTTCACCACAAGCATTTGAAGGTCTGAGGATGACCAAAAGGAAGGTTAGGTGTCCAGAAAAGACACTTGCTGTTGTAGATCACAATGTTCCTACTACTGATCGTAAAAATGGTATTGAGGATGAAGAGTCAAGAATACAAGTGGAAGCCCTTGAGAAAAACTGTAAAGAATTCGGTGTTGAGTATTTTAATGAGTTAGATATAAGACAAGGCATTGTTCATGTTGTAGGACCGGAACAAGGTTTTACATTGCCAGGAACAACAATAATGTGCGGTGACAGCCATACGTCAACACATGGTGCTTTCGGAGCACTTGCGATGGGCATTGGCACATCTGAAGTTGAACACATTCTTGCAACCCAAACCTTAATTCAAAGAAAGGCAAAAAATTTTAGAGTGAATGTTGGTGGAACAGCTCCAGATGGAGTAACCGCAAAAGACATTATTCTGTCCATTATTGGTGAGATCGGAGCTGGCGGTGGAACAGGATCTGTAATTGAATATACAGGTAAAGCGATTTCTGACCTTTCTATGGAAGGAAGAATGACGGTCTGTAACATGTCCATTGAGGGTGGCGCAAGGGCTGGGCTGATAGGCCCCGATGAAAAGACCTTTTCTTATATTAAAGATCGACCAAGGTCGCCAAAAGGGGATGATTTTGACAGAGCGGTGGATTATTGGAATGCACTTAATTCGGATAAGGATGCATATTTCGATAGAGATGTATATCTTGATGCGGCTGCGTTACCACCAGTTGTTACATGGGGGACAAGCCCTGAAGATGTGGTATCAATTAATGGTGAGGTTCCGGATCCAGAAGGCATAGATGATGAAATTAGAAAAGAGACAAAGAAAAGCGCACTTGAATATATGGATTTGAAGCCTGGTACTAAAATAAAAGATATTGAGTTAGATGTTATATTTATAGGGTCTTGTACTAATGGAAGAATTGAGGATTTAAGAGAGGTTGCCAAGGTGGTAGAGGGTCACCATGTGAATGAAAATTTAAATGCAATGATAGTACCTGGATCAGGTTTGGTAAAGGAGCAAGCAATAAATGAAGGTCTTGATAAAATTTTCATGGCAGCTGGATTTGAGTGGAGAGAGCCAGGATGCTCGATGTGCCTTGCCATGAATCCTGATAAGCTATTGCCAGGGCAGAGATGTGCTTCTACATCCAATAGAAATTTCGAAGGAAGACAGGGGTTTCGAGGAAGAACCCACCTTGTGTCTCCTGCAATGGCAGCCGCTGCAGCTATCGCTGGCCGTTTCGTTGATGTAAGAGATTTTGTGAAGTAGGAAGCCATTTATGGAGAAATTTAAAAATATTACTGCTGTTGCTGCCCCATTACCTGAAGTGAATGTTGATACAGATAAAATAATTCCAAAGCAATATTTGAAAACAATCGAAAGAACAGGACTGGGTAAAGGCTTGTTTTCTGAGTTACGTTATAACGATGATGGAACAGAAAACAAAGATTTTGTCTTAAATAAGTCTCAATACAAAAATGCCAAAATACTTGTCGCGGGGGATAACTTCGGTTGTGGATCAAGCAGGGAGCACGCACCCTGGGCGCTTCTTGACTACGGTATAAAGGTTGTTATTTCCACATCATTTGCTGATATATTTTACAATAACTGTTTTAAAAATGGGATGTTACCTATTGTTCTTGATGAAAAAGAGGTTAGTCTCCTGATGGAAGAAACAGAGAGGGGATCTAATGCCACTCTTACAGTTGACCTTGAAAGTCAAGAGATTACAACCTCTGATGGGAATAAAATTAACTTTAAGATCGACAAATTTCTCAAACACTGCTTGCTAAATGGTCTAGATGATATTGCACTAACCCTGGAAAAAAACAGCGAAATTGGGAGCTACGAGGATAAAATTAAAAGTCAAAGACCATGGCTGTAATTCTACTAAACGTGGAAATATTGAGGTAAGTAATGAGTTCATATAATTTATTAATGCTTCCCGGGGATGGAATAGGACCGGAGGTAATAAATGAAGTTGAAAGAGTAATTGAATGGTTCAATAAGAACTCTAACCATAAATTTGAAATTGAAAAAGATCTCGTTGGAGGTGCCGCATATGATGAGCATGGTCAATCAATCTCTGATGAAGCTATGGATCTTGCCCATAAATCCGATGCAGTAATATTCGGTGCAGTGGGTGGACCAAAGTGGGATAATGTGCCATTTGAAGTGAGACCAGAAGCTGGCCTCTTGAGACTTCGAAAAGAACTCGATTTATTTGCCAACCTGAGACCCGCAATTTGTTACAAAGCGCTTGCAGAAGCATCAAGCCTTAAGAAGGAGCTTGTAGAAGGACTTGATATATTGATATTGAGAGAATTAACTGGCGGGGTATATTTTGGTGAACCGAAAGAGATTACTGACCTGCCTGATGGTCAAAAAAGGGCTGTAGATACACAGGTATATACTACCAGTGAGATAGAGAGGATAGCTCGAGTCGCTTTCGATCTTGCTAAAACCCGAACAGGAAAAGTAACGTCGACAGAAAAGAGAAATGTTATGATTTCAGGTGTTTTTTGGAATAATGTCGTCTCCGAAGTCCACAAGAACGAATATCCAGAAATGGAGCTTGAGCATATGTTAGCTGATGCATGCGCTATGCAGCTTGTCAGAAAACCAAAACAGTTTGATCTTATTGTCGCGGACAATTTATTTGGTGATATACTATCGGATGAAGCTGCTATGCTCACAGGATCTATGGGAATGCTGCCGTCAGCATCTCTTGGAGCTGTTAATCCAAATACGGGTAAGAGGAATGCAATGTATGAACCTGTTCATGGCTCTGCTCCCGATATTTCCGGACAAGGTATAGCAAACCCAATCGCCGAGATCGCATCTTTTGCAATGGCTTTACGCTATTCGTTCAACCTAACTGAAGAGGCAAAGATGATAGAGGACTCGATTTCTGCAGCATTAGATCAAGGCATTAGAACACCAGACATAATGCAAGATGGAATGAAAAAAGTTGGCACAAAAGAAATATCCGATGCAATAATTGCAGAAATGAATTCACAAACTTGAGTAAAAAACCATGTCAATAAAGATCGCGGTTGTGGGTGCAACAGGAAATGTTGGGAGAGAAATATTAAATATTCTTGACGAGAGAATGTTTCCTTGTGATGAGGTTGTGGCACTCGCGTCCAGAAAGTCAATGGGTAGAGAGCTATCTTATGGTGATAAAATCCTAAAAGTGAAAAATCTTGAAACGTACAATTTTTCAGGCATTGATATCGCTCTTTTTTCTGCAGGCTCAAAAATATCAGAGAAGTGGGGACCTATCGCTGCTTCTGCAGGAGCTATTGTAATTGATAATTCGTCATTTTGGAGGTATCACGATGATGTCCCACTGATAGTTCCAGAAGTCAATCCCGATGATATAAAGGATTTTAAGAAGAGGGGAATTATTGCAAACCCAAATTGTTCGACCTCGCAATTAGTTGTAGTGCTGAAGCCTCTTCATGATTTTGCGAAGATAACAAGGGTTGTCGTATCGACATATCAATCAGTGTCAGGGGCTGGCAATGCGGCAATGGAAGAACTATTTAATCAAACAAAAGGTATATTTGTAAATCAGGCAGCAGAGCCCGAAAACTTTACAAGACAAATCGCATTCAATGTTATACCCCATATAGATATTTTCCATGATGACGGTTTTACAAAAGAGGAATGGAAGATGTTATCTGAGACAAAGAAAATTATAGATAAAAGTATCAAGCTCACTGCCACTTGTGTAAGAGTACCCGTTTTTGTTGGCCATTCCGAGGCAGTCAATATTGAATTTGAGAAATCAATCAGCCCTGAAAAAGCACGAGCAATTCTGAGAGACTCACCAGGTGTTATGCTTGTGGATGATCCCGAAGATGAAAAATATGTAACACCAATCGAGTGTGTTGGCGATTATGCAACTTTTGTAAGCAGGGTCCGTGAAGACATATCGGTAAAGAATGGTCTTGCTATGTGGGTTGTTTCAGATAATCTCCGAAAAGGTGCTGCGCTTAATGCTGTTCAAATTGCAGAGTTACTACTTAACAAAAAATACGTTGGCTAGAAAAATTTTTATGGAATTTTGAATTAGAACAATTATAAATATACTGTGATTAATTTAATAAAGATCAAATGAACAAACCATTATCCCCACATTTATCAATTTACAAATTTAAATTGAGTTTACTTATGTCGATTGCGCATCGGATAACTGGCGGGGCGCTCTATTTTTCTATGATAATTTTCATGTTTTTTTTAGCATCACTAGCACTTGGGGAACAATACTATGCAATATTTTCAATTATAATTGGGTCATGGATTGGTAAGTTAATTATGCTAGGTATAACATGGGCTATATTCCATCATATGCTTGGGGGACTTCGACATTTTATTTGGGATACTGGTAAAGGCTTTGAGGTAAAGACAGTTGATCAGCTGGCAGCAATTACACTGATTGGCGGGGTACTTTTAACTATAATTTTCTGGCTGGTTTTCTTCATTATATAGCGGGATAAATCTATGACACATTCACCAACAAGACATTTTATTTTGCAAAGGATTACAGCAGTCTTAAATATTCCAATTTTGATTTTTCTTTTGTATTTAATATTTACAATACCTGGAATGAGCTATGACGGTGTTGCAAGCCTCTTCCAAAAACCATTAATTCTTTTTCTCTCGTTACTCCTAACCTTTAATTTTGCTTTCCATATGAAATTAGGTATGCAAATGATAATTGAGGACTACATTCACGAAAATAAAAATTTAAAATTGGCACTTTTATTAAACAATATCTTCGTTTCAATCGTTATTATTGGGTGTACATATTCACTACTAACTTTATAATTTACACAATTCAAAGGGATAACTTTACATAATGTCAAACACACATAATATAAACGGAAGAGAGTACACTTTTGTTGACCATACTTATGATGTGGTCGTTGTTGGCGCTGGAGGGGCAGGCTTAAGAGCCACACTTGGATGCTCTGAGGCAGGTCTAAAAACAGCATGTGTTACAAAACTATTTCCAACAAGAAGTCATACTGTAGCTGCACAAGGTGGGGTAGCTGCTGCACTCGGAAATATGGGTGAGGATGATTGGAAATGGCACATGTATGATACCGTGAAAGGTGCAGACTGGCTTGGTGATCAAGATGCAATTGAATATCTATGTAAAGAAGCTCCCCAAGCAGTATATGAACTTGAACATTTTGGATTACCATTTAGCAGAAGAGAAGATGGGAAAATCTACCAAAGACCATTCGGTGGTATGACAACACATTATGGTGAAGGAATTGCACAAAGAACATGTGCTGCTGCAGACCGAACAGGCCATGCAATGCTGCACACGCTTTACGGCAAAGCAATAAGTAATTCAGCGGAGTTTTTTATAGAATACTTTGCTATTGACCTAATAATGGATAAAAATGGAGCCTGCCTTGGCGTAGTAGCGCTATGTTTGGAAGACGGTACAATTCATAGATTTCAAGCACAGAAAACAATCCTTGCCACAGGTGGCTATGGACGCGCTTATTTTTCAGCGACATCTGCGCACTCATGCACGGGAGATGGAAATGCTATGGTTCTCAGAGCTGGCTTACCATTACAGGATATGGAATTTGTTCAGTTTCATCCAACGGGAATATATGGGGCTGGTTGCTTAATAACAGAAGGATCAAGAGGTGAAGGTGGATATCTAACAAACTCAGAAGGTGAGAGATTTATGGAAAGATACGCTCCATCAGCCAAAGACTTAGCAAGTAGAGATGTGGTCTCGAGATCCATGACGATTGAAATTAGGGAAGGTAGAGGTGTTGGCAAAGATAAAGATCATATTCATCTCCATCTCGAGCATTTAGCACCGGAAGTACTAGCTGAAAGATTGCCAGGGATATCAGAAACAGCTAAAATATTCTCGGGGGTTGACGTAACAAAAGAGCCAATCCCTGTATTACCAACAGTTCATTATAATATGGGTGGAATTCCTACAAATTTCCACGGGGAAGTTCTTACAAAAATCAACGGGGATCCCGACTGTGTTGTTGATGGATTAATGGCTATCGGGGAAGCAGCTTGCGTTTCGGTCCATGGTGCAAACAGACTAGGCTCAAACTCCCTTATAGATCTGGTCGTTTTTGGTAGAGCTGCAGGGCTGAGAGCTGCAGATACAACGACAGCAAATGCTAATCAGCCACCACTTCCTGATAACGCTGGACTGAATGCTCTAGAAAGACTCGATAAGTTTAGGTATGCAGATGGCAATACTTCAACCTCCGAATTACGATCCCAAATGCAAAAAATAATGCAAAATAACTGTGCTGTGTTTAGAACAGGCGAAGTTTTAGATGAAGGAAAAGACCTCATTAACAAAACTTGGAACGGTCTTGACGATATCAAGATTAATGACAGATCACTAATATGGAATACGGATCTAGTAGAAGCTCTTGAGTGGGATAACTTAATTGTACAGTCTGTTGTTACTGTTGAAAGTGCAGCAAATAGAAAAGAAAGTCGTGGCTCGCATGCCCGGGAAGATTACACAGAAAGAGATGATAAGAATTGGATGAAGCATACGCTGGCGTGGATAGATAATGATGAGAGAACTACCACAATAGATTATAGGCCTGTGCATGAATATACTCTGAGCAATGAAGTAGCCTATATTCCACCAAAAGAGAGGGTATATTAAGAAAAGCATGGTTGAATTAGCACTCCCAAGAAATTCCAAAATTACAGAAGGAAAGAAGTGGCCCAAACCACAAAACAAAAATAGTATTCGTGAATTTAAAGTATATAGATGGAACCCAGAGGATAATCAAAACCCATCCATTGACACATACTATATCGATACTGAAGATTGTGGCCCAATGGTTTTAGATGCTTTGATGAAGATTAAAAGCGATATTGACACTTCCTTAACTTTTCGTAGATCTTGCCGTGAAGGAGTATGTGGCTCATGTGCAATGAATATTGATGGTGTTAACAGATTGGCTTGCACAACAGCAATCGAGGACGTTAAGGGCGCAGTGAGTATTTATCCGCTCCCTCATCAAAAAGTAATTAAAGATTTGGTTCCAGACCTAAAGAATTTTTTTGAACAGCATAAATCTGTTGAACCTTGGTTGCACACTAAGAAGGAAGATCCAAAAGAAGAGTGGCTTCAATCAAAAGAGGACAGAGAGCAACTTGACGGTTTATATGAGTGTATCATGTGCGCATGCTGTTCAACTTCATGTCCAAGTTATTGGTGGAATTCTGATAAATATCTTGGCCCGGCTGCCTTGCTTCAAGCTTATCGTTGGATAATTGATAGCAGGGACGATGAAAGAGATGAACGACTTGATAAGTTGGAAGATCCATTTAAATTATATCGCTGTCACACTATCATGAACTGTGCAAAAGCATGCCCTAAAGGACTGAATCCTGCAAAAGCAATTGCTAGTATTAAGAAAATGTTAGTTGAAAGAAGGGTTTCCAAATAACTACAGCCCTCTATTCCCCCTTAGGCTCTAATATTTGTTTTCCTCGGTACATCCCAGTTTTTAAATCGAGATGGTGTGGTCTATGCAACTCACCAGTTGATTTATCTTCAACATAAGCCTGACTTTTCAGAAAGTCAGTTGATCTGCGCATACCTCTTTTTGATTTGGTTACCTTCGTTCTTGGGACCGCCATAATCAATAACTCCAATTTATAAAATTAAATAAGATTTATTACATATACATATTCATTTATTATTTGTCATCATTAATATATATTAAATTCAAATTTTTTATTAATGACTATTTTATTATTTATATCTGTAAGATTATGACTCTAGGCAAGAGCTATAATATTTTGCGATCAGAGATTGATCAACTGCTTATCAGAAAGATTGGCATTTCTGGGTTTCCTGCGACGTTAGTCGAACCAATCAAGTATATTTTTGTGAATAAGGGAAAAAAAGTAAGGGCTATTCTTTTAGCAGAGTCGTGTACACTTTTTGGTATTCATTATACAAAAATACTTCAAATTGCACTAGCATTGGAATGTATCCATACATATTCACTCATACATGACGACCTCCCCGCAATGGATGATGACGATTACCGGAGGGGCGAGCTGACTTTACATAAAAAGTATGATGAAGCGACTGCAATATTAGTCGGGGATGCACTAATCTCACTAGCATTTGAATTGATTTCTGGAGAAAAAGATTTGTCAGCTGAATGTAGGGTTAAGTTAATAAATAACTTGGCATTGTATAGTGGGGGAAAAGGCATGGTTGGTGGACAAATGCTTGATCTTAGACTTAATCCAGAAGAGGCGTCTATCGAAAGTATAAAAAAAATGCAACAAATGAAGACGGGAGATCTCTTCTGTTTTGCATTCACAGCTGGACCGATTATTGCAGGCAGTGGGAGTGATGATGAAGAGAAATTATTTGAGTTTGGGAAGCTATTTGGTTTGATATTTCAAATAAGCGATGACCTTATTGATGTGGAGTCAACACTAACAGAGGCAGGTAAATCCGTAAATAAGGATCAAAAAATGGATAAAGCAACTTATGTGGACCATTATGGGATAGAGGAAGCAAAAAAACTTATGCAAAATTATATAAAAGAAGCGAAGGTTATTTTAGAAAAATATGGATCAAAAGCACGGCCACTAATTACATTATGCGAAAGTCTACCAAATAGAAGATCATAAAATAATATTATCAATCAATCTTGTTTCCCCAAGCCTTATTGCGCCAAGTAATATATATTGACCACTTATATTTTTATAATCTTCAACATTACTTAGATTATCGGTTTTTCTGAGTTCTAAATAATCAACATTTAAATCATCTTTATTGAGTCTCTCTATTTCCGTATCTAGAATTGACATATAATCCCCGGAATTTTTATAAATTTTTTTGCTTGCTCTAACAAGTGACTCATATAAATATACCGCTTTTGAGCGCTGATCAGGATTTAGATAGCTATTTCTTGATGACATTGCTAAACCATCATTTTCCCTGATAATGGGGGCAAGAACAATATCAATTGATGTAAATAGTTGCTGGACCATGTCCTTTATAAGAATATATTGTTGGTAATCTTTCTGCCCAAATATCGCAATGTCAGGTCGAACGATGTTCATTAATTTATTCACAACTAACAGGACTCCATAAAAATGCCCTGGCCTATATCGCCCGCATAGCTCGCCCATAAGACTGGGGTTATTAGTCGTGATTAGATTTTTTTCGTTGGGAGGGTATATCACCTTATCACTTGGACAAAAAACACAATCAACATTTAATTTTTTAAGTAGCTTAATATCTTCATCAAGAGTTCTTGGGTATTTTGTATAGTCTTCTTCAGGGCCAAATTGTTTTGGATTTACATAAATGGAAACAATAGTTTTTGTCGCACCGCACCGTCTTATTTTATTTATTAAACTTAAATGTCCTTCATGTAGATTTCCCATAGTTGGAACAAAACCAACTACTTCATTATTTTGTTTCCAAGAAAGAACCTCAGCTTTTAAATCTGATAAATTTTCAGAAACTATTAGCATTCTATTTGAACGAGTGTTTATCTGTGGGGTATTTTAGTGTTTTAACTTCTTGAATGTATTGCTTTATTGCATCCTCTATTGTGTTATTTCCATCCATGTAATTCTTTGAGAACTTTGGTAATTGACCTTGAGAAATACCCAAAATATCGTATAGAACTAGTATTTGCCCATCAACTTCTGAACCTGCGCCGATGCCAATTATTGGTATGGATATCTCACTTGCTAGTTCTTTTGCTGTTTGTGAGGAAACACATTCAAGAAGTAATAGATCAGCACCTGAGTCCTCTATTTTCTTTGCTTCTTGAATGAGTGCATTTGCCTCATTTGAACTCTTGCCCTGAACTTTATAACCTCCCATCTTATTTACTGATTGCGGTCTCAATCCAATGTGTGCGCATATCGGTATATCTGAAAGCGCTAGCTTTTTAATAATATTTATTTGAGACCTATTCCCTTCTAATTTTACCATTTGTGCCCCACCATCCTGCATCAGTCTTTTTGCATTATCAAGGGCAACATTGGCATTATAAAAACTCATAAAGGGCATATCAGAAATTAAGAAAGAATAATTCACCGATGATGCAACGATTTTTGTGTGATAAATCATATCTTCAATTTTAACTGGTACCGTTGTTTTATGTCCCTGCACCACCATTCCTAGAGAGTCACCAACAAGAATTATTTCTGTTCCAGCCTTGTCGACTAAATTTGCAAAAGTTGCGTCATAGGCTGTAAGGCACGCAATTTTCTCACCTTTTGATTTTAAATCTCTCAGAGTATTTAGGGTAACGGTTTTTAATTCATTATTAGTATACATTTCTGAGCCTAAATATTTTTTTCATAGTTCTCATCGATGTAATTATACAGAATTTTTTTAAAATCATCTGCTATATTTTTACCTCTGAGTATTTTGAACTTATTTCCATCAACAAATACTGGCGCTGCAGGTTCTTCGCCAGTCCCAGGTAGTGAAATCCCAATATTCGCATGTTTTGACTCCCCTGGTCCATTTACAATGCAGCCCATAACAGCAACCTTTAGTTGATCAACGCCGACATAAAGTTTACTCCATTTCGGCATTTCTTTCTCAATATATTTTTCAATATCAATCGCAAGTTCTTGAAATACGGTTGAAGTTGTTCTACCACATCCAGGACATGCAACAACATCAGGCCGGTAAGCCCTAATTCCCAAGGATTGGAGTATTTCTTTTGCAACCTTGACTTCCTCAATACGATTTTCGTTAGGTCTAGGTGTTAGTGATACTCTTATTGTGTCACCAATATTTTGATTTATTAAAATTGATAGTGCCGAGACTGAGGATACAATTCCTCTCATACCCATCCCAGCCTCAGTCAGACCGAGGTGTAGAGGGTATACAGTTTTTTCTGCTAGGCTTGTGTAAACTTTTATAAGTTCTGAAACATTGCTTACTTTTGCTGAAAGAATTATCTTTGATTTCTCCATTCCAATTTCTTCTGCCCTACTCGCGGAATAGATTACTGATTTAATCAGTGCATCGCGTAATATTTCGGCTGAGCTTTTTTTCACTTCAGCTCGGTTATTTTCATCCATTAAAAGGGTTAACAATTCCTGATCAATACTACCCCAATTAGCACCAATTCTTATGGGCTTATCGTTTTTACACGCTATTTCTATGATTTCAGAAAACTGCTTATCTTTCTTATTTTTAAAGCCAACATTTCCTGGGTTTATCCTGTACTTATCTAAAGTCTTCGCACAATCGGGGTAATCTTTTAATAATTTATGACCGATGTAATGAAAATCACCTACTAAGGGAATAGAATAGCCAGCTTTATCTAAACCTTCTCTTATAAATGGAACCGCTTTGGCAGCTTCCTCTCGGTCAACTGTTATTCGGACAATTTCTGAGCCTTCTTCATATAATTCAATTATCTGTTGAGTTGTTTTTTTTATATCAGCGGTATCTGTATTTGTCATTGATTGAATGACAATCGGCTCACCACCACCAATGGCCACACCACCTATTTTTACAACTATTGAATTTCTGTCCTTTGGCATCACGCTCGGGCCCTATTTAAATGTATAGAATATTTATATATGAATTAATTAATAAAAAAAATAACCAATTTATAAATTGATATATGGTTTTTTTTAAATATTCTTATAGAATATAAAGGTTGGTATTACAAAAAGTAATTATTACTCTGGAGACTGACCCAAGCCGGGAGTTAAATAGAGACCTTAATAATGTTAATCTCTCCATATTTGCTCTTAAGATATTTATTGAAGGTGTAAGATGTTACCTGAATCAAAGAGACAAAAAATAGCAAGCTATTTCAATGTTGGTAAGCCCAAGCGGGGTATTATGCTTTGCGGCCATGGAAGCCGCAGTGAGTCGGCTGTAGCTGAATTTGCGAATTTAGTTTTCAGATTAAAAAAATTACTACCAAATATACCAATAGAGTTTGGTTATTTAGAATTCGCAAAGCCTATTATAAGCGATGGATTAGATAAACTAAGAGAGGCTGGTGTTACTGAAATAGTCGCATTGCCAGCAATGTTATTTGCCGCCGGCCATGCTAAAAATGATATACCGTCTGTGCTAAATACATACAACTACAAATATCCAAAACTCAAGATCACATACAGTAGGGAATTGGGTATAGATAATCTGATGATCAAGGCGGCATCCGAAAGGATAATTGAGTCTATTGATAGTGCGAAATTAAAGATTGATAAACATGACTCGATGCTTCTGGTCGTTGGTAGGGGAGCATCTGATCCGGATGCAAACTCAAATATATCAAAGATTACACGATTACTATGGGAAGGCATCGGGTTTGGTTGGGCTGAAACAGCTTACTCCGGTGTTACTTTTCCACTCGTATCACCTGCCCTTGAGAAGATTGTTCAGGTTGGATACAAAAGAATTATTGTATTCCCCTATTTTTTATTTACCGGGATCCTTGTCGATAGAATATATAAATCCGTAGATGAGGTAAGTAAAGTTCATAGCAACATAGAGTTTTTAAAAGCGCCCTATCTCAATGATCATCCAAAAGTGGTAGAGACTTTTTGTGATAGAGTAATTGATGTAATTGATGGTGACATTAATATGAATTGTCAACTTTGTAAATATCGAGAACAAGTTTTAGGCTTTGAGAATGAGGTTGGATTGGCTCAAGAAAGTCACCATCACCATGTTGAAGGGGGTAGTCAATCGCATGATCATACCCATGATCATACCCATGATCACACCCATGATCACACCCATGACCATTCTCACCATCATCCCTACCCGCATGCGGACCATCCACTAGGTCCAGTAACCCTTAAAAAATAGAAATCATGCAAAAATACATAAGAGAGCCCACTGAAATATATAAAAAGTCATTTGATACTATATCATCTGAAGTTGATCTAACAGGCTACAATGATCAAGAAAAAAAAATAGTGACAAGAATAATACATTCTTGTGGTGATGTATCAATTGCAGAGGATATTTTTATTTCTGAGAATGCAATTGAAAGTGGAATTGGCGCCATGAAATTGGGTGAAAAAATATACGTTGACAGTAAGATGGTCGCAGCTGGAATAATTGAAAAAAATATAAAACTGAGCAGAATTTATTGTCATATTGGCGATGAAGATGTTGTTGGTATAGCAAAAAAATTAAATACAACAAGGTCAGCTGCTGCGGTCGAGCATTGGAAAGAGGGGATGTCTAACTCTATCCTTGTTGTTGGTAACGCACCTACCGCATTGTTCAGGGTATTAGAAATAATTAATGAATACAATATAAAGCCAAGTCTAGTCATTGGAATGCCATTGGGCTTCGTTGGTGCGGTTGAAGCGAAAGAGGAGCTTATAAATTTTTATCAATCAACTGGGTTAAATATTATAACTATCCGCGGGAGACGAGGCGGAAGTGCTATGGCATCAGCAACAATTAATGCGATAAGTTTGTTGATTGATGACAAATAGAAAAATACAATTAATTGGATTAGGTGCTGGAGGTATTGACACATTGCCAACCAGTCACAAAGAATTAATCTTTTCCGCAGATGTAATATTCGGAGCTGAAAGACATCTAGAAGATATTCCCGCAAATATCAAAAAAAAGTCATGGTCAAAAAATATTAGAAATGATCTCAAGAAGATAAAAAATATAAAGAATAAAAAAATATGTATTTTAGCAACGGGTGACCCACTTTTTTATGGTGTTGGGAATCTAGTTATGGAATTTTTTTCAATCGACGAAGTGGATATATTGCCAAGCCCTTCGATATTGTCATTATGTTGCGCAAAAATTGGACAAAACATTAAAGATGTGGATGCAGTCTCCCTTCATGGAAGAGATTTCAACTCGATAATTAGTTATTTACAGCCAAATAGTAAGTTATTTGTTTTATCTCATGACAAGAATACTCCAACTAAAATCATTAAGTTATTAAAAGATTTGAACTTCGAGAGTAGTTTAATTTATATTTTTGAAAATGTTGGCAGGAATGACGAGAAAATTACAAAAAAAATTATAAAAGATTGTCATAATTTTAGTTGTGCTAATTTAAATTCAGTTTTTATTGATATTCCTACTTCAAAAGATACGAATTTTTATCCAAATTCAGTCGGGTTAGCTGACTCATTATATAAAAATGATGGGCAAATCACAAAAAGTGAGATTAGAGCGATAACGATTTCAAAATTAGAGCCATTAAATAATTCTATTATGTGGGATATTGGTGGTGGTTCTGGATCTATATCCATTGAGTGGTCATTGATAAACAATGCTGCAAAAATATATACGATTGAACAAAATAAGAAAAGAATTGGTTTTATAAGAGAAAATATAAAAAAATTTGCGATCAAAAATATAACAGTCTTACACGAATCTGCGCCAGATATATTAGAAATGTTGGAAAAGCCAGACAGGATATTTATTGGTGGGGGTCTTGCTTCAGATAAGGGAGATAAGATTATAGATAAGTCATTAGACTGCTTGAAGCAGACAGGAATAATTGTAGCAAATGGTGTTACAGCTGAAACTGAGAGTCTCTTGATTGGTATGCACAAGGTTTATGGTGGTGAATTATCAAAATATTCAGTCTCTAACCTAAAAAAAATTGGCAAATTACATGCATGGGATCAACAGATGCATGTTACGCAATGGAAATATAAGAAAGGACCAGATGCTCGGTAAGGCTTATGGCATTGGAGTTGGGCCAGGAGACCCGAAATTATTAACTGTAAAAGCAATGGAAATCCTTGAGCAGCTAAAAATCGTATTTTACCCGTCCTTTGGTAAAAATAGTATCGCTCTGGATATTGCGCGTTCACATATAAGAACTGACGCAAAATTGATCGAAATGAACATT
The DNA here is from genome assembly GCA_902633855.1 of uncultured OCS116 cluster bacterium. Taxonomy (GTDB): domain Bacteria; phylum Pseudomonadota; class Alphaproteobacteria; order Rhizobiales; family TMED25; genus TMED25. The sequence continues at coordinate 37,821 of CACPHU010000010.1, forward strand.
CCTCTATTCCCTAATGAGGCAAAGGTGGCCGCTTATCAAAACTTTGCGAACCAAATAAAAGTGTATCTAAATAAACAAGTTGATGTCGGCGTATTATGCGAAGGGGACCCTCTATTTTTTGGCTCTTTCATTACAATCCGAGACTTATTGAAGGAAAGTCACCAAGTAAAGGTAGTTTCAGGAATTTCATCCATAATGTCTGCATTTGTCCACGTGGATGATTTCATGGGACAAGGCGATGACTCAATAAGTATAATTACAGCAGGGACGGATGAGTTTCTTATGAGGGATAAAATTTCCACGTCAAATACAACGATAATAATAA
>CACPHU010000011.1 GCA_902633855.1 uncultured OCS116 cluster bacterium
ACTAAGCCAGCATAAAAAAGAGCTAGGCCTGGCATCGTCATAAACAATACAAGAGCCGTAGCAGTCAATATCCAGCTAGTATCCCCAGCGTTAACCATTATATTTCTCCCAAATTACATATAGTTGCTGAAGATTATGCATAATTCTTGATTGATAATCAACGAGATTTATCTCATTATGTAATAAGTCCACTGAGAACATTTGTAAGATTGAGAATATTATTGCTTGATTGGAAAAAAAATATAGAAAAATACACTAATGAGAAGTTAGTAACATTCTATATATCCCTCTTCTCAATTACCGAGAGTGTAGTAAACCCTGTGCCAGTTGAGGTAATTTTAATACCATCTGTTATCAAGTTTCGAAAAAAATTTATAAAATTTGCACTCATTGCATCGATAATGTCTACAATTGGTGCATTAATTGGATATCTTCTAGGTTTTTATCTAGAGGAATATATGATCCGTAATTTTATTGATTTATCAGATTTTGGTGAGTTGTATGGAAGCTATGGGCCATTGATAATACTTATCGGAGCCGTTACGCCATTCCCATTCAAACTAGTTACAATAGCCAGTGGCATTTTCAAAATTAATGTTTTTTATCTCATCATCTACAGCTTTATTGGAAGATATTTTAGATATCAGATTGTGACCGCTATGACTTACATTATTGGTCCAAAAATGATTGATATTTATGATAAGATTGATAAGAGTAAGAAAGTGATGATTAGATCCTTGATAATTCTAACTTTAATTGCAATATTAACAATGCTCTATATCTATGATAGGTTTTAAGTATGAATTTTAGAATATCTATCCCGTTAATTATTGCAATTTATGCAGCCTGTGTTATTGCATCGGCTTATTTCATTGAGTATGTTCTAGGATACAAACCCTGCGAGTTATGTATTATCCAGAGATATCCATATTACTTCATTATTTTATCTAGTATTACACTATTTGCTCTCAAATCTAGAATAATCCCAATCAACTTATCACTTTTTTTGTTCAAAAGAATCTCAACGGCAGCCTATGTTGTTATTATACTAGCCTCCATAATAGGATTTTCTTTTGCAACTTATCATTTTGGTATTGAAAATAATTATTGGCAAAATTTTTCCGGATGCTCTGATAGACTATCTGGTATTAATCTAAACGCGACAAATCTACTTGAAGATATAAATAAGATAGAGCCAAATTGTTCAGACCCTCTGAAGTTTTTTGGGCTATCCCTATCCGGCTATAATATAATTTCAAATACACTGATTGCTGGCTTACTCATCTTTGATCTAATAAATAATAAGAAAAATTATATTTAAGTACTAACTATAAATTCTCTAAAAATATAATAAGATCATCTAGTTCATCTTGGCTAATACTATGCCCCAGGTTGGGATAGGATTTTGCTTGGTACTCTATGCCGTGATGATCTAATTGCTGTTGTGTTTTATAATAAAAATCGATTGGCAAAACATCATCCTCTTCACCATGCATCACAAGAATATTGGATTGCATTTCACCTATAGGATTAATATCATCTACGAGCAATCCAGAAAGACAAATTGTGGCCAAAGGTTTATCTTTTGTTGTCAAACTTGTTGATAGCGCAACCATTCCACCTTGACTGAAGCCACAGAGTAACACATCTGATATTTTGATATGGCGATTTTGGGTCTCTTGTATGATTATATCTGAGAAAACCTTAGCTGAAACTTTCTCAACCTCCGCGTTGTAAGAATAGTCGCGATCCGGGGATAGTTTAAACCACTGAAAACCGTATGGATTAGAGTCACAAATCTCAAATGCATCTGGTGCAAAATAGTCTAATTCAAATTTTGTTACTGTTTTTTTTATATAATCTCCAATTGGCATTAAATCCATACCATTAGCCCCGTAACCATGGAATAGGATAAGTAGTTTTTTATCTTTCATAATAATTAACCCCTGCCAAAAAATAATGTTGTGTTACTGCAATCTTACAATAGGTTATGTGAATTCAAAAAATATTTTTCAATTCAATGTTGGATAAACTTTGAAATTACTGAACTCAGTCATTAAATAAGATACTATAAATAGTGGTATCACAATGTCTGGTCTATTGAATATAATAATAACAATTTCAGTTCTTTCTGTAGCTTTAGTTCTTGTTTTAGGTCTAGCAAATATGCTAAAGAGGGGGAGCGCCAACAGATCGCAAAAATTAATGAGATTCAGAGTGGTCGCACAGTTCATTGCGGTTGTATTAATTATGATATTTTTTTACTTTAATTATTAGGGGTCAAGCAAATCGTAATCTTAAATAAGATATATACAAAAACAGGAGACGACGGTACAACCGCCCTTGGCAATGGGGAGCGAATAGCGAAGAGTTCAAAAAGAGTGTCTGCATATGGGTCAGTGGATGAATTGAACTCCTTCATCGGATTGGCAAGATCTTTTATTGAATCAGATAGATTGCAGGAATTAGACAAAATACTTGCTACAATTCAAAATGATTTATTTGATCTTGGAGCAGACCTTTGCATTCCAGATAAAGATAAAAACGCTGATAGCCTCAAAATAGTAAACAGTTATGTTAAAAACCTTGAAAGAGAAATTGATAAACTGAACAGCCAACTTGAGCCGCTGAGATCGTTTATTCTGCCCGGCGGTACAAAAGTCTCAGCGTATGTACATATAGCCAGAACAATCGCTAGACGTTGCGAGAGGGAAATGATAGAACTAAGACAAATTGAGGAGGCTGAGATCAGTAAGGAAGCGGTACAATATATCAACAGACTATCCGACTTTCTATTTGTTGCAGCAAGATATGTGAACTTGAAATCAGATTTTGATGATATACTTTGGATACCAGGTAATAATTACGAGTAGTAACGGAGAACAATTATGAAAATACTTGTGCCAGTAAAAAGAGTTGTTGATTACAATGTTAAGATTAGAGTTGATAAAGAAACAAATGCGGTCGACTTAAACAATGTTAAGATGTCCATAAATCCCTTCGATGAAATTGCTGTCGAGGAAGCGATAAGAATAAAAGAAGGTGGGAAATGTGATGAAATAGTTGTAGTTTCTCTTGGGCCTGAACAATCAAAAGAAACTATTAGAAATGCACTAGCCATGGGTGCTGATAGGGGTATTCATGTAAAAACAGAGCACTCTCCAGAGCCGCTTCTTGTCGCAAAAGTTCTGGCAAAAATAATTGAAAAAGAATCATTTGATTTAATAATATTAGGCAAACAATCTATCGATGATGATTGCAATCAAACCGGTCAAATGCTATCAGCTCTTTTGGATTGTTCAATTGGCACATACGCATCAAAAATTGAAATTGAAAATGACTCATTTGTTGTGACAAGAGAAATAGATGGCGGTCTGCAAACAATCAAGCTAGCAAAACCTGCTGTACTAACAACTGATTTACGCTTAAACGAACCGAGATACGCCTCGTTACCAAACATTATGAAAGCAAAGCAAAAAACTATTGACGAAGTTGACCCTGCGGACTTACAGATTGAGATGCAACCTAAAGTTGTCACCAAAAAAGTAGAAGAGCCACCTGCAAGAATAGGGGGCGGAAAGGTTGAATCAATAGAGGATTTAGTGGATAAATTAAAAAACGTTTCAGGAGTGATATAATGAGTATTTTAGTATTAGCAGAGCATAACAATGAAATTCTTAAAGAGGCAACGAAGAAAGCGATCACGGCTGCCTCAAAAATTGGGAATCCTGTGCATGTACTAGTTGCAGGCGCTGATTGCGCAAATGCTGCAAATGATGCGGCTTCAACGGAAGGCGTAGAGAAGGTTCTGCATGCTGAAAACTCACAATACAAAAATATGTTATCAGAACCTATTTCTGAATTATTAATTGATCTGATGAGCGAGTATGATTATCTGGTATCTGCTGCAACCACAAATGGAAAAAATATACTGCCGAGAGTTGCAGCAAAATTAGATGTTAGCCAAATATCAGAAATTATTAGTGTTATTAACGGAAAAACATTTCAAAGACCAATATATGCAGGTAATGCAATAGCTACAGTTGAGAGTTCAACAGATAAGAATGTCATCACGATTAGGACAACTGCATTTGAAACCGCGAAAGATAGTAAATCAACGGCCGAGATAAGCACTATTGCAATAGAAAAGAATCCAGGCTTATCCGAATTTGTCGAAGAAAAGGTCTCGGGTGGTGAAAGACCCGAACTGACATCAGCTGGAACCATAGTCTCCGGTGGGAGGGGAATGCAATCTGGAGATAATTTCAAGTTGCTGGAGTCTGTTGCGGACAAACTCGGCGCTGCTGTGGGCGCAAGCCGTGCAGCTGTCGATGCAGGTTTTGTTCCAAATGAGTACCAAGTGGGGCAAACTGGTAAAGTCGTCGCTCCCGAACTTTATATCGCAGTTGGCATATCCGGAGCTATTCAGCATCTAGCAGGTATGAAAGACTCTAAAGTCATTGTTGCCATAAATAAGGATGATGAAGCACCTATATTTGAGGTTGCTGATTATGGTTTAGTAGCCGATTTATTTGATGCAGTTCCCGATCTAGATAAGGAACTCGGCAAAATACAAAAATAAAAAATGGTTACTCAGGTCGGTATTGCTGGTTGTGGATTAATGGGATCTGCGATCGCAGATACAAACCTACAAGCAGGGTATGACGTTGTTATTTTTGATATAAAAGAAAGCCAGCTTTCAAATGCTAAAGAGAAACTTGATAAAAAAATCAACGAATCAAATCAGCGCGCAACAGTAAAATATACAAATCAAATATCTTTATTAAAAAACTGTGATTTAATCATCGAATGTTTGACTGAAGATGAGAATATAAAATCAAATTTTTTCAAAGAAATCGAGGAAAATTGCGATGAAAAAACTATTATTGCTACCAATACATCTTCGATATCAATTAATAGATTAGCGAGCAGTCTTCAATACCCTGAGAGATTTCTCGGTCTTCATTTTATGAACCCACCGCAGATAATCAAGCTTGTTGAAATAATCAATCATAACGCACTTGATAAGAAAGTTCTGAAAGAAATAACGCAGTATCTTGATGTAATGGATATGATATCCATCGAATGCAACGATAAACCTGGTTTTATAGTGAATAGAATATTGTTACCGATGATAAACGAAGCAATTTATTGCTATGAAAACGGTACATCGGATGCTAAATCTATTGATACAGCATTAAAAGTTGGAGCAAATCATCCAATGGGGCCTCTAGAGTTAGCAGACTTTATCGGTTTAGATACTTGTTTATCAATTCTTAGGATACTTCAGAAAGATTTCAATGACTCAAAATATAAACCGTGCCCTTTGTTAGAAGAATATGTCCAGGGTGGAAAGCTGGGCCGCAAAACAAAGGAAGGATTTTATAAATATTAAATAAATTATTATCTTTTTGCCGTCATAATTATTATAATATTGCAACTTTACTCGAGCATGGAAGCATAATGACAAATAAAATGTGGGGTGGTAGGTTTTCTAAAGCCACAAATGAGCTACTGGAAGATCTTAACGCATCAATAAAATATGACTATCGTCTTGCAAAATATGACATTGAAGTATCAATTGCTCATGTAATGACGCTTGCAAAGTCGGGTGTTATCAGGAAAGAAGAATGCCAGTTGATTGTTAATGGATTAAAAAAAGTACAAAAAGAAATCAGTGACGGAAAATTTGAATTTAAGAAAAAACTTGAAGATATTCATATGAATATTGAGAGTAGACTCACAGAGATTATTGGTCCTATTGCGGGTAAACTTCATACAGCAAGATCAAGGAATGATCAAGTCGTAACTGATATCAGATTGTTCCTAATCGAAAAAATAAACGGCCTCGTAACGCTAATTGAAGAAAATCAAAAAACGCTTTCACAGCAAGCTCTAGATAATTTTGATGCTATAATGCCTGGGTATACCCATCTACAAATTGCACAACCCATTACACTCGGACATCACCTGCTTTCCTATGTTGAATTGTTAAATAGAGATAAGCTTAGATTGACAGATAGTCTAAAGAGATTAGATGAGAGCCCTCTCGGCGCTGCAGCAATGGCCGGCACATCCTATCCAATAGACAGAGAGTATTCTGCAAAATTACTTGGCTTTAATAAACCAATGTCAAACTCCATTGATGCGGTATCATCTAGAGACATGCTTCTTGAGACATTATCGAATATTGCTATTCTATCGGTAAATTTATCCAGACTCGCAGAAGAAATCATCCTATGGGTTTCTACAGAATTTAATTTTATCAGCTTGCCCGACTCTTTAACAACGGGATCATCAATTATGCCACAGAAAAGGAATCCAGATGGTGCAGAAATTATTCGTTCAAAGGCTGGAAGAGTAATTGGATCCTTAAATACTCTGTTAGTCGTCATGAAGGGTCTTCCGCTGACTTATAACAAAGATCTACAGGAGGATAAAGAACCATTATTTGATGCAATAGATACCATAGAATTATCACTAGTGGTTATGAGTAAGATGATTACTGATATGAAGCCAAATAGAGACAGAATGCATCAATCAGCTAAGAATGGATTTTCTATCGCAACAGATATTGCTGATGTTTTAGTCCAGGATTTAGATATTCCGTTCAGAGAGTCCCATAAAATCGTTGGGTCAATTGTAAGCTACGCGGAGTCAAACAATATGTCTCTAGACGAACTTCTTGTTGAAGATTATCAGAAAATTGATCCAAGAATTACAATAGAACTAGTAAATAAAATATCATTTGATAGAATTATTCATAATAAGACTTCGCAGGGTGGGACTGCCCCAAAAAATGTGAAGAAAGAAGCAGAAAAATGGTTGAAAGCACTATAAATAAAATGAACAAGCAGCAAAAAAGAAATGCGCTCACAAAATTAATTATGGCGTGTCTGCTATTAATTACACTCAGTGCATGCGGCGTTAAAGGCGACATCGAACTAGAAAAAGAATCAATCTCTGAAAAAACAAGTATTTTGGATAGATTGATCTAAATGACGTTTCTTTCAGTAGACTATAAAGTAATAAATATAAAATAATGACTCCAATAAAATATAAAAGTAATAATCTATACATTGAAGGATTGAGCGTCGAAAAGCTTGCCGATGATAATCAAACTCCTTTCTATTGTTATTCTGAAAAATATATTGAAGATCAATATCAAGCATTAAAATCGGCGTTTGATATGGAAGCAAAAATATTTTACTCAATGAAGGCAAATTCAAATTTATCGATCTTAAAACTACTGCTCAATAAAGGTTCTGGGATTGATGTTGTATCAGGTGGTGAGATTGAGCGTGCACTTAATGCGGGGGCAACTGGTAAAGATATTATATATGCCGGGGTTGGAAAAACTGATGAAGAATTAACTTATGCGATTAAAACAAAGATCCACTGTATCAATGTCGAGTCCCAGTCAGAGTTAACGAGAATAAATGATATATGTGAGAAACTTAATACTAAACAGAATATATCATTGAGGGTAAATCCCGATGTTGATGCAAAAACCCATGTTAAAATAACGACTGGTAAAGCTGAAAATAAATTTGGAATAGAATTTGATTACATAAAAAGTATGTACGCAATAGCTTCCGAGTTACCTAATGTAAATATTATTGGGATCTCTGTGCACATTGGAAGTCAAATTACCAACCTTAAGCCGTTCAAAAAAGCTTTTCAGATCATCTATGATTTGATTAATGATCTTCGAGGCCTTGGGCATAAAATTAAACATGTAGATCTGGGCGGAGGACTTGGTGTAACCTATTCGGATGATGATAACCTACCAACTTTTAAAGAATATGCATCTCTCATACAGAGCATTTTTGGTAATTTAAATATTGAAGTATATGTAGAGCCCGGTAGACTTTTGGTTGCAAATAGCGGCCTACTGGTGACCCGTGTAATAGATATTAAAACAACAAGCCAAAAAACCTTTGTCATCGTGGATGCGGCCATGAATGATTTCATCAGACCAACTTTATATAATTCTTACCATGAGATACTTCCTGTTAAAAATAATCTAGGAACTTCGAACAAGCTGTATGATATCGTTGGACCAATCTGTGAAACAGGTGATTATTTTGCAAAAAATAGAAATATGAACTCTGTACAAGTTGGTAGCTTGATTGCAATTAAGTCAGTAGGGGCTTATGGCTCTGTGCTATCCTCAAATTATAACTCGAGACCGCAAATTGCGGAAATAATTGTTCAAAACGATAAATATGAAGTTATTCGTGAGAGGGTTGAGGTGAGAGATATAATTGCCCGAGAGAGGATAGCAAATTGGTTATAAATTTTTAGGATAAAATGGCAAATACCCTATTATCGTTAGAAAATGTATATCATAGATATAGTATATCCCGAGATATTTTTAATGATATAAGTTTGAATATCAAAGAGGGTGATTTTTATTTTATTACAGGATCTTCGGGTGCAGGGAAAACAACCTTTCTAAAAATTCTCTCGTCATCATTAAAGCCGACAAGCGGCAGCGTGTTATTTAGTGGGGTAAATTTAAATACAATACCTCAAAATAAGATCTACCTCATAAAACGGAAAATCGGCTTTGTTTTTCAGGATTTTCGATTACTACCCCATTTAACAACATACGAGAATGTTGCATTACCATTAAAAGTTCAAAATAAAAAAGAAAAAAACTACAAAAAGGATGTTATAGAGCTGCTCAATTGGGTTAATCTGGAGCATTGTGCCCATAGCTATCCAAATTATTTATCCGGTGGGGAACAACAGAGGGCCGCAATCGCAAGAGCTGTTATATCAACTCCAAAGCTTATACTCGCTGATGAACCGACGGGTAACGTCGATTATGAAAATTCAAAAAAAATTCTCAGTCTCTTTAGTGAAATGAATAAATTAGGAACAACTATTATCATAGCAACACACGATGAGAGTCTGATATCTCACAAGCGAGCGAGCATTATTAATATAGAAAATAATGGAATTAGGATACGAAGTAAGTGAATATAATTAACAAGGTGATTAATAAATCTGAAGCAAAAAGAGTAACGAAACAACTTGCTCCACGACCATCATCAATTATTTCAAGCACTAATTTTCACAGTAAATATCTATTTATTGTAATATCTCTTTTGAGCTATTTAATAACAATACTTTTGACATCATTTGTCATTCTTATTGGTCAGCCTGAATTTTCAGCATTATCCATTAGTATGATACAAACTAGCCTAATATCGTGGGTAACGTTAATTTTTATAATTTTTATAATTATCTCATATATAATTATGTACGGAACTCATACTTCAATTATTTATAATAGAAATACTATAAATCTATTAATACAACTTGGTGCTTCAAATAATTTTGTAATAAGCAAAATTGTCTACTCTTTCACAAAAATAGGTTTAACTGCTGGATTGACTGGATCATTTACTGGATTAATAACAATTATCTTTATCAATCCATTCCTACTTCAAATTAGTGGGCTTTTTAATAATATCTCTGATTTAGTCGAGGTGTCATCCAACTCAGTGTATGCACAGTATTATATATTTATGTTAATACCTCTTTTTATTATTGCTGTCTGTTCCATATCATCATATGTGACCGTCAAAAGATTAGTAAAGAAATATTATTAAATTAATAATAGCAAGATGTATAAAACACTAAAAATACTGAAAATACTTGCTTCAATTATGTGTGTCTCTATTCTTATGCTTGATATCATTGATTTTGTAAGAATATTCAATGCGAAACCAACCATTATTGAAAAATCAGACACCATAGATGGAATAGTGGTATTTACAGGTGGTGAAGATCGTGTAAAAACCTCAATTGATCTTCTATCCAATGGTATTGCAAAACACCTGTTTATATCTGGCGTTAATCCGGGTACAAATAAATATAACATTTCAGACCAAATACATATTGACGAGAATCTAATTAACTGTTGTATAGATCTTGGAAATGACGCAAAAGATACCTTTGAAAACGCAGTAGAGACCACTGGGTGGATTAGAGAAAATCAATACAAAAATATAATTATCGTAACTTCTGATTACCACATGAAAAGAAGTTTACTGATTTTAAAAAATTTAAGTGAGGATACCAACTTTTTCCCTTATCATGTTAAAAGTAAGCTACTCAACGATATGAATATTACAAAATTTGAAAAACTAAGGATAATCGTACTTGAATATTCAAAATATCTATTTACACGTTTAAAATTATTATTTGAATTTAATTAGGTGATTTTAATGATAAGAGGAGTTCTTTATTATATTATTTTTTCTCTAAACCTATTAATATTTTCTATCATTTTTTTACCTTTATTTTTCCTCCCGAGATCAATCGGGTTAATTATCTTGAGTTTTTGGGCAAAAGTATCTCAGAGTATACTTTACTATTTGTGTAAGGTTGATTTTGAAATTTATGGGCAAGAATTTATTCCAAAAGAGCAAGCATTAATTGCTTCGAAGCACCAATCAACTTGGGAGACAATCAATTTTCTCCATATCTTAGATCAGCCGCCCATAATGATATTAAAAAAAGAATTACTATTTATTCCATTCTTTGGTCAATATGCACTAAAATTTGGTAATATTCCAATCAACAGAAAAGCTGGCATTTCTGCAATAAAAGATATGGTGAGAAAAGCAAAAAAAAGCAAAGACCAAAACAGATCTATATTAATATTCCCAGAGGGTACGAGAAGTGTAATTAATTCAGACCCAGAATATAAAAGAGGTATATTAGCTTTATATAAGAATTTAAAAATACCATGTGTGCCTGTTGCATTAAATTCAGGGCTATTTTGGCCAAAAAATAAACTGAGAAAGAAACCAGGTAAGATATTGGTTGAATTTCTGAAGCCCATTGAACCCGGTCTTGGTGATGATGATTTCATGGTACAATTAGAAACAAGGATTGAAGAAGCAACAAATCGACTTGTCAAGTAACTCTAGGTGTCCTATTCGGACTCTAATTTTTTTATTGAGTCTAAGATTTTATTACGTTTGTTACGCGTCTCTGTGAATAGACTTTCAAGTTTATTTCCATTTTCCATTTTAATACTATCTTTTAGATCAGCTAAGCCGTCTATAAAGCTGTCAAGTATTTCTATTACTGCGTCTTTATTATTTAAAAAAACATCTCTCCACATGATTGGATCCGATGATGCAACCCTCGTATAATCAAGAAATCCCCCTGCTGCATATTTTGTGACTTCGTAATCTTTTTTATTTTCAAGTTTCGAGGCTGTATCAACAAGATTAAACGCAACTAGATGGGGTAAATGACTGATAGTCGCGAGTACAAGATCATGCATTTCAGGTGACATAATATCGACAGACATCCCGAGTTCTTCCCAAAAGAAAACCACCTTATCCAAATGCACTTTATCTGTATCAGTGTAAGGCGTTAATAGACAACATTTTTTGTAAAATAATTCAGCAAAACCTGACTCAGGACCTGAAAACTCAGTGCCTGCGATCGGATGCCCTGGTATAAAACTTACACCATCTGGTAAATATTTATCAATTTGGTCAATAACTGCTTTTTTTACAGAGCCAACATCTGTTATTATAGTGCCCTTTTTCAGATGTCCTTGGATATTTCTCATAATTTCGGCATTTGATCCAACAGGGGCGCACAAGATTATTAAATCAGCATCATTTACTGTTTCAACTAATGTATCAAAAATTTTATCCATATAACCAAGCTCCCTAGCTTTCGCTCTAGTTGAAGCTGTTTTGGCATAACCAAAAACATTTCTGGCAATTTTATTTTTTTGAATACCCCTAGCAATTGATGACCCTATGAGTCCGATACCAACAATTGCAACTGTATCAAATATTATATTTTCTGATTTCATTTTCATAATCTTATCTTTTATTTAAAGCAGAAATTATTTGGTATTACAAACTTGTTCTATATATTCCCGTATTTTATCAAGAACGGTTCTATTTTGCTCTTTGCTACCAATCGTAACTCGGAGATGGCATGGAAGTCCATAATCTGAGACATTCCTTACAAAAATATTATTTTTTATAAGATAATTATTCAGACCAACTACCATTTCTTGCTGCATTGTAGAATTTTTTTTAGCAAGATTTGTTAGATCTAATAGTAAAAAATTTGCAGCGCCACCGTGAACATGAATCTGAGCCTCTTCATATGCCTTTAGTAATTGAACCTTTTCATTAGAATTTAATTCAACAGATTTAGCCACGTGATCATGATCCTCGATAGCAGCAGCACCGGCATTTATTGCAGCAGTCGAAAGATTAAAGGGACCTCTAATTTTATTTAGAACTTCGATTATGTGTAATGGCGCATATGCCCACCCAATTCTTAGTGCGGCAAGGGCATAAACCTTAGAAAAGGTTCTTGTCATTACAGTATTGGCTGTCTCTGAAATTAGACTTTTTCCATCAATATAATCCTGCTCTTGGGCATATTCGGCATATGCGCCATCAATTACCAATAGCACTCGCTCAGGTAATCGATCCCGGAGTTCATATAACTCGTTTTTATTTAAATATGAACCAGTAGGGTTATTTGGATTTGCAATAAATACAATCTTTGTTTTTTTTGTGACACAGTTTATAATGTTATCTATATTTGCCTTTAGCCCAACTTCTTTTGCCGCGATTGGCGTACCATTATTTGTTAATGTGATTATTTTATATAATAAAAAAGCATGCTCGCTGTATATAACTTCATCACCCGGCATCAGATAAGCACAAGCAATTAAGTTTAAAATTTCATCTGATCCTGCGCCACATATAATATTATTTACATTTACATCATGCAGTTCTGCTATTTTTTCTTTCAAAAGAGTACTGTTGCCATCCGGATATATCGAAAGAGACTTAGCTGAGTCAATATACGCTTTTACAGCTCTATCACTTGGCCCTAAGGGCGACTCATTTGATGATAGTTTTATTGCACCAATTGCCTGACTGCCCTTTCCGCCTTTGTAGCGACTTATGCCACGAATACCATCGCGGGGTTTTATCAAATTACTCAACTTCATCTCCGATTATTATTGGCGTGGCATATCTGCCGATGCATTGAATTTCGTCAATTATCGAAATATTATTAAATCCATTATCTACTTTATCTTTTATTGCTAACAAATAAAATTCCTCTGATAATTTTTTTATGAACTCATAGTCATCATCCAAATAGTCTTGAAGCAAAGTGGAAAGATATTCTTTATCTATCAATTTTTTGTTCTCAATCTTAATTTTATAAAGATACGTATCATCTTCTGTAAAAAATTGATCAGGTTGACCAATAATATAAAGAGTTGGCTCTCCACTATTGCTTTGTATCTGTGGCAGTGTGCCGATTACAGATAGTTTTTTACCATCAATATCAAGCAATGAGGTACTATCATTTCTTATTACAAGAATACTTGAGTCTATATTTTTTTCTTTCTTTAGCAAATCAATCGCATTCTCATCCTCAATAAGATTATTAATTGAACCGAAATTATGAAGTATCAAATCTCGATTATTTTTCTTAATATTTTTCTCCATAATTATATTAAGCTTTGATTGTATCGCCGTATTAGCATTAATTATCCCTCGCCATATACCCCAAATCTGCTTCAGGTTGAACGAGCCTAAATTTGAATTATTTAATTCTCTTAATATTTCCATTTCACGAGATGGTTGAAAAACCGATAGATTGTTTACATTCTTGAATTTTGCAACTTGTTTTACAATATCTGCCCTCTCAAGAATAATTCCCTGCAAACGAGTATTAATCTGATCAAGGCGTATCCTCAACGCTCTGAGTTCATTATTGATTTTTGTTTCTTCTACCATTTTGCTTAAGTGATTGATAGTTCCATAGTTATTTTTTGAAATATATCGTAAATATTATTACTATATAAAGCATATAGTTGTTAAATAATAGACAATATTTAAATTTAAATATATCTAAGTTATTCTAATATTAGAGAATTATTAAAATTTCTATGCATTAATGCGAATATAATAAACCAGTAAAATAAGATGACAAAATTAGTCAAATATACCACTAATGATTTTAATTTAGCTTCAGGAAAATCAATTTCACCCCTCGAAATTGCATACGAGACATATGGAAAGCTCAATAAAGACAAAACAAATGCCGTTCTAATATGTCACGCACTTACCGGTGATCAATATGCATGCGCTATTAATCCAATAACAAAAAAACCAGGTTGGTGGGATATTCTCGTTGGAAAAGGTAAACCAATCGACACTGATAAATATTTCATAATTTGCTCAAATGTTTTGGGGGGTTGTATGGGGACAACCGGTCCAAAATCACAAAACTTAATCACGAATGAACCATATGGGCTTAATTTTCCAGTAATAACAATCAGCGATATGGTAAAATCACAAGTATTACTCTTGGACCACTTAGAAATACCAAAAGTTTTGACAGTAATTGGTGGATCAATGGGGGGCATGCAGGTACTGGCATGGATGTCTGAATATCCAGATCGAATAAAATCAGCAATTCCTATTGCTACTGCTGCGTATCATACCTCGCAAAATATTGCGTTCCATGAAGTTGGGCGGCAAGCAGTAATGGCTGACCCAAAATGGCATGAAGGTAAATATTTTGAACATAATACCTCTCCTGAAAAAGGTCTATCGGTAGCACGAATGACAGCCCATATTACCTATTTATCTGAAGTTGCCCTACAAAATAAATTTGGAAGAAATTTACAAGATAGAGCAAAAAAAACATTTAGCTTTGATGCTGACTTTCAAGTCGAGAGCTATCTACGATATCAAGGTGTTAATTTTGTTAAAAGATTTGATGCAAATAGTTATCTTTTCTTAACGAGAGCTATGGACTATTTTGATTTGATTTCGGAAAATGATGGGGTTTTAGCGAATGCATTTAATGATTTAAATGCCTCTGTTTGTGTCATTTCTTTCACAGGTGATTGGCTATTTCCATCCACCGAAAGTAAAAAAATTGTGCATGCATTAAATTCAAAGGGTGTTGATGTAAGTTTTATAGATATTGAGTCGAACAAGGGGCATGACGCATTTCTTATGGATGAGCCAGCAATGTTTAAAACGATACGTGGTTTTTTGGAAGCACAATATGTTAAATAATCATGGATAGGTCATAGGTGGATATGAGTAATAGGTTTGATTTTTTAATTATTGAAGAAATGGTGGAGCTTGGTTCTAAGGTTTTGGATATTGGGTGCGATGATGGATCCCTATTGAAAATGCTGCAGGATAAAAAGAAAGTTGATGCGCGTGGTATAGAATTATATTCAGATCGGGTAAATTTATGCCTCGAAAAAGGGCTTCCTGTCGTTCAAGGAGATGCAAACTTTGACCTTGAAATGTACCCGGATAATAGCTTTGATTATGTCATTTTGAGTAAAACCCTTCAATCTGTAAATAGGCCGCGGGATATACTTGAGCAGCTACTTCGTATTGGTAAAAAAGCAATTGTCTCCATTCCAAATTTTGGTCATTGGAAGGTCAGACTTTACCTGGTACTAAATGGACAAATGCCTATGACTCCATCACTGCCAGCTAAGTGGTATAATACTGAGAATATACACCTGTGTACTATTAATGATTTTTTGAGTTTATGTGATGAAATTAACATTAAAATTATCAAATCTGTAGCTCTCGATAAAAATGGGGCACAGTTAAACTTTGCAAACCGAATACGTTCTGTTAACTTGATAGGTGAACAAGCAATATTCTTACTTAAAAAAAATAATGACTAAATTTGAAATACATCAATTTATATGCAGGACAGATAATTATGGAGTGCTTGTCTCAGATGCCGATACAGGCTTAACAATGTCTGTTGATGCCCCTGATGCTAAGAGAATTGATGAAGAACTTGAAAAAAAGAAACTTAATTTAACTCACCTTTTAATTACACACAAACATCAAGATCACATTGACGGAATTGAATATTTAAAAAATAAATACAACTGCATTGTGTTGGGTCCTGAATCAGAAAAAGACCAAATACCTCATTTGGATATAACACTCATCGGTGACGAATATATAGACTTCTCAGGATCACCAATTAGGGTGATAGAGACACCAGGTCATACTCTCGGTCACATTGTTTTCTTTTTTGAAAGAGAGAAAATTTTATTTGCTGGTGATACATTATTTCTTATGGGTTGCGGCAGAGTTTTTGAAGGAACCCACGAGCAGATGTTTGAGTCAATCAAAAAAATTAGGGATTTACCCATTGATACAGTTATATATTGTGGACACGAGTACTCTTTGGCAAATGCAAAATTTGCCATATCAATTTATCCAGATAATGAAAATATTGGCAATAGATATGAGCATATACAAAAAGCAGTCTCAGAAAAAAAGTGCTGTCTGCCTACAACTTTAGAACGAGAATTGAGGACAAACCCATTCTTAATGTATGATGATCCTGTTTTGAAAAATAAATTAGGTAAGATTAAATCAACAGACTTAGAAGTTTTTTCCGAGACGCGAACACAAAAAGATAATTTCTAGTTATATCTCTCTACGCACAAGGCGACTCCCATCCCACCGCCAACACAGAGAGAGGCAAGACCCTTTGATGCCTTTCTTTTTACCATTTCATGTAATAGTGTGACAAGTATCCTTGCACCGGAAGCGCCAACTGGGTGTCCAAGGGCAATAGCACCACCATTTACATTCAATTTATCCGCAGGAATATTTAAATCCTTAGCGCAAGCACATGCTTGCGAGGCGAATGCCTCATTTAACTCAAATAAATCTATGTCATAAATATTCCAATCTATATTCGATAATGCACTTTTAATTGCGGGAATTGGACCGGTCCCCATTATTGCAGGATCAACAGCGGCTTGCCCCCAACCTACAATTCTAGCTAATGGCTCCAGCCTCATTGACTTTGCTTTTGCATAAGACATTAATAAAACACCGGCAGCTCCATCATTTATACCAGAGGCGTTGGCAGCAGTTACAGTACCGCCCTCTTTTTTAAATATTGTATTGAGCGAGGCTATATCATCCATACTAATATTTTTTCTTATGTACTCGTCTTCTAATACAATTTCTTTATTTTTCTTTTGCTCGATATGAACAGGGCAAATTTCATCAATAAATTTTCCATCATCTTGAGCTTTTGCCGCTTTCATTTGGGAGTCGAATGCAAACTTGTCTTGCGCGTCACGTGATATAGACCATCTATCAGCAACATTTTCAGCTGTTACTCCCATATGATAATTATTAAAAAAATCAATCAGTGCATCGCTAATCATTGTATCCTGCATTTGTAAAGCACCCATTTTCTGACCTTGTCGAATATATGAAACATGGGGTGCTTGTGTCATGCTTTCTTGCCCGCCTGCAATTAATATCCGACCAAAATCCTCCTTTATCTGCTGGTGCGCTATTATAACAGATCTTAATCCTGACGCACAAAGCTGATTGATAAGCCAAGCTGGCGTCTCAAATGGTATACCGGCATCAATTGCTGCCTGCCTCGCTGGATTTTGTCCTTGCCCTGCTGTTAAGATTTGCCCAAGAATTACTTCGTCAATGTCCGACGCTTTCATATTTATCTTGCCTAGTAGCGATTGAATAACTGCAGATCCGAGCTTATAGGGTGCTACATCTCGAAAACTTCCGTTAAAGCTCCCAATGGCAGTTCTTGAAGCAGCAACTATAACTGTGTCTGTGTCTTGATACACTTATTATCCTTTATTCATAATTATTTGCGCACTCTTCTTCTCACTTATGTCTGCCCTTAAAGTCATAAATATAACTAAAAGACTTAGTGGCACGCACAAGATATTCATAATTTCCCAACCCACGAGTGTCAACATAAAACCTGCGGATAGGCTCGCTATTGCTTGCATTGAAAAGACAACAATTTCATTAAACCCTTGAGCCTTAAACTTTTCTTCTTCTCTATATGAAATAACTAACAGACTTGTTGAGGTAATGAATAGAAAATTCCATCCAATACCCAGAAATGTAAGGGCGATAAGATAATTAATATAAGTTGTCTCGAAGTAACTCAAAAATATCGTTAATAAGAAAAATAATATACCTGTGTATATTATTCGGCTATGACCAAATTTCTTTATTAACCTGCCAGTGAATAGTGACGGCAGAAACATCCCAATTATGTGGAATTGAATAACTATCTTTGTACTTTCAAGTGAATAACCGTGATGATGATGCATGCTAAGAGGTGTTGCCGTCATCAAGAATGACATTATGGCATATGACATTGCGGCAACAACTATAGCTTGACTAAATCTATGCGAGCTAAGCAATTCGCTATAGGATCTTCCAGCAATAATCTTCTTTTTACTCTTTATAGCATTTTTTGGACTATAAAATATTAGAGATAAAACTGGTAAAAATGTCATAAAAGATAGGGCAATATAGGGGCCAACAAAAGTATGCTCAGGTATAAGATTTTGGGAATATACTGCAATATTTGGCCCGAGTAATGCAGAAAATATTCCTGCCAACATAATAACTGAAATAGCCCTTGGTATCATATCTTCACTAACTGACTCTGCTGCTGCAAATCTATATTGGTGAGTAAATGCAAGACCGTTACCAATGGCAAAGCAAGACAGGCAATAAAACAAAAAATCTCCGTAATAGATTGATACAGCGGCTATCAACGAAGATACTGAGGTATAAATTGCAGCATAAATAAAACCTCTTTTTCTACCAATTCTGCTCATTATATTGGAAGCAATCATTGTTGAGCTCGCAAGACCAATCACCATTGATGCGGTTGGAAGTGTTGAGAGTGTTGTTAATGATGTAAGGGTTGAGCCAATTATACCGCTCAAAAAGATAGTGACAGGCGCAGCAGTAAAACCGAATATTTGAGCTATAATTATTAAGATTAAATTTTTGTTATACATTCTTTTTTAAAAAGATGTTTTCAAATATATAACTACTTATTTGAGCGAATGTCTATTAATTATTACTTCGAATTGTAGTGAAATCCAACACCAAATTATTGCGTAATGTAAATATTAGCATCCCGTACAAGAATACAGTAAAATACTAACTATTGGAACCATTTGGGAAATGGATCAGCTACATGTTGATTTTCAATAGATGCCAGACGGTAATCTTTAGCAAGACATGAGTCCAATTGATCACAAATCAATTCTTTATTCATCTCTGCAGTCAAACCAATGAATACTATTTCTTGTCTACGGTCTCCAAAATTATCATGCCAAACCCTGTTAAAGTTATGATTTTCAGGCCAACGTTCTCTTGGTACAGCAGCCCACCAACGACCAATACCCTGATGCCGGACAAAAGAGCCTGCCTGAGACATCTCTCCAACAAAGTCAGGACGAGATGATATCCAGAAAAACCCCTTTGCCCTGATTACTCCGGGCCATTCTTGATTAAAGAAAGAATGAACTTTAACTGGATCAAATGGTGCGCGTGCTCTGTATACAAAACTTGTTATACCATACTCTTCTGTCTCAGGGATATGCTCACCAAAATTGTTTAGCTCATGCGCCCATAATGGATGCTCTTGAGCTTCATCAATATTGAAGAGATGTGTATCCATTACTTCGTCGATATTTACTTTCGATAATGTTGTTTCAATTATTTTTGCTTTCACATTCAAACCACGTATAATGCCCTTCACAACCTTAATTTCATCTGAGGTAGCTAAATCAATTTTATTCAGAATTATAATATTAGCAAACTCAATCTGTTCAACTAACAAGTCTACCAGAGTACGGTCGTCATTTTCTCCAATACTCTCGCCACGATCTTTAAGAAAATCAGTTGAGCTATAGTTTTTTATAAGGTTTGCAGCGTCAACGACCGTCACCATTGTATCTAGCCTTGATACGTCCGACAAACTATCTCCATTTTCATCACGAAAATCGAATGTTGTCGCTACAGGTAGCGGCTCGGATATTCCTGTACTTTCAATAAGCAGATAGTCAAATTTACCCTCAGCCGATAACTCTCTGACCTGCATCAGTAGATCTTCCCTCAGTGTACAGCAAATACAGCCATTACTCATTTCAACAAGCTTTTCCTCCGTTTGAGAAAGATTCCCCCCGCCACGTTCGATTAAGTCAGCGTCGATATTTACTTCACTCATATCATTGACAATAACGGCAACTTTCTTTCCCTCTCTATTATTTAAAATATGATTTAATAATGTAGTTTTTCCAGCTCCTAGAAAACCAGATAAAACTGTTACAGGTAGTTTTTTCGACATTTGCATAGTTAAATTCTCAGATTATTTGAAAAGACGTTATGTTATAATATAACAAATAATATCATCAAAAAGATAAATCAAGTAAAATGATTATGTACCACAGAATGTTTGATAAACGCGTTCTCGTGGTTCAGGTGGCACCTGGTAAGGCTTTGATTTACCATCCGTATTGTAGGGTTCTTTTAATACCTCTAAAAAATCTCTAAAACGTCCCAAATCACCTTCAGTGGCAGAGTTTATTACTCTTTCAACCTGATGATTCCTTGGTATTATTACAGGGTTAATATTTTTCATCATTGCCGCAGAAGTATCCCAAGATTTATTATTCTTTTTTAATCTTTCGTTCCATTGCTTATACCAAGTTTGAAAAGATGATATTTTATATATTTTTTCTGTTGGTTGTTTACCAATACCGAGATCACGAAAGGTGTTTGTAAAATCAGCATCATTATTATGCATCCAATCTAAGAGATCCTTGATTAACATTTGGTCCTCTGGTTGATCACCATCTAAACCGAGCTTCAGTCGCATCATAGATAGCCATTTTTGTCTATATATATCAGAAAATTTATCAATTAACTTTTCGCCCAGTTTGACTGCATTATCTTCATTATTATCAATCAGAGGTAACAGTGCTTCTATTAATCGTGCTAAATTCCATTGAGCGATCAGTGGCTGGTTCATGTATGAATAACGCCCTCCCCTATCGATAGAGCTAAAAAATGTATTTGGATCATAATTATCCATAAAAGCACAAGGCCCATAGTCAATCGTTTCACCAGAGAGAGTCATATTATCTGTATTCATGACGCCATGTATAAACCCAACGCGCATCCAATGAACAATCAAATCAGATTGTTTTTGCATCACATTTTCAATAAGACCAACTGCTTTATTTGAGCAATCAAAAACTTCTGGGCAGTGTCTTTTTATTGTATAATCCAGTAATGATTTTAAGAGCCCCTCATCTTTTTGGTTGGCTGCAAACTCAAAAGTTCCTACCCTGATATGAGAGCTTGCAATGCGCGTTAATATCGATCCAGGTAATAAAGCTTCGCGTCTAACTTGTTGGCCGGTGGTTATAATTGCGAGGCTTCTTGTCGTTGGAATACCTAAATGATGCATTGCTTCTGAAATGAGGTACTCGCGTATCATTGGACCGAGCGCCGCTCTGCCGTCTCCACTTCTTGAGTATGGAGTTTTTCCTGACCCTTTTAATTGGATATCGAGTCGTATTCCATTGGGCGTAATATGTTCCCCAAGAAGATGAGCCCGGCCGTCTCCTAACATAGTAAAATAACCAAATTGATGGCCTGCATAGGCCTGCGAGAGTGGTGTTGATCCATCAGGTAGTTCGTTCCCAGAAAATAGTTTTGAGAGTTTTTTCTGCGTGGTCGAGGTCAAATTAAGGCCAATTTCCTGAGCAAGCTCATAGTTAATATAAACAATCATGGGATTTTGGACATGTTCGGGTCGTTGTTTCACAAAGAATTGTTTAGGCAAGCTAGTGTATGTTGTGTCAAAATTAAAGTTAAATGCGTCGGTCATGTTAATGCGAAGGCTTGATTGCAAATTCTTTTAATATTTTAAGTGAAACATACTTGAGAGCGGCCTCATCACACGCCTCTAGAATCACAGCCGGTGCCAACCCTTCCTCCCATGCCTCTTTCCATCTCAAAGCACAAAGGCACCACCTATCTCCTGGTAATAAACCAGGGAAATTATATTCAGGTCTACGAGTTGAAAGATCATTACCACGACTCTTTGAAAACTCTAAAAATCCAGCCGTGACTTCAGCACAAATAACATGGCTACCAAGATCGGTATCGTCTGTTCGACAAAATCCATCTCTAAAATATCCAGTTTTTGGAGCATGACAGCATGATTGAAGCACTCCACCTAAAACATTTTTTTTAAATTCTCTTCTCATTTATTCATGCACTTTGCTTGCATAGCATTATATTTATAACTCAAATGGCGGAGAGAGAGGGATTCGAACCCTCGATAGTATCGCTACTATACACGCGTTCCAGGCGTGCGCCTTAAACCACTCGGCCACCTCTCCATAATCAAATTATTCCATAGATATTTTTTTACATGATTTTGGTAAATCAGACAACAACATCCATTTACGTATTTTTGTTGAGTTTGACTCAAAAAGCTTATCTTTTTTCATCCAAAAATCTAATTCGCTCCCGCACCCACTTGAATTATTCACATCAGCTTGATTAATACATAGCTCTGAATTTTTTGGGCAACTCAATCTAACATGAAAATGATTGTAATGACCTGCCCAGGGGCGTATCTTTTTTAGCCAATCCATATCATCCTTCTCTTCTGCTATCATACATAGTTCTTTCTTGATTAATGGGTTAACAAAAATTCTCGTTACCCTATCGTCTTTTGTTGCTATTTTTAGTAAATCATAATGATAATCTGACCATAGGTCCTCATTTATTTCCCTTTGATTTGGCGAGAGAACGGACCTTGGTTTGAAAGTTTCAAGCTCAAACCTGTTCATTGCTAAGTCTGGTTTTCTTTCGTAAAAAATATCGACATCCAGGCCCGTCTGATGGCTTTTATGGCCATAAGGCATCGGTCCACCTCTTGGCATTGATAAATCTCCCAGAATAAGACCATTTCCATGAGTCTCAAATACCTCTTTTGATGTATTTTTTATATAGCTTATTAGATTTGGATGACCCCAAAATCTATTTCTTGATGGTTTTAGTGCCTCATAGTGAAGACTGTGGTTTGGCAAGTATTCGGCTCCCGCTAAACAACCTTTTGAGTGGGAGCCAATGCTCTTTGCTTCAGAATTAGTTTCTGTTCTTATCTTGAAGAATATTTCACTTGCATATTCTTTTGATAAAACCAGATTTATATCAATTGAAAAAATTAGAATAAATAAGATGAGTTTGGTAGAAAAGCTTGTCATCTGGGTAGATCTAAATTAATAATCAGCTTTAAGCGCTGCAATAAAGGCTTCTTGGGGAATCTCAACTTTTCCATATTTTCTCATTTTCTTTTTACCTTTCTTTTGCTTTTCAAGCAGCTTCCTTTTACGTGTCACGTCTCCACCGTAACATTTTGCTGTTACGTCCTTTCTAACCGCAGATATCGTCTCTCTTGCTATAACCTTCCCGCCAATAGCTGCCTGTAATGGTATTTTGAATAAATGTCGTGGAATTAAATCCTTTAGTTTTTCTATTATAACCCTTCCCCGGTTTTCAGCAACACTTCTGTGAACAATCATTGCCAGTGCGTCAACTGACTCTTCATTAACTAAAATCTGCATTTTAACAAGATCAGATGCGTCGTAATTTGCTATTGAATAATCAAAGC
Source organism: uncultured OCS116 cluster bacterium (assembly GCA_902633855.1). Taxonomy (GTDB): domain Bacteria; phylum Pseudomonadota; class Alphaproteobacteria; order Rhizobiales; family TMED25; genus TMED25. The sequence goes on from CACPHU010000011.1 coordinate 23,581, forward strand.
TGGCGTATCCTTTTGAAATAGATTTTAATTTATCATAAAAATCAAAAACAACCTCATTCAATGGAATTTGATAGTTGATTACAGCACGGTTACCTGAGAAATTAAGCTCCTTTTGCACTCCCCTTCTTTCCTCGCAAAGCTTCAATATTGCACCAAGATATTCCTCAGGTACAATAATTGATGCATCAATCCAAGGCTCTTCAATTTGTGATATTCTCTCTTGGGGTGGTAAATCAACGGGATTATGCAACTCGATTTCATTACCATCTGTCGTATGCACCTTATAAATTACGCTTGGTGCAGTTGTAACCAGATCAATATTATATTCTCTATCAATTCTTTCACAAATAATTTCAAGGTGCAACAGGCCTAAAAAACCACACCTATAGCCCAACCCTAAAGCAGCTGATGTTTCTTTCTCATATTGAAAGCTTGCGTCATTGAGGCTTAACTTTTCTATTGCATCTCTTAAACCTTCAAAATCTGATGTATCCTGTGGGTATAGACCACAGAAAACTACTGGCTGTGAGGGCTTGAAACCCTCCAGAGCAGAAATATCTTGCGCTTTTGCATCAGTAATAGTATCTCCAACCCTCATATCCGATACTTGCTTTATGGATGCTGTAAAAAAACCAATCTCACCTGGGCCAAGCTCATCAAGCATTTTTTGTTTCGGCAGAAACACACCAATTCTTTCTATCTGATATGTTGCGGAGTTGGATAAGAGTTTAATTTTCTGCCCTTTTTTTATTGATCCATCATAAACTCTTACCAAAACAACAACACCTAGGTAAGTGTCATACCAAGAATCAACAAGCAGCGCTTTTGTCGTCTGGCTTAGATCCCCTGAGGGGGGTGGAAGTTTCTCTGTCACCTTTTCAAGCAGATCATTGATACCGAAACCTGTTTTTGCTGAAATTTCAATCGCATCACTTGTATCTAAACCTATTACGTCTTCAATTTGTGCTTTAACTCTTTCTGGATCGGCAGCCGGTAGATCTACCTTGTTTAAAACAACTAAAATTTCATGATTATTGGCAATAGACTGATAAACATTTGCAAGTGTCTGTGCTTCCACCCCTTGACTTGCGTCAACTACCAATATGGATCCTTCACAAGCCGCAAGTGATCTATTAACCTCATATGCGAAATCTACATGACCTGGTGTATCTATGATGTTTAGTGTAAATTCTTCATTTTTATTACTCTTGTATTTCAAGCTAACCGACTGAGCTTTGATTGTTATACCTCGTTCTCTCTCAAGTTCCATTGAGTCAAGTACCTGATCCTTCATTTCTCTTTGTTCAAGCCCACCTGTTATTTGAATCAACCTATCAGCGAGCGTCGATTTGCCATGATCTATATGAGCAATTATCGAAAAATTTCTGATTTTTGATAAATTTTGCATGTTATCTGAACTTTTTTGGGAATCCATATCTATGATCTAATTTCAGCTTCGAATTTATTTCCTATTTCAGATATAATCATTCTTGATATTTCTTCAATTTCGAGATCCGTTAGTGTTTTTTCATATGGTTGAATTATAACATTGACCCCAATTGATTTCTTATTTTTCGGTATATTTTTCCCAGAATAAATATCAAATATTTTAATATCTTCAATCATAGTATTTTTAATTCTTTTTATTACGTTAAGAATCTCTTCGGCTTTTGTATCTTTATCCACTATAAAAGCAAAATCGCGGCTTACAGGCATAAAGTTACTTATTGTAAATCCAGGTCTTACTCTTAACTTATTTCTCGTTTTTGATGATATTTTACCTAGGAATATCTCGAAAGCAAAGATTGGGGTGTCTATGTCAAGGTCAGTTAAAATAGTTGGATGAATTTCACCAAAATGACCTAATATATTCATTGGGCCCTGTCTTATTACCCCTGACTTACCTGGATGATAGTATTTGGGAGCATCTTGAGTAATTTTGTAATTACTATCATCTATACCTTGAGACCTTAAAATTGCAATTATATCCTCTTTGGCATCAAATGAGTCATAATCTCTTGAATTACCTCTCCAGTCAGCATTTCCTCCATGTGAGATTGCTTTGCCAAGCCTAACCCCGGATGCAAACTCAAATTGATCTTCGGGATTAACTCCACTGTAACAATTACTCACCTCAAATAGAGATATATCTTTTTGACCTTTATCTAAATTTTTTTTAACTGATAACAGTAGACTTGGCATCAAAAGCTGTCGCATGACATTCAATTCCATTGATATGGGATTTAGAAGACGCAAATCATCATTAACTTGATAAAAAAGTTTTGCAATTTTATCCGAAATGAATGAGTAGCTAACTATCTCCATCATCCCCCTGCTAGCCAATATCCTTTTTATATTAAATCTAATTTTTTGCGCCCTATTTATCTTCTTAGATGCCACGCCAACAGATTTTTTGAGAGGAATTGGCTTTATATTGTCAGTTCCCTTGATACGCATGATTTCTTCAACAATGCAGGCATTCTCAGAAATATCATGTCTCCATGATGGTACGGTGATTTCAATTTTGTTATTTTTTTCTAATAATGAAAACCCTAACCCTGTAAGTATCTGATTTATATCAGATTTTTTAAAGGATACACCGAGTAGCCTTGATACTTCATCCAAGTTAAAATTTATCTTTTCTTGACGATTCAGCAGCTTTCCGACTGATTTTATATTTGATATTTCGCCACCACATATTTCTTTTATCATCTCAATGGCCTTATCCAAACCACTGTTATTGAATCCGCTATCTATCCCTCTCTCATTTCTATATCTCGCGTCGGAGTTGATGTTTAACTCCCTACCAGTATCCGCGATATTAATTTTGTCCCAAACTGCACTTTCGACCAAGACGTTCACAGTATCCATATTACAGCCGGTTCTTTTTCCACCGATAATACCTGCGATTGACTCTGGATTATTATCATCTGAGAAAATTGTATGAGATCGACTGAGGTTATACTCTTTGTCGTCGAGTGCAAGAATCTTCTCGCCAGCTTTTGCTTTTCGAATCTCTAAGCCCTTATTGATTTTATCATAATCAAATACATGCAAAGGACGATTCAAATCATATGTTAGATAATTTGTTACATCAACAAGCGCATTAATCGGTCTTAATCCTATTGCTTCTAATCTGTTCTTCAACCATCTTGGTGACTCGCAATTTTTTATATTTTTTATTAATCTAAAGCTTGCATATATATTACTTTCGACATCTTTATTTATTTTTATCTCTTTTTGAATATCATACTTTCCAATAATCTTTGTCGCTTTCAGGGGCTTTAATTTTCCGATATTTGCTGCGCTTAGATCGCGGGCAATACCCCTCACACCGAGTGCATCTGACCTGTTGGGTGTTATGGATATTTCAATTACGGGGTCTGACTTATTAATTTGATCGTAAATATTATTACCAATTTGAGATTTTGGATCTAGCTCTAATATACCATCATGCTCATCAGAGAGTGACAATTCTCTCTCAGAAAGTAGCATTCCACTCGACTTTACACCTCGGATCTTTGTGGCTTGTAAGGTCATTGATAGTCCTGGAATGTAAGAGCCTTCTGGAGCAAAAACCGCTTTCATACCTTCTTTTACATTATTAGCCCCACAAACCACATCCTGTATTCCGTTTATAGTATTTAAAGTACAAATTTTTAACTTATCAGCATCCGGATGTTTTTTTATGCTTGAAATCTCACAGATGGTAAAATCTTTGTAAATTTCAGATGGATCAAAAACATCCTCTACTTCGAGACCAATCATATTTAATTTATCGCAGATCTCATCCAAACCTGCATTTGTAGTAAGATGGTCTTTTAGCCATGATAGTGTGAATTTCATTCAGATAGTCCCCTTGATAGAGATGGAATATCAAGTGCCCGAAAACCATAATGCCTGAGCCAACGTAGATCTGAGTCAAAAAAAGACCGGAGATCTGTCATGCCATATTTTAGCATAGCCAAGCGATCTATACCCAATCCGAAGGCAAATCCTTTATATTTACTTGGATCTAAATTAACATTTCTTAATACCTGCGGATGGACCATTCCGCTCCCTAAAACTTCTAGCCAGTCACTGCCTTCCCCGACAATTAAACGATTTTTATCCTTTTGACACGCAATATCAACTTCTAGAGATGGCTCTGTGAATGGGAAATAACTTGGCCTGAGTCTCATCTTTATATTTTCAACTTCAAAAAAAGCTTTGCAAAACTCTTCTAAGCACCATTTAAGCTGACCCATATTTGCATCTTGATCTATCACTAAGCCCTCAACCTGATGGAACATTGGTGTGTGTGTTTGGTCAGAGTCAGATCGATATGTTCTACCCGGTGCTATAATTCTTATTGGTGGCTCCTCTCGCATCATTGTCCTGATCTGAACTGGACTCGTGTGGGTTCTGAGTAGCCTCGAATTACCATCTTTTCCCGGTAGATAAAAAGTATCAACCATCTGCCTAGCAGGATGACTTTCTGGTATATTTAAAGAGTTAAAGTTGTGATGTTCATCCTCAATATCAGGTCCTTCAGCTATGTTAAAACCCATATCTGAAAATATTTCAATTATCTCTTCGGTAACCTGACTAATGGGGTGAATTTTACCGTTTTCAAGATTAGTATTTGTCAGTGGAAGAGTAACATCTATAACGTCTTGGCTTATTTTTTTTGTGATCTCTGCTTGCTGCAAAGCTGATTTACAGATTTCAATTTCGTCAGTGATTTGTCTCTTGAGCGCATTCACCTGTTCGCCAAAATCCTTACGGACCTCTATTGTTTGTGATGAAATATTCTTTAAAAGTGATGTAATAGCGCCTTTTTTTCCAAGCGCAGACACTCTTATATTATCAAGTTGATCCAATGACTTGATATCATTGATCTCTTTTAATAGCTTAACTCGGAGATTTGAAATGTCTGGGAATTTACTCATACGCAAGTTACCTATCGATTATTATAATAGAAATTTTACGACATTTAGATAAATGAATGGTAAATAGAAACTACTTAAGTTCTGCCTGAACCTTGCTCAGTATCTCCATAAATGCTTGTGGTTCGTTAACAGCAAGATCAGCTAAGACCTTTCTATCGATGCTAATTCCGGCCTTGTTTAAACCATGCATAAAAGTTGAATAGCGCATACCATGTTCTCTGACCATTGCATTTATGCGCTGGATCCACAAACTTCTAAAGTCTCTTTTTCTAACTTTTCTATCTCTATAGGCATATTGTGCTGCTTTTTCTACAGCTTGCTTTGCTACGCGGATTGTATTCTTTCTTCTACCATAATACCCTTTTGCTTTTGACAAAACTTTTGCATGTCGAGCATGTGATGTTACGCCTCTTTTAACTCTCGCCATCTATTCTATCCTAATTATATGGTAAAAACTGCTTAACAATCTTTTGATCGGCTTCGGATAATACCGACATTCCTCGGGCATTTCGAATAAATTTATTAGTTCTTTTAATCATGCCATGTCGTTTCCCTGCTTGGGCACACATTATCTTGCCACTTTTTGTGACCTTAAATCTTTTCTTTGCACCAGATTTTGTTTTTAGCTTTGGCATTTTTTTTCAGGTTTTTTTAGAATTAATAAACTATGAGACTTTATAGGCTAGGTAAGAACTATTTACAACAGAAAAATAAAAAATATTTGATTAAAAATATTTATTTTGGTGCCAACACCATGATGATTTGCCGTCCTTCAAACTTTGGCTCAAGCTCAACTTTCGCAAACTCATCTGTATCATTTTTTATGCGATCAAAAAGTTTTACACCAAGCTCCGAATGAGACATCTCTCTCCCACGAAACATAAGCGATATCTTAACCTTATCTCCGAATTCTATGAATTTTTTCATATTTTTTAACTTTACTTCATAGTCATGTGTATCGATGTTGGGACGCATCTTGATCTCCTTAACACCGATTACCTTCTGCTTCTTTTTGGCTTCAGCAGCTTTCTTCTGGGCTTGATACTTAAACTTACCATAATCCATAATTTTACATACTGGTAAGTCTGTATTTGGAGAAATTTCTACAAGGTCTAGTGAAAATTTTTCAGCCTCTTGTAAACCAATATCTAGAGTTACTTCACCATAATTTTCGCTGTTTGGTCCTATAAGTCTTATATTTCCTGCGTCTATCAAGTTATTTATTTTATGTGCAGGCTCAGTTTTTTTTCTTGCGAAATCTTCTGTTCTTCTGGCTATTGTTAATCTCCAATTTTAGTTTTACTAGGATTATAAATATATATAAAAATTTGGACAAATCAAATATTTATTGCGAACTGATCACCTGTTAAGCTCCTCCTTTAAAATATCCTTTAAACCCAGTTTATAATTCGGATATTTTAATTCGAGACCCAACTTTTCTTTTATTTTCTGATTTCTAATATACTTTGTCTCTGAGTAGAAACTTCTTGCCATTTCAGATAAGCTTGCTTCACTAAAAATAACAGGCTCTGGTGGATCAGTGTTTAATAATCTTGCCGCAAACTCAACAACATCTTGTGGAGGAGCAGGCATATCGTCCGAAATATTAAATATATCTGATTTAATATTTGAAACTGATAGCATGTAAATAACACGAGCGATATCGGCAACATGTATTCTATTAAAAACATGCCCTTCCTTGATAATTCTCTTTGCTGTACCATTAATCAAATTTTTAATTTGATTTCTACCTATACCATAGATACCAGATAGCCGAAGTATATTAAGCGTGACGCCAAATTTGTCGCACAAATCAGTCCATTGTCTTTCTGCAAGTATTCGACTCTTCGCACGATCCGACTGAGGATTTATCTTATATTTTTCATCTACAGTTGAACCATTTGCGTCACCATACACAGCAGTTGTTGACAGATAAATAACTCTTTTAACTGATGTTTTTAATGCGTTGGCTATATCTTCATAATTTGACTTTAGTACAACATCCCCGTTTTTATCAGGAGCAATTGATATCAAGAGAATTTTTGAATTTGCTAATGACTCGCTCAGATATATTCTACCTTTATTAGGATTATACTCTATTAACTCAATATTTGGATTTACTTTTTTATTTGTGTCACGGGTTGTCCCTGAAGTAATCCAATTCTGATCATTAAAATATTCACAGGTCTGCAACCCTGTGAAACCAACACCAAAGCAAAATAATTTATTCAATATCTAACCCCATTCACTCACAACTAGAGGATCGTTTTCTTCTAAGATATATATCTTACGCAATTTTTGAAATTCTTTTTTTGAGATAATTTTTTTTAATGCCCATATTGCACTTGCCCGTATAATTGATGACTCGTGTCTGAGGAATTTTTTAACCTTTATTGATATCTGCTGTGATCCAGAGTTTCCTGCCGCAATGAGTACATTTCTGAGAAATCGATCCTTGCCAATTCTCTTTATTGGCGAGGTTTTGAAGAATTTATTAAATGCATCATAATCAAAGTCTAGAAAAAAGGAAATATCTGGCATGTTCAAGATCTTTTTTGCCTTCAACTGAATATCCCTTGTCTGGGATGCAAACTTGTTCCATGGACAGATGGCTAGGCAATCATCGCAACCATATATACGATTGCCAATTAGCTCCCTAAATTCCTCTGGAATATGCCCTTTATATTCTATCGTTAGATATGATATACACCTTCTAGAGTCAAGTTTGTAAGGCGAAATAATGGCATTTGTTGGACATATATCTATACAGGAAGAACAGCTCCCACAATGATCTAATTCCGGAGACGAAGCATCAAGCTTGATCGGTAATAGGATAACTCCCAAAAAAAACCAAGATCCCAATTTACGGCTGACAAGATTTGAATGTTTTCCTTGCCATCCGATACCCGCTATTTGCGCAATTGGCTTTTCCATAATTGGAGCGGTATCAACAAAAAGTTTTGATTCAATTCCATACTCATCCAGGAGCCATATACTCAACTTTTTCAGGCTTTTTTTCATCAATTCATGATAGTCATCAGCTCTAGCATATACAGATATATTTGCTTTAAGGGTCTCTTTAATATTGTGTAGTGGATTGTCTTGAGGACCATAATTTTTGGATACCACAATGACCGACTTTGCATCTTGCCACACATTACTTGGATGTGATCTCCTTTCTTTATTTTTTTCTAGCCAGATCATATCTCCATGGTAGCCATTTTTTAGATATTCCTCTAAACTTTCTTTTTGATCAGGTATATCAGTAATATCGGTAAAGCCAATATCATCAAAGCCAAGCATCTCTATTTTAGATTGTAAGACTTCTTTCGCAATTGCTTTCATGTTATTATTTAAAAATCAGGATTTGAGTAGTGGTTGGGTGGCTGAAATCCAGCTAAACGATCTTCTAATATAGAAGAAAATGATGGTCGAGATTTTATTCTTGCGTACCAGTTTTTAATTTCTGACCATTTATCCCAATCAATTTTGTTTAAATAATCGAGACATGATATATGTGTTGCCGCCGCTATATCAGCCTGTGAAAGTGCGTCCCCGGCAATCCAGCGTCTAGAACTAATTAAATAAGAGAGGTATTCGAAATGATATATCGAATTTTCTTGAGCTATTCTCAGTGACTCCATATTTGGACTTTTATCTTCAGTTCTATTTTTCATATAATACTTATCGATTAATTCCCTCAATATTATTTTACTTACTTCATTATAAAATTTATTGTCATACCAATCAACTAACCTTCTGATCTCAGCTTTAGCTTTGAGGTTGCCTGAAATAAGTGAGGTACCGTTTAGTGGCTGGCTAAATTTTTCTTCAATGTATTCAATTATTGCATAATTATTTATAATTATATCATCTGCCTCATCTATCAAAACAGGGAGAGTGCCCGCAGGATTAATAGCAAGAAATTCCTTTCTTTTATTCCAGATTATTTCGTCAATTGTAACGAAACTTATATTATATTCTTCCAGTGTAAATCTTACTCTTCTGGAAAAGGGGCAGAGTTTAAATTGAAATAGTTTAATCATATTATTATTTAAGTTATATTATCTAAAATTTGTAAAAAACATTCTTTAATAATAAGTTACTTTCTTCCTAAAAAAAGGTTTTACTGACATGAGTTGGCTTCCCACATCAAAAAAAGAATTAGAGGACAATCAGTATATTGATGCTGTAGTACTTCCAAGGACTAGTGATATTGGCAATTTTGAAGTTCATAGAGCGCTGCCTTCAAAAGAAAGACAAATGGTTGGCCCATTTATTTTTTGGGATCAAATGGGTCCAGGAGAATTCCTCTCCGGGTCGGGTTTAGATGTGAGACCACACCCGCATATTGGGTTATCTACAATTACTTATCTCTTCAAGGGTACGATGGATCATAAGGACTCTCTTGGTAATGATGTAAGAATTGCACCTGGAGACATAAACCTCATGTCAGCAGGTGGAGGGATTGTCCACTCGGAGAGAACGGGTGAGGATATACGTCAATTGCCATCAGAATTATTTGGAATACAGAGCTGGATTGCGCAACCAAAAAAATATGAGGAGTCGAAGCCATCATTTCAAAACATATCTTCAAATGAAATTACTAAGATTGATAGTGGAGGTGTCAATGGGAAAGTTCTATTTGGCGAACTAGATGGATTAAAGTCATCAATCGACTCACAATGGCCTACACTCTATCTTGACGTTACAATTGAGGCAAAAAACAAATTTAATATCCCACCAACCTTCATCGAAAGAGCTATTTACATCATCTCAGGAAATGCATATATTCATGAAACAAAAATACCATTAAACACATTAATTGTCCTGAAGCCATCTGTAAGTATCACTCTTCAGGCAACCAAACGTACACGATTACTTGTTCTTGGTGGTGAGCCAATGGATGGACCAAGATACATTTACTGGAACTTTGTTTCATCAAGAAAAGATAAAATTGAAGATGCAAAAAATAAATGGCTCCAAGGTAAATTCCCTCTCATTACAGACGACAATGAAGAATTTATTCCACTTCCCTGAGTAAATTTACTTTAATAAAGCAATCAATACACTATAATCCCTTATATGGTTGAGTATTTACTAATTCTCTCACTAGTACAGGGTATAACAGAGTTTCTTCCGATAAGTTCATCAGCTCATTTAATGATACTAAATTTGTTTAGTGAAGCTAATGACCAATCTGTTTCGGTAGATTTAAGTTTACATATTGGCTCACTTTTAGCTTTGATAGTTTATTTTTTACAAAACCCACTTAAATCAACAAAAATAGCGAATTTTAATTCAGATTTTTTGTCAACTAAGGAGGCTGTTTATCTAATTCTATTCAGTGCACTGCCAACGATGGCATTTGCATATATTTTTTTGAATTATAATACAATTTATATTATTAGAGAGAATATCTACGTAATAGTGTGGTGTAATTTGATATTTGCAATACTTCTATTTTTTAGTGATTACTTCGGCAAAAAATCAAATAAAAGACTTACAAAAAGAAACTTGGTTTTTTTGTCAGTATTTCAATCAATCTCGTTAATTCCAGGTGTTAGCAGGTCTGGTATTTGCATAACTGTCTCGAGATTTTTAGGCTTTGGTAGAACGGAGTCGTCTATCATTTCGACAATTATGTCTTTTCCAATATTATTTGCAAGCCTCATTTTTATTGCAACAACAATTTATCAAAAACAGGATATATTTCTAACAAATACAATATTTCTGGCCATAACTCTCTCATTCATAACATCTTACTTATCGATAAAAATAATAATTGAATTTATTGACCGAATAAAATTATATCCATTCGTGATTTACAGAGTCTGCCTTAGCTTGATAATTTTATATGTTATTAGCTGAAAACTTAGGTTGAAAAACGCCCCAAATACTCAGGAATTATATTTTTTGCCGAACATGCCTCAATATCATAATCTTCGAGCTTACCGATCTCTTCATTTTTAGTTTGTAAAAGGATATTATCGGTTTTTAGCGACTCGAGTTGATCAAATGTGATTGGTCTCTTTGGTAGAACTTGCATTGGCGTTATGAATATTTTTGACAGCGAAAATGGTATTGGGATTAAGATTCGTTTCTTGCTTATGGTAGCCAGAATTAACTCAATCACTTCCCTAAGAGAATAGATTTCTTTACCACCTATTTCATAAATATTTTTCCTATTCTTATCTTCTATGTGCGAAATTATTAACCTAACTAAATCAAGCACATAAACTGGCTGGAATTTTGTATCTCCATTCCCAATTAACGGAAAAATTGGAGATAAGGATAGGATCCTCGCAAATTGATTAAAAAAATTATCATCATAACCAAAAACGACAGAAGGTCTGATTATTGTATAATTTGAGCTTTCGCGCTGAATAGAAGCCTCACCCATTGCCTTACTTCTTTGATATTTTGAACTTGAATTAATATCGACGCCTAAGGATGACATATGTATAAATCTTCGCACATCATAGTCAACGCAAATCTTCGCAATAATCCCAGGTAACTCAGCATGGATATATTGGAATTTTTGCCTTTTCCTTTCTTCCAAAATACCAACTAAATTTACGACATAATCGGATCCTTGGATAAATTTACTGATTGAATGCTCGTCATTCACATTAACTCTAGAAACCTCTATCTGTCCTGGAACACCAGAAACATAGAGGTGATTTGCGGTTGCCGGATTTCTGGTCCCAATTTTTATTCTATAGCCATCTTTCGCGAGCTCTCGAACCAAATTGCGACCGATGAAGCCATTT
>CACPHU010000012.1 GCA_902633855.1 uncultured OCS116 cluster bacterium
CAAGTCCCGTTTTATCAATATCTTCCCCTGGTCAAACAGAAGAAGCTTGTGCACCATGTGGAGCCCCATGTAAGGAAGAATAACAATGAAAAAATTAATAAGCATTTTTATCATTTTAGTTTGCTTTGTATCTAAATCAGAGGGGTCTGCAATTGAGAGGTTGTATTTAGAGTCAAGACTAATTGATAAATTTCAAAGTGATCTTTATGAAAACCCTGATGATTTTATAATTGGCAATCCGGAAGGTGATATCACCATTGTAGAATTCTTCGACTATAATTGTGGTTATTGCAAAAGGGCACTAGCTGATTTAAATGCGGTGATTTCAAAAAATCCAAATGTTCGTGTTGTGTTAAAGGATTATCCAATTTTAAATGAAAATTCATATGAGCTGTCTCAATTATCTATCGCGGCAGGGTTTCAAGGAAAATATTTTGAATATCACACTGAATTACTTAATAAACCTGGAAGAGTAACATATCAAATGGCGATAGACATTGCCGCAGAAATTGGTCTTGATATCGAAAAATTAGAGCAGGATTTTAAGAGCCAAGAAGTAAATGATATGATTGCCAATAATAAAGTTTTAGGTTATTCTCTATCAGTCTCTGGTACGCCATCCTATTTTATAAGGGATCTAAATATGAGAGGCGCGGTTGGTTTTGAAGCCCTGCAGGAAGCTGTTAATTATGCGTCAGAATACGAACGGATAGATAACTACATAAGTCAGCAAGCCGAGTCAGGGAATAAAGAAGCTTACAAAGTAATGTTAAGATATGGATTATATTAGTCGTTTAATTTTAGAATAGGATTTAAAAAATGGATAAAGGAATTTTATGGAGAGCTGGATTAGTTATTGGCTTTGCGCTTATTATTTGGGCTGGGTACTCATCATCATCAGATATGAGAGATGGAGCCGCTGCGCAACAAGGTAAACGCTACGATCAGGCAATTGCCATATATGAACCAATTGCAGAAAAAGGTTCTTGGATACCTTTCTGGAATCCTCAAACTAGAGCGCAACAGGAAATTGGGCACATACACGCATTCAGAGATGATGGTCAAGACAGAATGGATGAAGCAATAAAGTGGTGGGAAAGAGCTTCGAAAGGCGGTAACGTAGTTGCACAATTCGCTTTAGGTCAAGCATACTATCAAGGAGATGCTGTCGAACAGGATTTAGAAAAGGCATATACTTGGGTAATGGTTTCAGCAAGTCCAAAGTCAAAAAGTCAAAGAAGATATCAAAAGCAAGCTTCAGCCTATAAAATGGAACTAACAGATGCACAATTGGCGTCAGCCACAAAAGCAATAGATGCTTGTTTAAGTTCAGATTATGTTGACTGTCCATACTAATTAAAAAGATACATTGAGATGCTAATTTTTTAGCATCTCAATGGCCTAACCTTATCGTCAACTCATTTTTCCAAGCTGACAATCTCTCAAATTTTTTTTCAATTTGCGTATTTTCGCTAACCTTTTCGCCCCATGTAAAAGAGCCAAGAACAATCATCTCTGCATATGTAATATTTTCACCAAGTAAATACCTTTGATTCTCTAAAATCTTATCAAGAAAATTACAGCATTTATAAAAACTATTTTCAGATTTCTTCATATTGCATGCCTGAAAATCTTTTGGGCTCATCCCAAATCTTTTACTACGACTTTCAATAAAGTATTCAATATCCTTATCATCAAGAACACTAATAATATCATAGGCCACTCTCTCTAATATTGAGGCATTAAGAAAATGATCAGACCAATGATTTATGAAATATAATGATGACTTATTCTCTGAGTTAATTATTCTTTGATCAATATCCACATACTTATTTTCAATGTGCTCTGCAATATTAAATGAGTTTGATATTTTTATACCATCATCCGTGATTGTCGGTAACTTTGCATCACCAAAAAAAGTATTATTCAGTCTGTCAGTAAAACAGGTTGGCTTAGTTTGATATTTAATTTTCCTAAAATTTAATAGATATTTTACCCTCCAGCAGTAGGGGCTGAAGCGCAAATCATTTTTTCCAGATAAATCAAATAGAGTAATCATCTTTTTATCAATTATTTGAGATTCATAAAAGTTGCTTATAATGTAAATTTTAATATTAAATTACTTGTTATGACAGTCAATTTATAATAATAATAATTTAAATTACACATGGAATTATTTATGAATCCAATCATTCTTGATTACCTACCTATTCTAATTTTTATTGGTGTTGCAATAGTTGTATCTGCTGCTCTTATGGGGTCATCCTTTATATTAGCGAAATCAAATCCAGACAATGAAAAATTATCCACTTACGAATGCGGTTTTGAACCATTCGAAAATGCCCGTGTAAAGTTTGACATAAGATTTTACCTAGTGGCAATTTTATTTATTATATTTGATCTTGAGGTAGCATTCCTATTTCCTTGGGCGATTACACTCGGTAAAATTGGTGTGTTCGGTTACATATCCATGATGATCTTTTTAGCAGTTCTAACCGTTGGTTTTGTATATGAATGGAAAAAAGGCGCACTCGAGTGGGACTAATATGACAATACAAGATCAAACCATAGATCAAGACGAGTATTTCAAAGGTTTATCAGGGGAATTATCTGATAAAGGCTTTCTTGTAACCTCTGTTGATGAGTTAATAAATTGGGCTAGAACTGGCTCTTTGATGTGGATGACATTTGGACTCGCTTGTTGTGCAGTCGAAATGATGCAGGCATCAATGCCAAGATATGATCTTGAAAGATTTGGTACTGCGCCAAGGGCTTCACCAAGGCAATCCGATCTCATGATTGTCGCTGGAACACTTACAAATAAAATGGCACCGGCTTTAAGAAAAGTTTACGACCAAATGCCTGAACCACGCTATGTTATATCTATGGGTAGTTGTGCAAATGGTGGAGGATACTACCATTATTCATACTCTGTAGTTAGAGGTTGTGATAGAATCGTACCTGTAGATGTCTACGTTCCCGGTTGCCCCCCAACAGCAGAAGCGTTGTTGTATGGTATCCTCCAATTGCAACGAAAAATCCGAAGAACCGGAAATATAACAAGATAATTAATTATTCCAATGCCTAAAGAAAACCCTGCAAACCTAAGTGATGAAGACATTCAAAAACTACTCTATGCAAACTTCAAAAAATCAATTCTAAATATCAAATTCAACCATGATTTTTCGATTTCTATTGAATCAGATATTACTCAAGATTTTATTAGATTTTTAAAAGAGTCACGAGACCTACAATATTCAATATTAATTGATATTTGTGGAGTTGATTACCCAAATCGGCCTGACAGATTTGATGTCGTATATCACCTATTGTCTATGACAAAAAATAAACGAATAAGAGTTAAGATTTCAACCAGTGATAGCCAACCAGTCCCGTCAATTGTCAACATATTTCCAGCAGCAGAGTGGTACGAAAGGGAGGCATATGATCTATACGGAATAAATTTCTCCAATCACCCGGATATGAGACGCATGCTAACGGATTATAATTTTCAGGGATTCCCTTTACGTAAAGATTTTCCTCTCACTGGTTACACTCAAGTTAGATACGATGATACACAAAAAAGGGTAATTCAAGAGCCTGTTGAGCTCGGGCAAGAATTTAGAGATTTTGATTTTGAGAGCCCATGGTTAGGACATATTTCAGAAGCAGACAGGAATGAGGGCAGTGAAGATGACTAATGCAAAAAAAGATAACACTTTCACAATAAATTTTGGGCCACAGCATCCTGCTGCGCATGGTGTCTTAAGATTGGTGCTTGAGCTTGATGGTGAGATCGTAGATCGAGTTGACCCTCATATCGGACTTTTGCATCGGGGTACAGAAAAGCTTATTGAAAATAAAACTTATACTCAGGCAGTACCATATTTTGACCGCTTAGACTATGTTGCACCTATGAACCAAGAGCATGCATTTTCTCTTGCGGTGGAGTCTTTATTGGGTATTGACGTTCCTCGTCGTGGACAGATCATTAGAGTGTTATACTCAGAAATTGGAAGAATATTATCACATTTACTGAATATCACAACACAAGCAATGGATGTCGGTGCCTTAACACCACCTCTATGGGGTTTTGAAGAACGCGAGAAATTGATGTGCTTTTATGAAAGGGCATCCGGAAGTAGGATGCATGCAGCATATTTCCGCCCTGGTGGTGTGCATCAAGACCTGCCAGACGATCTTATTGATGATATTGAGAATTTTACTGAAACGCATCCGATTGTCATTAATGATATCGAAGAGCTCTTAACTGAGAATAGAATTTTTAAACAAAGAAATGTTGATATTGGCTTCATAAGTCAGGAAGACGCTCAACAATATGGCTTTTCTGGAGTAATGATTAGGGGGACTGGGCTTCCTTGGGATCTGAGAAGATCTCAACCTTATGAAATATACTCGGAGCTGCAATTTGAAATTCCTGTTGGAAAGAATAGTGATTGTTATGACAGATATCTATTGCGGGTTGAAGAAATGAAGCAATCATTAAAAATAATGTCACAGTGTATAGATATGTTAAGAAAAGAGGGTGGCCCTGTATCCACAGAAAATAATAAATTATTTCCACCCAAAAGAGCTGAAATGAAAAAGTCAATGGAAGCTCTGATACATCACTTTAAATTATACACAGAGGGATACCATGTGCCTAAAGGTGAAATTTATAGAGCTGTTGAAGCACCAAAAGGTGAATTCGGTGTGTACTTAGTTTCTGATGACTCAAATAAACCTTATCGCTGTAAAATTAGGGCGCCAGGTTTCGCTCATTTACAAGCAATGGATTACATGTGTAAAGGGCATATGCTCGCTGATGTGTCAGCTGTACTCGGCTCTCTTGATATCGTTTTTGGTGAAGTAGATCGGTAGACTATACTATGATAGAAAACAAAAAAAATAATAATAGCTTTAGCTTCACTAAGGAGAATTTATTACTAGCTGAAAGGGAGCTTAAGAAATACCCCAAAGGCAGAGAAGGATCGGCGATTATATCAATTTTGTGGATTGCACAGAGACAAAATAAAGGTTGGTTATCTTCGGATATTATAGATTATATTGCCAAATTTCTAGATCTACCACAAATTCGTGTAATGGAGATCGCAACTTTCTATACTATGTTTAACCTTAACCCAGTTGGCGCTCATCATTTTCAAATATGTGGTACTACACCATGTATGTTATCAGGTTCGGAAAAATTAAAGAGTCTACTGCGTGAAGAAATTGGAGAGCAGAATTCAGTGAGCAAAGACAACCTATCGTGGGTGGAAGTGGAATGTCTGGGTGCTTGTTGTAATGCACCAGTAATCCAGATAAACGATGACTATTACGAAGATTTAGCGGTAACTGATTTAAAAAATATTATAGACGATCTAAGGAGTAAAAAAGAGATAAAACCTGGCTCTTATAAAGACAGGCTTTCATCAGCTCCAGATAATAAAAATATAAAAATTTTAACCGAGGATGAAATAGAAGAAATTGCAAAAAATAGAACAAAACCGGGTTTAGAGGGCAAAAATGCTTAAGAATGAAGATAAAATATTTACAAATATATACGGGGCCAACAGCTCAGAAATTAGTGCTGCAATCCGTAGGGGTAATTGGGATAGCACGAAAACTTTATTGAGTAGGGGCAAAGATTGGATAATTGAAGAATTAAAGGCATCCGGCCTGAGGGGTCGGGGTGGTGCCGGTTTTCCAACTGGATTAAAATGGTCCTTCATGCCAAAAGAGGTTAAGGATCGCCCACACTATCTTGTTGTCAACGCAGATGAGTCGGAGCCTGGCACCTGTAAAGATAGGGAAATATTACGAAATGAACCGCATCAATTCATAGAAGGATGTCTAATTGCTTCATTCGCAATGAGTGCCAATGTCTGCTATGTTTATGTTAGAGGAGAGTACGTGAATGAGAGATATTCTTTGCAAAAGGCAATTGACGAGGCCTATGACGCTGGTTTTATTGGAAAGAATGCATGTCAATCGGGTTGGGATTTTGATATTTATGTACACCATGGAGCTGGGGCATACATATGCGGCGAGGAAACTGCATTATTGGAAAGCCTTGAAGGTAAAAAAGGGATGCCAAGACTTAAACCTCCATTTCCAGCGAATTGTGGGCTTTATGGTTGCCCAACCACTGTAAACAACGTAGAGTCAATAGCGGTAACACCTGAAATATTGAGGCGAGGAGCCGAGTGGTTTTCCTCATTAGGGAAGCCAAACAATACAGGTACCAAATTATTCTGTATATCAGGTCATGTTAATACACCATGTAATGTTGAAGAAGAAATGGGAATAACTCTTCGTGAGCTGCTCGAAAAACATGCTGGTGGTGTAAGGGGTGGATGGGATAACTTACTTGCCGTAATACCTGGCGGCTCTTCTGTACCATGTTTACCTGCTGATCTATGTCAGAATTTATCAATGGATTTTGACACCCTCAAAGAGTTAAATTCTGGGCTTGGCACTGCTGCAGTTATTGTTATGGATAAATCGACTGATATTGTTGGGGCAATAGCTAGGCTGAGCTATTTCTATAAGCATGAGAGCTGTGGTCAATGTACACCATGTCGTGAAGGAACTGGATGGATGTGGAGAGTGATGGATCGAATGACAAAAGGTGATGCCAGTATTGATGAAATTGACATGCTGCAAGAGGTTACAAAGCAAGTTGAAGGTCACACCATATGCGCCCTTGGAGATGCTGCTGCTTGGCCCATCCAAGGTTTAATTAGACACTTCAGGCATGAAATTGAAAACAGAATAAATAAATAAGAATTACAATGTCAAAAAAAATATTAATAAATGGCAAAGAACACGAATTTGAAGAGAATTTAACTTTAATTCAGGCACTGGAATTAACGGATATAGAGGTTCCGCGATTTTGCTATCATGATAAATTATCAATAGCAGGGAACTGTAGAATGTGTCTAGTTGAGGTTAAGGGTGCCCCAAAACCGGTTGCCTCATGTCATTTCTCCTTGTCTGATTTAAGACCGGGTCCAAATGGAGAGTTGCCCGAGGTTCTAACAAATACAGATCAGGTTCATAATGCAAGAAAGGGCGCAATGGAATTTCTCTTGGTTAACCATCCATTGGATTGTCCTATTTGTGACCAAGGTGGTGAGTGTGACTTGCAGGACCAAGCTCTGCATTATGGAATAAATAAGAGCAGGTACAAAGAGAATAAGAGAGCTGTTGATAACAAGAATATTGGTCCGCTAGTAAAAACGACAATGACCAGATGCATTCACTGCACAAGATGTGTAAGATTTACATCAGAGGTCGCTGGTACTGAAGAGTTGGGAGCAATCCATAGGGGTGAAAATATGGAGATAACCACCTACTTAGAAAAGGGTATGTCCTCAGAGCTACAAGGAAATATTATTGATCTTTGCCCAGTTGGTGCACTAACATCAAAACCTTACGAATATCATGCGAGACCTTGGGAGCTGCGGAAAACTGAATCCATAGATGTTATGGATGGTATAGGATCTAACATACGGATCGATTCAAAAGGTTCCGAAGTAATGCGCATTATGCCAAGGTACAATGAGGATATAAATGAAGAGTGGATTTCCGATAAAACAAGATTTGTTTGGGATGGCTTAAAGACTCAAAGGATTGATACCCCATACATTCGTGAAAATGGTAAATTGATTGCTGTGTCATGGGATAGGGCGCTAACATTGTTAACAAAGCTCATAAAAAAAACTGACCCAGGTAGGATTGGGGCTATAGCAGGTGATATGGTCTCGGCTGAGGAAATGTTTCTTATGAAGAAATTAATGGAAAAAATTGGTTCAAATAAGTACGACTGTAGACAAGATGGATCAATTTTAGGTAATCAATACGGGAGATCATCATACATCTTTAACCCAACAATAGCTGGTATTGAAAACGCCGATGCAATAGTTATTATTGGTTCAAATCCAAGAATGGAGTCTCCTGTTTTGAATGCTCGTATACGCAAAAGATGGCTTACTGGGAATCTGAGTGTATATGTTATTGGTCAAGAGCATGATCTAACTTATAATTATACTCATATTGGCGACTCACCAAAGAGTATAGATCTAAAAAATATTCCATTGAATGACTTTAAAAATATTATTTGGCTACTGGGTGATGATGTGTTCTTAAGAGATGATGGAACGGATATTCTATCGCAGGTTATAGACTGCGCAGAAAAAACTGGTTCAATCAGAGAGGATTGGAATGGGGTCGCTGTTTTACATAAATACGCATCGCGAGTTGCTGGCTTAGATCTCGACTTCCTACCTCAAGATGAAAAATATAATGCTCAAAAAATGGCGTCATCCAGTGAAATAGAATTACTATTCCTTCTCGATGCCGATGAGGTCGATGCAAAAAATAAATATACAGTATACATTGGGAGTCACGGAGATAGAGGTGCTACAGACGCCGATATAGTCCTTCCCGGAGCCTGCTACACAGAAAAAAATGGTTTATACATGAATACTGAGGGCAGATTACAGGCGACAAACCGAGCAGTTTTTCCACCTGGAGATGCAAGAGATAATTGGAAGATAATTGTTGAGATATCAAAAAGAATTAGAAAATCACTTAACTATATTAATTTTGAGGATGTTAGAGCCGGTCTAAGAAAAGAGTATCCTATTTTCACAAATATCAATCATATTGAAAAAGATAATTTTCAGAGTTTAGATCGCCTATCAGATAAAAAAAAGAAGTTAAACAGTGACGTATTCTCAAATACTATTACAGACTATTACCTGACAAATTCTATAGCGAGATCAAGCAAGGTTATGGGTGAATGCAGCATGCAAAAGAATAGCATCGAGATTAAAAATGGATAATATTTTCTCAATGTATCTCTATCCTGCGGCGATCATCGCCGCAAAGAGTGTTTTTTTGATAACAGCACTATTAATTACAATAGCTTTTCTATTGTTAGCAGATCGTAAAATATGGGCAGCTGTGCAAATGAGACGAGGTCCAAATGTTGTTGGTGCATTCGGTCTTTTGCAATCTTTTGCAGACCTATTAAAGTTTGTATTAAAAGAAGTCATTATCCCTTCTAAAGCAGATAAGGCAGTTTTTTTACTTGCGCCATTTATTACAACAGTATTTGCGATTTCGGCTTGGGCTGTAATTCCATTCGATGCAGGTATTGTTTTGGCCGATATCAATATAGGCGTATTGTATATCCTTGCAATTTCATCTTTGGGTGTTTATGGGATTATCATGGGTGGATGGGCATCAAACTCCAAATATCCTTTCCTCGGCGCCCTTAGATCTGCAGCGCAAATGGTGTCTTACGAGGTGTCCATTGGGTTTGTGATAATTACAGTTATTTTATTGAGTGGTTCGCTCAATTTAAGTGATATTGTAAACGCCCAATCGGGTGATTACGGAATTTTAAACTGGTACTTCATCCCATTGTTTCCAATGTTTGTGGTGTTTTTTATTTCTGCCTTAGCCGAAACGAATAGGCCTCCATTTGATCTACCTGAAGCTGAGTCAGAGCTCGTTGCTGGTTTTATGGTGGAATACTCATCCACGCCTTACCTGATGTTCATGCTCGGTGAATATGTATCGATTGTTTTAATGTGCGCCTTTGCAACCATTTTATTTCTTGGTGGATGGAATGCACCCCTGCCAATTCTCGACTTTATTCCTGGTTTTGTTTGGTTTGTAATAAAAGTATGTTTTATGTTCTTTATGTTCGCAATGGTCAAAGCGATGGTTCCGAGATACAGGTATGACCAGTTAATGAGATTAGGATGGAAAGTTTTTCTGCCACTATCACTTTTGATGGTTGCGGTAACGGCAACATTCGTTGTTTTTTTTAAATAGAATAAGAGAAAGATATGAAGAGATTAATCAGGGTTTTTAGAAGTTTTTTATTAATTGAATTCATTCGTGCATTCAGGCTTGCAATGCGTTACTTTTTTAAGCCCAAAGCGACAATTAACTACCCATTTGAGAAGGGTTCACTCTCTCCAAGATTTAGGGGAGAACACGCACTGCGAAGATATCCAAATGGTGAGGAGAGGTGTATTGGTTGTAAGCTGTGCGAGGCCATATGCCCAGCACAAGCTATTACAATCGAAGTTGGCCCACGTCAAAATGATGGTACACGAAGAACAACTCGTTATGATATTGATATGGTAAAGTGTATATACTGTGGGTATTGTCAAGAAGCATGCCCAGTTGACGCCATCGTTGAAGGTCCGAATTTTGAGTTTGCAACTGAAACCCGAGAAGAATTGTATTACGATAAAGAGAGATTGCTCTCCAATGGAGATAGATGGGAAGAGGCAATTTCAAAAAATATAGAGCTAGACGCAAAGTATAGGTAAAAAATGATCGTAGTGAACTTATTATTCTATTTGTTCTCATTTATTATGATAGCTTCTGCTTTCATGGTGATATTATCGCGTAATCCAGTACATTCTGTCCTTTTTCTGATTTTGTGCTTTTTCAATTCCGCAGGGATATTTCTGATACTTGGCGCAGAATTTTTAGCTTTCATACTGGTCATAGTTTACGTTGGGGCTGTTGCGGTCCTCTTCTTATTTGTGGTGATGATGCTTGACGTTGAATTTAAATCAATTTCATCAACAGTGATAAGTTACTTGCCGATCGGGATGACCATCGGGGTTATCGTACTGGCCGAGCTTATGCTGGTGTTATTCACATGGAAGCGTGATTATTCGGTTACAGACAATTTGAGTATAACTTCTGATAAGCAATACTCAAATACAGAAATAATCGGCCTAGTCCTATATACGGATAATATTTTGTTCTTTCAATTAGCTGGCCTGATACTTTTGGCATCTATGATAGGTGCAATTGTACTGACGGTTAATCATCGCCCCTCTGCTAAAAGGCAAGATATTAATAAGCAAGTTGAAAGAGACGCGGAGAACTCCATTAAAAATATAGATATGAAACCAGGAAGCGGAATATGATAGCTATTAATAACTATCTAGCACTTGCATCAATCCTATTTGTAATTGGTATTTTTGGTGTTTTTCTAAATAAAAAAAATATAATTATCATACTGATGTCAATTGAGTTAATGCTGTTAGCAGTAAATATTAACTTGGTAGCATTTTCAACTTATCTAAATGATATTACGGGACAGGTATTTTCTCTATTGGTTCTTACGGTAGCAGCTGCAGAGGCAGCAATTGGTCTTGCTATATTAGTCATCTATTTTAGAAATAAGGGCTCAATAGCAGTTGAAGATATTACCGAGATGAAGGGTTAATAGTCATGCTGTACTCATCAATTGTTTTTTTGCCGCTCATTGGCGCAATATTAACAGGGCTCTTTGGTAAAACAATCGGTGCTAGAAAATCTGAATTAATAACTTCAACATTGGTTGCTATATCTGCATTGTTATCGTGGTACGTTTTGTTGAATGTTGGTTGGGTTGGTGGCAAGAATGATCAAGTTATTATTATCTTAAAGTGGCTTACTTCAGGAGCATTGGATTTAAGTTGGTCGTTTCGTATAGATACGCTAACCGCAGTTATGTTGGTAGTGGTAAACACTGTTTCTGCTGTTGTTCATTTCTATTCAATCGGATATATGCACGATGACCCATCTAGGCAACGATTTTTTTCTTATCTATCATTATTCACATTTGCAATGTTAATGCTTGTGACATCAAATAATTTTCTTCAGTTATTTTTTGGATGGGAAGGGGTTGGATTAGCTTCCTATCTACTCATTGGTTTTTGGCATCACAAGGAAAGCGCAAATAATGCCGCAATAAAGGCGTTTATTGTAAACAGAGTGGGCGACTTTGGCTTCGCACTCGGTATCTTTTGTATTTTTTATTTCTTTGGCTCACTTGATTTTAATACTGTATTTTCAAATGCATCTGATCTAGTAGATAAAAAGATTAATGTATTTGGTAACTCTATTGGTGCCATTTCCTTTATATGTTTTCTGCTTTTTATAGGCGCAATGGGAAAATCAGCACAATTTCTTCTGCATACTTGGTTACCAGATGCCATGGAAGGTCCAACGCCTGTGTCTGCATTAATACACGCCGCTACAATGGTAACCGCCGGTGTATTTCTAGTCGCAAGATGCTCACCCCTTTATGAGCTTGCGCCATCTATAATGTCTTTTATAGTTTTTATTGGCGCAACAACTGCTATTTTTGCAGCTTCTGTTGCTTTGGTTCAAAATGATATTAAGAAAGTTATAGCCTATTCTACGTGTTCACAACTTGGCTATATGTTCGTTGCTCTCGGGGTTGGCGCTTATCAGGTTGGAATTTTTCATCTATTTACCCATGCTTTTTTTAAAGCCCTATTATTCTTGGGTGCGGGTTCTGTAATTCATGCAATGTCCAATGAGCAAGATATGAGGTATATGGGAGGTCTTAGGAAGTTTATACCAAAAACATATATACTCATGCTGGTAGGAACATTGGCATTGACTGGATTTGGTGTTCCTGGTCTGTTTGGAATGGCAGGGTTTTATTCAAAAGATGCAATCGTTGAAGCGGCTTATGTATCAAGTCTCGGCATAGGCTCTTACGCATTCACCATGCTTCTAGCCGCAGCATTAATGACATCGTTTTATTCTTGGAGGCTTATATTTATGACTTTTCATGGAACGCCACGCGCATCAAAAGAGGTAATGTCGCATTTACATGAGAGTCCAAATATTATGTTAATTCCATTAATTATATTAGTTTTTGGATCAATTTTTTCAGGATATGTGTTCTATGACTCATTCATTTATGCAGGGTTTAAAGAATTTTGGGCTAGTTCGATATTTATCTTAAAAGACAACTACATATTAAAAGAGCTTCATGACGTATCATATCTCATTAAATGGTCACCAACAATCATGATGATTATCGGTGTTACCGTTGCTTATTACCTATACATCAGAAATCCACATATTCCTCAAAAAATTGCAAAAGACCAAGAGGTTCTATATAGCTTTCTTTTAAACAAATGGTACTTTGACGAAATTTATAATTATATTTTTGTACGCCCAGCCGTTTTAGTCGGTAAGATATTTTGGAAAAGTGGGGATGAAAATATTATAAATAGGTTTGGTCCTGATGGGATTTCCAAGCAAGTTGTGAGAATTACCAAAAAAATTGTTC
The DNA here is from genome assembly GCA_902633855.1 of uncultured OCS116 cluster bacterium. GTDB lineage: Bacteria > Pseudomonadota > Alphaproteobacteria > Rhizobiales > TMED25 > TMED25. The sequence goes on from CACPHU010000012.1 coordinate 13,136, forward strand.
AGCTTCAATCAGGGTTAATATATCATTATGCCTTCTCTATGATAATAGGTCTAACTTTTATAGTAACATTTTATATAATCGTGGGTAAGGGGTAATAATGGATTGGCCAATATTATCGACTATAATTCTGATCCCTTTACTTGGATCTCTAACAATCTTGCTAATAAATAGCGAGGATGAGATTGGTAGAAGAAATATAAAAATTGTTGCTTTATATACGTGTATTGTTAATTTTCTAGCTTCAATTTTTTTATGGGTCAATTTCGACAAATTAACGTCTGAATTTCAATTCATTGAACGATACGCATGGCTAGCAGAAAATATAACATATCATGTCGGGATTGATGGCATTTCACTGTTTTTAATAATACTTACTACATTTCTGATGCCATTTTGTATTTTGGCAAGCTGGTCTAGCATTTCTAATAAAATTAAGGATTATATGGTTGCATTCTTAATTCTCGAATCTTTGATGATTGGAGTATTTTGCGCTTTAGATCTTGTAGTATTTTATCTTTTTTTTGAAGCCTGTCTTATTCCTATGTTCCTTATTATTGGTGTTTGGGGTGGAGCTAGGCGTGTCTATGCAACATTCAAATTTTTCTTATACACATTAAGTGGGTCTGTCTTAATGTTAATTGCAATTATTTATATATATATAGTCACTGGTACAACGGACGTCACAATTCTAAGTGGGTATGATTTTAATTATTCAATCCAAAACTGGCTCTGGTTAGCATTTTTTATTTCGTTTGCTGTTAAAATGCCAATGTTTCCAGTGCATACTTGGCTTCCAGATGCACATGTTGAAGCTCCAACTGCAGGGTCTGTAATCTTAGCAGGTGTTTTACTAAAAATGGGTGGTTATGGTATATTGAGATTTTCTATCCCACTATTTCCAATTGGATCATTTGTTTTTACTGACCTTGTTTTTGTTCTCTCTGTGATAGCAATTATATATACTTCCTTTATCGCAATTGCGCAGGAAGATATTAAAAAACTTATTGCATATTCTTCTGTTGCGCATATGGGTTTTGTGACAATGGGAATATTCACATTCACTGATCAAGGAATTCAAGGTGGTGTATTTCAAATGATTAGCCATGGACTTATCTCATCAGCTTTATTTTTATCAGTTGGTGTTATTTATGACAGATTACACACAAGAGAGATTGAGGTATATGGTGGTGTTGTAAAGAAGATGCCAATTTATGCAGCCTTTTTCCTCGTATTTACAATGGCAAATATTGGTTTACCTGGAACGAGCGGATTTGTCGGTGAATTCTTAACATTACTTGGCGCATTTAAAGTGAATTTGTATGTTGCATTTTTTGCAACTACCGGTGTCATACTATCTGCAGCCTATGCTCTTTGGTTATACAAAAGAGTTATTTTTGGTGTGATTACAAATGATGAAGTTGAAAAGTTATTAGACCTAAATCTAAGAGAGTATATAATCTTATTACCATTCGTGTTGCTGATAATCTTATTCGGTGTTTACCCGAATATGGTAATTGATTTGACTGCTGCAAGCACAACGAATTTAATAGACAATTATAATTATGCAATTGAACAGTACCAATCCCATTTGGTTAGCGTTAATCTGGAAATAGGCACTTAAAATGAATCTCTTAATATTTACACCAGTTTTACCGGAAATAGCCATAACGATTGCATCAATGTTTCTATTAATAATTGGTGTATTCAAAAAAAATGAAAAAACTTATACAACAATTTCTAATTTGGCAATTTTTAGCCTATTAGCGGTTTTATTTTTAATATTTTCAGGCAGTGTTCCGAAAGGAATTAGTTTTGGGGGCTCATTAATTACAGACTCTTTCTCTTTATATTTGAAAACATTAATACTTATATCTTCAATAATAATATTAGTTGTATCAAACATTTATCTGAGAAATATTAATCTACTTAAGTTTGAATATATTATTTTAATCTTACTTTCAGTTGTTGGAATGATGATTATGGTTTCATCCAATGATCTTATTTCGCTTTACTTATCTATAGAACTACAAAGCCTGCCTCTCTATGTTTTAGCATCAATCCGTAATAAATCATCAAAATCAACTGAGTCTGGATTAAAATATTTTGTTCTTGGTGCTCTCTCTTCATGCATACTACTGTATGGTTTATCTCTTATATATGGGTATACGGGATCAATATATTATAATGAGATTGCATCAAATTTATCAGAATATGATGTTGGTATTTTAATTGGCGTTGCTTTCACTCTTGCTGGTTTTGCATTTAAAATTTCGGCAGTCCCTTTTCATATGTGGACGCCCGATGTTTATGAAGGCTCACCAACAACAGTTACCGCTTTCTTCGCTGTTGCTCCAAAGATTGCAGCTCTTGGTCTAATTGTCAGAATATTAATTACAGCTATGCCAACCTTGATAGAGGATTGGCAGTCAATACTTATTTTACTATCTATATTTTCTATGTTACTGGGTGCATTTTCTGCAATTGGACAGCGTAACCTAAAACGACTATTGGCTTACTCATCTATTAGCCATATGGGTTTTGCATTGATGGGTGTGATTAATGGCTCTTTTGATGGTGTGAGAAGCCTATCTCTCTATATGCTAATTTATCTTGTGATGTCACTTGCTCTGTTTATATCAATCATTGCGCTCAAAAATAATGATGAACATATTGAGAATATCGAAGATATTTCGGGGCTTGCAAAAATAAATCCTGTTATGGCTTTAATAATATCCATCCTTCTCTTCTCATTAGCAGGCATACCGCCATTAGCTGGGTTTTTTGCCAAGTTTTATGTTTTGTATGCGGCGATCGATGCAAAACTTTATTATCTTGCAATATTTGGTGTTTTATCAAGTGTCATAAGTGCATTTTATTACCTTAGAATTATCAAGGTAATGTATTTTGAAGAGTCTGCAAATTCATTTGATCCGATATCAAAGAGATTAAAGACTATTATCTATTTGCTGACAGCAATCACACTCTTATTCTTTCTAAGACCTTCAATCTTTATAAATTTCGCAGGCACTGCATCTGCCTCTTTATTTATATGATGACCTCATGGCCCCCAAATAAATTATTAATTAAGCGATTAAGTTCAGTTAATTCAACCAATGAAACTGCTATCAATCTTCTCAAGAATAAGGAATATTTCAATTGGATTATTGCCGATCAACAAATAGATGGGCGTGGTAGACGAGGAAATATTTGGTCTTCTCCAATGGGCGGACTGTATGCGACCACAGTTATTAGTGATGCTAAATTAGATTATTCACATGTTAGTCAGTTAAGTATATTAAGTGCAGTAGTAGCAGCCAAAACTATAGAGGATATAATTGGGAAAAATAAAATACAGTTGAAGTGGCCTAACGATGTATTCTTAGATGAAAAAAAGCTCTGCGGAATCTTATTGGAGTCCGTTTTCATTGAAGATAAATTTTATTTGATTGTGGGCTTTGGTATAAATGTTAGATATACCCATGATAAGAATGAAGCATTTTTTTCATACTTACAGGAGGTTCAAAAGAATGTTACTGTTGAAGAGTGCTTAAATAAATTAATTATAAATTTTAATAAAATGATAAATATATGGAATTATGGTGAATCATTCACGCATTTCAAGGATTATTGGTTAATGTTAACGCGTGATCACGGTAGAGTTATAAAAGCAAAGAAAAAAAATATTACGATCGAAGGTGTATTCGAAAACATTGATGATAAAGGAAACTTGATCCTTAGGGTTGGAAGTAAGAAAGAAATTATTGATACTGGAGAAATATTTAGTTAGGAGTCGCATGGCAAAAGATAAAATGGAAGTTTTTTATAGTCCTATTGGTGGTGCTGGTCAGATTGGTATGAACCTATATTTATATGGATATAAGCTTCCAAATAACGAGACTAATTGGATAATGGTTGATTGTGGTATCGGATTTGCTGATGATTACTATCCAGGGATCGATATAATGGTGCCAGATATCGACTTTCTTAATAATAAACAAAATAATTTGTTGGCGATAATATTAACACACTCACATGAAGATCATTATGGTGCGGTTGGTTCAATAATCAACAATAAGATTGATGTCCCAATATATTGTACAAAATTTACATCAGAACTTCTGAAAGAAAAAATATCCGAAGACTATTCTGAAAATTATCTTGATATTAAAATATTAAAAGATAATGCCGCTTTCACTATTGGTAAGTTTAAGTGTAATTTAATTAATGTTGCGCATTCTATTCCAGAACCAAATGCAATTAATATAACTATAGGTGATATAAACATTATCCATACAGCTGATTGGAAGATTGACGAAAAACCGGTAATAAACAGAAAAACGGATCTCGAAAAGTTTAAAAAAATTGGAAATAATAAATGCGATATCCTTGTATGTGACTCTACAAATATATTTAGAAGTGAACCATCCATTACAGAAACGAAGGTCGCCTCAAACTTAAAGAAGGCTATAAAATGTATAAAAGGCATGGCCATTGTAACAACTTTCTCTTCAAATGTTTCGCGCCTAATATCTATAATAAATGCAGCGCATAGTAATAAAAGGAAAGTTGTCCTATCGGGTAGGTCAATAAAAAGATTTATCAAAGTTGCAAAGGTATGTGGCTATATAGACAAGGACATTTTTTTTATAGATGAAAGGGATATTAACAAGAATTCAAAAAAAGATATTTTACTTATTTGTACAGGTAGTCAGGGTGAGCCAAACGCTGCATTGAGTAAAATTGCGAATGGTAGGAATAATATAGTTCAGTTAGCAAAAGATGATACAGTAATTTTCTCTTCTAAGACCATACCGGGTAATGAAAATTCAATAGGGTTTTTAAAAAATAAAATTATAGAATATGGTGCTAGTATAATCGATGACTCAACGCAGGACATTCATACGACAGGTCATCCGTCAAGACCTGAAGTTGAAAAGTTGTATAACCTACTCAAGCCCAATACACTTATACCAATGCACGGTGAATTATTTCATTTGGCAGAGCATATAAAAGTTGCTAGAGAAAATAACATAAAGAATCCCATCTTTGCAAAAAATGGTGACCTTGTAAGATTATATCCAGATAGTCCAATGCTTTGGGATCAAAACGAACCAAATTTTTACCTTAGAGATGGTGATATATTTATTACACCAAATGATAGAGCGTTAAAAGACAGAAGAAGGCTTCAGGAGTCAGGTGTAGTTTTCATAAATCTTGTTTTAGATAAAAATTTTATACTTTATGTTGATCCAATTGTGGAAACGTTTGGAATACCAAATAAAATGGATGATATAGATAATGTTTTAGAATTTATAGAATATAAAATTGATGATGCGCTTGATTCGCTTCCTAAAGCAAAAAAATCAGATGATGATTATCTGATAGGATATATTGAGAAAAATATAAGAAACCATTTATTTTTAATATGGGGTAAAAAGCCTTTTATAAAGGTTTGTTTAACATTTGTATAAGGTGATTTTAATATGAATTATTTCACATTATTCGGTATTTTCTTTATTTTATGGTGGATAGTGTTCTTTATTGTCCTGCCTTTAAATATTACCACTCATATGGATAAAGGTATAGACGTTGAGGGAATACATGGAAGCGTACCGATCAATCCGAATCTACTCTTTAAAATCATTGTTACAACATTTGTTACATTTATTATATTATTAATTTTAGTCGTAATTTTTTATTTTAATATTTTAACAATAGACGGAATATTGGGTATTAATTGAGTTAGTTATGAGATTAAGTGAATATTTTTTGCCAACTTTAAAGGAATTTCCAAAAGATGCTGAGATTATCTCGCACCAGTTGATGCTACGCACAGGCATGATTCGCCAAGCAAGTTCTGGTATTTATGTTTGGTTACCTTTTGGTTATGCAGTTTTGAAGAAAATTGAACAAATTGTGAGAGAAGAGCAGGTTCGCGCAGGGGCTATTGAATTATTAATGCCAACAATACAATCTGCAGATTTATGGAGAAAAAGTGGTCGGTATGATGACTACGGCGCCGAGATGCTTAGAATGAAAGATAGGCATGATAGAGATATACTCTATGGACCAACGAATGAAGAGCAAATTACAGATATATCAAGCCATTACTTTAAATCCTATAAAAATCTTCCAAAAACTCTATTTCACATTCAATGGAAGTTCAGAGACGAAATACGCCCTCGTTTTGGTGTGATGCGTTGCAAAGAATTTCTAATGAAAGACTCATATTCTTTCGATATTAGCGAAGAAGAGGGGAGAATATCATACAGTCGGATGTTTTTATCTTATTTAAAGACTTTTCAAAGAATGGGATTAAAGGCAATTCCTATGGAGGCTGAGTCGGGGCCTATAGGTGGCAACTTAAGCCATGAGTTTATAATATTAGCAAATACTGGTGAGAGTAAGGTTTATATTGATAAGAGGATATTAGACTTAGAAATTGCAGACAATGTTGATTACGAAAATGACTCAAAAAATATCGTTGAGGAATGGACACAATATTATTCTGTAACAGATGATATGTATGATCAGGAGACTTATGAGAAAAAGGTTGGTCAGGAAAATAGATTAGAAATGAGGGGTATTGAGGTTGGTCATGTATTTTTCTTTGGTGATAAATACACAAAGCCACTCAAAGCAAATGTTCAAGATAGTGAAGGAAAAATAAATCCAATTCAATCTGGCTCATACGGTATTGGGGTCTCACGCCTAGTTGCAGCAATAATTGAAGCAAGTCATGACGATAAAGGTATTATTTGGCCAAAAAGCGTTTCACCGTTTGACTACGTGCTTCTAAATCTTAGCCCGAAAGATGAAAATTTGGCCAAACTCTCGGAAATGATTTACAAAAAAATATCTCAAAATAACAGCCTTCTCTATGATGACACCACCAGCTCTGTAGGTGAAAAACTAAATAAAGCAGATCTAATTGGCATACCACAGCAAATAATACTAGGTAAAAATTCTATCCAGAATAATACACTCGAATTGAAAGAGAGGTCTACGGGAAAAGCGCAAGTAATAAAAATTGATGAGTTCCTGAAGCAATTTAATAATGGTTAAAAAGACTAAATCAAATAAACAGACCCTTCCATTTGCATCGTTTGAGTGGGGCATAGCATTTAGATATTTACGCTCAAAAAAGAAAGAAGGCTTTATATCTATTATAAGCTTGTTTTCATTAGTCGGCATAATGTTGGGCGTAGCCACTCTAATTATTGTCCTTGCTGTTATGAATGGTTTTCGATCAGAATTATTAGATAAAATCCTTGGTATAAATGGTCATATAACCATACAATCATACAGTTCAGATATTACTCTCTATGACCAAATACAAGATGATATTGAGCTTATTGATAATGTTTATTCAGTTGTGCCAACAATTTACTCTCAGGTCATGATCTCATCGGGTGAACAAACAGCCGGGGCTATCGTTAAAGCAATAGATTACAATGATATTTCGAATATTCCAAAAATAGATCAGAGCTTAGATTTAGATAGTTACAGCGAAATTGAGGGGCTGCTTATCGGTTCAGGTATGTCAAGTAATCTGATGCTGGGTATGGGAGACAAACTTACCCTAATCTCACCAAAAGGGTCGCAAACCCCATTTGGTACAACACCAAGGATAAAGTCTTATCCCATAACAGGTATATTCAATATTGGTATGTCAGAGTATGACACAAATTTTGTATATATGCCCCTAAAAGAGGCCCAAAAATACTTTAGTAAGAAAGATAAAGTAAATACAATAGAGATATTTTTAGATAAACCCGAAGAGCTCGATCCTGCATTAATAAAGATACGAGAAATTGTCGATGGAGTGGGCTATGTATCTTCTTGGAAAGAGCAGAATAAAACCTTCTTTACCGCGCTAGAGGTAGAGAGAGACCTAATGTTTATAATTGTATCACTTATTGTTCTGGTAGCTGGATTAAATATCATATCTAGCCTGATCATGCTGGTGAAAGACAAAAACTCTGATATTGCAATCCTAAGAACAATAGGTGCATCAAAAAGTTCGATAATCCGGATTTTTTTTATTTCAGGTTCTTCTATTGGCGTTGCTGGAACGACTCTAGGAGTGATAATTGGGGTGATATTTTGTAAAAATATAGATGCAATTCGTTTATTTATCTCAAAAATAACAGGAACTGAACTTTTTTCCCCCGAAATGTACTATTTGGCCAAGCTGCCAGCTGAGATTGATAATTACGAATTACTATCTGTTATTACTATGGCTTTGTCATTTTCAATATTGGCATCAATATATCCATCATGGAAGGCCTCAAAAATAGATCCAGTTGAGGTTTTAAGAAATGAATAATAATCATATAAATCAGTTAGATGTGGTATTATCCTTAGAAAATATATCAAGAGTATATCTACAAGGGGACAATAAAATAAATGTTTTAAATAAGATAAATTTGGATATGAGAAGGGGAGAGATTGTATCTTTGGTCGGTAACTCTGGGTCAGGTAAATCATCAATGCTTCATATCGCAGGACTTCTTGAAAAACCAAATAGCGGTGAAATATTTATAAATAAGGTGAAATGTTCTAAAATGACCGACTTTGATCGTACAATTACAAGAAGAGTGTCTATTGGCTTTATTTATCAATTCCACCATTTACTCTCCGATTTTACTGCAATCGATAATGTAGCAATACCCATGCTTTTGTCAGGCTTAGAGAAAACATCCGCCAAGAGTAGAGCGAAAGATCTACTGGATAATCTGGGTTTGCAAGATAGAATAAATCATTTGCCGTCTCAACTTTCTGGTGGCGAACAACAAAGAGTGTCTATATGCCGTGCCTTGGCTAATAACCCAGATATATTACTCGCAGATGAACCAACGGGTAATCTTGATAGCAAAACTGCTGAGGTTGTCTTTGAGCAGTTTATATCTCTTGCTCGAAAAAATAATACAAGCGTATTACTCGCAACCCACAATACCAAACTATCTGAAAAATCTGACAGAATAATAAAAATAATTGACGGAAAGCTTGTCGAGAATTAATTTTTTAGCCAATCTGGCACAGGTAACTCTCTCTCTTTGAGAAATTTTTGATTATATATTTTACTTTGATAACGGCTTCCATGGTCACATAAGATAGTAACTATTGTTTTTCCCTTACCGATATCCTTCGCCAGGTTAACTGCCCCAGCGATATTTATTGCACTTGATCCACCGAGAATAACACCCTCATTCTTCACAAGTTTATAGATGTAATGTAAGGCGTCTATGTCCTCAATTGAATAACAATAATCCACTTTTTCAATTTCTTCGATTATAGGAGTTACTCTTCCAAGTCCGATACCTTCTGAAATAGAATTACCTGCGGATGGTTCAACTTTATTATTTTGAAAAAAATTATACATTGCTGCTCCTTTTGGATCAGCAATACCAATTTGAATATCAGATTTGTTTTCCCTTAAGAATTTTGAAACACCTGAGAGTGTTCCCCCGGTCCCAACTGAACAAATAAAACCATCTATTTGTTTATTTGTCTGCGCTAGGATCTCAGGACCAGTTGTTCTGTAGTGTGCCATCATATTATCCAGGTTGTTCCATTGATCTGCAAAAATTGCACCATTTGGATTCGTTTTCATCTCCTCTTCAGCAATTCTCCTTGCAACATGTTGATAGTTATTAGGATCTGAAAATGGTACAGCTGGAACTTTTATTAGCTCAACTCCAAGTGCAATTAACGTGTCAAATTTTTCTTGGCTTTGTGTTTCTGGAATTATAATTTTGACATTATACCCTTTAGCATTAGCAACAAGTGCTATTCCTATTCCGGTATTACCAGCGGTTCCCTCAACTATTGTTCCACCTTTTTTTAGATCACCGCGTTTTTCAGCATTTTCAATGATGCTAAGCGCAGCTCTATCTTTTACTGATAGACCCGGATTCATGAACTCAGCCTTTCCGTAAATATGGCAAGAGGTAAGTTCTGATACCTCTTTTAAGTATATGAGGGGCGTATTGCCAATTTGAGATATTATATTCATAGTTTATTTATAATAGTTCAGACACGGAAAAACAAATTAATTTATAGGAGTTTGGAATCTTATTCTAATTGGCTAAATTTGATTATTTTGTATATAAAATATTGGTGACCAGCCATATATTTGAAGATGTGCTGCACTGGAGTCAGAATTCAGTATAGTTAAAATATCCCTTTTTTCCATTTCGTAATCTTCAACATAAACAGTTGGATTACCATCAACAAATCCAGGAAAAACGGATAAATTTAAATAACGTAGATCATTATGAACATTAACGATTAAAGTGCTTTCGCTTAGATCAAGGCTTTGAAATGTTTGTGACTCAACATAATTACTTAACATACCAAATGATAACTGATTTAGCATTGTGTAAACATAAATACCATCATCAAATTCTTGAACTAGATAGCCTATTAAGCTATCTGTATTTTCAAAATCATCTTGTGAAGAATTGATTGGCACCCGAACCCTTGAGGTTACATATGACATAAAGTCGTTTCCCACCTCGCAGCCAATATAACTATATTCTAAGAAATAATCACTCAGCGTACTATGCAGATCATATAAGTCCTCATCACAAGATGATACTTGGAAACTTACAAGCATTGGGATATCAATTTGACTCCTATTTTCAAGGACATCCATAAGATCGGATGTATAAATATCACCTTCAAAATCAATTTTACATGCTGATAGAGAGGTCGTAAAAATAATTATAATAAAAAGTGACTTTATATTTCTCATGTTTCGGAACATAAGAACCTTCCAATCAGTAATTAATGTCCGTTTATCATTGCATAATTAAGCTAACTATAGAAGAAAAAAATTGAATTAACCTTGACCAATAATTGATGTGTAATTAATCTTTACAATATGACTTATATACGAATATTGTTATTTCTGACTCTAACTTTTCAAGTTATTCTGCCAACTGATGGCATATCAAAAACATATACCACCGATAATGGCAAGCTTGCATTAAGTGCGCCAAAGCATTCTGGTTTCAAAACTCATACCAACTATATGGGTCAAAATTCATATAATTATGAATACATTAAAGATGGATCAGCGGCTCGCAGGGGAGAATTTTACCAAAGATTTGAACTAAAGGATGGAGATTGTTTTGGAGATGATGGCTGGAATGATTGCGAAAATGATCGCGAACGAGTCGAATTTTCATCAAGACCCGCACAAAAACCAAGCGGCACACAGTGCTTTGCCTATAGTATTAAATTAGATAAAGATTTTATTGATCTCCACCCAACAAACACAGACCTAGGTCAAGTCCATCAAAAGGGTGGCCCTAAAGGGACTGCAGGTGGGTTAAAATCATTTCCGCCTTTAATTCAAATAGGAGCAAAAAGGGGCAGATTAATTTTTGGCTGGCATGAGCTGTCAGGTTCATCTGATAATGTAATTGATAAAAAAAGAGAATATCCGCTTATTAAGCTCAAGCATATGAAAGGGAAATGGACTGATATCTCTTTTTGCTTAGATTACGAGAATAAGAGAATGGATGTATGGTTAAATGGAACAAAGGTGCATGTAATAAATAAATCACCTATAAATTTCATGCCAGAGTCAACCTACTTTAAATACGGCATTTATAGAAGTTTTATTAGTCGTTACCAAAAAGAAATAGGGGAAGGGGCAAAACTACCTACGCAAATTGTATATTATGATGAGATTAGACGCGGTAACTCAATAAATGAAGTTGATTTCAATATTAATCCTGATTTAATACCAGTCGACTAGATCTAGCTTATAACATTTAATATATTTAGAGTAATAATTGCATCATCCATTAAAAGTTGTACCATGGGGATTAATCATCAATTGAAAGCAAGCTATATGTGCTATAAATATTTGCCAATAACAATTTTCTTAGTTCTTTTTTTTAGTGGGCCTGCAATTTCAGATTGCCCTGATATACCTGATATAAAAATCGCGGATAGTTTCGGTGTGAAGATATGCGCCATGCCTGATGTGGATCAAAAATATCTTGAGCATGCAAAGAAAGTTATGGCTGGTCTCATTGATTATAATGATGATGGTATAGTTGATAATCAACCAGCAATAGATAGGGTTATATCAACTGGAAGTGTGTTTGCGGTATTTCGTAACGGCAGGGGTGAACGCAAATTCGCAGATGTTTTTTGGTCAGAGGAAGTGTACGATGAATTTATGCCAATATTTGACGCGCAAGGGTGGGATTGTGAGAGAGATGATGAAGACAAATGTATGCATGCCGTCGAAAGTAAGTATGGAACTTTTTTGGCTGTTTTCACAAATGAGATGAATTTAAGTGGTAGTGGTTGGGATCCAACCATTGAAGAAGGTCTGCATCTTATCACTCATATGGGCTATGCCCAAGCGTATCCTGATATTTTTGGTCAAAATAAGGACTCGCACATTGCAAAATTGATGGATATCGCCCGTGGCGGATACTTTGAAAAGGCGAAAAGAAAGTATCCTCATGGCGCGTACTACACCTATGACGATCGAAGTTGTACTTATTCCTGTCAGGTTACCGAGTTTACCTACTGGGCAATTACTTCTCTGCGTGGTCAGCAAGAGGGCAGGGCTAGAGAAATAAGAGAAGAATGGAAACTGACTGACCCAGAAAAAATGCATGATACAGCCCCTGATTTGGTAGAGCTGCTATCAAATAAGAAATATGGTATCTATTATTAGTATTAGTTAATTTTAAGACAGGTTAGGTCAATTGGTTGAGCAAACTCGAGTTTATAGTTTTGATTTCTTAAGGTCAATAGCGATGCTTCTCGGTCTTGCGGTTCACGCTCCGCTCATTTTTTACTTTCCAGAAGCAGCATCTGAATTCGGCATTGAGAATATAGAGCCGGCCGAAAATTGGATCTGGCTTATGTTGGACTTTATTACTATTTGGAGAATGCCTATTTTTTTTCTTCTGTCAGGTTTTTTTTCAGTTTTATTGATCAATAAGATCGGGCTAAAAAGTTATACCCTGGATAGGTTTATTCGAATTGGTCTTACCTGCTTACTTTTTTCAGCCCTTTTTGATATCCTAGATGGAAATTTTGATCTTACCCTTAATCATTTATGGTTTTTATATTATTTGTTTATATTCATTATTGGACTCTCTTTTCTGTACCTCTTTAGTGGATTCAAGAGAATTATTTCAAAGAAATTCACAATTCGAGGATGGATGGTAATATTACTATTATTAATTATGATTGGGCAATTATCAATTTTAATAAATGGTTCTCTGTCACCATTACTATTTTACCCACCTGAAACATATTTAGACATAAATTTTGGAGCCCTTGTTTATTACTTGCCATTTTATTTGGTAGGAACACTCTTGTATTCAAATCAACAACTATTTCACGTACTTGATAAGAGGAAGTTTGTGGTTGTAACGGGGCTTTTATCAGTTTTCTTTTTCTCGCTCTTTCTTTATTTAAATAATCTAATGCACGAGACTACCAAACATGATCTTGATCTCATTCAAAAAGGAGGTGCTATATTTAAGCATGCAGAATTTAATACAATCCTTAAAATTCTAAATAATGCCCTAAAACAAATAAACACAATAACATGGATTATTTTTTTAATATCAATTTCTACTCGTTATATCAGATCAAACCATTCAAGCTTAAAATGGTTTGTAGAGTTATCATACCCTGTATATATATTACACCTGGCTCCCGTAACCATCATTAGCGCTGAGCTATACATTCTCGGGCTAAATCAAATTAGTATTTTTATCTTATCTATGTTGATTGGTTTTCTCATTACGGTGATACTCTATTACACAACAATAAAATTTACACCTATTAGCTGGCTAGTTAATGGCTATCGAAAATCATTTTTTAAAATTAGGTACTTGAATGGCTAAAAAGACGCATTAAATCAATAATATCGAGAGGATAGCCATATGAAAAGTGAAATTAGAGAGTATCGCAGAGCTAAAAGGAAGCAATTTCATATAAAAAAAAGAAAGGGCAGGTTGGACCCAAGAACCGGCCGACCTGGGAAAAGAAAATAAACTATCAACTCACGTGCTTTTGAAGTATTTTCCTTGTAGTTTCAGAATATCGTATTTTAGATTTTATTGAATATAGCTGACTCGATGCCTTTTTACGCGTTTCAATCTCATCGACTATTCGTGGTGCATACCTAAACTTTTTTGTTTCACATTTCCATGGCTCATGTATGTAATCAATTGGGCAGTCCTGAAGTTCTTTTACCCATCTTTTAATAAAAACACCATCCTTGTCTTGATCGTAGCTTTGTTTGATTGGATTATATATACGAATTGTATTAATACCTGTCGTTCCCGATTGCATTTGTATTTGTGAGTAGTGGATCCCAGGCTCATAATCAGTAAAAATATTTGATAAATGATGCGCAAATTTTCTCCAATCAAGCCATAAATTATTGCTTGCAAAACTAACAAGCATTGCTCTCATTCTAAAATTAATCCAACCAGTTTTTATTAATGATCGCATGCAGGCATCAATAAGGGGGAAACCTGTCTGACCATCTCTCCATGCCTGGTAAAAGTCTTCATTGAATGAATCATTTCTTATACTGTCGTAAGCCTCATGAAGATTTTGACTTTCGATATTTGGCTGATCTTCAAGTTTTTGAATGAAGTGTGACCTCCATCTAAGCCGACTTTTGAAAGCGTTAATAGAACGAAGATTTATAATATTCACATTTTCTCTATTGGCCTTAAAATTATCTGTTGCGCATTTAGTGAAATGGAAAACTTGCTTAAGTGAAATATTTCCAAAAGCCAGATGTGTAGATAATCTCGAGCATGACTCATGCGAGTATAATGGAGATGATATATTTTTAGAATAATCATAAGATCTTGATGTAAGGAAGCTATCAATTACATCATGTGCTTCTTTTTCACCACCTATTTGTATGTAGGGGCATCCTATCGATTTTATATCTAGATCATCTGCGCTTGGTAATTTTTCAGATTTTATATTTATATTATTTAGCTTGTCTGGCTTACCAATAGGTGCTTTATTGACCTCTTGATAAAACATTTTAGACCAAGATTTTCTATCATTTAATCCTCTAAATACACCATTGACTTGAATTTCTTGCCATTTCACATTTTTTTTATCGAACATTGTTCGTAACTTTATATCTCTTTGGTAAGTCCAATTATTCCACGTTTCTTCATGGGACCAAATAGTTTCAACTGCATACTTCTCGATTAGCTCTGAAAAGATCTGCTCCGCATCGCCAACTCTTATTATTAATTTTTGCCCTAAATCATGTAATGCAGAATTTAAATCTGTGATTGAGTCTGTTAAAAACTTATAGTGTCGATCACTAACATCTGGTTGCTTCCAAAAGTCTCTCTCAACAATATAAAGTGGTATTACCTTATTTTTTTTAGAAGCCCAATATAGGGGTTCATGATCATTGACCCTTAGATCTCTTTTAAACCATACTATATCAGTCATTATTTGTCGTATTATATAACTACAGAATATTCAACAAGGTGGGGTGGACCAAGGTATAAATCAGAATGTTTTCCGGCATCTTTGTGGGCTAGCCGAAATGACTCGGAGTGCACCCAATTATAAAATGACTCTTGGCTATCCCAGGTACTATGTGACGCATACATTGTATGGTCAGAATGGGTGTGACCCTTAATTAAATGAAAATCTAAGAAACCAGGAACACCTTCAAGATGGCTGTCACGGTTTCTCCAAACCTCTTCAAATTCTTCTTCACGACCTATTTTGATCTTAAAATTATTCATAACTATATGCATAATATCCTCAATTGTTATAGTATATATATGCACCAACCTTAAACTTGCAACCCGCTTGCATTTTGATAGATCATGCCTTGGAAGTAAATATTTGGGCAGCTGCATGGAAAATTAGGGTATGCCTTTCAGCGAGTTCAATATTATCAGTCGAATATCCACCACCAATGACGGTTGCAATTGGTATGTCTTTGCTCTTAAAAAAATTGAGCACCTCTAAGTCCCTCTCAAGTATGCATTTACTGCTAATGTTTAATCGACCTAATTTATCATTTTCATGGACGTCCACGCCAGCATCATACAATACCAGATCTGGCTCGATATTTTTAATGCATGTAGCGAGGGCAAATTTAATTTTTTCAAGGTA
The DNA here is from genome assembly GCA_902633855.1 of uncultured OCS116 cluster bacterium. GTDB lineage: Bacteria > Pseudomonadota > Alphaproteobacteria > Rhizobiales > TMED25 > TMED25. Next base: position 29,300 of record CACPHU010000012.1, read on the forward strand.
ATTTTCATCAGAAATTTTATCATCTAGGCCAATATCTAAATCACTTTTTGCTTTTAGACTTGGAAAATTATTTGAGGCATGGACAGAGCAGGTAAAAATATTTGTTTCATTTTTACAAATTTCAGCAGTCCCATCTCCTTGGTGAACATCACAATCAATAATTAAGACTTTTTTGCATTTACCATCAGAAATTATATTTTTAGCAGCATACGCCAAATCATTGTAAACACAGAAACCTGAACCATAATTTGCGTGAGCGTGATGTGTGCCGCCCGCAAGGTGGCAAGCAATACCATTAATGAGTGCTAGTTTTGCGGCAAGATAAGTTCCATTAACCGCTAAGTATGAGCGCTTTGATAAGGTTTCTGACCAGGGAAGGCCGAGTATTTTTTCCTCTTTGTTAGATAAATTTCCATTCTTTATCTTACTAATGTAATCACGTGTATGCACTTCTGTAAGCTGGCTATCTTCTGCTGCATTTGGTACAAAGACTTCAGCAGATTTTGCTAACTCTGAGTCAATTAAAAGAGTATATAAGTCACCAAATTTAGATGATGAGAATCTATGATTTTTTGGTAAAGGGATGTCGTAATCCTTATGAAAGATCCATGGTATTTTCATTCTATATATATGTTTGAAAATTTATAAAAAGTAAATTTAAAAAACAAATATTCAAGTGCCTTTTTAAAGAGACTTTATTAGATAGTTGACTGTATCACCTATTTGCTCAATCACTGTGTCTATGCTATAAGCTATTTGTATGTCAAACTCAGTTAGGTTCTTTTAAAATGAAACTCATACGTTTTCATGATGTTCTCAGAGATGGTATTCAATCATTGATGGGTACAAATCCATCTGCGGATGAGATAATTCAAGCATATCCAACTGCTCATCAAACAAATTGTGATATGGTGCAAACAGCAGGTGGAACCTTTTTTGACCTATTTGCAAAAAAGGGTCGTGATGAGTGGGCTGAGGTTGAAAAGATTATTACCCACTTTAGTAAGCATAATGTAAAGCAATCGGCGCTAGTAAGAGGAGATTTTCTATTCGGTTATGAACCATATTCATATGACGTGGTAGAAGGAGTTATTCTAGAATTTGCAAAAATGGGAATAAATGTTTTCCATAACTTTCATGGTATGAATGACCATATACCTCTCATTGGTGTGTGTGAGGCCGTAAAAAAAGCACAAGAAAAGGGTTATAATGTGATAGCGAATGGGACTATCTGCATTGAAGATAACCCTAATATAACTATTTCTAATTGTCTGAAATTTGCAAAAAAGTTAGTGGATCTTGGACATGAGGGCTTTTATTTAAAATCTGCAAGTGGAAGATTGAATCCCGAATTCGTATATATGTTAACATCGCAATTAATAAATAGGTTTCCTGATCAGGAAATTACTATTCATGCACACTCCACATATGGAGAGGCGCCCGCTTGTTATATCTCCGCAATTCTTGCAGCGTTATTAAATAACAAACCTATAACAATTGATGTTCAGCATCCCGCACTTTCAGGCTCTACTGCGCAACCTAGTATGACAAAAATGGCAGAGCTAGTAGCTAACTACCCAGATCCAAGTGTAAATATCCATGCGCCAGAGTTAAATAAGAAAGCAATCAAGGACAGTCTAGAGTCACTTTTAAGATTAAGATTCCGTTACAGGGAATACGAAACTGCATATGATAAGCCACTCTTGGATACAATGTATGAGGCGAGGGTACCGGGCGGTGCATCTTCTACGCTTAAATCGATACCGGGTCTTGTCGATAACCTCGCTAGAATTCTAGAACTTGAAAATGAGTCAGATAAATGGGAAAAAATACAATCTCATATATATAAACAACAGAGAAAAATACTGAAGGACTTAGGTGAACCGACTCAAGTAACTCCATATGCTGCAAATACTACAGGGCAGGCTGCAATATCTCTATGGAATGTTTTAGAGGGTAGAGATCCATACTCAACATTGTATCCTGGAATAATAAATTACTTGAGTGGAATGCATGGGATGGTTCCAGATACTGTGAATAAGGAGCTGGTATCTAAAGCGCTCGATCAGAAAGGGTTTAAAAAAGTTGTTGAATATCAAAGCTCAACAAAGAGGGCAAATATGTTAAAAAAAGCTGAGAGTGACCTGATTGACGCGGGTATTGCGTGCCCCACAACACGCCAGAAGCTCTCGTACCTTCTGCTTGGAGATATCGATCATATTTTGGCAGTCCATAATGGGGATAACAAGCCGCAAACTCCACCGGATCTCCCATTCTATGCATCTGAGCCAGTTTCATTAGAAAAAAAGAAATTATCTTCAGATGGAAAAACTTATTTGTTTGATATAAGAGATGCCATAACATCTATTGGTGGCATACCAGTTCTTCAAGAAATTGCAGAGAGAACCTTACATTTAAAACAATTAAATGATGGCCACTATATTTTTCCTGATAGTTACAGTGATTTAGGAAAAATTTGGTTTGATATTAATATGAAGAAGCTCACGAAAATAATTGATTCTATTGAACAAAATATGATTAATAGTGGCTTTAACTCATTGCAGGTTGAGAGCTTTACAAAACAGCAGGGACATTTAACAATTTTTGAATGTATCAGAGAGGTGCTTAATAATAGAGGTGAAGGTTTATTTGAATATTTCTATGAACTGTATGAAGAGAAAATAGTTACTGGTAAGGCTGAGTAAGATCGAAATTTCTGGTTAATTATTAAACTATTAATCACCTCCCATGCACAGATCTTAGTCACTATATTAATAAAATACGTAGATTTTTTTATATTTGATTTTTTTATATTTGATTTTTTTTCTATACTCATCAAATGCACTGTAGAACGTTTGTGAGTATAGCTTTACTTAGTATTCATTTTATTCCTAAAATATACTTTTGTTAAATTTAGAAAAGGTATTTTTCTATGTTGGCATGGTTTTTGCATTTAGGTAATTGTCTAATAAATATTAATCATAAATAGAAAGGATATATTAAATGAAAAAGTTATACACACTCATAGCAACTATTTTGTTGTGTGTCGGTGTTAGCAACGCAAATGCTGAAAAGATAAAAGTAGGTGTTTTGCACTCCCTATCAGGAACAATGGCAATTAGTGAAACTACATTAAAAGATACTGTCTTGATGATGGTGGAAAAGCAAAATGAAGCAGGTGGACTACTTGGTATGGAATTAGAGGCAGTAGTTGTTGACCCCGCTTCAGACTGGCCTCTATTCGCTGAAAAAACACGAGAGCTTATCGAAGTTCACGATGTTGATGTGATATTCGGGTGTTGGACTTCCGTGTCGCGAAAATCTGTACTTCCTGTTATTGAAGAGCTGAATGGACTGTTATTCTACCCTGTTCAATATGAAGGTGAAGAGTCTTCAAAAAATGTTTTCTACACTGGAGCGGCGCCAAATCAACAGGCAATACCAGCTGTTGATTATTTCATGAATGATCTTGGTGTAGAAAGATTTGTTTTAGCAGGTACTGACTATGTCTACCCACGAACAACAAACAAAATACTGGAAGAGTATTTACTATCAAATGGTGTAGCGGCGGATGATATAATGATAAATTATACCCCATTTGGTCACTCCGATTGGCAGACAATTGTCGCAGATATCAAAGAGTTTGGAACTGCCGGTAAAAAAACAGGTGTTATTTCTACTATCAATGGTGATGCCAATGTACCATTTTACAAAGAGCTTGGTAATGTGGGAATAGACGCTACAGAAATACCTGTGGTTGCTTTTTCTGTTGGTGAAGAAGAATTGGCTGGGTTGGATACCGCACCTCTCGTTGGACACTTGGCGGCATGGAATTATTTCATGAGTGCGGAGGCTGATATAAATGATGAAATGATTGATGCATGGCATGAATTTACTGAGAATCCTGATCGTACATTTAACGATCCAATGGAAGCGACAGTTATTGGATTCAATATGTGGGCTAAAGCCGTTGAAATTGCAGGTACAACTGAGGTTGATGATGTGAGACCATCAATGTATGGGCTTACCGTTCCAAACTTAACAGGTGGAACCGCAGTCATGAACACAAACCACCACTTAACGAAGCCAGTTCTCATTGGAGAGATTCTTGATGATGGTCAGTTTGAAATAGTTTACGAAACACCAGCAGGTGTTATTGGAGACGCATGGACAGACTACCTACCAGAGTCATCAGTGATCGTTGCAGATTGGACTTCACCAGTAAGTTGCGGTAATTATAATATTACGACCGGTGAGTGTTCAGGTCAAAACTACTAATTTTGATCGTAATAGTAGTAACTACATATGAGAAATCTTCCAAATTTCATAGTTATGCTATTTATTATTTTGTGTGTAGGATCTTCGCAGTCCTACACACAAACATTAGAAGAAGTCCTTAGTGCATTACCTAAGGCAAAA
>CACPHU010000013.1 GCA_902633855.1 uncultured OCS116 cluster bacterium
ATGGCGGGGATAGATAATGAAGAAGAATTTGATAAAATGTCATCAAAAATGACAGTTAAAGGATATTCAGAAAAAATAAAATGCCCCACATTACTTGTGACTGGTGAGTTTGACCCATTATGCCCACTTGAAGATGCGATCGAAGTATTTGAGGATCTCACATGCAAAAAAGAAATGTGGGTAATTGAAGATCAATTTCATCCCCTTTGGAATATACCAAACTTAGGTAAATTAGATTGCCACCATTATACTGTCGATTGGCTACAAAGAGTTCTATTTTCAAAAAATTCCAATGAGGGTGTATCTGATGGTCGAATAGCGTATGTTAGAAATCATGGTGATGGTCCATTTGGTGACTGTGAGTGGAATCCTACAGTTGGACCCAACCAATCTTACTTTTAAAAAAATAGGGAGAAATAAATGTCGAGAGTTAAATTAATTCAGCAAACAGATCTAAGTGAAGAGAACAAAGAGTTTTTTGATATGGTGCCAAATTTATTAGGAAGAGTACCTAATTTCTATAAGACACTGAGCCATTCACCATACCTCGCAATGGCCTTACTACCTATCAATTCCGCCGCGCAACGTGAATGGTCGGGAACAGATATTTCTGGTAGAATTAAAGAGCTTATTGTCATAAAAACAAGTCATACCAATGCATGTAAGTACTGTTATGCGCACAATACAGCATTAGGTCAAGCTGCTGGCATCGAAGAGGATCATATTAAGGCTTTATCATTAAATGATTTTAGCGATCCAAATCTTTTTACACAAGAGGAGGTTTTAGCAATAAAATGGGCCGAGTCTGTTACTAATAACTCAGCGAATTCAAATGATAAACTATTTGCAGACCTTAAAGAAGTTTTCACCGAAAAACAAATTGTGGAAATGACGATATTGGCAGCTATGTTTAATATGCTAAACAGAATTAATGACTCACTTGATGTTGATCTTGAGGAGCAAGGTGAAATAAACAAAATAAAGAAATCTTTACATTTAAAAACAGAGGCTTATGGAGATTACTTAGAGTGGTTTGCTAAGTTTTGGAAGAAGAATATAAACCCTGCATGATTAATTTGTTTACCAAAAAATAATCCCAACAAAAATAAAAAAATTGATTCAGCATAATTCTAAGTTAAATTAAATTGTATGAAATTAAATTACCAAATTCTAACTCTTGTGTTTATCCTGCTTCATGCATCAAGTGTTCTTGCGCATCACACTAAGGTTACGTCAAACATTATTTATGCAGAAAAAATAAATCAAAATGGCGATCCTGAGAAACTTGAATTAGATCTCTATCAGCCCAGGAATAATGGAAAAAAGAAAATTGTTTATCTCATGCATGGTGGTGGTTTTCTTGATGGCGAAAAGGCTGATTTTAATGAGTATTCGAAATACTTAGCACGGCAGGGTTTTGTCGTTTGCAACCTTAATTACAGACTGATACCCGATGAATTTCATGAACAACTAAATTATGATATTTATGCGACCTCATTGGTGTTCGCAATGGATGATTTGGATAGTGCAATCCGATACATACACGATAACTCCGATAAATATGACTTTAATGATCATGAAATTATAATTGGTGGTTATTCCGCTGGTGCAGTAACTTCACTTCACTATGCATACATCAACTCCGTGGATGATTTATTTTTGCTTTCAGAGAGTGATATATTTACAAATTTTACACAAGAAAAACAATCATTTATGTCGAAATTTACAGAAAAAAAATATGAAATTAATAAGGTATTAAATATTGCAGGCTCACTATTATCGCCGTATTTAATTCATGAAGGTGAACCCTCAATTATTAGCGTTCATTCTGTCGGAGATGATGTAGTTCCTTATGAAATGGGAGACACAGATGGCACGGGTATTATAAGCTACGGGTCTAAGGCAATACATCAAAGAGCGGATAATTTACAAATAGCCAACCATTTAATAACTATAAACGATGATGACCATGCCTCATTTGGTAGCGGCATTGAGAATGAAAATTGTCTTGACTGCCGCGGTATGGTAGATGAATTCCTATCACAACAAGACTAGAGTAGATGATTGCTAGTCAGATATTTTTCGATATATTCATAGACCTCAAATGGTTTTTCCGACAACATAAAATGAGTTACATCATCAATTGTTACATGTTTAATGTTGTCCCTCTTTGGTTTGCTAAAATAGCTGCTATTTGATCCAGTGATTAGTAATTTGGGTATTGGGCTATTGCAAAATAGATTGTACAAGTCACCTGATTTTGACCAATTAACAATAGTTTTTGAGGTTTTATAAAATACTTCTGCAGGTATTTTGGAGAGTGACTGACCTCTAAATATATCGGACTTGCAATCTGAATCCACCAATTCACCTTTTAACAACTCAAAATAATCTTGAAATTTACTAAAATTCATATTGGCTACATTGATGCTCTCACCGCAATCTTCTTCAACTAGGTTTCCCTCTAGGTTTATTATGGACTTAATCTCCAGGTCTACAGATTGAAGCAGCTTGGTTCCAATCATTCCCCCATAACTGTGACCTATGATAATAAGATCTTTTATTTCCAATTCGTATAAAAGCTTCTTTATTTTATTAACTTGATCTAATAAATCATATCTGAAGTTTTCAGGCTTATCGGATTGCCCAAAACCAATTAAATCTAGGGATATAAGAGACCTTTTTGTTTTCGGTGGAAAATTATTTAGATAGATATCAAAAGTCTCTTTTCTCGATTGTAAGCCATGTATGAATAAAAATGCACTATGAGATCCTTTATCGATAAGATTTATCGATAAATTGATATTACCAATTTTAGTCATTATGCTTATTCTGTAATTTTAAATATAGCGTCGGCTTCTACTAGTGACCCTAACGGCAAGCTTTTAATCCCAATAGTTGTTCTGGTGTGGTTTTGAGGTGGTTGCAAAAAATCATTTATCATGTCTGAGCCAATATTTGAGATAAGAGCATGCTCGAAGAAGCCATCGGGTGGGACAAGATATGCAGTTAGTTTAACACATGACTCAATCCTATTTTTATCACCATCTACAGCAGACATCACATGCGATAAAATATTAAGAGTAACAATCTCCATCTGTAATTGAGCTATCTCAACAAAGCTATTATCTCCAGCCGTAGTTACAAGCTTTCCGTCTCTTATCGGTAATTGGCCCGATATGTAGATAAGGTTTCCATCTATGTGATAAGGAGTATAATTTCCATTTGCAGGCACAGGACCCGGGAGATTAAATTTATTCATTTTTATACGCCTATAAAACAGTCTTGTGTGTTATAAATTTTGTATTCATATACCCCTCAATACCTTCTTGACCGCCCTCGGAGCCGTAACCTGAGTCTTTCACCCCTCCAAAAGGTGTTTCAATCAGTGCGATACCATGATGGTTAATTGAGACCATACCGCTTTCAATCTGCGATCCTAATTTTTCCGCAGTCTCTGCAGAAGATGTATAGGCATATGATGCAAGGCCGTAATCGAGACGATTTGCCTCTTCTATAGCGCTATCAAAGTCACTAAATGGTGTCATGGGAGCAACAGGGCCGAATGGTTCTTCATTCATCATTCGTGCATCTAACGGCACATCTGTAAGAACGGTAGGTTCAAAGAAATAACCCTCATTTCCGATCCTATTACCGCCAGTCCTTATTTTAGCGCCTTTGCTCACAGCATCACTTACAAAGCCCTCAATTGCTTCAACTCTTCGGTCATGAGCAAGCGGCCCCATCTGTGTTTCGGGGTCCAGTCCATTACCTATTTTAATTTTTTTAGACATATCTGTGAAGCGGTCCACAAACTCATCATAGAGATTTTCGTGAATTAAAAACCTTGTTGGAGATACACATACCTGTCCTGCGTTTCGATATTTATTCTCGACGAGAACGTTCAGTGCAACGTCTAGGTTTGCATCTTCACAAACAATTGCAGGGGCATGCCCACCAAGCTCCATGGTTACCTTCTTCATATGAGCGCCTGCTATAGATGCGAGTTGCTTTCCAACCGCAGTTGAGCCAGTGAAGGTTGCTTTTTTGATGATAGGATTTGAAATTAAATATTCTGAAATCTCAGCTGGAGTTCCATAGACCAGGTTTACTACTCCATCTGGAATACCGGCATCAGCAAAACATTTAACAAGGGCAGCGGTACTTGCTGGAGTCTCTTCTGCACCTTTAAGAATAATCGAGCACCCTGCGGCAAGAGCCGATGATATTTTTCTAACGCCTTGATTTATTGGAAAATTCCATGGTGTAAACCCTGCAACAGGACCGACGGGTTCTTTTGTTACGAGTTGATAAACACCTTCTGTTCGTGCTGGGATAACTCTTCCATATGCGCGCCTACCCTCTTCTGCAAACCAATCAATTATATCCACCGCTAGAGAAATTTCCGACTTTGACTGTTGTAATGGCTTACCCTGTTCTTGTGTTAAAACGGGTGCGATTTCTTTAACTCTTTCCTTTAAGAGACTTGCGACATTACGCATCATTTTATATCTGCTAAATGGAGATGTTTTTTTCCAAACCTCAAATCCAGATTTAGCAGCTTCAAGAGCTAGGTCTAGATCATGCGTTCTTGCATGAGCAACTGCACCAATTGGCTCACCTGTTGCTGGGTTAATTACATCAATTGTTTCACCGCCAACAGCGTCAACCCATTTACCACCAATGTGAAGTTTCGTATTTGGATAAGTTTCAGTCATTTCATTTTCCTTTAGTTGTATATTTATAATATAGGGACTATGGCCGCATTAGCAAGTATATATGTAATCAAATTTGAACGCTAAAATACTGTTTAATTATTCAATTGCCTATATTTTTCGTGACTCATGCTCATTAATTTTTTTAAGTTGTTCGAGCCTATAAATACCATGTAAATTATAGACGAAAATACCAAGTGCAATAACATAGAAGATAAGAATAAGAAAATTAATCCCCGCTATATAGTTATAAAATCCGTGAACTATTATTGGGATTATCAAAGAGTAGATAATATATTTCTCCCCGCCTCTAAATACATATAATCCAAAATAAAAACCCATTATTATTCCACACCCAGCATGTAATGGAATAGCAGTAAATGCCCTTATGAGCGCCAATGTACTAGCCTGCATTCCAAAATACTCAGCACTATAGACATAATTAAAATTCTCTAAAGTGGCAAAACCAAGTGATATTAATGTGCCGTAAACAATTGCATCCATCGGTTCATTAAAATCTATTTTATTTCTTAAAAATAAATATAGGGCCGTAAATTTAAGAGACTCCTCGGTAAGGCCCGCAAGATATGACATGTCGCTATCCCCAATCAGCATTGTATTAATGATACCGGCCGGAATACATAAAAATACACCAAGGAGAAATGTACGCCTAATCATATTCATAGGTTCAGGAAACCTATCAGATTTGATGATGTAATAAAGAATAAGAAAAGGAGGTAATATCGTAAGAGCAATGAGTATCATAATAAAATTATTTCATTAGATTAATGATTATCGTTAAAACGATACTTATTATAATACAAGTTACGACAGGAAAGTAGAATGAAGAATTACCGAATTTAAAAAATAAATCACCAGGTAACCTTCCAAACCCTATCTTTTTTAAAAAAGGATAGATTAGCGCAGCAGTAAGAAAAATAAGACCTATTATTAATAAAATCTTCTGCATGAATTACAACAAGTTAATGCTAATCTTTATCTTTTTCTAATAATTTTTGGTGCTGATCAACAGTCTGCTCTAGTACATACAACTTATTCCATAACCATAAGTTCATAAGAATTAATCCAAAAATAATTACAGTACCAAAATTACTAAATTCCATATTACTTATCCTAAATTATTATTGAAATTTCTTACGCATCCATGCCGTGATGGGTTTTCGGTATCTCAGTGAAAAAAATGTGGCTATAAAGGCAAGCCAAAAAAATGAATCCATCAAGCGATTAAGATTTTCGGTTTGCGAAAAATCTATGGCAAAATACATGACGAGTACGCCAACTATTACAGATATCAAGATATGTGTGATAGTTGTTTCCGGTTTTACATTGTTCATATACTGCATATAGTTACTTTCATATTAGATGGCAACCAACGTTAATATTAGAAACTTTTTCACTAATCTTTCTCCGCTGATTTTTGAACACAATTATCATACTCAGGAGTATTGATCGTAAATCCAATCTCTTGGCAAAACTTCTCGTCCTCTTGAGTTACAGCTATATTTTCATAGAGGAATTCACCTTCTCTCCAAATACCTTCATCTTTTGTGCCATCTGTATAGGTTAAAGTTCCTTGACCATGCATACGTCCGTCTTTGAATTCACCAACATAATTAATATCATTTGGCAAGGTTAGAGTTCCTTGACCGTGGGATCGACCATCTTTCCATTCACCAGCATAATTAGTACCATCTGTATAGGTCATAGTTCCTTGACCATGCATAAGTCCGTCTTTGAGATCGCCAACATATTGATCACCATTTGCATAGGTGAGAGTTACTTGCCCATGATTGTACCCGTCTTTCCATTCACCAACATATTGATCACCATTTCACAAGGTCAGAGTTCCTTGACCATGTATACGTCCGTCTTTGAATTCACCAGCATAATTAGTACCATCTGTTAAGATGAAAGTTCCTTGACCATGCTTTATGCTATCTTTCCATTCACCAACATATTGACCACCATCTGCATAGGTCATAGTTCCTTGACCATGCATAAGTCCGTCTTTGAGTTCACCAACATATTGATCACCATTTGCATAGGTGAGAGTTACTTGCCCATGATTGTACCCGTCTTTCCATTCAGCAACTAATTGATCACCATTTGGCAAGGTCAGAGTTCCTTGACCGTGGAATCGACCATCTTTGAATTCACCTATATATTCACTATCAAGATAGAATAAAGTTCCTTGGCAATTATCCCATCTATAATTGATACTAACATCCCCACTGGGACTCCCCTCACACTCAGGTAAGATAGAACCCCAACTCGCATTAGAGATTAGGAGGGGCAATATTAGTGTCATGATGAATAGTATTTTTCTCATGACTAAAGTCTATCAGATTGGTCGTTCTATGACAATGTGAAGCTATTTATCTAATTTGTCTAATAGCTCACCTCTATACGTTATAGTCCAGCCCTGCTTTGTGAGTTCTTCTGCCCACTTAATAAGTCGCTCTCTTTCACTCGTATCATCTGGAATAGAGGTAAAATCTATCCTGTTTTTTTTAAATTCCAACCCAGGTTGTTTTTTCACACCAAATAGGTTGAGTAGTTTATTTTTGAATGTTTGGAAATATTTCATTTGTGCCTCCGCTTTAGTACTTTAGGCAGGATGCCAAGGTGTACAAGTTGGTTGATTAAATACCTATTAAAAAAGTAACTCAAAATTGCCAGAGTTTCAAGGACTTAATGATCTAAAATCTGACTCAAGAATAATTTTGTTCTATCCGACTCAGGGTTTTTGAAAAATGACTCAGGATCATTTTGCTCAACAATTTGCCCTTCATCCATAAATATAATTCTATCTGCAACCCTATTCGCAAAACCCATTTCGTGCGTGACGACTATCATGGTCATACCCGAATCTGCGAGCTCTATCATTGTCTCTAGCACCTCTTTGATCATTTCTGGATCGAGGGCGGACGTTGGTTCATCGAAGAGCATAATACGTGGCTGCATACATAAGGCACGTGCGATGGCAACTCTTTGCTGCTGGCCACCTGATAATTGACCTGGATATTTATCGGCTTGGTCCGGTATTCTAACCTTTTCAAGGAGTTGCATCGCCATCTCTTCTGCTTCAACTTTTGATTTTTTTCTAACCCATATCGGCGCTAAAGAGCAATTTTCAAGAACAGTGAGGTGAGGGAATAGATTGAAATGCTGGAATACCATACCGACATCACTTCTAATTTCAGTTATTTGTTTTATATCATCAGTTAATTCAATACCATCTACTTGAATAGAACCTTCTTGATGAACCTCAAGGCGATTAATACATCGTATAAGAGTTGACTTACCAGAGCCAGACGGACCACAAATAACAATTTTTTCCGTTCTACCAACTGACAAGTCAATATCTTTAAGCGCATGAAATTTACCATACCACTTATTCAGCTTAGAAATTTTAATTATTGAGTCACTTTTTGTCATTCAACATTCCTATCCGTATCTAGTTTTCTTTCTAATTTCTGACTATAAATGGACATTCCAAAACAGAATATCCAAAAAACTAGACCTGCAAACATGTATGCTTCAATATCATACCCATTCCAATCCAAAGAGCGAGAAGAATTTTGCGCAATTTTTAATAAATCAAGCAAGCCAATGATTGAGACCAGTGATGTATCTTTAAATAATGCAATAAAGGTATTCACGATTGATGGAATTGATATGCGCAATGCTTGTGGTAAGATTATAAATATAGTTTGCTGCCAATAGCCCATACCAAGGGCCATAGATGCTTCTGTTTGGCCTTTATCTATAGCTTGCAGGCCTCCCCTGACAGCTTCAGCGGTATAAGCAGACTGAAATAGTGTAATTCCAATCATTGCTCTGACAACTTTATCAAATTCTACACCAGATGGAAAAAATAATGGCAGCATAACTGAGGCCATAAACAATATGGTAATCAATGGGGTGCCACGCCAAAACTCGATATATATAATACTAAAGGATCGAACAACTGGCATCTTGGATCGTCTTCCGAGTGCTAATAATATACCAAGGGGTAACGCAAGAACAATACCGACAAATGCTAGAGCAAATGTTAGCAATAAACCACCCCATTCGCTCGCATCTGATTTGGGTATCCCGAATACACCGCCGCCAACTGTTGAGATGAAGAAAATAGGATATGCCACTAACAAAATAAGCAATAACCATTTTTTGTATGGAGTTCTATCAATTGCTAAAGGCGTGAGAAGGCCGGCAAATATAATGAATGCCATTATTGGTCTCCACATTTGATCTGGGTTTTTGGCAAAATATAACCCAAATAATAACTGTTCAATCCTAACTTTTACAAAGGTCCAGCATGCGCCGGATCTATTTTCATCACATATAGTTCTATCATTACCTGATATATTAGCATTAAACACAGCCCATTCTAAAAAAGGTGGGATATACAGGAATATCAAGTAGAAAAATAAGAGTGTAATTATTGTATTCGAAACAGAGCCAAATAAATTTTGCTTGATCCAAGCAACCCAGCCAACAGTATTTACTGGTGGAAGCCTGTCAGGTAATTTTTCAAATTTTACTGTATTCATAGTCATAGTTAGCGCTCTGCAATTTGTATTCGCCTATTGTAGATATTCAATATAAATGACGTGAATAGACTGCAAATTTCGAAAAATATAATGGTCATAGCGATAATAATTAACGCCTGACCTGTTTGATTAAGAGATATATTTGCCCAGACAGCTACGACCTCTTCATAACCAACAGCCATTGCTAGTGATGAATTTTTCGTAAGGTTCAAGTATTGACTTATGGTCGGTGGAATTATAACCCTTAGAGCCTGAGGAATGATTATAAGCTTTACCATTTGAGGTCTTGTAAGCCCGATGGATCGTGCCGCTTCAATTTGCCCTTTTGATACAGATGCAATACCTGCTCTAACATTTTCAGCAATAAATGCAGATGTATATATGGTAAGAGCAAACCAAAGTGAAAATAGTGGTAATGGCAGTTGACCTCCGCCTTTAAAGTTAAATTTACCTAGAACCGGCATGTCAACGGTGAGCGGTTGGCCTAAGATATAAAAAGCAGATATACCTACAATAATAACAAATGAGAGAGAAATGCTCAGTACTGGAAGTGATTTACCCGTTTGATTACGTCTTTTTTTTGCCCAACTTCTAAAGATAAAACTTGCAACAACAGATAATATTACAACGCTCAGCCATACTTTAAATAGAAAATTATTCTCTATTATAGGAACAGGTGTTTGTAGGCCTCTACCATTTAAATAAAATGCTCCAAATTCTAGTGATTGTTTTGGTGGAGGTAGAAATGCCAGAAATATTGCAAAATTCCAGAACATTATTTGTAATAATAATGGCATATTTCTAAAAATCTCAACGTAAGTAAGGGCGAATTTTTGAGCTAGCCAATTGTTAGAGGAACGAAGTATACCAATAAAAAAACCAAGAAAAGTTGCAGCGATTATGCCCAATATCGCGACTAATATTGTGTTTAAAACACCAATATAAAATACCTCAATATATGTTGTTTCGCCGAGCTCAAAATTTAAAAAAGGACTAAAGCCAACTTTAAATGGTGCAACCTGATCAAAAAACGATGTACTTGTTTTGATACCCCTCTCTTCAAGGTTAAAAATAGTAGTCTGGTATAAAGAGTAAAAAGAGTACACGACCACAAGTACAAGTACCGCTTGTATAATTGCAGACCTAAATTTTGGGTTTCTGTGTAAGGTTATTGGAAATTTACTCACGATTTCTTCCAATGAAATGTCTTGGCCAAAGGCTATAAAAGCCTTTGACCAAATTTAGTACGATTTAACGAAGAGGTGGTGAGTAGATAATACCGCCACGTGTCCATAAATCATTCACTGAACCAGCTCTTGCAATACCAAGAGGCTCAACAGTTCTTTCATAGACTTCACCATAGTTACCAACTTGTTTAATAATTTGGTAAGCCCAGTCTTGTGAAAGACCAAGTGATGGACCAGTTTCGCCTTCAGAACCGACAATCCTAGCAACACTTGGATTTGGTGAGTCTGCTCTCATCGCATCCACATTTGATGAGTCAATGCCAAGCTCTTCAGCATTGATCATTGCATGTAATGTCCATGTTACGATATCCATCCACTGGTCATCACCTTGACGAACAGCAGGGCCAAGAGGCTCTTTTGATATAATCTCAGGAAGCATTGTCCAAGCTGATGGATCCGCAGTTTCTGAACGTATCGCTGCTAATTGTGATGCATCTGAAGTGATTGCATCACATGCACCACCTTCAAGACCTTCTCTTGTACCGACAGATGTAGAGTACCCAACAGGTGTGTAGTCTAATCCTTTATTTCTGAAATAGTCAGCCATGTTTAGCTCGGTTGTTGTACCTGCTTGAACACAAATACTTGCACCATCTAGATCCATTACTGAAGAAAGACCATCAGCCTTTGCAACCATGAATCCTTGGCCATCAATAAAGTTGTAGTACGTGAAATTAATACCAAGAGTTGCGTCCCTTGTAAGTGTGTGTGTTGTGTTACGTGATAGTAAATCAACTTCACCAGCTGATAGAGCCGTGAAACGCTCAGCAGCAGTTAAAGGTACGTATTTAACAGCATTGGCATCACCAAGAACTGCAGCAGCTACAGCATCACATACTGAGGCGTCAATTCCAACCATTTTACCAGCATTGTTTGGTGCCGCGAAGCCAGCAACCCCACCGTCAACACCGCAAACTAACTCACCACGTGCTTGAACTTCTTCAAGTGTGGATGCAGTTGCAACAGAGCTGTAAGTGAAACCAATTAGAGCGACAGCTCCTAATAATAAACTAATTTTTTTCATATTTATCTCCTTAAAATAGTCAATTTGAGCTTCGAAATAAATACAATTTAATCTAATTTTAAGCTCAAAAAAATAATTAAAAAAAAGTTAACTTTTAGGATCGTAATAAGTTTCAGTATTTAAAACAAGTAAATTCTGTAAATAACTGAAATTAATTAATTAAATAAACATGATTGATGCCTTATTAAGCATCTTGCCTATTTATTTTGCTCTCTTGCCATGTAAACACCAATAACGAGAGTGATTGAGCATATGATAAATAAAACAAGCCCACTTCCAGATAGATTAACTGATGTCTCAAAAACCTCAACGGTCTTTGATAAAGCAAATGATATGGAGCATATGACAGCAAGACAGCTTGATATAAAACCGTATACTGGCTTGATTGGATTTGATTTTAATACTTGATAGAGTGGATAAATAAAAAAAACTAAGAGCAAATAGCCTTGCTGTGCAAAACCATTTACAGATATCAGTCCCATGTCGGCCCAAGGTAACAATAAAGATGCCACAGCAACAGCTGAACTTACAAAAATAAGTTTCTGTCCGTTTGACCAATTTTTCCAATTAAAATCCATTAAACCCTCCATATTTGTCGATAAATATACACCATCAACTTGTGAGATGATACTGTAAATAATCATCAGACAACTATAAATTTGAGTACTACGAGTTTAACTATTTAGAGTAATTCTTACCTGCCTCGCTATTTTATTTGCGAGCAGATAGGGAACTGCATTTCCTACCTGCACATACATTTGCTGCATATTTCCTGTAAATATGAAATCATCAGGAAAAGATTGTATTCGAGCAGCTTCACGTACCGAAAGTGTTCTATTTTCAATTGGATGGATAAACATATAACCATCCATACCTATATGAGCTATAATTGTCCAACAAGGCTTCTTATAATCAATTCTTTTTAATCTGTCATGAAAAATATCCTCGCGAAACGGTAATATTTTCCTGATGTTAGATGCAAGATCCATATACTTCATACCCGGTTTAAGATGAGGGAAAAGTTTTTTGGCCCTATCATTTGTTAATCTACATCTATTATTTCTAACAGTTGTTTGATTGTTTTCTCTCATTATCAATTGATATTCCGATAAATTAGAATGCCTAGAGTATTGAACTTCGTCAATTCTCCAATTGTCTGTTATGATCGGTAAATCAGAAATTGCGTCATAGACATTGATTGGTTTTTTTAAATTATTTTTCTCCTCATTTGAAAATAAATCGGTCTTATCTATGCCTCCATGTGTTTCTTCAGGGTAATTGAATGAGTAATCCTTTTTACAACCTACCAAGAACATTCTTTTTCTTGTCTGAGGAACACCATAATTAACTGAATTTAGAACCTTTACCGGATTGCATACATGATAGTCACCGTCAAGGTTTTTTATCATGTCTAATGTTCGTTGAAAAATTTTACCATTATATTTTGTGATAAAATTTGGTACATTTTCTATAACAAAAATATAAGGTTGAAAGTATTCAACATACTCAAGAAAATTGACAAATAATCTAGTTCTCTTATCGTCATATACATTATTTCCAAGGGATTGGATTTTGGCATGTCCAATTGTTGAGAAAGTTGGACAAGGTGGGCCACCAATAATAACATCAACACTTTTATTTGCAATTTTTTTATGAAATTCAGACGGGCTCACATTTTCAATATCTGAACATATTGTCTTACTTTTTGGAAAGTTATATTTATGTGTGTTTACAGCATTTATATCATTATCAATAGCTCCAATACATTTGAAACCTTCTCTTTCAAAACCTAGTGAAAATCCACCTGCTCCAGAAAAAAGATCAATAAAATTATAAATGTGTTTTTTCATGATATTCGAAATATTTTAAATTATCATTATTCCAATGAAGGCATTTATTACCATCAATATTATGAGTATAATTTGAGAGATCATTTGTAATATCTTTTTTGTAAGAATTAGATCTCACGATTCCGTCTTTGACTACAACGTAACCGTTTTCAAATAAATGGTCACAACCCAATAAACAAGCTGGCATTACAATATTGATATCTCTTTTTTCGTCATCTGTACAATCGGCTCTTTTCTTAATATGTGCAGCTCTGAGCGACGATATTGGGAGATTTCTGTGACAAATACAACATCTGGGGTCGGTTGTATTTTTAAATAAATACTTTCTCAATATATTTTGTTCTTTTCTCTGAGAGGTAACAGTTTTTGAATTCATATGCGATAAGCGTTCTAATTGATATTGAAAATTCTCTTTCGATGTAACAACCGTATATTTTTCATCTATTTCCAAATCACTTATTTGCACATTGTATCGCAATCTCCTCCAATCATTGAAAGACTTTGTGTTATTCATATAAAATGAAAAACTATTAATTAGTGCATAATCAGAATTTGAGATACTTTTATCAAATTCAAAAAAATCTTGATAACAAAAATTAATCTCATCTTGTAACTTATTTTTAGGAATATTTGGGTTTAAACCGATGAAATATTCATTCTTGTCAATATTATGATATGTAGAATATTCAATAAGGTAGCTTGAGTTTTTAAGGAAGCCTTTTGGGTAACTCAGATGCGTTCTAGTAGCGCTTTTATTGTTTATAGTTTTGTATGTATCCCAACCACCATTCTTTCGAATTGTAATTAATTCTTCAGTAATGTTTTTGATATTAATTGGGTTAAATGAGTCAGATTTACTATAAAAAGAGTAACCAAGCCAATAAAATTCATCATTTTTAAGAAAAGCCTCACTAGCTTTGTAATCATATAAATTCAGTAATATTTCCAAGACTAAAGCATATGGTTTTATATAATCATAGTCGTTCCGAAGATTGTAGGGCTTCAATTCAAGATCCTCATCTTTTGCTGTTCCTCTTGAGAGCAGAGGATGTGGGAATTGCCATCTAGTTAGATAAAACTGAAATAAATCATTACCAGATTCAACATCTCCTTCATAATACATATCTGAAATTTCATCTAATAAGGGAATATTTGTTGTTAAATTATCCTCTGTAAATCTCCTAGCACCAATTGCATTATGCATTGTAATAATCTGATCCCAGTATTTATTATTTGTTTTGTTGTAGTAAACACATGCTGCACCTTTATATTTTTCTCTATTGTATTTTTCACCAAATAAAGTCGATAGAAAGCTATAGTGATCGTTTGATCCAAAATAAGTATCTGCTTTTAGTTGGCCAACAGAAGGGGCATTGAAAAAAATCATAATAAACTTTCAATAGATTTTGCAATAGCTGACGATAACATAGCTGGTACTGCATTGCCAATTTGTTTAAACTGTTGTGTTCGCGATCCAGCTAATAAAAAATCATCTGGAAATGATTGTATCCTTGCCGCTTCCCTTACAGTGAATGTCCTATGCTGTTTAGAATCAGGATGAATAAATAAATTACCATCCTTGTAAAGATGTGAAACTATTGTTTTAGATGGAAGATCGAAATCCTGAACCGTATATCTATTTCCAAAATGTTTTGGGTCATGATGAACTAGCTCAGGATAATCACGTAAAAGATCCTTCAGTTTCCATTTGTTTTTAGCTAATAATTTATAACGATTTATATCGTTAATATTATGATTTCGAGCGGTATGATTATAAAGTATTTTATTATTTTCTCCCCTTATCAGTTTTGTATATCTATTTAATATGGGCATAAAATCATGAATAACTTCACTACCTTCACCAGGTTTTAATTTTGGTAAATCACCAATAGCCTCTATCACATTAATATATTTCTCTAGTCCTTTCTGATTGTTTTCTTCTCCGGGCAAATAATGAGTTTTTATTAGATTTGAATAAAATTTTTCACTTTTAATACCCAGACTCTTGCTTATCCCACATATAATTGTTCTTTTTCTAATTTGAGGAACACCAAATTCAGCAGAATTAATTAAGATCTCATTTTTGTTCTTATTTACATCATAACTAAGAGAAGAGAGTTCTCTAAAAATTTCTTCTATAATGAACTTATCTTTGGGTTTCGCAGTTAATAAACCCGATACATTTTCTATTATTACAATTTTCGGTTTTAAGAATTCTATATACATCATCAATGTTTTATAAAGGTAGTTACGTTTATCTTTTTTCATTGAATTTTTATCTTGCGCCCTTCCAACTGTTGAAAATGCCTGACAAGGTATACCCGATAACAGGACATCTAGGTTTTTAATCTTAAGGTTTTTTATCTGTGATGGGATTTTCGTGACATTTAGATCTATTGTTAGGCATATTCTGTCTAAATAGTCCCTATCAAAATTATAATATCGTAATCTATTAGCAGATGACTCCATAGCATACTTATCATAATCTGCTAATAAAACAGGTTTATGTCCACGTGATATAAAGCCCTCAGATAGACCACCGCAACCACAATATAAATCTACGAAATTTAGTTTACTAATCATTTTAAAAATTTAATTATTAAAAATTATAAATAAAAAATAATTCTTAAGATTAATATATAATTTATACCCACAATTAATTTTTTTTATTTTGTTGGTCATTAATTCACAATAATATTTATGACAGCAAACACTAACCTGACCAATGCTTTCAATCAAATAATTAAACAACATCAATAGATTGCATTTGTTACAAGCGTGCAAGTATCTTTTATACTTTAAAAAAACCAAAAAACAGATAGATATATTTTTGTCAATTATAGCATTTTTTAGCAATTTTTGCTATTTTTTAGGACTTTTTTTCTCTATTAAATATAAAAAAATGTAATAAATACAATGGTTTAGGAGGGGTGGCTGAGTGGTTGAAAGCACCGGTCTTGAAATCGTAATATTATTCGTTTACCGCCTAAAACCAATGACAACCTAATATTTTCTTGCAAATTTGCAACGTGATTTATGGTAACTAACTATAGCTTAATTTAAAACTTACCTTCACTCATTAATTTATTAATTCTTGATCTGATAGCGCCTTTTTGTCTTTTCAGAACCGTTGATATTTCTCCCAACGATGTATCAATTTTAACTAGTGCTATTAAGGCAGAATCTTGATCTTTTGTCCATGGCTCATATGCGTTTGGATGTTTGACCTTAATTTGATTTAATCTTTCATGGTATGATGATACCTTCGAATTCGTTGATTTTTGTTGATGAGTAGATCGATTAGTATTTAGCACATTGCCATAATCTTTAGTTGGCTCTTTCATATTGGGTGTTGATTTATTTTTTTGAACTAGATTATCTATATTTTTATTATTATTTTTTATGATTTCATCAATATATTTTTTTTCGATTTTTGAGCTTTTACCTTTAGTTGTTGTGGGTGTTTCAATCGACCATCCTATTGCATTTGCTATATTTGAATGGTTTATTGTACGCTCAATGTGATTATCCGTTCCTCCAGATCGCTCTAAAATACAAAAAATCACATTAAGACTAATAAGCTGTTTTATAAGTAAATTTAGACTAGAAACTGGCACTCCTGTTTGCGAGAAATTAATTCCAATATTTTTCAATGCGAGATGTTTCTGAGTATAATCAGCATCTTCTTCAACAAAATTAAAAAAAGCACCTGACTGTATCGCTACAATATCTACAAAAAATTCTTTTTTACAAATATTCTTGATATGGATAAGTAAAGATTTTGGAGGCTTATTTTTTGGATATATTTTTTTTGATTGCTGAACTAAACCTGTTGAACCTCCTTGGTATTTTTTTATATTTCTATTATTATTTTTTATGATTTCATCAATATATTTTTTTTCGATTTTTGAACCAATATACTCATATATCCTTTTATCAAAGATAACATCTGATCGCCTAATTTTCCCAAGTAAAAAAATGCCATCAAGTGAAGTTGCCCGGCTTAATGCAACGTAGCATTGACCATGTTCAAATGCACCACCATGTAGGTCTATCGCAACATTCTGGAATGTTTGACCCTGACATTTATGAATAGTTGCCGCCCACGCCAATTTGATTGGATATTGTTTAAATGTTGCAACTATCGATGGCTCGAGAGGATTATCTGGTGACGTATAACTATATCGTGACCATGACTCACGATGAATTTCATGAAAATGGCCATTAATATCAATAATGATGCTATCTTTTTCTAATTTTCTTACAATACCCAGTGTTCCATTAACCCACCTATGCTCTGGATCATTTTTGGTAATCATGATTTGAGCACCAACTTTTAACCTCAATAATTTTTCTACAGGGGTATCTGTAAATTCTCCGCTTATACCAGCTCTGTATTCAAAAAGCTCACCATCAAGTTTGCTCAAATTTTGATTATTTATTTGATCTGCTCTTGCATTCCTAGTTGTAAGTATAAGAGTTCCTCGCGGAATATGATCACGAGCGTTCACCACTCTTTGATTTATCATATTAAGATCTTCGGAAGATATTTTCGAAACACGCATCTTATTTAAAAAATTGATAAATTTTTCCTCTCTTTGCCTAAATACCCTGGTCAACTCAAAAACATCCATAGGATTAGAATGAAAAATTTTTGAATTAAAAAAATATGCGCCATTCGGATAAATATCATTAAAAATTACTTTATCGCTTTTGGGTATTACTGGAGGCAATTGAAATAAATCGCCTATTAATACCATCTGGACTCCGCCAAATGGTTCATTATTTGCCCGATTGATTTTGAATGATTTGTCTATCGCATCAATGACATCAGCTCGGATCATTGAAGCCTCATCTATCAAACAACAATCTATTTGTTTCATGATTTTTTGAGACCGTCTTATAACTTTTATATCTTGGTCAAGGATTAAACGTGGAGGAAACTTGAAAAATGAGTGAATGGTTTGCCCTCTTACTTTCATAGCTGCAACCCCAGTAGGAGCTAATATAACTAGATTTTTTTTTGAGTTTATTCTGAAATACTCAAGCAGTGTTGATTTTCCAGATCCAGCTTTCCCAGTGATAAATATATTTTTATTTGTGTGTTCTAATAACTGTAAGAGACTTTCGAACTCATCTGTGATTTTAAAGTTTGTTGGTAATTCGGTTCCTGTATCTAATTGTACTTTTGTCATTATATATCTCTTTGAGAAATACTGAGTTGGTTTATGATTTCTGAGGATAGATAATCTACATCCACCTCATTTCTATTATTCAAAACCATACCCAAAAATATTTCCTCTTGTTTTGGTTTTGTGCTTGGATCAATAACCTTTCTCCATTATTACCAATATTAATTGATTTATTTGGTGTTTGGAAATTATACTTTAAAAAAACCAAAAAAACTGATAGATATATTTTTGTCATTTATGGCATTTTTTGGCAGTTTTTACTATTTTTTAGGACTTTTTTACCGTTTTAAATATTAAAAAATGCAATAAATACAATGGTTTAGGAGGGGTGGCTGAGTGGTTGAAAGCACCGGTCTTGAAAACCGGCAACGGGGCAACTCGTTCGGGGGTTCGAATCCCTCCCCCTCCGCCATCATGTACATTTAATAGCTATCTATTGTTACTAAATTTCTTCAAGTTACTTTTGTATTTTAATCAATCTTGCCATGTTGACATCGTATTTATATTCAAGAATCGATTTATCTTTAATTCTTTCTACTGCTTCTTCAATACATTCCAAAGGAACGCAAAACCATTCCTGTGGAAGCACAGGTCGACCGAACCTATCTTTTATTTCAATATTAAGTCTTGCAGAAGCAAAAAAACGATGTATTAGTTTTTCTAATTTATTTCTATCAATTCCAAATAAATCATAAGTTGCAACTAAATGAGCGCCAGCCAAAAGAAAGGTTGGGTCATTTTCTGCATTTCTTATTCGCTTTTCTGCAGATGTACTTGTAACACCAATTTTATGAACTAATTCTCTATTCTTAGATATAAATTCATCTTCAGACTTACTACGACATATATAAATTGTTCCACTTGCTTCATCTGCACTTCCTGGCTCACCCAAGAATAGAGGACCTGCAAAAGGCATGGTTATTCTTCTACTAGCCTCATCTTTGTTGAGGGCACGCTGTAACGATCGCATAAGAATATCACTTTCAGTACCGTTTTCATAAATCAAACGAAGTCTTGCATCCTTATGACCGTTATGATTTATGAAGATCTCTCCAAATTCAGCAATATAAACTAATTGCCCAGAAAGAATAAAAAAGTATCCTTCATCAACAGTCGCATTATCCTTATATTTTCTAGCAGTTCTTATGCCAGATTTTATCTCTTGTTTAAGGCTGGCAAATAACGGTTTGAAAATTTCAAAATCTTCACAGGTTTTATGTTTACCTACTTCTTGAGCTACTTTCATCTCAGCTCTTGTTTTGACATTTTGTAGATTTGTTATCTCGTTCATGTCATCTTTATTAATTTCGACACCAAGCGCCTCCAAGATATCTTCATTATCAAGGTTTTCATCCAGACTTTTAGGTTCAATACTTGCGTCTAAAAGTTTTTGATGATCCCGCTTATTTAATAGTTCTGCATATTCATTTTGTCGTCGTAATTGATCAAGTCGCATTGCATAAATTCGTTCAAATATATCTTTATCTTCTCCATGAGATGGGACACGTCCATTATCCTTTACAAACTTTTGTATTTCTTCAAATCCTACAATGATACGCTCCTGCCTTGGAGTCAGTGATGATTTTATTTCAACGTCTATTTTGACACCTAAGGCATCTAATAACTCCTTGTTCGTTGGATCACTCATTGTTTTTCCTTAGCAACTGTCTGGCGAAGGTACTCGATACCCTCGGCCATTCTTTTTTCCCATGGATCCGGCGATGTTATTTCAGGAAGTCGGCCACGCTCTTCTTTAAATTTGTACGCACGTAAAGCAAGTATTCTAGCTTCATCCTCAGTCATATTAATCTTTTTGCCAGCAATCACCTCTGCAAACCTTCTTAGGCTGTCTTCGTTCATTGTTTTTGCCATAATTGCATATGCTTCACTGAATGGATTGATCCTATCAATGAGGTCAATATCCAAGTCACGTACATCCATAACAAATCTTCTAACGCCATCAATAAGAGCTGTATTTGCCTTTATCTCAGCTTGATTTTCTGAGTTTTGAGAGCTGTCATTTATTGTTGCTTTAGCTTTTTGGATAACATTTATAGCTGCTATTGCCCTTTGCCGAACTGCCTCTTGATCGTTTTCATCCAGATCAGGGTATTTTTCTTTAACAATCCTGCCCATATTAATTTGTGTAAGTTCCTCTGGTGGAAGGTTTTCGTTAAACATGCCTTGTTCAACTGTTTTAGTATCTTGAACATATGAAGCTATCACTTCATTGATATCTTGTTCAATTATTCTAACGGCCTCTTCACTTTTAGGTTCAACCAAACCGTCAATTTCAAGCTGTATTTGCCCAGTTTTTTGGTTAAATCCAACATTGTTGGTATTTAGGCCAAAACCTTCTTCACCATAATCAAAGTCATCCACTGGAGTATTGTTTTTATTCTTTGGTATAAAATCAAATTTTGGAACTAATACCTGTTCCATTAGTAAGCTTGCTGCAATGGCTTTTAACGTATCATTTACAGCATCTATAATAGAATCTTGTGATGCATCAGGTTCTGAAATTAAGTTTGTAAACTTGGCTTCAGTTTTACCTTTTGCGTCACGAGTTGATCGACCAATAATTTGAACTACTTCAGTTAGACTTGCTCTGTAACCGATTGTTAATGTATGCTCACACCAAATCCAATCAAAACCCTCTTTAGCCATACCAAGGGCAATAATAATATCAACATGATCTTTATTATTATTACATAAAGGGTCTCTTAACGCTTCGGTAACTTTGTCACGTTTTGTCCTATCATCATCAACTAAATCTGCAACCCGAATTATTCTTTTATCTTTTGTTTTTATTATATGAAAACCAGTTTTTGGATCAACATGTTGCCATTCTCCCAGTTCATTGAGAATGTGGTCAACTTCTTTGAACTTGTCTTTGGTGCTGTCTCTTGCATTTACATTTGGGATGTGAATGATAGTCTTTTCCCTGGTATTTAAAACTTGTAAAAGATCATCCACATAATTTCCTGAGTAAAAATAATAACCAATATGAAGGTGCTTTAAATATTCATAGCCATTTAATTGCTCGTAATAAGTATATGTAACTTTCTCAAATTTAGCTTCATCATCTGGATGCAAAACAGCTTCTGCATCACCACGGAAGTATGACCCAGTCATAGCTACTAAATGCACTTTATCTCGTGTCATAAATTCATTTACATGCGTTCCAAGTTTATTGTCTGGATTGGCACTAACGTGGTGAAATTCATCTACAGCAATCAAACGGTCATCGAATACGGATACTCCAAATTTATCAATTGCAAATCGAAAAGTTGCGTGGGTACAAACTAAGATTTTATCCTCACTCTGAAGAAAAGTTTCGACTGACTTAACTTTGCCTCCATCCTCACCAGGAGAGTTGCAAAGATTCCATTTTGGAGATACAACCCAATCTGCCCAAAAACCAAAGTCACTTAAAGGCTCATCATCAAAGCTGGCGCCAATAGATTTTTCAGGAACGACTATAATAGCTTGTTTCATTCCTTGATTAGTGATTTTATCCAAGGCAATAAACATTAATGCCCGGCTTTTTCCAGATGCTGGAGGCGATTTAATTAATAAATATTGTTCTCCACGTTTTTCGTATGCACGTTCTTGCATAACACGCATACCAAGTTCATTAGATTTTTTAGATGTTCCGTTTGCTGCATAATTCATTGAAACAGTCGGAATTGAAACATTATCATACATTATGATATCCTTTTGTTTAGAGTATGAGATGAAGTCATCTTTGTATATAGTTCAAATAATTTCTCCAATCTTTCAGTATCATTTTTAAAAAAACGACCTATATAAATACGTTCTATAACCTCATCGTTTTGATCATGTGCTGCCCTCAGATTTTCAGGCATGCTGTCAGGCTCATAGAGTTCCGCAATAGTGGCTGGGAAATGCGACTCACGAGCTATTAAGATATTCTTAGCACAGCGGTTTAGGTCTTGTTTGTTCTTTTCTGTCAACTTAGGCAATGGGAACGTGTTCCAACCAAGTGTATTTGAGTAACGGTAGCGGGTTTCAAGCTTTCCGCAAACTGTTGAAATCCAAATAAGGTGGATACGTGATGCAATAATTGACATATGCCAAGGCTTGCTGTTTTGTATTATAAAAGCTGCATTAGAAGCAACACTACCTGAGTTTAAATAACCAACTGGCAGGTAGGATCTATTTTCTGAGCTGACACTTGGAATAATTAATATTTCAGAGAAATCAGTTTGTCTTACTTCACCAAAACGATGAGGGATATTTGCTATCTCTTTGGTATTACTTCTTGAACTATTGAGCCTCACTTTTCGAACAGCTTCCAATCGATTAGATACCCACTGATTTTTATTTAATACCCTGATATCATCTTCATCAAACCAAATGCAAAATCTTGGGTTGCCGCTTATAAATTCCTGAGAACCAAAATAACGTCGAATAATTGAACTATCAACTGAGTATACATCGATTGCCTCTTTAGCTTCCTGAAAAGATAATAAAAGATTACCTCCATCATTTGGCATGTTACCCTTCGACATTGAAGGTAAATCGGAAATAGGCTTATTATGGTTTTTTACTAGTACCGAGCTATTAGAAATTAAATATGGCGATATACTATTTACCTCACGTTTTATTTCATCATCAAAAAGTTGAAATGGTCTTGTAATGTTTCCATATCCAATAATAACTACTGTTACCCCGGCATTATGAGATGCTAAATTTTTCCACTTAAATGAACTGTAGGCAAATTTGATGTTAATTTTATCAGATAATATTAAGGGCCAAAGATCTGCTACTTGTCTTCCCTGTGAAACACTATTTGTTGTCACAAATGCTGTAAGCCCGTCACTATGCTTCATATAGTCTGCAGATTTCATTAACCAACCACAGACGTAATCTATTGAGCCTACTGTTCCTAAACGTCCTTTGAAAATAGCTTTTAAGTCATCTTTTTGCTCAGGACTCTGGACTTGACTTCCTATATATGGTGGGTTGCCACAAATAAATATTTCACCGCCTTCATTTTCAAATTCAATTTCATTTTGATCAATTGGTTTATGAAATAAGTCTTCAGCTGCATACTTAACTGATGAGCCCGTTGGGGGACAAATGGAGAGCCAATCCAGTCGCAATGCATTGCCGCAAACGATCCAGTTCTTGCTATCCAACGGTAAAAAGTCTTTTAACGCGTCCTTTTGCCCACGATAATGAACATCGCATTGAAATTCTGCGATGATTAATGCAAGACGTGCAATCTCTGCAGGAAAATCTCTAAGTTCGATTCCACGAAAGTTATTTAGTGGAATTTCGGATTTTAGATGTGTTTCGCCACGGAGTTGATTTATTTGAAATTCCATTGCGCGTATCTCTTTATATGCAATCACAAGAAAATTTCCTGATCCACATGCAGGGTCAAAAACTCTAATCCGAGTAATTCTTTTCTTTAGGTTCAGAAGCTTCCTACTATTATCACCAGCTTCATCTAATTGTTTTCTTAGATCGTCAAGAAATAAAGGATTGAGCACCTTCAGAATATTAGGTACTGAAGTATAATGCATTCCGAGTACACCTCGTTCTTCATCATCCGCGACAGCCTGGATCATCGATCCAAATATATCTGGGTTAATTTCCTTCCAATTAAGGCTACCGGCATGAAGAAGATATGAACGCGCTGCGCGAGTAAACTTGGGTGTATCCCGGATACCAGCAAACAAGCCTCCATTAACGTATGGTACAACATCTGCCCAGCGTGGAATATTTGATGAGGCACGGTCATTGTAGGGAGTATCCATTGCTCGGAAAAGCTCTTTTAAAACATAATCAGTATTATCGGTCTTGCTGTCACTCATCTGTTCAACGGTTTTAGTGAATATGTTATCGCCATTAAATATATTGGTGTCCTCTGCAAAATAACAAAAGATTAATCTAGCCATAAACTGATTCATATCATGACGACGCTCAGCTGTCGCCCAATCTCCATTTGCACGAAGTAATTCAACATAAAGGCGGTTGAGGCGGCTTGTAGCCTGAATATCAATGGGGTTATCACGAATTTTCTTAACAGTGCTGATACCAGCTAGAGGTAAAAAAAAACCAAAATGATTTGGTAATTTGGTGTACTCACAGGCAACTGTTTCACCTGAGATCAGGTCTTCAGCCTCCAACTCATTACCGTCGGTAGCGAGGATGAGCTTAACTTTACCTCTAGCGTTTTCAGGACTCGATTTTAATGTATTAAGTGTACTTGTAACTTGTCCAGCTTCACATGTAGCAATATGAATATTGTTCCGCTGCAAAAGACCATTGGGTATGTCAGACTTATTACTGTTGCCCTTTCTTAATTTATTAATAGTTGTTTCTTTGTTTCCAAAAGCAACTAAAAACTGAAAGGGGAATTCTTTTAAATTAAATTTCTCTTCTGACAAGTCTGAAATAGCTTGTTCAATCTCAACTGCATTCATACAAAGACTCCATTAGAAATGAAAATCAAGGATATTATAATTAATTCAAAAAAACGCATAAAAACTCCAAAAACATAATAATATATCTATATATTCTTCAAAGGAATATATTTTTAAAACACTAAAAAGTATAATATATCATAAGTATATACACCAAAAGGAGGGATGGCTGAGTGGTTGAAAGCACCGGTTTCGAAAGCCGGCAACGGGGCAACTCGTTCGGGGGTTCAAATCCCTCTCCCTCCGCCAAGTTTTTTAGAAATCCCACTCAAAATCTAAATAGAATTTATTGGAGTAATCGAGGTCGACCCCCCCGCTCTCAAATTCATATCCAAGGCCAAAACTATACACATCCATCGACTCGCTAGACTCTCTAAATAGATCGAAACCAATTCCTACTTTCCAAAAATCTTCAACCTCGGTCTCTTCGTCAATTGTGTATGTTACCGGATCTGTTTCAGATGGATATTCAAGTTCAATTTCAGACTCGCTGCCAAATGCTAATCCATATTCAAATTTGACCCAAGGTAAGTAATTATTATCTTTATGGCTATAGACCAAACTGATATCCGTGCCGACTGAGACATTTGCTCTATGAGATGTTTGTTCACTGATGTTCAATGATGTATCACCTCCGGTTTCTGTATAGCTGTCAAATTCTGTCACGCTAAACTCACCTTTTGCGTAAGGAGATATGATCTTTTGATCATCTTCTGTACTATTGCCACGAACCGTTAATGATCCGAATACCTGATTAGCAGTTCTTTCACCAGAGAGCACCTCTCCAATATCTGATCTTGTTGTCTCAAAATTAAGGTTACCAACACCAAGAACATACTCAATCGTTGCTTCGTCTATTAACGGTATATCTTGATATCCATATTGTTTAGAACCATAGAGTGAAAGTGCATAATTTTCTGATTGCACTTTAGACTCATCAGATCCAACTTTCATATCATCTGTTCCGTATGATAGTGAAATTCCAAATATTGAGTCGTAGTTTGTGTTATGTCTATCAATACCAAGATACACAGACTCTGACTGAATATCATGAGGATTGATCCCAACGACGTTTGCTAGAGTGATTTCACCCGTAACCCAAGCGGCCCAGTCATTATCAATATTTAATTTTGATTTGAGCATATTTGTATATTTTTGCTTAATATCGATAATCTCATTCTTATATTCACGCGTAAGCTCGGTTGGGATAACTGCAATTTCTTCATTCATAAATGCGTCAAATTTTTCTAGGCACTCCTCTCTCATGAACTTACTAAGACTCTCATTGCAGTCTTCTTCACCGCTTACCGAAACCAGTTCATCGACTACTTTTTCTGATAAACCAGAGAGCCATTCAGTGGCATCACTAGAGGTTTCAATTTTCTGATCATCATTCACAAGTTCATCCAGAAACTTATTATTGAATTTTATTTTTAAGTCGTATTGATTTTTGTCAACATGCGACATGCGATTAAGCCAACTTAACCTGTGTCCTACAGCATCCATATTCTTGAATGCCCAATTGGAAGAAATTGTTGACATAGCGTCGAGTATTTCAACAACGTCATCTTTTTCTGTTGGGTCTGTTAGCCTTGTTCTTGTTTCAAAATTAAGTACCGTGTTCGATGTTACACCTGCAAAAGAGTTACCGCTCTCATCATCAAACGCAGTTGCCTGGATAAGTATGTAATACTCAGTTTCATAATCCAGATTATCGGTTAGATCAATGATGATCGTTGAAGTTCCGGTTCCTGTCACTTGTGCACTCGTGACATCAATTGTTTCAACAACATCACCATTCGATTTATAGATTATAATATTACCTTCCTCTACATCAACATCTTCACTAAACGTTATTTCAATATTTTCATCAATATCCACATTCGTTGCATTATCTGTAGGTATAGTCGCGGTAATTGTTGGATCTGTTGTGTCATCATTATCATTAATATAATAGGTATGCACAGTGTCTGAACCCAAAGTAGTTTCGGTAGGATTTGATAATGTAATTATAACAGTCTCATCTCCCTCATCCAGATTATCATCAACGACACCGGCAATTGTAATTGTTCCTGTTGTATTACCAGCGGTTATTGTTAATGTACCGTTAGCAAGAGTATAGTCGGTACCACCACCTGTTGCGGTT
This sequence comes from uncultured OCS116 cluster bacterium, assembly GCA_902633855.1. Taxonomy (GTDB): domain Bacteria; phylum Pseudomonadota; class Alphaproteobacteria; order Rhizobiales; family TMED25; genus TMED25. Next base: position 27,210 of record CACPHU010000013.1, read on the forward strand.
CCAGTTACTGTGTAATCGACTGTTATGTTTGAGTTATGGGCAGACGTTAAACCTACTGTAATAGCTGCTGATGATGTTGACTCAAGTCCACTAGAGCTTGTGGCATTGAAATTGATAATAGGTAACTCATTATCAGTAATTGTATAGGTGTGTGTGTCATCTGATCCAAGTGTAGCGTTTGTCGGATTGGACAGTGTCACTATTACGGTTTCATCAGACTCATCTAGGGCATCATCCACAATACCCGCTATGGTGATAGTACCAGAAGTATCGCCCGCTGAAATTGTAAGCGTTCCGTTAGCAAGGGTGTAATCAGTTCCTCCTCCTGTAGCTGTACCATTCACTGTATAATCAACCGTTACATCTTGCGCTGAAGCAGCAGATAGATCAACGGTTAGCGCCTTAGAGCTCACAGACTCTGCACCATTTGAACTTGTTGCGTTAAAGTCGACAGTTGGCGCAGAGTCATTATCAGTAATGGTGTAAGTATGTACACTATCCGAGCCAACAGTTGCATTTGAAGGGTTTGACAGAGTAATTATTACAGTCTCATCTGCTTCATCTAGTGAGTCATCATCAATGCTTGCTATAGTTATGGTCCCTGTTGTATCACCTGCTGATATGGTAAGCGTCCCATTGGCTAGGGTGTAGTCTGTACCACCACCTGTTGCTGTTCCTGTTACGGTATAGTCAACAGTAATGTCCTTACTTGATACTTCCGATAAGTCAACAGTAATTGCTTTCGAGCTCACGGACTCTGCCCCTGTTGAACTTGTTGTATTAAAATCTATGGCCGGCGGATCATCGTTGTCGATAATAGTATAGGTGTGTACATCGTCAGATCCCAATGTCGCATTTGATGGATTTGATAGAGTAACAATGACAGTCTCGTCTACTTCATCAAGATTATCATCTGAAATACTACCAATTGTGAGCGCTCCAGATGTAGATCCAGGGCTTATTGTTAAAGTTCCACTTGATAGTATGAAGTTATAATCAACGCCAGAGTCGCTAGCTGTTCCAGAGACATCATAATCAACGGTAACGGTTTTGGATGATACAGCCGATAGGTCAAGATCTATGGTTGCAGATGTGACAGACTCAGCTCCACTTGATGCTGTTAAATTGAAGTCGACAACTGGAGCGCTATCATTATCATTTATGGTGTAAGTGTGTGCGTCATCCGAGCCAAGTGTTGCATTTGTTGGACTTGATAATGTTACGATAACCGTTTCATCTACTTCGTCTAATGTATCATCAATTATACCTGTAATTGTGATAGTTCCAGATGTATCACCTGCTGATATTGTTAATGTGCCATTGGCAAGGGTATAATCAGTGCCGCTACCTGTAGCTGTTCCAGTCACTGTATAATTTACTGTTACATCCTGTCCAGAAGCAGCAGATAGATCAACAGTTAGCGCTTTCGAGCTAACAGACTCAGTTCCATTTGAACTTGTTGCATTAAAATCAATAGTCGGTAAGCCATCGTTATCTGTAATTGTATAAGTATGAGTATCGTCTGAACCAAGGGTTGCATTCGATGGATTAGAGAGTGTCAAAATAACAGTCTCATTTGCCTCATCTAGTGAGTCATCATCTATGCTTGCTATAGTTATAGTTCCTGAGGTATTACCTGCTGATATCGTCAACGTACCGTTCGCGAGCGTGTAGTCAGTCCCGCCACCCGTCGCTGTACCTGTCACAGCGAAATCGACTGTAATATCTTTTGCTGAGGCAGCGGATAAGTCGACTGTAACCGCTTTTGAATTGACTGACTCGGCTCCGCTTGAAGCTGTGACATTAAAATCAACAGTTGGCGCCGCGTCATTATCAGTGATGGTATAGGTGTGAGCATCATCTGATCCAAGGGTTGCATTACTTGGATTAGATAATGTTACGATGACCGTTTCGTCAACCTCATCTAACGTATCGTCAACAATACTTGCTATCGTAATAGTACCGCTTGTACTCCCAGCTGGTATGGTTAAAGTTCCATTTGCTAATGTATAATCTGTTCCGCTACCGGTTGCTGTCCCAGTTACGGTGTAGTCCACCGTAATATCCTGTCCCGAAGCTCCGGATAAATCAACGGTTAAAGCTTTTGAGTCTACTGACTCTGCACCACTGGAAGATGTTACATTAAAATCAACTCCTGGCGCGTCATCATTATCGGTTATGGTGTAAGTATGTGTATCATCAGAACCAAGGCTAGCATTTGTCGGATTGGATAGCGTGACAATTACGGTTTCATCAGACTCATCTATAGCATCATCCACAATACCCGCTATGGTGATAGTACCGGAAGTATCGCCCGCTGATATAGTCAATGTTCCATTTGCAAGCGTATAATCTGTGCCACTACCAGATGCTGTTCCCGTTATCGCATAATCTACTGTTACGTCTTGGCCAGAAGCAGCGGAGAGGTCAACCGTTAATCCTTTTGAGCTAACCGATTCAGCGCCAGATGAGCTAGTAGAATTAAAATCAACTATTGGTGCATCATCATTGTCTGTGATCGTGTATGTATGAACCTCATCGGCACCTATTGTGGCGTTTGATGGATTAGATAACGTAACGATGACTGTTTCATTTGCTTCATCTAAGGCATCATTCACAATGCCCGCAATTGTTATGGTACCCGTTGTATCACCTGCTGATATGGTAAGCGTCCCATTGGCTAAGGTATAGTCTGTACCACCGCCTGTTGCTGTTCCTGTTACAGCATAATCTACTGTTACATCTTGGCCAGACGCAGTTGAAAGATCTACCGTTAACGCGGCTGAGCTCGTTGACTCCGCGCCAGATGATGAAGTTGTATTAAAGTCAATCTCTGGCGGACTATCATTATCTGTTATGGTATGAGTGTATATGACATCGCTATCTAAAGTGGCATTTGATGGATTAGATAGAGTCAAAATAACAGTCTCATCTGCTTCATCAAGTACATCATCGATAATACCAGCTATGTTAGTTGTTCCTGAAATATTACCAGGGTTTATTGTTAGTGTTCCATTTGGTAATGTATAGTCTGTGCCACCGCCCGTTGCTGTACCCGTTACAGCATAATCAACAGTTACCACTTTACCTGAAAGAGCCGATAATTTTATCGTCACTGTTTTCGATGATACAGACTCAGGATCAGTTGAGCTTGTTGTGTAGAACTCAACCGTCGGAGCGTCATCATTATCAGTTATAGTGTAGGTGTGTGTATCATCACTTCCGAGGTTAGCATTCGATGGACTTGAAAGTGATAAAATTACCGTTTCATCTACTTCATCTAAGGCATCATCGACGATACTTGCAATCGTAATGTTTCCTGAGGTGTTCCCTGCTGGAATTGTGAGTGTCCCATTAGCCAATGTGTAATCTGTGCCACTTCCTGTTGCAGTACCCGTAACGGAAAAATTAACCGTTACGTCAGCGCTATGTGATGAAGATAAATCTACCGTGATAGCTGCAGAAGATGCTGACTCAGATCCCGATGACGATGCGCTATTAAAATCAACAGTTGGAATAGAATTGTCTGCAGCGGTGTCATTATCTACAATAGTATAAGTGTGTACGTCATCCGATCCTAATGTGGCATTTGATGGATTAGATAAGGTAACGATAACTGTCTCATTACTCTCAGCCGCACCATCATCGACTATACCTGCAATTGTTATGGTACCCGTCGTGTTACCTGCGGATATCGTTAGCGTCCCGTTTGCTAGTGTATAATCTGTTCCGCTACCGGTTGCTGTACCTGTCACTGCAAAATCCACGGTCACATCTTGACCTGAGGCCGCAGATAAATCAACAGTTAAGGCCTTGGATGAGACAGACTCTGCACCGTTTGATGTTACAGCATTAAAATCAACTACTGGCGCGTCATCATTATCGGTTATGGTGTACGTATGGGCATCATCAGAACCAAGACTTGCATTGCTTGGATTGGATAATGTGACAATAACGGTTTCATCGACTTCATCAAGCGCATCATCAACAATACTGGCAATAGTTATTGTGCCTGATGTGCTTCCTGCTGGAATTGTTAGTGTACCATTAGCTAATGTGTAATCAGTGCCACTGCCTGTTGCCGTACCTGTTACTGTGTAATCAACAGTGATATCTTTCGCCGATGCGGCTGAAACATCAACAGTAAGATCTTTTGAGCTTACAGACTCA
>CACPHU010000014.1 GCA_902633855.1 uncultured OCS116 cluster bacterium
CTAGAGTCCGTTCTTGGAATAGAAACAACATATGTACCAGTTGGTGGTGGTGTGGGTAAAATGATACCAATGCTGGCCGGTTCACACGTTGACGGTGCTGCAACTGGTGCAAACCATGCTACAAAACACAAAGGAATTGTTGACGCAATTCTTGTGGCAGGCCCAAATGAAGTGCCTACGCTTCCAGGTGTACCAAACGAACCAGATTGGAATTATGTTATTACTTGGGGCCTAATGGCACCTCCGGGAACACCATCTGATATCGTTGAAACACTTAATGCTGCATTAAGATCAGCAGCTTCTGATCCAGCTGTGCAAGACGCGCTTACAAAAGGCGGCTATGTAACACATGATATGACAGTTGCTGAAGTTAACGCGTTTATGGATGCTGAAATCGCGAAATACGCAGACTAGTATAAAACGTAACCTAGAATTTCTCATAGCTTATTTCTGAGCTATGAGATTTCTGGGTCTATCATTAATTTTCAATGAATATTGACTAATGCAGGATTTGCTGAATGTTTGAAGCCTTACTTATGGCTATTAGCCCTACTTACTTAATGTATATGACAATTGGTGTGCTATTAGGTCTCGTTGTTGGAACCTTACCGGGTTTAACTGCAACTATGGGGACCGCATTATTAGTTCCATTTACATTTGGCTTACCAACAGGTGAAGGTATTGCAATGCTGGGCGGCCTTTATGTATGTGCTATGTTTTCGGATGCTATTCCTGCGTGCCTTGTTAACACTCCAGGAACTCCTGCCGCAATGGCAACCGGTTTTGATGGTCACCCCATGGTAAAACAGGGAAGGGGGCAAGAGGCTATTGTGGCAGCTTGCTTTAGTTCAGCTCTAGGTACCATATTTGGTGCCGCTTGCTACCTATTACTTGCATGGCCCATGGTATCTGTTGCATTAAAGTTTGGCCCACCACAATTTTTTTGGTTAGGTGTATTTGCATTAACTATAATCGGAAGTCTTGCTGGAAAATCAATACTCAAAGGACTTGCGGGTGCAGCCATTGGCATAATTATAAGTTGTATAGGAATTAGTCATGCAGCTGAAGTTAATAGATTTACATTAAATATTCCAGAACTAAGAGGCGGTGTATCATTGGTGGCGGCACTAATTGGAGTCTTTGCAGTGCCGCAGGTACTTAGCATGATTTTAAATCTTCGAAAGGAAGAGTATGTTGCAGAGTACAAACCGGAAAAAGGTGTAATCCTAAAAACAATAATAAAAGTAGTATCAGCCCCAATACATTTTTTAAGATCAGGTGTCATTGGTGCCTTTATTGGCATATTGCCTGGCGCTGGAAGTCCAATTGCTGCTATCGTCTCGTATAATGAAGCGCTTCGATGGAGTAAAGATAAAAGCCAATATGGTAAAGGTGATGTTAGAGGTGTAACAGCTTCTGAGATTGCCAATAATGCTGCCGCTCCTGCTGCTATGATACCACTTGTAACGCTGGGAGTGCCAGGATCTGCACCGGCAGCAGTTATTGCTGGTGCACTAATGCTACGTGGTTTAAACCCCGGTCCTGAATTATTTGGTACAAATGCTACACTAGTTTATTCGTTTGGGTGGTCTCTACTGATAGCAGGTATTGTCGTATTTTTTATTGGTATGCTTGCAACCCCAATTCTAGTCAGAATAATTAAAATACCACTGAGGCTTTTAGCACCTCTTATAATGTTTTTAGCCATAATTGGGGCTTACGCAATTCGAAATAACGTTTTTGATGTCTATTTAATGCTCATTATCGGTCTCTTTGTTTTTCTCATAAGACCACTTGGTTTTCACCCTGGTCCAATTGGGCTTGGCTTTATACTTGGTCCAATAATTGAGCCATCACTGGTACAGGCGCTATATATTTCTCACGCGGTTGGTGTCCAAAGAGTATTTTTTAGTGGGTCCGTTAGTATCATACTTATTAGCTTATCTGTAATATCAGTTTCAGCTGTCGCTATATCCAGATATAGATCTAGGAAAAAAGAAAATGCATCGTAAATTATTAAAATATATTCAAGATAGCGATGTTGCGATTACAATATTATTATTTGCAATTGCTGGACTATCATTTAGAGGTGTGCCAGACAACATTTGGAATGATTATCTATATATTGATTGGGTTTTTCCATTGGCTTCATCCTATATTTTATTTATTATTGCAACTATATTTTTAATAAAGTCCGTACATAAAATTTTACTTAAGAACATTGATAATGATCTCAAGATTAGCAAAGAAGAGATACCTTCAATAATTAACGTATTTGTGTATAGTATAATACTGTTCTTTTATCTTGTTTGTTTATTTGCCTTCGGCTTCTGGCCAGCAAGTTTATTACTATTATGGGCAGGAATATTATATTTTAGACCAGAAAAGAATTTAAACTCAATAATGAAGTCTTTAGGAATTGCGCTTATAACATGTTTAATAGCGTACATTGTTTTCAGCTCCGGCTGGTTATTTTATGTACCATTTCCAAAATCACGAATTTGGATTTAGGAGGTAAATTTTGTCACGACCATACTATAAAACTGATCCAATAACAGGCGGTGGTCCAGCACAATACATTAGTGCTGAACATAAACTCAGTGAGCCATGGAAAGAACAAGCTCATAATGTAAAATTAGTTGGTCACTCAGATCTTAATGGGTGGGGCGATGCATTTCAGATTCAAGTTTCAAAAGGTATATGTTATGTGGCAGCTTCTGGTGTCAATGGACATGATGGTCTTACTATATTAGATGTTAGTGATCCATCCAAACCAACAATACTTAATCAAATTTCAGACTCACCGGGGGCCAGAACCCACAAAGTCCTGAAAATTAATGATGATATTATGATTACGAATTCAGAACTTAGGCCGAATTTAAGAGAAAAGTATCCGGAATTAAAGGGAGGTATGAAAGTATTTGACATATCTGACCCAATTAACCCAAAATTTCTTAGATACGTTGAAACAGATGGAATGGGTATACACAGGCCAATTTATGATAGAGACAGAAAACTTATGTATAGTTCAGGTTATCGAGACGGGTTCGATAAAAAAATTCTTTTAATTCACGATATGAAGGATCCCGCAAATCCTGTATTTATTGGTCAGGGATGGGTTGAGGGCCAAAAGGATGGTGAAAGTTATAGTTGGGATAATTCTATTGTTCAGAATGAAGCATGGTGTCATGAGGGTAATCCGTGGGGGAATTATGTTACAGCTGGCTGGTGGGATGGCGGTATCGTTTTATTTGATTGCACGGATCCTAGTAAACCAGAATTTAAATGGAGACATAACCCACATGAAACCCACGGTTGGGCAGGTTGTTACCATAGTTTTCTTGTCCCAAAAGGCTCTGAATTTGGTATTGTTACACAAGAGACAGTTACAGTTAATTGCGAACACCCACCAGCATTTGTTACATTCTACGACTTAAGAAACAAAGATATGCCATTACCTGTTAGTACTTATATGCCATTTGAAACTGACCCATACGAAATGAGACCAATAGATACAAAATGGAGTAAAACAGGGTCAAGGCACGGAGCGCATAATATATGGCTCGATATGCAAAAAGATGACCTTATATATATTGCATGGTTCAATGCTGGATTACGTATTATTGATTGGAGCAACCCGTTCTCACCTCAAGAGGTTGGTTACTACATTCCGCCCGGTAATAAAGAACGCAGCTGCCCTCAAAGCAATGATGTTTATGTCGATCGTGAAACAGGATTAATTTACATGTCTGATCGGTGGGGTCTTGGGTTACATATACTCGAATATACCGGTCAGTAAATACTGTTTGTAAAATTTCCAAATACCTCTATAATTTAATAACATTGTCTTAACGTTTATTTAATAGGGAGGTAAACATGACTAAAAAATTTTTTGGGCTGAACCTATTTGGTTTAGCTGCATTCCTTACATTATCATTTCTACCAATAAATGATACCAATGCATCAATCAAAATTGGCGCTTCTATGCCATTGACAGGAAACTTTGCTGTTCCTGGTTCTAAGCATTTAGAAGGCTACGAGATGTGTGTAGATATTATCAACAGACACGGTGGATGGTTAGATCAGGAAGTAGAACTCGTTGTAAGTGATAACAGATCAGATACTGAGACTGCTATTGCACAGTACGAAAGGTTTATTAACGTTGATAAAGTTGATCTTACTTTTGGTACTTTTTCAAGTAAATTAACATTTCCAATATCTCCAATCTTAGCGAAATATAACGCTATTCATCCAATTCCATCTGGTGGCGCGTTGAGAATTTTTTCACAAGGACATAAAAATTTATTTTATTTCCAGGCTAGTGCAGCTGAGTATGTTGGAACAAATATGGTTGGGTTAATTAACGATCTAGTTGAAGATAAACCAACTAAGGCAGCTGTTGTTCATGCTGATGACTTTTTTGCAAACTCAATTGCAACTGGTCTACTTGGTGAAAAGGTTGTAATGCCAGGGAGTGGTGAATTAGTTGAAGATCTTGCACCCGGATACATCAGAGCAGCTGGGATCGAGCTTGTATATCACGAGCAATGGCCAGAAGAGGGATTCTCAGATTGGCTTGTTTTAGCAAATTCAATCAAGAATTCTGGTGCTGATCTAGTAATTGGTCTTATGGCATCGCCAGAAGAAGCAACACAGTTTACAAGGGCACTTAAAACTGTGAGACATAACCCAAAACACATTCTTTTATCTCAAGGAACCCAGAAAGAGTTTTATGAAGGACTCGGGGATGATGCTAATGGTGTAATAATCATGTCAGCATACCATCCAAAAGCTCCATTTAAAGGATCTCTTGCAGGTATGCAGATGAATAATGCTGATTTTGCCGCCGAGTATCATATTACAACTGGAAATAAACCAGATGAGGATGTTGCGATTACTTTTGCGCTATGCCAAGGTATAGACCAAGCTGTTCGGGCAACTGGATCTGTTGATGATCAAACGATAATGGATTGGTTGCATGCAAGAACACCAGAAGACCCAGTAAAAACAGTACTTGGCAATTTCGCATGGGATGATAGGGGACTTCCTCTTGGTAAGTCTTTCCTGATGGTTCAATGGCAAGATGGTGGTAATTTAGAATTTGTATATCCTACAAATGAGTTTGATACTGCTGAAATTGTTGATCCTAAACCACAATGGTAATCATCTAAAATTTATGCGGCCAATATCAATTGGTCGCATATTTTTATGGCAAATAAATGATATCAATAAGAAATGTAACAAAACGCTTTGGGGGCATCATCGCTGTTGACGACTCTTCCTTTGATGTCATGAGCTCTACAATATGCTCATTGATTGGACCAAACGGAGCGGGTAAAAGTACATTATTCAATTGTATCTCACGTGTTTATCCAATTGATGAGGGGGAAATATACCTTGGTGACACAAGAATAGATACAATGCCTGCACATAAAATTGCAACATTAGGCGTTGGTAGATCATTCCAACTGACAAGGGTGTTGGATGAATTATCTGTTACAGAAAATTTATCACTTCATACAGCTGCTGGTTTTAATTTTCATCTATTGAAAGCTGGGGTAACCAGAGATGATAAGGCACGGGCTGAACAGATAATGGAATTTCTAAACATTACTCACATCAGAGATTTACCGATGAAAGAATTATCATACGGCCAAAAAAAATTATTGGATTTGGGCTCAGTACTTATGTCCGATCCTAGCGTCATTTTACTTGATGAACCTGCTGCCGGAGTTAATCCAAGATTATTAGAAACGATACTTGATAGGATCCTTGTGCTCAAAAAGCAGGGTAAAACAATTCTTCTTGTCGAACACAACATGGATTTGGTAATGGGGATTAGTGATAAGGTTGTTGTTATGGCTGCAGGATCAATTATAGCAAACGGAACACCTGATGAAGTTCAAAGTGATAAACAGGTTTTAGAAGTCTATTTAACAGGATAAATTTAATGTCTGAATGTATGCTTAAATTAGAGAATATAGTTGCAGGTTATGGGTATGGTCCTGACATAATAAAAAATATTAATCTTGAGCTCAATAAAGGTGATATTAAGTGCATTATCGGACCAAACGGAGCTGGTAAATCAACGGTACTTAAAGCAATTGCTGGAATAATTATACCAAGAAATGGAACAGTATCATTTAATTCTGAAAAAGGTAATTTAGAGCTCTCTGGTATGGAAACATATGAAATAATGAAAACAGGCTTATGTTTTATACCACAGGATAGATCTCTATTTAATACGTTAACAGTAGCTGAGAATCTTGCGATGGCTGGTTATACAATTAATGATAAGCATGATTTAAGAGTTCGAATAGATGAAGCACTGGATACGTTTCCTCGTCTAAAAGAGAGGCTAACACAGTATGCTGGCACAATGTCTGGTGGAGAGCAACAACAATTAATTTTTGCCAGAGCTATCATATTAAAACCAAGAGTAATATTAATTGATGAACCATCGCTCGGACTCGCTCCAGCAATTGTAGAGCAGGCATTCCAGCACATAGAAAATATTGCATCAAAAGGAGTATCTATTTTGCTTGTTGAACAAAATGCGAGAAGGGGGCTATCATCATCCAATTTTGGTACTGTAATGGATTTAGGTGAAATTGTTTTTGAAAAACCAGCAAATCAGGTTCTGAGTGATGACAGGATACAGGAGCTGTATTTAGGAAAGAGAAAGAAAAAATAATGTTTATCATCCAAACCATAATTTTAGGACTTTGTTTAGGTTTCGTATACGCCCTTATGGCGACAGGGTTAACACTCATATTTGGAGTAATGAGGATCGTAAACCTTGCCCATCCAATATTTATATTAGTTGGTGCATTTGCTGCATATTACTTATTCGTGATATTTGGTATGGATCCAATATTTGCAATACCATTGTGTGCAGCGACAACCGCAATTTTGGGTGCTATAACATACAAACTCGTATTTGAAAAAGATGCAGGATCTCAAACCTATTCTGAGATGACAGTTTTGCTTACTTTCGGTACAGCCATGGTATTGGATGGAACGTTATCTTACCTTTTCAAAAATACACAGAGAATTACGTCACCCCCGTATGCAACTGACGCTATTTTTATTGGTGATATTTTTTTACCAACTGCACAATTATATTCAGGACTAATAAGCATAGCATTAATTGTTGGATTGGGTTTATTCTTAAAATTTAGTAAATTAGGTATTGCAATACGCGCAACTTCTCTAAGTCGTGTCAACGCTGAATTAGTTGGTATAGACGTTAAGTTTGTATGCATATTCTCATTTGTTCTTGGATGTGCATTAGCAGGCGCCGCAGGCTCATTGGTTAGTTTTGTCTTCTCATTCTTCCCAGCAAAACATTGGGAATGGATAGCTATTCTAATGTCCTTAGTTGTACTTGGAGGAATGGGTAGCATTCTTGGTGTTGTAATATCTGCTGCAATATTATCTGTTATGGCATCATTGGTTGGAGCATTCATTGCACCCGCATGGTCTACAATGGTTTTCTTTGTTGCACTATTTGTGATGCTCTTGGTAAAACCACATGGCATGTTTGGTAAATATTTGGAGTAAAAATAATGGACTCAAGAAAAATCATACCAATAGCAACACTTTTGATACTCCTATTTTTTCCTTTAATTCAATTCTTCCCGTCAGTATTTGGTGATCAAAATTATGTAATTCATCTAATGTTATATGCTTTTTATTATATGGTAATGACAAGTAGCTGGAATATAATTGGTGGTTATGGGGGGTTTATTTCTGTAGGTCATAATGCCTTCTTGTGTATCGGCGCTTATATTGCTGGATATTATTCTATTATGTGGGGCGTTTCTCCTTTCTATCTGATATTACTTGCAGGGATTGGTGCTGGTATTTTTGGTTTTTTTGTTGGTTTAATTACACTTCGTGTCAAAGGACCATCATTTATAATATCATCTATAGCTTTAATTATGATATTAAGAATAATATTCGACAGGTGGGAATTAGTTGGTGGCGCAAGCGGAATAACATTACCCTATAACTCCTTATCAGTAGAATTCTCAAAATTTCCTCATTATTATGGATTTCTTGCACTCGCTATAATAACAATCTATATGAATTGGTATGTGAGGCATTCGAAATTTGGACTTGCTTTGAGAGCTATATCGCATGATGAAATAAGAAGTGCTGTTGCGGGTATTAATGTTAAATATATTAAAGTTACAGCATTTGTGCTATCTACATTCTTTATAGGATGTGCCGGGGCTATTTGGGCAGACTATTTAACATATGTTAGGCCAAATATATTTTTAATAATATTAATCGCTGCAAATGTTGTTTTGATGGTAATACTCGGTGGAATGGGTACTGTCACGGGGCCTATTGTTGGTACGATTATATTCATCGCTTTTAATGAGTTAATACTATCATACCTAGGCGCCACCGAATTAAATTTATTATTTACTGGATTACTCCTTGTTATAACATTATTATATTTTCCGAACGGTATCGTTGGTACTCTAAAAAACAAAGGAAAGTTACCAAGATTTCTTGATTGGGGATAAAACCATATAATATCAACCTAATGAATGCACGTAATATGAGAGAACTTAGTTCATCCAGAAGGTTCTGGAATGAATATATCAAGGTTTACAGACTCAAAATAATTATATCTATCCTACTAATTGCTGTAGTTGCAATAAGTTCGAGCTTCTATCCTTTGACAATAAATTGGAGTTTTAAACTAATAGAAGAAGGAAATGGAAAATACTTATTTATAGTAATGCTTATTGTTCCATTTATTGCACTTTTGAGGGGGTTATCTAATTACTTGCAAATATTATTAGTAAATAAGACTGCGCTTAATATTGTCGGGGATCTGCAAAAAAAAATTTACGAAAAAATTATACAATCAAACATAGAAATTATTGAAGATAATGGTGCTGGTAATTTAATATCAAGGCTATCAAATGATACGACATTAATCCTGCAAGCACTTGAAAGACTAATGAATAGCCTACTAAAAGATGGGTTAACCGCACTTGTTCTCTTAATTACTATGATATATCTTGACTGGAAGCTAGCAATCGTAATTTGCCTCCTTTTACCCGTTATCGCATTACCAGTATATAAAATAGGTAAAAAAGTTAATAGCATTTCAAAGGGGGCGCAAATACAAATTGGTAAATTTACTAATTTATTAAATCAAAGCTTTCAAAATATCCAAACAATAAAATCTTTTCAACTTGAAAATCGTGAGATTCAAAACACCAATCAAGAAATTGAGAAAAGAATATTCAATTTATATAAATTAACAAAGTATCGGGCAATAATGAGCCCTATTATTGAGGTCTTAGCAGGTATTTTTATCGGTCTTCTTCTGACCTTTGCAGGTTATCAGATATTAGAAGGCAATAGCACCTTAGGTCAACTGACAGCATTTATAACAGCTTTATTAATGATTTCAGATCCAATAAGAAGAATAAGTACATTAAATTCTGTCTACCAGGAAGGGCTTGCTGCCGTTGAAAGGGTCTATGGATTATACAGTAATTGCAACATCATTGAGGATAAGCCTGACTCCCTCAATTTTCCAGTAGATTACAACCTACTTAAGTTTGAAAATATATCCTTTAAATATAAGGCAGATCAGCGAAATGTATTAAATAATATAACTTTTGCAATTAAAGAGGGTACTAGAAATTATATAATTGGCGAGAGTGGCGCTGGTAAATCAACAATATTTAAATTATTAATTAGACTCCATGAAGCCAAATCTGGTGAAATTAAGTTTGGAGATACTGAAATCCAAGATATTCAGATTAAATCACTGAGATCGTGCGTATCCGTCGTCTCACAAAATACCTTTATTTTTAATGATACGCTTAAAAATAATATAAACTTAGAGAAGAATGAAAGTTCTGAAAACATTGATTTTGAGAAATTAATGGATGATCTTAATATCAATAACTTTGCAGATAAATTACAAAATAAATATGACACAAAAATTGGTATTGATGGAATATCTCTCTCAGGTGGTGAACTGCAGAGGCTTGCCATTGCGCGGGCGATATACAAGAATGCACCATTGTTATTATTAGATGAGGCAACAAATTCATTAGACTCGATAAATGAGATTGAAATAAATAAAACATTGGATAAATATTTCAAAGATAAAACAGTTCTAATCATCGCGCACAAACTTGAGACAATAAAAGACGCAGATAATATAATTGTTCTGAAAGATGGAAATATGGTTGGCGCAGGAAAATATGAAGATCTTCAAAAAGAAAATAAGTATTTTCAAGATCTAATCAATTCATCATTTCTAAAATAGAATTTATTATTAGTTTTTGATTTTAGCGCCTGTTGTTGTGGGGCCAATTAGCGCTTATCCCTCTTATTATAATTTATGAGGTATAATAAAAATAAATCACAAATATAAATTATTTACCTATAAGTTTTAGAATTATACTTTGTTTATTTATTTTTATACTTTTTATTTTATAATTAAAAAATGCGAAATTTTACTTATAAATATATCGTAATTATATCTTTTGCATTGATTATTACATTAAGCTCATGCAGCTCTTGGTTTAAAGTGGAAAACAACCCTCAAGTATATGGAAAGTATGACCATGTACCTGAGGGTGGAGGGCATTACAAAGTTGGCGAACCATATGAAATTAACGGGAAATGGTATTATCCAGAAGTCGACAATGATTATGATCAGGTGGGAATAGCTTCGTGGTATGGAGATTATTTTCACGGCAGACTAACTGCAAATGGTGAGTATTACGATATGAATGCATTATCCGCAGCGCATAAAACTCTACCATTGCCATCCTATCTTAGAGTTACAAATCTTGAAAATAACAAATCAATTGTTGTCCGTTTAAATGATAGGGGGCCATACATTGATGATAGAATAATAGATTTGTCAAAAAAAGCTGCTATAGAATTAGAAATGTTAAATAAAGGTACTGCAAAAGTACGTGTCCAATATATCGAGGAAGCCCCGCTTGACGGCAATCAAGGAAATTACTTTAACAACTCCAAGCCCGGTTTTCTTCGTAAAATCTGGAGAGCTACATCGTCAGCATTAACGGATCTATAATAAAATGATACAAAATAGCTTATTGATAACATTTGAAGGGGGCGAGGGAAGTGGTAAATCTACTCAGTCACAAATACTATATGATACGTTAAAAGAAAAAGGATTTGAGGTAATAAAAACTCGAGAACCAGGTGGCACTAAATTTGCAGAAATAATCCGTGAAATATTGGTTCAAGGAGAATCAAATAAAATTGGTAATATAAGCGAGTTATTTCTCTTTGCGGCCGCAAGGGCAGATCATGTACAAAAAGTAATAAAAGAAGGCCTCAAAAATCATAAAATTGTCATTTGCGATAGATTCTTTGACTCTACACTTGCATATCAAGGTTATGCAGGAAACTTAGATTTAGATATCGTAAAGGAAGTAAATAAAATATCTATTGGTGAAATTTATCCGGATATTACCTTTATTTTTGATATAGATCCAACCCAAGGAATTGAAAGGGCGCTTGGAGAGAATAACAAAGAGACAAGATTCGAAGAAAAAGATATTCTGTATCACAAAAAGATTAGGGACGGGTATACGAACATAGCTCGAGATAATCCACACAGATGTGTCGTCATAGACGGAACCGATGATATAGAACAGATATCAAAAAAAATTTTGGAATTAACCCTAGATAAAATAAATGAATGAAATTAATGAACCTTGGCAGAATAAATTATTTATTGGTCACCAACCAATTATTAGTCAACTTAATCGGCTAAAAAATAATAACTCTCTTACCAATACACTTCTCTTTAGTGGTCCGATTGGTATAGGAAAGTGCACTCTCGCATTTAGATATTCTAACTATATATTTGCTGATAAAACCTCTTCTTTCATGGATTATAAGCAATTAGATAATAATACATTCAGCCAAATATCAAATCATTCGTACCCAAATTTACATTACATATCTAATACTGATGAAAATGGAAGCTCGCTTGAA
This sequence comes from uncultured OCS116 cluster bacterium, assembly GCA_902633855.1. Lineage (GTDB taxonomy): Bacteria > Pseudomonadota > Alphaproteobacteria > Rhizobiales > TMED25 > TMED25. The sequence goes on from CACPHU010000014.1 coordinate 12,022, forward strand.
ATAAAAATTGAAGAAATCAGAAAGCTTAAAGAAAACCTTACCGGAAAATTGCTAAATGGCGGCTATCGCGTGATAATCATTGATACGATAAATGATTTGAATAAATCAGCACAAAACGCACTATTGAAGATACTGGAAGAGCCACCGGTTAATACATTATTTATATTAATTACACACAATATTAGCAATGTACCGGATACAATCTTGTCTAGGTGCCTGAAGTTTAGTTTTAATGCCTTATCAATTTCTGATACCAAAGAAGTGATTGCTCATTTGAGTCATGAGATCAACGCTGAACAAATCATTGATATGTACGGAATAAATGCATCACCAGGAAAGATTGTTAATCTTATGAATAATAATTTTGAGGAAATTATTCAGGATTTTAATGATTTAATAAAATCAAAAAAAATAAACGAAAAGAATACCTTAAAAACTATTAAGCATTATTCAAAAAAAGAGAATTTAGGTTCATTTAATATACTATTTGAACTTTTTATGATTTGGATGAAGAAAAATGCTATTAGTTTCTTAGCGGATTTAAAAGAGGATTACAAATTATATGAATTACTTGGTTATTGGGATAAGTACTCAGACAGGTATTACAATTTAAATATTTTTAACCTAAGCAGGGAAGAGCTTTTGTTAAATATTCACAGAGATGTATGGCGTTTATCTAAAAGGGAAATAGATGGGTAAAGAAAAGAAGACTTTTTATTTAACAACCGCAATTTCATATCCAAACGGTGAGCCACACATTGGCCATGCTTACGAAGCCATAATCACAGATACGATTGCAAGATACCACAGACTTTTTGAAAATAATGTTATATTTCTCACGGGAACGGATGAGCATGGGATTAAAATGCTACAAACAGCAAAAAGATTGAATTTAACAGCCAAGCAGCTTGCAGATAAAAACGCACCATTATTTATAAAAATGCTAAAAGAAGTCAATTCTACGCATGATGATTTCATAAGGACGACCGAAGAGAGGCATAAAATAGCATGCATAGAAATTTGGAATAGGATGTCTCAAAATGATGATATATATAAGGGTAAATATGCGGGCTGGTACTCTATTCGAGATGAGGCTTACTATGAAGAAAAAGAGTTGACTAAAAAAAATGGCCAATTCTATTCTCCTCAGGGAACCGAAGTTACGTGGGTAGAAGAGGAGAGTTATTTCTTTAGATTATCTAAATATCAGGATAGACTTCTAGAGCATTACAAAAATAATCCGAAATTCATTTTACCAGAAAGCAGAAAAAATGAAGTTATTAAATTTGTGCAATCTGGCTTAAAGGATTTATCTATATCACGGACAACTTTTGATTGGGGCATTAATGTGCCAAATGATGATAGTCATGTAATGTATGTATGGGTGGACGCTTTAACGAATTATTTAACTGGCGTTCACTTTCCAAGTGAGACGTATAAAAACTATTGGCCAGCAAATTATCATATAATCGGAAAAGATATATTGAGGTTTCATGCTGTTTATTGGCCAGCGTTTCTATTATCTGCAAACATCGAACTGCCTCTAACAGTATTTGCCCACGGTTTTCTATTTAATAGAGGTGTCAAAATGTCAAAGTCTTTGGGAAACGTTGTCAGCCCAGGAGAGTTGATAGAGAAATATGGTATTGACCAATTGAGATATTTCTTTTTACGGGAGGTATCTATGGGAAATGATGGAAATTATGATGACGAAAGTATATCGCGTAGGGTAAATGCTGACCTAGCAAACGATTTAGGGAACCTAATACAGAGGTCTTGCTCAATGGTACAAAAGAATTGTGATGGAATTATTCCATCAATCTCTTCTGAGCTTAACGATGATGATCTTAATATTAACTCAAATGTGGCCAGCCTAGCTAGCAGAATAGAAATTTTAGTGGAAACATTAGAGTTCAATAAAATATTATCAGAAATATGGGAACAAATTTCAAATTTAAATAAATATTTTTCAGACCAAAAGCCTTGGGAGTTGCGAAAAAATAATAATGAAAGAATGCAGACTGTACTATTCATTACTCTCAATAATATAAGAAAAATTGCAATAATGCTGCTTCCAGTCATTCCAACATCATCAGAAAAAATTTTAAACTTATTAAATATCAATGATGCAGATCGTACCTTCAAGTCTATTACAGATGAAAATATAGATATAAGCGACAATAGATTAGGGGAGGTTACCCCAATATTCCCAAAAGTTGAAATTAGCGATGAATAAAAAATATGATTTTCTAATTGATACACACTGCCATCTTGATTTTGATGACTATGATTTAGAGATTGATGCTGTCGTCAAAAATGCATTGAATGCTAATGTGAGGTATCTGATAACCATATCTACCAAATTTAAACTTTTTCATAAGATTGAAAACTTGGTATCCCGTTTTGATAATGTTTATTGTAGCGTGGGAACGCACCCTTTATATATCGATGATGAGTACGAAAGCTATACACTATCTGATCTTTTAAACGCATGCAACAATAGTAAAGTTGTTGCAATTGGTGAATGTGGTTTAGATTACTCTCGGTTAAAACACGATAATAAAAAAGAGCAAGAGTCAATGTTTCGATTGCAAATTGAATGCTCGAATGTGAGTGGGCTACCATTTATAATTCATAATAGAAATTCAGATGAGGATATGGAGCGAATATTGCTAGATGAGGCAAAAAAAAATAAATTAAGAGGTGTTCTCCATTGTTTTAGCTCGTCCGAAAGACTTGCAATGGTTGCAATAGATTTAGGCCTTAGCATTTCATTTACAGGAATCATTACATTTAAAAATGCTAATTCAGTACGAGATATTCTTCGAAAAATTCCAAATGATAGGATATTCGTTGAGACCGACTCACCTTTTTTAGCTCCAGTGCCTCATCGTGGAAAAAGAAATGAACCATCATATATAACAAAAATAGTTGATAAAATATCTGAGGTTAAGCAACTTCCGATAGCTGAAGTTATTAACCTAACAACTAAGAATAGTCTTAAATTTTTTGACAAGATTAAAGTATGAAAAAAAATAATACAAAGATTACAATACTTGGCTGCGGCTCATCGACGGGCGTGCCACGCGTCGGCAACGAATGGGGGGCATGTAATCCAAAAATTATTGAGAATCATCGTACCAGATGTTCAATTTTAATTGAAAAAATTAATGTGAATGATATTACCTCTGTAATTGTTGATACTGGTCCAGACTTCAGAAGTCAAGTGAATAGAGAGAACATAAAGAAAATTGATGCTGTTTTTTACACACATGAACACGCTGATCATACTCATGGCATTGATGATCTAAGAATGTATGCGCTTAGGGATAAAAAAAGAGTTGATGTTTTTGCTTCTGCCGCAACATCGGAAAATCTTAAGCAAAAATTCGGGTATTGTTTTGACACAAAGATCGGAAGCGGTTACCCACCGATCTTAAACCTTAATTTGATTGAGCATGGGAAAATATACAACATCGAGGGCGAGGGTGGCAGTCTAGGTATTATGCCAATAAATCAAGTGCATGGAAATATTAATTCTTTTGGCTACAAAATAGAAAATATAGTGTATTCTTCAGATATTAGCGAATTACCAAATGAGTCTATACAGTATATAAAAAATTGCGAAATATGGATAGTAGACGCATTACGTTGGAATCCGCACCCAACACATTTCCATGTAGACAAAGTATTACAATTAGTTACAGATTTAAATGTAGAACGTGCAATACTGACAAATATGCACATAGACTTGGATTACAAACAACTCTGTGATTATCTACCAGAAAATATTACGCCAGCGTATGATGGTATGCAGATTTAATTAATTCATTTAATACGTTGATTTTATTGGATTATATTTTACATTCCATAATATATATTATGCGAATTAAGCTTTATCTTGCAATTAACATGGATTGGAAGCGGGCATGATTTTTTTTTGATATTTTTAATTTGATATTTATATGATCTGCGTAGTATTTTTTGTCTAAGATAACTGCATTATCATGCAACCAGGACTCCACAGCTGATTTATTATATTTCAATTTAATTCTACAAATTTCAAAATTATTATTTACCTTTTTCTCAATCGCGGCGTATAAATCACTCATACCCTGCCCCGTTGCCGCAGATACCATTACTTGATTTTTTGCTATATTTTTTTTAATTAACTCTGAGTAATTCTTTTCTATTAGATCCACTTTATTCAATATCTCCAGATAATTATTATCATTTATTTCTTTACCAATCTCTTTGATGGTATTAATTACATCAATGTTTTGTACCTCTGTATATCCTGACGAGATGTCCCTCACATTTATTATCAAATCTGCATAATTTATTTCTTCCAAGGTGGATCTAAAGGACATTATTAATTCGGTTGGTAGCTCAGAGATGAAACCAACTGTATCTGTTAGTATTATATTTTTAAGACTGCCCTTATCAAGTTTTTTCATCTTTGTATCGAGCGTGGCAAATAACATATTCTTTGACAACGCATTTTCATCTGTCAATTTATTAAATAGTGTAGATTTTCCTGCATTTGTATAGCCGACAAGCGCAATTATAAAGTAGGGCTTTTTGTCACGTTGATTGCGGTGTAAGTTTCGTGTGTTTTTAAAATCCCTTAATTTCTTCTTTATTTTTATAATTTGACCGTTAATAAGTCTGCGATCTATTTCAAGTTGGGACTCCCCGGGCCCACCAATGAAGCTAAGCGAACCTCTCTGCCTCTCCAAATGCGTCCATGACTTAACAAGCCTTGTTTTTTGATATTCAAGCTGAGCTAACTCAACTTGTAGGGCCCCTTCTCTTGTTACTGCCCTCTTCTCAAAGATATCCAATATTAAGCGCGTTCTATCAATTACCTTAACAAGCAATCTCTTTTCTAAGTTTCTTTGCTGTATGGGGGATAGTTTTCCGTCAATTATCAGAAAATCAACGTTAAGTTCTCTAATTTTATCATTTATAAGTTCAACCTGGCCATTATTAAATAATGTGGAGTTATTTGGTCTATCAATTTTATAGATTTTTGAAAATTGAACTTTTATCCCAAGTGAATTTGCAAGCAAAACGGCTTCATTTATGCAATCAGTAGGGTCAATTGTACTTTTTTTCTTAAACTTATTTCTTAAGTCAGGATGACAAACTATTGATTTATATGTTTTATTTATCAATTTCTAAATTATATTATTAATAATAATCTTGACTTGTTCTAAAAAGCTGTTCAACGGCATGTATACTTTCCGATAGAGAAAACAGAACGATACGGTCATTCACTTCAAGTACCATTTCACCATCGGGTCGAATTACATCATCTTTTCGTAGTATAGCACCAAATCTTAGATCATCAGGAATATCTGCTTCTTTAATTTGTTTTCCAATTAATGGCGAGGCATCGACAATTTCAGCTTCTAGGACCTCAACTTTTCCATCGTACAATGAGTGCGCATCTCGTATTCTTCCTTTTCTCAAGTATCTAAGGATACTCGATATTGTGGTCGCACGGGGGTCAATTAACGCATCAATACTTAATCTGGACTGAAGATCGTTATAATTATTATCTTGTAGTAGAGAAAGGGCTTGTTTTGCACCCATTTCCTTAGCTATAACAGATGATATTAGATTTATATTATCGTTATTAGTTAATGCAACAAATGCATCAGTTTTAATTATCCCAGCTTGTTCAAGTAAATTTTTATCAATAGAATTACCATTTAACACAATTGATTTTTTAAGCTCCTTTGCAGCTTTTTCCGCTATTTCTTGATTTAACTCAATAAGTTTGATGTTTATATTTGATACATTAGACTCAAGCGCCTTCGCAAGATAGGTTCCAACATTACCAGCACCAGCTATAATAATGTTATGCGCCTCAGGCTCAGTGTGACCTAAAACTGATAATATTTTACTGATATGATCAGAGTTGCAGACGAGATATATTTTATCATTACGTTTTAAGCTATCTTTTTGTGTTGGAATGATTATTTTATCATCACGATTAATTCCAACTATAGTACATATCAAATCAGGATATTTTTCTGTTAACGCACGAAGCGGTGTATCAACAACATTACAATTCTCATCTATGTTAACACCTAAGAAGGAAATCTTTTTTTCACCAAACTCAATAATTTCAAAAGCCCCCGGCAGAGTGATATTTTTTAATATTGAGTCTGCAATTTCTCTTTCTGGTGAAATAATTACATCAATTGGAATGTTCTCACGTGTAAACAGGTTTTCATAGTTTGGGTTTAGGAAGTTATTTGAACGTATGCGACCAATTTTAGTTGGGATGCCAAATATTAAATGTGAAATTGTGCATATTACCATGTTGATCTCATCGTACTGTGTTACTGCAATAATAACATCAGCATCGTTGGCGCCAGCCTCATCCAATACCTCAGGATATGACCCATTACCTCTAATTGTTCGAACATCGAGCGTTTTGTTTATATTATCAATTAGCTTTTGAGAGTCATCTATCACCGTAACATCGTTTTTTTGTACTGAAAGTTGCTCGGCAATACCATAGCCAACTTGCCCTGCTCCACATATTATAATTTTCATCTTTTATACCTATTTAAGCTCTTTTATCTATACCAAGATATTTTAATTTTCTGTGAAGAGCTGTTCTTTCCATACCTATGAATTCGGCTGTTTTTGATATATTACCGTTAAACCTGGCAAGTTGAGTAACAATATAATTTCTCTCGAAAAGATCCCTTGCATCTTTCATATTATATGAAATTAAAACCTCATTATTATTAGATATATTGGGATTATCATCCCTAATTTCAATAGGAATATGACTGGCTTTGATTGAATGCTCACTTTCTGAATTCAGTTGTAAAATTACCCTTTCTATACAATTTCTCAGTTCTTTTATATTTCCCGGCCACGAGTAAGACTGCAATATAGCAAGCGCATCCTCCGTAATGGTTAAATTATGTAAAATTTCTGTTGTACTCGCATAATCATCGATAAAATATCTAACTAATGGCGGAATATCTTCTTTTCGATCAATCAAGCTTGGAATATGTATTTCTTCAATTGAAATTCTATTAAATAAGTCATCAAGAAAGAGCCCCAATGAAACATATGACTTTAAATCCTTAGACGTGCTTGCAACTAGCCTAAAGTCTAAACTTTCAGTTTCATATTTATTATTTATTAAATTTAGGAGGACCTGCTGGGCGTCGATGGATAGTTCAGAGATTTCATTAATGAATAAAGTTCCACCATTCAGTTCTTTAATAAAACTTTTATCATTGTTTGACTCACCGATACAAATCTTATCCTTAAATGCCGCTGCATTAATATTTCTTGCATTAAGGCGTGTGAATAAATACTTTGATCTACTTGATTTGTTGTGTATTAAACGTGCCACAAGTTCCTTACCAACTCCGCTGCCACCCGTAATGAGTATTCGACTTTTAACACCTGAAAGTCTTTCTATAGCCTGATTTAATTGTATTACCGTATTTGAGTCACCAATGTAATCTATCGCATAATTCGATTTATTTCGGATATTGGTAATTTCTTGCCGAAGATTGTATGTTTCAAAGGCTCTTTTTATGATGTGCATCAGGCGTTCTGTTTTAAACGGTTTTTCCAAGTAATCATATGCACCAATTTTTATCGCTGTAACAGCAGTATCAATATTACCATGTCCTGATATGATTATAATTGGGATTTCTGGACGTGTACTATGAATTTCCTGTAATAACTCGATACCGTCCAACTTGCTACCTTCAAGCCATACGTCTAATATTATTAAATCAATATTATCTTCTGATAAAATGCTAATAGCATTGTCACTGTTTTGGGCATTGTATGTTTGGTACCCCTCATCTTCAAGGACACCTGATATTAATTTACAGATGTCAATTTCATCATCAATTATTAATATATTTTTATTTTCAATCATTAATTTTTTCGGAGTTACTATCAAGTGATTTTGGTAAAATTATTTCAACAATTGCCCCACTTATTTTCTTATCAGAAGTTGTACCATTTTTAAGATTCAATCCACCTTTATGTACCTCAATTATATTTTTTACGACCGATAAACCAATTCCTGTTCCCATCTCTCTTGTTGTATAATAAGGCTCTAAAAGCTTATCAAGATCACTCTTTGGAAAGCCTGTTCCATTATCAGCAATTTTTATAACCACATGTTCAGGTTTATCCTCTAAAGATATATTAATTATCCCAGAATTGTCATTCTTATGTAATAAAAATATCGACTCAGATGAGTTTTTAATAAGATTTATAAGAGCTTGGCTGATAAGTCTGCGATCAAAATTAAAAAATATCTCTCCATCTGGTATATCTAATTTTATGTCGATAGACTCAAATGTGATCTTTTGTAGAAGCACCGCCTGTTTTATAGTATCACATATGTCATAGTTATTCATGTTCGCTGTTGGAACTTTTGCAAATGCTGAGAATTCGTCTACTATTTTGCCTAAATCCCCAACTTGTCTGATGATTGTATCCGTGCAGTCTTCAAATACTTCTAGATCATTGGTAATTTGATCTTTATATTTCCTCTTAAGCCTTTCCGCAGACAATTGTATCGGTGTAAGAGGGTTTTTTATCTCATGAGCTATCCTGCGTGCTACATCAGCCCAAACTGATGTTCTTTGGGCATCAAATAAATCTGTGACATCATCGAATGCAATGACCATTGAGCTTTTCTTGGACTTATCTTCTTTTGTTATTTTTATATGAATATTCCTATATTGATCATTTATTAGCACTGTTATATATTCATCGATGTTACCCCTACTTTTGTAAGCTTTTATTAGAATATCTGAAAATTGAGGCATTATATCAATAATGTTAACCCCCAGAATCTCACTAAGCTCTTTATCAAAAAAGAAGCATGCAGATAAATTCGCAATTTGAATACTCCCGTTACTATCTATGCTGATAACACACGATGTAATCCCTGAAAGCACCGCTTCTGTAAATTTTCGTCTTTCATCAAGGAGCTGATTGTTGGAAACCAAGTTCTCGCGTTGATTTTTGAGATCTGTTGTCATATTGTTAAAGGTACTTACAAGATTGTGCATGTCATTATCAATTGTCGACTTGCTCTCAATATTAACATCAAGGTCTCCATCGGATACTTTTTTTGATGCATATATTAGCTTTGCAATTGGAGCAGATAATCTATTTGCAAAAAATATACTAAACCAAATTGCTACTGTTAAAAAAACGAGCGAGAAACCAACATATTGAAGGGCGAAAGTAACTTGCGTATTAAACCTCCTCTCTTCAAGGTTTGAATATTCGTTTCTGGTAAGTTCTAATTGCTTTAAATGCTTAATTACAATTGGGTCAACAGCTTTATATATTAATAAATACCCATCAATAAAATTTGGTAAAAGTACAAAAGCGCTAACCATATTAGAGTCGTTTGGTTTAAATATTATTATGTCCCCTTGGTCTGCTCGATCATAAGATAATTGTGATGGTTTCGTGTAGCCCAATTCATATTCCGGCGTTGTTGTATTGATTAAGATGTTTCCATCTCGATTCACGATATATGCACCTGATAACTTTCTCAATTTCGCTTGTTTTAGAAAATAATCTCCAAATGCATTAATATTATTTTCAAATATGTTGACCGAATTATTCAGATCTAACTGCATTGCTCCAATTTCAGATCTAAGATTATTTGAATGCTCTCTTAAATAACTTTTTGCAACTATATTTGACTTCTCCAGCATTGATTTCGTTCTATCTGAAAACCATTTATCTAAGCCTCTATCAAGCGTAATTGTTGCGAGGATTGCAACGACTAAAGCCGGTAAAGCTGAGACGATGCCAAATAAGGTTATTAACTTAATTTGAAGACTTGCGCCCGCAATGTTTCTCTTCCTCGCTATTAATATTTGTGAAAATTTGCTGATTATAAGCAAAACCATAACAACTATAAATATTGTGTTCACTATGAATAAAAGAAAAATTACAGTATCAGAAGGGATAAAAACTTGGCCAGTTAATATGAGCCATGTTGATGATATAAGAAAAATCGCAAGAAATAGAATCAAGACGTTGAATAATGTCTCCTTATAAGAATTTAGGAATTCTCTTAACGGATTAATTAATTTAAGTGTGTCAATATTGCTCATAGCTTCATATTATATTACTAATAATATATTTTTTAATGATAAATTTTATCTTAATGAAAATTGAGTACTAATTTTTTGGAAGATCTGAGTTTAATTGACGTAATTTTTTACGAAGTGTATTACGATTTAAGCCCAGGATTTTGGATGCCTTAATCTGATTTCCTTTGGTAGAGTCCATCACAAAATTTAAAATAGGTTTCTCAAATTGCAAAAGAACTTTATGATAAATGCCCTCATCTCCTTCGTGGAAGTCTTCAATTGAGTACTTGCTTAAATAACTCTCAACATGGTCCTCTAATGACCTGAGTTGCTTACTATCTGTTTTATAATTTTTTTGATCCAAAAAAGAAAATTCATTTTTAATAATATCAAGTGAAATTATTTCATTTGGATAGAGTGTAATCAATCTTTTAATGAAATTCTCTAATTCCCTAATATTACCGGGCCAATCATATTTTTTAATATAGTTCAATGCATCCTGCTCAATTCTACTCGCATTATCATTTGGTGCATTTCTAGCCATAAAATGATTTACCAAAGATGGAAGATCGTCTTTTCGTTCTCTTAATGGTGGTAATGTTATCGGAATAACATTAATCCTGTAATACAAGTCCTCGCGAAATGCTCCTAGTGTTATCTGATCTACTAATGATTTATTTGTAGCAGCAATAATCCTAACATTTGTTTTAATGGGGCTAGTGCCACCGACAGTAAGAAATTCGCCTTCTTGCAGCACCCTCAATAAACGTGTTTGTGCATCGATGGGCATATCGCCAATTTCATCTAAAAAGAGTGTTCCTCCATCTGCGATTTGAAACTTACCAATTTTTTTGTCAATAGCACCTGTAAAAGCACCTTTCTCATGTCCAAATAATTCAGACTCAATAAGATCTTTTGGTATTGCGGCCATATTTATTGGAACAAACGTAGAGTCTTTTCTATTACCAAATTCGTGTAAAGCTTTCGCAATTAGCTCTTTTCCTGTGCCAGACTCACCAGTTATAAGAACTGTTAAATCTGAATTCATTAATCTGGCCATCACCCTGTAAACTTCTTGCATGGGTTTTGAACGACCAATTAAGGGAAAGCTATCAGGTGACTCAAAGCTTTCTTCTTCAACTACTTTTTTGTTTTCATTAATAGAACGATTAATAATATTAAGCAATTCAGCTATGTCGAATGGTTTTGGTATGTATTCAAACGCACCAAGCTCATTGGCTTTAATTGCGGTCATAAGTGTATTTTGTGCACTCATCACAATAATTGGCATTTCAGAATTAATTTTTTTAATTTTTGGTATAAGCTCAAACGCATTTGCATCTGGCATAACAACATCTGTAATAATTAAATCAGCAAAATTTTGTTGAGCAAGATTCCACAATCCGGCAGCATTTTCAGTCAGAGTAACATCAAAACCTGATCTTTTAAGTGCAGTTTCAAGCACAAGTCTTATTGCTTTATCATCATCTGCAACAAGTATATGTGTTTTTTTCATCATAAATCTTCCTAATGAGATACAGGGAATAGAATTGACATTATTGTTCCCTTGCTTGTTGTAGCACATTCGATAACGCCATCATGATCTTGTATTATTTTTGAAACAATCGAGAGACCAAGACCCTTCCCATCTTTTTTACTTGTGATAAATGGGTCAAATATATTTTCATAAATATCTCTATCGATGCCACCACCATTGTCTTCAATTGAAAAACACAGTGGTAATTCAATTTTCTTACTTGATGTTGGTAGGCTTATACGAACACTGGACAAGAACGAAGAGCTAAGAATTATCTCCCCTTTACTTGAATTATTCTTTATTGCTTCGCTACTATTCTTTATCAAGTTCATTAGGGCCTGAATAAGCAGGTCTTTATTGCCATAAACATGGGGAAGTGATGGATCGAACTTCTCTATAAACTTAATATCTTTAGCAAAACCATTTTCAGCAATCATTTTTACATGGTTGAAGATTGTATGCATATTAATTTTTTCTTTTTTTATTTGCGAACTATCTGAAAATATTTGCATGCTGTTGATCAAATTATTTATTCTATCAGTTTCATCACATATTATTGATATGAGTGATTGATTTTCATGACTTGCACCATCAAGTAGCAGTTGAGCAGCCCCCTTTATTCCGGATAGGGGATTTTTTATTTCGTGCGCAAGAATTGATGACATTTCAACCAGTGATTTTGCAGATCCAGCCTGCATATACTGTCGATTAAATTTTTTTGCAATACCCCGCTCAATAAACATTAAGAGCAGATAATCTGTGTCTTCAAAGGGTGACACTTGAATATCTACCTCATGCTCTTTTTTGTCTATGATATTTTTTAACATCAGGGAATATTCGCGAATTGTTGTTTTTTTTTCACGTGATTGATTGATTAGATAATACAGTGGTGATGTTGTATTATATAATGCAGTGAATTTATATTTATTCAGTATGTTGCGACTGAGCCCAAAAAAAAATTCAGCATCATCATTGGACGTCACTATATTATCATCCCTATCCAAGATCACGAGCGGATGTTTAATTGTTCTAAACAATCCATCCAGGTTGATTTGCATTTTATCTAATATTGTTTCCATTTATGTGCTATAAATATTATGGTTTATATGATTAAAAAAAGGGCATCTAATATAGATGATTAAATATTAATCATATTTATAAATAATTTATTTACATTATGCAATGATTTCTTATGAAAATATCAGTTATAATTTGTGCAGCAGGTGTTGGGAATAGGTTAAAGAGCGCAAGCCCTACTCCAAAACAATATTTAGTTGTAAATGGAAAGACTATTATTGAATACTCAATAGATAAGTTCTTAGAACTTGATATTATTGAAAATATTGTAATTGCAATAAATCCAGGTCACACAGAATATACTCAGGATATAATTAAGAAGAATGCGTATAAAGATAAAGTTTTCATAATTCATGGATCTAATACCAGGTTAAAATCTGTAATGAAAGGCTTGGAATATCTAAGTAGTTCTGGAACAACACACGTTTTTATTCATGATGCTGCAAGACCAAATTTTTTGTCCACTTTACCCAATAATCTGATAAAAGTGGCAAAAGGCCATGATGGGTCAATACCAATCATAGAAGCTTCAAATACAATTAAGCAGTTAAAAAATGAAAAATTAAAAACGCTTGATCGATCAACCATTATAGAGTCGCAAACCCCACAATTTTTTGAATTCATGGCAATATATAATTCATACAGAAATATAGTCAAGCTAACTAATGGTGTTGATCATATAACTGATGATGCACAAGTAGCGGAATTATCTGGGCTTAAAGTAAACACCTTTAAAGATAATAAAAAGAATTATAAAATAACAACATACGATGATTTAGATCGTTTTAAAATGGATAGTGAAAATATGTCTTCTTCAAGAGTTGGAATCGGTTTTGACGTGCACAGGTTTGGTGAAGGTCATAATATTCGAATATTCGGTATTGATATTCCTTTCAATAAAACATTGGTGGGCCACTCAGATGCAGATGTTGGCCTTCACGCTATAACTGATGCGATATATGGCTCAATTGGCTCTGACGATATTGGATCTCACTTTAATCCAGCAGATAAGAGATGGCTAGGAGCAGACTCAAAAATATTCCTAGATCACTCACTGTTGAAGTTAGAAGAATTTGGAGGAAGGATACTAAATATTGATCTAGTTGTAATTGCAGAGGAGCCAAATATTAATGCATATAAGAATGCAATAAAAAAAGAGCTATCAGCACTATTAAAGATTGATGTGTCGAATATAGGTTTAAAAGCTACGACAACAGAAAAATTAGGTTTTACTGGTAGAAAAGAAGGAATTGCTGTACAAACTATTGTTAACATATCGGTCAAGAAATGAGACAATTAACCCAATCAGCCATAAATCTAATAGAAATATGCAAGCAGAAAAATCTAAAAATTGGTACGGCTGAGTCTTGTACTGGGGGACTTATATCCTCAACAATAACGTCAATTTCAGGTTCTTCCGAAGTGTATGAGTTGGGCTATGTGACGTATTCTAATCAGTCAAAGATTGATTTATTAAAAGTTAATTATAGAGATATTCTGGATTATGGTGCTGTAAGTAGAGAGGTGTGTTCACAAATGTCATCAAATTTAATATCTCTACATCCAAATATTAATCTATCTATCGCTGTCTCAGGTATTGCTGGGCCAAAAAGTGATGATACAAAAAAAGAAGTTGGACTTGTTTATATTTCTGTATCATTTAATAAAGAAACGCTGTGTAAAGAATATAAGTTTGGTGAAATTGGTAGAGATAATGTAAGGCTTAATACATCCATTGAAGCGTTTGAGATCTCATATGGGTTAGTCAGTCAACTATAAAGCTTATTTGCCCGGCTTTCGAAAGCAAAAATATATTTACTGAATACCCTTTCAAACATTAGATTAATAACCTTCCCTGTGAATGAATTTTTTGCTATAAATTCAATCTCAAATAAAATTTCCGAACCACCTTCAATATCTATAAATTGCCAATAGTTATTTAACTTGCGGAAAGGGCCGTCGCTGTTGACAACCTCAATCGTAAATTTTTTCTTATTCAAGATGATGTGGGATGTAAAAAATTCATTTAAAAAACCATATCCAACCTCCATAATTGCATCAATATAAATGATATCTCCAGCCCTTCTTTTTTTTATAACCTCAAGCGACTTGCAGGCCGGCACAAAATATGGATAACTCTCAATGTCCGAGACTAAGGCATACATGTCATTTGCACTATATTGTACTGTTCTTGAGAGTTTTTTTGACTTCATCAAATTATGTAGCATTTTTAAGTTTGATAAAATCCTCATCCGCATGAAAAGATGAACGTGTAAAAGGACTTGCAGAAACCATCTTGAAACCTTTTGATTTTGCAATTGATGCGTAGCTTTCAAAAATTTCCGGGTGCACGTACTCCATTACTTTTGCATGCTTTATCGTTGGTTGTAGATATTGACCTATTGTTATAAAATCGACATTCGCAGAAATCATATCGTCCATCACCTGCAAAACCTCTTCTCTTTTTTCACCTAAGCCAACCATTATTCCAGATTTTGTAAATATTGAATTATCCCTATTTTTTATTTCTTTTAATAAATTTAGTGAATGAAAGTATCGTGCGCCAGGGCGGATACTTAGGTACATTGAAGGAACCGTCTCAAGGTTGTGATTAAAGACATCCGGCTTCTGCTTCATTAAGATGTCGATCGCTGTATCTTTTCTTAAAAAATCTGGTGTCAAAATCTCAATTGTTGTAGATGGGGAAATCTTTCTAATATTTGCTATTACATCTACAAAATGTTGTGCTCCACCATCTTCTAGATCATCTCTGTCAACTGAGGTTATAACAACGTGCCTAAGATCCATTTTTTTTACTGCGTTTGCGACAGATAGCGCCTCATTTTGATCAATCGGCTCTGGTATCCCAGTTTTAACATTGCAAAAAGAGCAGGCACGGGTACAAGTATCACCTAGTATCATAAATGTTGCATGTTTTTTGTCCCAGCAATCCGATACGTTTGGACAAGCTGCTTCTTGGCAAACCGTTACGAGATTATTCTCCTTGATAATTTTATGTGTTTCAAGGTAATTAGCTGAATTTTTGTATCTGACTTTAATCCAAGACGGTTTCTTCCCGCTTGGGTTTGGTGATTTATTACGAAATTGTGGATGACGCAATTTCACTGTCTGATCAAATTTATTTATTATATTTACCATAATTATTTATAATGAATTGGAATATCATATGCGCTGAGAACAGCTTCATGCATTGACTCTGAAATCGTTGGGTGAGGAAATATTGTATTTATAATATCTTCTTCGGTGCCTTCCATATTTTTTGCAATAGCATACCCATGAATTAGCTCCGTAACACCGTCCCCAATCATGTGTGCACCAAGAAGTTCACCGGTAGAACTCTCATATATTACTTTCACAAAACCTGTATCATTCGAAATTGCCTTGGCCTTCCCATTAGCAATTAGAGGGAATTTGCCAACTTTAACCGAGCTATGTTTATTTTTTGCTTCATTTTCAGAAAGTCCGATTGATGCAATTTGTGGTGAAGAATACACGCATCCAGGTATGTTAGTCTTTTCAATTGCATGCGTGTGAATACCCGATATATGCTCTGCTGCAATTATACCTTCATGAGAGGCTTTATGTGCCAACCATGGCGCCCCTGCAACGTCACCAATTGCGTAGATATTTTTTACATTTGTTTGCATAAACTCATTTGTTGAAATGTGACCATCACTAATATTTATGTTATTATGCTCTAAGCCAATATTTTCAATATTGCCAGTTATCCCAACAGCCATTATGACTTTATCAGTATTCAGTTTGCTACGCTTCTTGTTGTTTTTATGGATCAACTCTATATTTAAGTTGTCCCTGCTCTTTATTATGGAGTCCACATATGAACCTAGGTGAAATTTTATTCCTTGTTTCTCAAATTCAGCCTTTGCATACTCGGATACCTCTTCATCCTCATTGGGAAGAATTCTTTCTGCTAACTCTACTACATTCACGTTAACCCCGATAGCGTTGTAAAAATTAGCAAATTCTATTCCAATTGCTCCTGATCCAATTACAACAATTGATTTAGGCATCTTATCTGGAGCCATTGCTTGTTTATAAGACCAGACATCTTCACTAAAGCTAATACCAGGCAATTCCTTTGGTCGTGCACCGGTTGAAATAATAATATTATTTGTTGATATGATAGTTTCTTTTTTATCAGATTGAATCTTGACCGTATTGTTATCTAAGATATAGCCATCCCCAGTAATTAAATCAATTTTATTCTTTTTCAATAGGTAACCAATACCTTGAGAAAGATCTTTAGCCACACCACGTGATCTATCAATAATATCCTTAAAGTTAAAACTTACATTTTCAGCTGTTACCCCATAATATTCTGATTTCTTAATGGTGGAGTAAACTTCCGACGATTTCAAAAGTGCCTTTGTGGGTATGCAGCCCCAATTTAGACAAATACCACCTAGTTTATCTTTTTCAATTATTGCTGTCTTGTGTCCCAATTGCGCAGAACGAATTGCTGCGACATAGCCGCCGGGACCTGAGCCCATAATGGTAACATCATATTTTAAATTCATTTAACTTTCCATGTGATAATTTACAGTAACATAAGGTTTGGGTTTTCAATTAGTCGCTTCATATAAGCCAGAAATTTTGCACCAACTGCGCCATCAATTAATCGGTGATCAGCAGTAAGTGTTATAGAAATTAGTTCATCTATATTCACAGCATCGTCAATTACAACTGGAACTTTACGTGATGCACCAATTGATAG
Organism: uncultured OCS116 cluster bacterium; assembly: GCA_902633855.1. GTDB lineage: Bacteria > Pseudomonadota > Alphaproteobacteria > Rhizobiales > TMED25 > TMED25. The sequence goes on from CACPHU010000014.1 coordinate 29,516, forward strand.
TATTGAAGCTTGCGGTGGATTTATGATTGATGTGAAACTCTTAATACCATATGAGCCAAGGTTTGAAATTGAAATTGTTCCCCCTTGATATTCTGATGGGGATAATTTCTTCTCTCGAGCTCTTGAAATAAGATCTTTAATTTCAGTGCTAATTTTTTGCAATCCTTTATTTTCGACATTCCTTATAATTGGTGTGATTAGCCCATTATCTAACGCTACAGCTATGCCGATATCCGTTGAATTATAGAAATAGATTT
>CACPHU010000015.1 GCA_902633855.1 uncultured OCS116 cluster bacterium
TCACCATCATCCTCTTTTTTTATATCTTGCGCATCACTATTTTCTTCTTCTTCAGGGGCAACTTCGTCAGTATTGGCCGCATCTGCCTCTTCAACTATCTGATTTGCTTCATTCTCTTCTGAAACTTCACTGATTTTTTCTTCAATTTTATTACCAGAGGTATCATTATCGACCAACTCTTGAGTAGATGGTTCAGCACTCTCATCTTGGACTGATTGATCTTGTGTCGTTAAATCATCAGTTATCTCTTCCGGCGCACTTTCCTGCTTTGGTGCATTAGGATCTATGAAGCTCCCCGGTATTGGTAATTCGATACTTGACTTGATTTTAATTGCATCACGTATAGTGACCCAGCCACCTTTGTGTCCAGGGACAGCACCATGTATAAAAATAAGCCCTCTTTCGTTATCAACTGAATAAATTGAAAGGTTTTGAATTGTAACTTTTGCAGCGCCCATGTGTCCTGCCATTTTCTTTCCTTTAAATACCTTTCCTGGATCTTGACATTGTCCCGTTGATCCGTGACTCCGGTGACTTATCGAAACTCCATGCGACGCCCTTAATCCAGCAAAGTTATGTCTTTTCATTGCCCCGGCAAAGCCTTTACCAATACTAGTTCCAGTTACATCAACTTTCTGACCAGGAACAAAGTGATCTGGCTTCATCTCGAGTCCAATCTGGATGAAGTTACCTTCATCAATTCTAAATTCCACTAATTTTGATTTGGGCTCAACCTTATTTTTGGCGAAGTGACCCCGCATTGGCTTTGTTATGTTTTTAACCTTTGGGACGCCAGCGCCGATTTGAATTGCAGCATAACCGTCATTCTCAACTGTTTTATGAGAAACAACCTGACAACCAGCTAATGATAAAACAGTCACAGGTATGTGTTGACCTTTTTCTGTAAAGACCCTCATCATTCCAACTTTTTCTGCTATTAAACCAACTCTCATGAATTTCTTCTGCCTATAATTTTATTTCAACATCTACGCCTGCGGATAGATCTAGTTTCATAAGAGCGTCTACGGTTTGAGGCGTGGGATCTACAATGTCAAGAAGTCTTTTGTATGTTCTGATTTCAAATTGCTCGCGACTTTTCTTGTCAATATGAGGTCCACGCAAGACAGTAAATTTTTCAATACGACGTGGCAAAGGTATTGGACCACGAACGTTTGCTCCTGTTCTTTTGGCTGTATTTACAATTTCAGTCGTTGATGTATCCAACAATCTGTGATCGTATGCCTTCAACCTTATTCTTATATTTTGACCTTGCATTATTTTCCTATCTTTTTCTACGCATACTTTGCGATAACTTGATCTGAAACTGCCTGCGGAACTTGCTCATAATGATCAAATTGCATCGTAAATTGTGCCCGACCCTGACTCATAGACCTCAAATGACTCACATAACCAAACATATTCGCAAGAGGCACTTTTGATTTTATTACAGTAGCATTTGATCTTGACTCTGTGCCAGCAATTTGCCCTCGACGTGAATTGAGATCCCCAATAACATCCCCCATATATTCTTCTGGAGTTACGACTTCTACATCCATTATTGGCTCTAATAATTTCGGTGCTGCTGATTGGGCAGCCTCACGGAAAGCTGCTCGTCCTGCAATCTCAAATGCCATTACTGATGAGTCAACATCATGAAATGCCCCATCATGGAGCACAACGTTTATATCCAGCAGAGGAAACCCAGCTAATACCCCATTATCTAATACAGATGCAATTCCCTTCTCTACACCCGGAATATATTCTTTTGGTATTGCTCCACCGACTATTTTATTTTCGAAAACAAAGCCGGTTCCAGGTTCCCCTGGGCTAATTGTCATTTTCACTCTTGCAAATTGCCCTGCACCACCTGATTGCTTCTTATGTGTGTAATCTACATCAGATGGCTTCGTGATTGTCTCACGATAAGCAACCTGAGGCGCACCAATATTTGCGTCAACCTTGAACTCTCTTTTCATCCTGTCAACGAGGATATCTAAGTGCAGCTCTCCCATTCCTTTTATAATTGTTTGACCAGACTCATCATCAGACGCCACACGGAAAGATGGGTCCTCCTGGGCAAGCCTTGCAAGTGCTGCTCCCATTTTTTCTTGGTCACCTTTTGTTTTCGGTTCAACTGCAATTTCGATTACTGGTTCAGGAAACTCCATTCTTTCCAAGACAACAGGGTAGGACGGATCGCATAGCGTGTCCCCCGTTGTTGTCAGTTTTAAACCAGCCAAAGCCACAATATCACCAGCATATGCCTCTTTGATATCTTCCCTTGAATTAGAATGCATAAGAAGCATTCTTCCAACTCTTTCCTTTTTATCTTTTACTGAATTTAGTAGCTGCATTCCACTTTCAACCTTACCCGAATATATTCTACAAAAGGTGAGGGATCCTACAAAAGGATCGTTCATAACTTTGAATGCCAATAAAGATACCTTTTCACTGTCAGATGATTGAACCATAATCTCTTCTTCTGTTTTTAGGTCAATGCCTTTTATTCTCTCGACATCCATCGGTGAAGGTAAGTAATCTAGAACACCATCAAGGAGCGGCTGGACTCCTTTGTTTTTAAAAGCCGATCCACAGAATACCGGATAAAACTCGTTTGCGCATGTTCCCATTCTGATAAGTGATTTGATTGTTGATATATCAAGTTCTTCCCCTTCTAGGTATTTTTCCATTGCCGACTCATCAAGCTCAACAACTGTTTCAATCATTTCTTCACGATACTTTGATGCTTTATCTTGTAAATCACTAGGTATATCTTCGTAGTTAAATTTTGCGCCTAATGTTTCATCTTCCCATATTATAGCTCGCATCTCAATTAAGTCTACCACGCCTTTCAAGCTTGACTCGGATCCTATTGGGATTTGTAAAACTAATGGTTTGGCACCAAGTCTTTCTTGTACCATCTCAACGGATCTGTCAAAGTCTGCACCAATCTTATCCATTTTGTTTACAAATATCATTCTTGGGACATTATATTTATTTGCCTGCCTCCATACCGTTTCTGTTTGAGGCTCCACACCAGCATTTGCATCTAAGAGAGCTATTGCGCCATCTAGTACTCTCAGAGACCTCTCCACTTCAATAGTAAAATCAACGTGCCCAGGTGTATCAATTATGTTTATTCTTTTACCATTCCAGTAGGTAGTGGTTGCAGCTGAGGTTATGGTAATACCACGTTCTTGCTCCTGTTCCATCCAATCCATAGTTGCCGCACCATCATGTACCTCACCAATTTTATGACTTTTTCCTGTATAATATAGAATTCTCTCGGTAGTAGTTGTTTTTCCAGCATCGATGTGTGCCATTATTCCGATATTTCTATATTCTTCAATTGGATTAGATCTTGCCATCGTACACCTCTATTTATTTACCATCTATAATGAGAGAAAGCTCTATTTGCTTCTGCCATTTTATGTGTATCTTCTCTTTTCTTAACTGCATTACCCTTATTTGAGAATGCATCCATGAGCTCATTTGAAAGCCTATCTATCATGGTATTCTCGCTCCTTGCTCTGGCAGAGCTAATCAACCAGCGGATTGCTAGAGCTTGCTTTCTATCATTCCTTACTTCTACAGGAACTTGATAGGTTGCACCGCCTACTCTTCTTGACCTTACCTCAACGTCTGGCATGACATTTTTTAGCGCCTCGTGGAAAACGTTTACTGGATCTTGCTTACTATCTTTCTGTATTTTATCGAAAGCGCCATAAATGATTTTTTCTGAAGTTGATTTTTTCCCAGACAACATAAGACTGCACATGAATTTGGAAATAACTTTATCCCCAAATTTAGGATCAGGTAATACTTCTCTTTTTTCTGCACGTCTACGTCGTGACATTCATTACTCCTATTTGGGTTTCTTTGCGCCGTATTTTGATCTACGCTGTTTACGGTCTTGGACGCCTTGAGTGTCAAGAACACCCCTGACAATGTGATAGCGTACACCAGGTAAATCTTTTACCCTACCTCCTCGGATTAAAACAACAGAATGCTCTTGCAGATTATGACCTTCGCCAGGGATATAACTTGTAACTTCAAATCCATTGGATAGTCTGACACGTGCGACTTTTCGTAGTGCAGAATTTGGTTTTTTTGGAGTAGTTGTGTATACCCTTGTGCAAACGCCTCTTTTCTGAGGGCAAGCTTCCATAGCAGGCACTTTATTTCGCTTTATTTGCGGCTTCCGTGGTTTTCGTAGTAGTTGATTAATAGTTGGCATATCAACCAGTTTTCCTTTCGTCTACACTATCTTTTATTTTGTATCCCAATAGCGTCTAAGCCTAAACATACTGCCTATTGGTATAGATGTTCGGACAATACTTCTTCGTAAGCTAATCGTCAAGCATTATTTACTTAATCAATACCCAATATTTTTGGATGAAATATGCCTTCTTTACTCTTCCACTGGGATATCGTCGGCCGAGCTTTCATTAGTAGCATTTTCTGCTACCTCTGGAGGTAATTCAGGGCTATTTGAAGCATCTTCCAATTCTTCAGTATTTTGCTTTTCTTGAATAATTAGATTATCACGATGCGTAGATACCTGACGCAACTTACTGATTGCACTGCCAGTTCCCGCTGGAATTAACCTACCCACAATCACATTCTCTTTTAAACCTTGCAGTAGATCTGACTTTCCGACCATGGAAGCTTCTGTTAGGACCCTTGTTGTCTCTTGAAAAGATGCGGCAGAAATAAAGCTACGCGTCTGTAGTGCAGCCTTTGTTATCCCTAACAAAATTGGGCGGGCGGTGATTAATTTCTTGTTCGCACTTGCAAGCTCGTCATTTAGCTCTTGTAAATCAATTTTATCTATCTGCTCATCTTTAAGTAGGGATGAGTCACCAGGGTCTATTATTTCTACTTTTTTAAGCATTTGGCTAACAATAACCTCAATATGCTTATCATTGATTGTCACCCCCTGAAGTCTGTAGACATCTTGAATTTCTGTTACCAAATAGGAGGCAAGTTCTTCAACCCCCTTTATAGCAAGTATGTCGTGTGGCGCTGGGTTACCATCAAGTATAAAGTCACCCTTTTCAATCTTATCTCCATCTTGAACCTCAAGATGAATATTTTTAGGGACCATGTACTCACAAACTTGATCTGTCTCATTATCTGGGATGATTCTTATTTTACGCTTATTCTTGAAATCATTACCAAATTCAATAGTACCCGTAATTTCAGCGATAATTGCGTGGTCTTTAGGCCTTCGTGCTTCAAAAAGCTCGGCAACTCTTGGAAGGCCTCCTGTAATATCTTTTGTTTTGGCGCTTTCTGTCGGAACCCTTGCTAGAACATCGCCAGCTGAGACAGTATTATCTTTTTCAACAGACAAAATTGCATTTACTGGTAATGTAAACTTTTTTGTTTCGGACTTTGTTTTCGACTTTGATTGCGTCAAAAGCACAGAGGGCTGTAGGTCATTTCCGCGAGCTGAGCCTCTCCAATCTATGACTACTCTTTGTGAAATTCCTGTTGACTCGTCCATCCTTTCATCAATAGATATCCCATCAACTAAGTCTTCAAAATCGACCTTTCCAGATACATCCGCTAATATTGGCCTTGTGTAGGGATCCCATGAGGCAATTCTTTGGCCTCGTTTAACTATTTCTCCATCTTTTACAAATAACTGGGCTCCGTATGGTACTTTGTTTTGAGATCTCTCAGAATCGTTTTCATCGAGCACTGCTACCAATAGGCTTCTTCCTGTGACCACAACTTTGTTATTTGAGTCAGTTGCAAGTGAAGGGTTTTGTATCGAAATTTTACCATCGTGCGAGCTTTCAATAAAAGATTGGTCTACCACTTGCGCAGTTCCACCAATGTGAAATGTCCTCATTGTTAACTGAGTTCCGGGCTCTCCAATAGATTGAGCCGCGAGAACACCCACTGCTTCGCCTACGTTGACAGAGGTTCCTCGAGCAAGGTCCCGGCCATAACATCTCCCACATGCTCCAATTTTTGACTCACAGGTAAGTACAGATCTAACTTTTACAGCATCAATACCAGATTCTTCAATGTCTTTGGATAAAGCCTCGTCTATCATATTATCCTTATCGAATAGAACTTTGCCTGTGGAAGGATCCTTTATATCTTCTGCCAAATATCTACCAAGCAACCTATCACTGATAGGAACAATAATTTCACCACCATCCATCACACTTCTCAATGTGATACCATTGGTTGTGCCACAATCGCGTTCTAAAATAATACAATCTTGTGCGACATCTACCAGCCTTCGTGTCAGATAGCCTGAATTTGCAGTTTTTAAAGCAGTGTCAGCTAACCCTTTCCTAGCTCCATGGGTAGAGTTAAAATATTCAAGAACTGACAACCCTTCTTTGAAGTTTGATGTAATTGGAGTTTCAATAATCTCTCCAGACGGCTTCGCCATAAGCCCCCTCATCCCAGCGAGTTGCTTCATTTGAGCTGGTGATCCACGCGCACCAGAATGTGCCATCATGTAAATTGAGTTTTGATCTTTTTGTTTATCTGAGTTTTCTTCAACTTCAATCACTTGTATTTTTGACATCATCTCATCAGCAACTTTATCGGTACACTTTGCCCAAGCGTCAACTACCTTGTTATATTTTTCGCCTTGCGTTATCAAACCATCGTTATATTGGTTTTCATATTCTTTCACCAACACGTTTGTTTCATCAATTAAATTTGATTTTGTTTCTGGTATAACCATGTCATCTTTACCGAAAGAGATCCCTGCCTTGCAGCCATGATGAAAACCAAGCGCCATAATTTTATCACAAAATATAACAGTATCCTTCTGACCTGAGTGCCTATATACTTCATCAATCATCCTTGATATATCTTTTTTCGTCATAACCTTGTTGCAAAGCGAGAAATTGATTGTGTGATATTTAGGCAAAAGCTCACCCATGAGAAGTCGGCCAGGTGTTGTTTCATGGGTTTCTTTTATAAGGTTGCCATCCTCATCTTTTGTTGTAAATCTTCCTTTTATTTTTGCGTGAAGAGTTGTAATTCCAGACTGTAGGGCGTAATGCACTTCATTCATATTACCAAAAACCATACCTTCTCCAGGCTCATTATCTTTGACAAGCGACAGATAATATAATCCCAAGACCATATCTTGACTGGGAACAATTATTGGCGAGCCATCGGCTGGATGAAGTATATTGTTAGTTGACATCATCAGCACCCTTGCTTCCAACTGAGCCTCAAGTGATAACGGAACATGGACTGCCATTTGGTCTCCATCAAAATCAGCATTAAATGCTGAACATACGAGTGGATGCAGCTGTATTGCCTTACCTTCAACAAGTGTTGGCTCAAATGCTTGTATACCAAGCCTATGAAGTGTTGGAGCACGATTAAGAAGGACAGGGTGTTCCCTAATAACCTCATCAAGTATGTCCCAAACCTCTGGGCGTTCTTTTTCAACTAATCTTTTTGCTTGTTTGACTGTTGTTGATAGACCTTTCGCTTCCAGCTTTGAGTATATAAAAGGTTTAAATAACTCTAATGCCATTCTTTTTGGCAAACCACATTGATGTAGTTTTAGTGTTGGACCCGTGACAATTACCGACCTGCCTGAGTAATCAACCCTTTTTCCAAGTAGGTTTTGCCTAAACCTTCCTTGTTTACCTTTCAGCATATCCGCAAGTGACTTCAGCGGTCTTTTATTTGCACCAGTTATCACGCGCCCTCTTCTTCCATTGTCATAAAGTGCATCAACAGACTCTTGGAGCATTCTCTTTTCGTTACGAATAATTATTTCAGGCGCTTTCAGCTCAATTAGGCGTTTGAGACGATTATTTCTGTTTATGACCCTTCTGTACAAATCATTAAGATCAGATGTTGCAAATCGACCACCGTCTAGAGGAACAAGGGGCCTTAGTTCAGGTGGTATGACGGGTACAATTGTCATAATCATCCATTCAGGCTTATTTCCTGAACTCAAAAATGCCTCTACAACTTTTAATCTTTTTGCAAGTTTTATTGGTTTAAGCTCTGAGGTGGACTCGTCAATTTCAACCCTCAAACTTTCCGCAAGCTTTTCAAGGTCAAGTCCTATTAATAAATCCCGTATTGCCTCAGCGCCAATTCCAACTGTGAATGAGTCATCCCCGTATTCATCTTTGTATTTAAGAAGTTCATCTTCAGTTAGCAATTGTAATTCTTTTAGGGGTGTTAACCCAGGCTCTATCACTATAAAATTCTCAAAGTACAGTACCCGCTCAAGATCTTTTAATTTCATATCTAAGAGCAGCCCAATTCTTGATGGAAGTGATTTTAAAAACCAAATGTGAGCAACAGGAGCCGCAAGTTCAATGTGGCCCATTCTATCACGCCTAACTTTCGATAGAGTCACTTCCACACCGCATTTTTCACAGATTACCCCTCTATACTTCATGCGCTTGTACTTACCACAGAGACATTCATAGTCTTTTATCGGACCAAAAATTCGTGAGCAAAATAGACCATCTCTCTCAGGTTTAAACGTTCTGTAATTAATTGTTTCAGGTTTTTTAATTTCACCAAAAGACCATGAGAGCATCTTCTCAGGCGATGCAATAGTAATTTTTATCTGATCAAAAATTTGTGATTGTGAAAAGTTTGGATTAAAAACATTTGTTAAATCTTGATTCATATTTTTTCCTATTATTCGCTGCTCATATCTGAGAGGTTATTGTTTGCTGACTCATTTGAAAGATCTGAGGATTTTAGTTCGACGTTTAAGCCTAATGATCGTATTTCTTTTACTAGCACATTAAATGATTCTGGAATCCCAGCCTCAAAAGCATCATCGCCACGCACAATTGCTTCATAAACTTTCGTTCGCCCAGCGACATCATCGGACTTTACTGTTAACATTTCTTGGAGTGTGTATGCGGCACCATAGGCCTCAAGAGCCCAAACCTCCATTTCACCGAATCTCTGCCCACCAAACTGAGCTTTTCCGCCAAGAGGTTGCTGAGTGACCAGACTGTATGGTCCGATTGATCGAGCATGAATTTTGTCATCAACTAAATGGTGGAGTTTAAGTATATATTTATATCCCACCGTTACTTTTCTATCAAACTCTTCCCCTGTTCTTCCATCAAATAACTTGACTTGCCCAGACTTATCTAGACCAGCTTTTTCAAGTAGTTCGTCAATGTCATGTTCACGGGCACCATCAAATACTGGAGTTGCAATCGGCACGCCTTTACTTAAATTTACCGCAAGCTCCACGAGATCATCTTTCTTTAGAGCGTCAATAGTTTCATTTTTACCGTAAATATCGTTTAAAGTTTTTCTTAAATTTTTAGCGTCTTTATCTTTTTCTTGTATTAAATCAATTGACTCGCCAATTAGTTTACCAAGCCCCCGGCAAGCCCAGCCCAGATGGGTTTCGAGAATCTGCCCAACATTCATGCGACTTGGAACACCCAAGGGATTTAGCACAACATCGACAGGTGTACCATCTTCTAGATATGGCATATCTTCCTGAGGCATGATACGAGAAACAACACCCTTATTACCATGTCTCCCAGCCATTTTATCTCCTGGCTGTAGCTTTCTTTTAACAGCAACAAATACCTTGATCATTTTCATTACACCTGGAAGCATATCATCTCCACGTTGTAATTTTTCAACCTTATCAATGAAACGATTCTCAATGGCATCTTTTGACTGGTCATATTGTGCCTTCATAGCTTCGATCTCTTTCATTTTTTTGTCGCTTGTTAGAACAAAATTCCACCAGTCTACTCTTTCAATTTTTTCAATATTATCTGAATTTAATTTTGTTCCTTTCTTCAGCCCAGACCCCCCTTTTGCTAACTCACAACCGATCAGGGTGTCTTTTAATTTTGCCAGAACATTCCTATCGAGGATATTTGTTTCGTCGTCCTTGTCCTTAGATAATCTGACAATTTCGTCGCGCTCTATGGCAAGAGCTCTTTCATCTTTTTCTATGCCATGTCTATTGAAGACTCTGACCTCGACGACAGTTCCTGTAACACCTGGTGGCAGTCTCAATGAAGTGTCTCTCACATCTGTCGCTTTTTCACCAAAAATTGCTCTTAATAGCTTCTCTTCAGGGGTCATTGGGCTCTCACCTTTTGGTGTAATCTTACCGACTAATATATCTCCTGCCTTTACCTCAGCGCCTATGTAGACTATTCCAGCTTCGTCAAGATTTTTGAGAGCCTCTTCACCAACATTTGGTATATCTCTTGTTATGTCTTCAGGTCCAAGTTTTGTATCTCGAGCCATTACTTCAAATTCCTCTAGGTGAATTGAGGTAAAGGTATCTTCTCTTACCACTCTTTCTGATATTAGAATCGAGTCTTCATAGTTGTAACCATTCCATGGCATGTAAGCGACAAGTACATTTTTACCTAATGCGAGATCACCCAAATCAGTTGATGGACCATCAGCAATAATATCTCCTGCATCAACCGACTCGCCTACTTTTACAAGCGGCCTTTGATTTATGCAGGTATTCTGATTTGATCTTTGAAATTTTGCTAGATTATAAATATCGATTGCAGATTTTGAGGCATCTTTCTCGTTTGTTGCTCTAATCACAATACGGTTTGAGTCGACTTGGTCTACGATACCCGTACGTCTGGCTGTAACAGCGGCACCAGAGTCCCTGGCAACAACAGACTCCATTCCAGTCCCAACAAATGGAGCTTCAGTTTTCATCAAAGGCACTGCCTGTCGCTGCATATTTGATCCCATAAGCGCTCTGTTTGCGTCATCATTTTCAAGAAATGGTATTAGAGCAGCAGCTGCCGACACTAATTGTTTTGGTGACACATCCATAAAATCAACTTTTTCAGCAGGCACTAACTGAACCTCTCCAGCAAGTCGACAATTTATGAGTTCGTCAACAAACTTAGATTTGTTGTCAAGAGTTGCATTTGCTTGAGCTATATTATATTTAGTTTCCTCTATTGCGGATAAGTATACAACCTCGTCTGTAACTTTACTTTTTACAACTTTCCTGTATGGGCTTTCAATAAAACCATATTTATTTACTCGTGCAAAAGTTGCTAAAGAATTGATCAAGCCTATATTTGGACCTTCTGGAGTTTCAATCGGACAAATTCGACCATAGTGAGTTGGGTGAACGTCACGCACTTCAAATCCTGCCCTTTCTCGGGTGAGTCCACCTGGCCCAAGCGCTGACACTCGTCTTATGTGGGTAATTAGAGAGAGTGGATTTGTCTGGTCCATAAATTGTGAGAGTTGCGAGGAGCCAAAAAATTCCCTCAAAGCTGCCGTTATTGGTTTAGCATTAATCAAGTCATTAGGCATAACAGTATCTATATCAACGGAACTTAATTTTTCCCTTATAGCTCTTTCCATACGAAGCAAACCAATCCTGTATTGATTTTCGACTAACTCTCCAACTGATCTAACTCTTCGATTACCTAAGTGATCTATATCATCAACATCACCTTTTCCATCTCTAAGCTCAACAAGGTGCTTTACTACGGCTAGTATGTCTTCTTTTCTCAGCACGCAATAATCATCATCAGCGTCAAGCTCTAATCTCATGTTCATTTTTACACGCCCGACAGCCGACAAGTCATACCTATCAGGATCAAAAAATAAGCTTTCAAATAGGCTTTCCGCAGTCTCATCAGTGGGTGGTTCACCTGGCCTCATCAAACGATAGATATCAACTAATGCCTCTCTTTTGTTTTGATTCTTGTCAACCTTTAATGTATCCCGAATGAAGGCGCCTGTATTCACATGATCGATTTCTAATATTGGTAATTTCGATATTTTGTTTGACTCGAGCGCTTCAAGAAGATCCATCGTAATCTCGTCACCTGCTTCTGCATAAATGAGTCCTGTTTTTAGGTTTACAATATCTTCTGCAACAAATTGACCGACTAGAGCTTCTTTTGCATACAGAATTTTTTTGAGCCCTGATTCCATCAACTTGTTGATGTACCTTGGAGTCATTTTCGTTCCTGCTTCAGCAGCAACCTCACCTGTATCAGCATTAATCAGGTCTGCTGAAATCTTTATTCCTTTATATTGGGTACCCTTAAAGTCAGAAATCCAACCCTTTTTATTCATTTCAACGACATATTTCTGATAGAAATTATTCAATATTTCTTCAGAATCATAACCCAGCGCAAAGAGAATTGTTGAGACTGGTATTTTTCTTTTACGATCGATACGCGCATATACAAGATCTTTTGCATCAAATTCAAAATCGAGCCATGATCCTCTGTAAGGAATTATTCTTGCAGCATACAGAATCTTTCCACTAGAGTGAGATTTGCCTTTGTCATGATCAAAAAATACACCAGGACTACGATGCATCTGACTCACAACAACCCTTTCAGTACCATTAAATATGAATGTACCATTATTTGTCATTAACGGGATGTCGCCCATGTAGACTTCTTGTTCTTTGATATCCTTTATGGATGGGGTTTGTGTATCTTCGTCAATATCAAATACGATTAGCCTCAGAGTTGCCCTTAGGGGCGCCGCATATGTCAAACCTCTTTGTTGACATTCTTCTACATCATATTTTGGCGTATCAAAATCGTATTTTACGAATTCCAGGCGAGAACTTTCGTTAAAGTCTGCAATTGGGAATACAGACGTGAATACAGACTGTAACCCTGTGTTGTCTCTCCCGCCGTTAGGTTCTGTTGCTTGAAGAAAATAATCATATGATGATTTTTGCACTTCAATTAGGTTAGGCATCTCCGCAACTTCGCGGATCTTACCAAATGATTTTCTTACTCTTTTTCGTCCAATGAAAGTTTCAGACATGCTGTGTTCCCGTTAATAGTTAAATATAGAATTTTTTGTTTATAGCTTTCGCTAGAATATTATCTTCTATTTAACTTCAACGGTAGCACCGGCTCCTTCCAATTGTTCTTTAATCTTATCTGCTTCATCTTTTGCTACACCCTCTTTTACTGGCTTAGGGGCAGACTCAACTAGATCTTTTGCCTCTTTCAATCCAAGACCTGTGATAGCCCTGACTTCTTTGATGACATTAATCTTCTGATCACCCATGCTTGCAAGAACAACACTGAATTCAGTTTTTTCTTCTGCTGAAGCTGCAGCTCCACCTGCATCCCCGCCAGCAGGTGCCGCCGCGACAGCAACTTGCGCAGCTGCGGACACACCCCATTTTTCTTCAAGCATCTTTGTTAATTCTGATGCCTCAAGAATTGTTAAACTTGATAAACTTTCTGCAATTTTTTCTAAATCTGCCATTTCCTGTCCTATGTCAATTAATTGTAAATACTAGGCTGCTTCGCTTTTTTCTGAAAAGGCTTTTACAACCTGGGCTATATTGGTACCTGGTGTATTAACTAGACTTGCAATATTTCCCGCAGGTGTATTCATAAGGCCAAGTATTTTCGCCCTTAATTCATCTAGCGATGGAAGACTTGCAAGTTGTTTGACTTCACCAAGATCAATTTTCTTTTCTGGAAGAGATCCACCCAGAACAACAAAGTTTTTGTTTTCTTTCGCAAATTTAATTGCGATTTTCGGCGCAGCTACAGGGTCGTCTGAATAGGCTAACATTGAGGGCCCATTTAAATACTCTTCTATAGCGGATAGAGGAGTACCATCAAGAGCAATCTTTGTTAGTTTATTCTTGATAACTTTGATTTGTCCCCCCGCATCGCGCATAGCACTTCGCAGTTCATTCATTTTGGCTACAGTCAGACCAGTATTTTGTGCCACAACCACAACAGCAGATGTGTTGAACACATCTTTGAGATTAGCAACAAAAATTTCTTTTTCTTGTCTGTCCACAGTTTCCTCTTTCAGTGTACATTCGAAATAACGAATGCTACCTGCCCGTAGTAGTTTATACTAACTGTGGCGACATTTAGATTTCAGTAAATATCGCATTGTCTCATATAGGAAATTAAGCCGAGGCCCCTATAATCTTGGACAGGTTGTACATAATTAAGATATATTTATGCTTTTTAATCCTAAATGTAAAGTCAATTTATTTATTTTTTTTAATTATGTCTCAAGTATGGCAGGATCAAGTTTTACACCAACACCCATTGTTGATGTCAAGGTAATTCCTTTGATATATGTTCCTTTTGCACCAGTAGGTTTTGCGGACTGAATTGCTTCAATGATTGCCAGTACATTATTTTTTATCGCACTTTCTGAAAAATCTGCTTTACCGATACCAGCATGGACTACTCCAGCTTTTTCAACTCGATATTCAACTGAACCCCCTTTAATATTTTTTACAGCATCACTGATATTGTCAGTGACGGTTCCTAACTTAGGGTTTGGCATCAGCCCCTTTGGCCCTAGGACTTTTCCCAGCTGCCCAACAACCGCCATCATATCAGGTGTAGAAATTACCCGATCAAAATCAAATTTCCCACTTTTCACTTTTTCAGCTAAATCATCGCTGCCAACAATATCAGCTCCTGCTGCTTCAGCCTCTTTTGCTTTCGCATCTCTTGCAAATACAGCTACTTTTACTGCTTTACCCGTGCCTTCAGGTAAATTTACAACCCCACGAACCATTTGATCTGCTTGTTTTGGGTCAACGCCCAAGTTAAAAGATATCTCGATGGTCTCATTGAACTTTGCCTTGGCATTGTTCTTTACAAGTTTGACAGCTTCATCAATACCATATAAATTTTGAGAGTCAATTGAGCTTGAAATTTCAGTATATCTTTTTCCTTTTTTTCCCATTTACTTCCCTTAATCCACAACCTCAAAGCCCATTGAGCGAGCTGATCCCTTTATAATCTTAGCAGCTTGATCAATAGAATTTGCGTTGAGATCTTTCATTTTTTGTTCAGCAATTTCTTCTACTTGTTTTTTTGTCACTGTACCAGCACTCTCCCTCCCCGGTGTTGAGCCACCCTTTGGAAGATTTGCAGCTTTTTTTAATAAATAGGAGGCCGGTGGTGTTTTTGTAGTAAATGTAAATGATTTATCTTGGTAAATAGTTATTGTTGTCGGTATTGGCATTTCTGGTTCAAGATCTTGTGTTTCCGCGTTGAAAGCCTTACAAAACTCCATAATGTTTAAGCCTCTTTGGCCTAGAGCGGGCCCAATTGGTGGTGCCGGCGCAGCCTTCCCAGCTGGAACATGTAATTTTAAATAACCTTCAATCTTTTTTGCCATTATTTATCCTCTATCTGAATAAAGTACACATTACATATTTTTAAATTAAAATCAAACACTATAACTTTTCAACTTGATTGTATTCTAACTCAACAGGCGTAGCGCGACCAAAAATTGAAACTGCAACTTTTAATCTTGATCTTTCAGTGTCAACTTCTTCAACAACTCCACTAAAGGATGCGAATGGTCCTTCAGCAACTCTCACCTGCTCTCCAATCTCAAATGAGATTGTAGATAGCGGTCCATCAACACCTTCTTGGACTTGCGTCATAATACGGTCAACTTCTTCTTTTGTAATTGGAATTGGTTTATTTTGAGAACCAAGAAACCCAGCAACCTTATTTGTTTTTTTAACTAAGTGATAAGCTTCATCACTCATTTCCATTTTTACAAGCACATAGCCTGGGAAAAACTTTCTTTCGGATTGGACTTTTCTTCCTTTTCTCACCTGCACTACATCTTCGGTAGGAACAAGAATCTCGCTGAATTTATCTTCCATACCCCTCTGTATAGCCTGCTCTTTTATTGAGTTCGCTACTTGTTTTTCAAAGTTTGAATATGCATGCACTATAAACCAATTATGAGCCATTATTAACCGCCAATACCAAGGATCAAACCAACAACCCAGCTAAGTAATTTGTCAGACAATAAAAAGAAAATTGCGGCAATGAAAACAAAAATTAACACCATAATTGACGTCACAGTGGTCTCACGACGAGAGGGCCATGTGACCTTGTCCATCTCGTTCTTAACTTCTTGTACGTATTTTATAGGTCTGAATTTTGCCATGATTTTAATTAGTTCTTTTTATTTTTTGGCAGGAGTGGAGGGAGTCGAACCCCCAACCTTCGGTTTTGGAGACCGACGCTCTGCCAATTGAGCTACACTCCTGTATTAATTGAACCACCTGCCAATTAACTTTAGGTTATCTTTGAAACTACTCCAGCACCAACGGTTCTACCGCCTTCACGAATAGCAAATCTCAAATTTTCTTCCATTGCTATTGGCGTAATTAATTCCACATCCATTTCAATGTTATCGCCTGGCATTACCATCTCAGTCCCTTGTGGCAGAGAAACTACGCCAGTAACATCTGTTGTACGGAAATAAAACTGCGGTCGGTAGTTTGTGAAGAAAGGTGTATGTCTACCCCCTTCATCCTTTGTAAGGATGTATGCATTAGCTTTAAACTTTGCAAAAGGTTTGATTGATGCTGGCTTTGCCAAGACTTGTCCTCTTTCGACTTCTTCCCTTTTGGTTCCCCTAAGTAGCACGCCAACATTATCTCCAGCTTCACCTTGATCGAGAAGCTTTCTAAACATTTCAACGCCAGTACAAGTTGTTTTTGCTGTATCCTTAATGCCGACAATTTCTATTTCCTCACCGACATTAATAACACCGCGTTCAACTCTTCCAGTCACAACAGTTCCGCGGCCTGAAATCGAGAAGACATCTTCAATTGGCATCAAGAATGGTTGATCTTTTGGTCTATCAGGTTGAGGAATGTATGAATCAACAGCGGTCATTAATTCCATAATTGAATTTTTACCAATTTCATCATCTCTACCTTCGAGCGCAGCTAGTGCTGATCCTTTCACTATTGGTATATCATCACCAGGAAATTCATAAGAGCTTAAAAGTTCTCTTACTTCCATTTCAACTAAATCTAGTAGCTCATCATCATCAACTTGATCTACTTTGTTTAAGTAAACGACAAGTGCGGGAACGCCAACTTGTCTTGCAAGCAAGATATGTTCTCTAGTTTGTGGCATTGGCCCATCAGCTGCATTCACAACAAGTATTGCCCCATCCATTTGCGCGGCACCAGTTATCATATTTTTTACGTAATCAGCGTGACCTGGACAATCTACGTGAGCATAATGCCTGTTGTCTGTTGTGTACTCGACATGAGCGGTTGATATTGTTATCCCACGCGCCTTTTCTTCAGGAGCTTTATCAATAGCGTCATACGCAGAGAATTCTGCCCCACCTGCTTCTGATAGCACTTTTGTAATTGCTGCAGTTAATGTTGTTTTACCGTGGTCTACGTGACCGATTGTACCAATGTTACAATGAGGTTTACTGCGATCAAACTTTTCTTTAGCCATGTTTCTTCCTACCTTAATAGTTAGTAAATCATATTTTTTATACGATTATTATGTTAATGATGAATGAATTATTTACCATATATAGTGGATTATTTTAAAAAATCTACAAAAAAATAAACAAAAATTTTATATTTTTTTGGAGCGGGTGAAGGGAATCGAACCCTCGTCCTCAGCTTGGAAGGCTGCTGCTCTACCTTTGAGCTACACCCGCATTAACATTCGTAAACAAATTGGTGGAGGGGGTTGGATTTGAACCAACGTAGGCTAAGCCAACGGGTTTACAGCCCGTCCCCTTTAACCACTCGGGCACCCCTCCAATAGAAAAACCCAAATTGCTTAAGCGTAAAGCGCATTTGCACTAAACACTATACACAATTACACCAAAGATATATAAAAATCTAGAGGTAAAGATAATTATGAATAAATATGCATATATATACGGTTATCATGCAGCAACACACGCTCTTTGTAATGAGGATAGAAACATAAAAGAGATATTTATTACAAAAAATGCATACAAAAAAATAGTCGAAGATAACAATATTGAAATTCATAAATTTAATACCAAAATCGTAGAGCCAAAAACAATAAATGATATGCTTGATGGTAATCAAGTGCATCAGGGAATTTTAATAGTTTCCGAGAAGAAAAAAATCATTGCGCTTAATGATTATGATTTTTCGAATTCTAAACGAGTTATATTTCTTGATAATGTAATTGACCCAAGAAATATTGGGGCAATTATTCGGACTTGCGCAGCATTCAATTGTAAAACAATAATCACTACCAACAAATTTGAACAGCTTGATGAAGGTATTATCGCAAAAGCGTCATCTGGTGGATTAGAATACACAGATATAGTCACATCAAATAACTTATCCAATTGCTTAAGCGGGCTAAAAAAAAATAAATATTGGGTAATAGGCTTCGATAGTGAAGCCAACTCTAATATTGAAGATTCAGTCTTTAATTTACAAGATCGGATTGTTTTGATATTTGGTGAAGAAGGTAAAGGTATGAGAAATTTGACAAAGAAACTTTGTGATGTGACATACCGAATAAATACAATTGGAGAAATTAAGAGCTTAAATGTATCTGTAGCTATTGGAATAATTTTAGATAAGATAACAACGAAGTTAGGTTAGGATATCATATCATTGGCATTAAGTTCTGAATTTGAATACATAATGTAAATTATTTTCTTTTAAAAAATTATTTTTTGATTTAAATAATAATTGATCAAACGTGCCGGCTTAGCTCAGTTGGTAGAGCGGCTGATTTGTAATCAGTAGGTCGGGAGTTCAAATCTCTCAGCCGGCACCATAAGAAAGATAAATTTCAGATAATGAAACTGAATGAAAAGCAACTTCAAGACTTCCAAAAAAAATTTGGTGATATCTTAAATGAAAGGGATATCATCACAGATCAAGATGTGATCGCTCCGCATCTAGTGGATTGGGTAGGAAATATTAGTGGATCCTCAGCATTGATGCTAACCCCACGTAACAGTGAACAAGTCTCTAAAATATTGCGTTTATGTAATGAAGAAACTATTGCCGTGGTACCTCAAGGAGGCAACACAGGGTCAGTTGCATCAGGGATACCTAATGGAGAAATTATATTAAGTTTAGAAAAAATGAGTAATATTATCAGTATAATTCCCGAGGATTATTCGATTACAGTCGAGTCCGGATGCATTCTCAGCCAAGTTCAGGATGCAGCCCACGAGGCATCAAGATTTTTCCCTCTAAGCATTGGCTCGGAGGGCTCATGCACAATTGGAGGAAATATATCTACAAATGCTGGAGGTATTTCGGTATTAAAGTATGGTAATATGAGAGATTTAGTTCTGGGATTGGAGGTTGTTTTAGCTGATGGCAGGATAATGAACAACTTGAAAAGATTACGTAAAGACAATTCTGGCTACGCTACAAAGCATATGTTTATGGGGGCTGAGGGAACACTTGGCGTTATAACTGCAGCATGCTTGAGACTATTTCCAAAAATTGAGAATAAGGTGACGGCCTTTGCTTCACTTAGCAATTTAGATGCAACAATCCAGCTACTTGAAACACTGAAAAGTTTTTCTGGTGAATTATTATCCTCTTATGAACTCATTCCAAAAATTGGACTCGATATTGCGCTCAGATATGGAGATGAATTAGTAAGTCCTATATCAGATCCACAGGAATGGAATGTAATTATCGAGTACTCCGATACAAAAAATAATGATAATGCAAACCATTCACTCGAAAATGCACTTGGACAGGCTATCGAGAAGAATTTAGTTTGTAATGCGGCAATAGCCAGCTCACTCTCACAAGCACAAAACATTTGGAAGATAAGAAAGGCAATTGTTGAACATCAACCAAAATTAGGTGGTGAAATAAAACATGACTGCTCAGTCCCGGTATCATCTGTTCCTGAATTCATAAGAAGTACAACACAAAAATTGATGGATTATTTACCAAATGTACGCCCGGTACCGTATGGGCATATTGGTGACGGAAATATTCATTTTAATGTATGTCCTCCGAGTGATTTTAGCCCTGATACATTCAAACAAAATACAGAAGAAATAAGAGAGATTGTTTATGGAAACGCAAATTACTTCGGTGGTAGCTTTGCAGCTGAACATGGCGTGGGGCAGATAAAAAAGAAACAGATGCTGAATTATAAGGATGAAGTTGAGCTACAATTAATGAAAGATCTCAAAAAATTTCTTGATCCAAAAAACATACTAAATCCTGGTAAAATATTTTAATTTATGATTGAAAAAAGATATAAAGGGGCGATACTAGCTTCGATTTCGGCCAGCATTGGCGGTACAACTGTTGTGCTTACGAGGTATTTGATGCCGGACAGCGATCCATTTTCATTACCTGGCATCAGGTATGGCATTGGCGCCATATTGCTTTTAATAGTGTTATACACGCTAAAAAAAAGTAAGCCTCTTGAGCTTATCGACTGGCAGCCAATCATGCTATTGTCTTTTATATTCTATGTTGCATTTCCATGGTCATTTGCAGCTGGCTTAGAATACACAACAGCTGCGAGAGGTGCTATTGTATTTACAGCACAACCAGTGATAACACTTGTTGTTGGGTCAATGATTGGGAAAGAAAGAATCACACTCTATAAAGTTCTTGCAATAGTCATTGCTGTGACAGGTATTTCAGTCACATTAAGTGATGATATGAACGAGCTCGCACCAAATGCACTGCTTGGAGATTTTTTGATGTTTATCGCAGCATTTTGCAACTCACTCTATGTCCTCAATGCTGGCAGACTGATCGAAAAATATGGAAGCTTAACTTTTACCGCATGGCCGATGTTCATAGGCTCATCGATGATGTTAGTTTTAGCAGTATTTTTTGGTCAACCCTTTTCAGGTTCCTTATCATTTGATACTACCCAATGGATCGTATTATTGATCCTTGCAATACCAGGTGCGGCATTAATGGTTTCACTTTTCATGTCATCAATTAATATGTCAACTCCGACTGGAATAACAATGACTGTTGGATTTAATCCACTTACGGCAATTATACTGGGCGCAATAATCTTAAGTGAACCTGTCTCGTCTAAAATTTTATTCGGATTTTTTTGTGTGCTTACAGCTGTTGTTCTCGCAAACTACGAGAAATAATCACTAGCGTCTTCTGAAATTTTTCCTTGCCTGAGCGCGGGTAGCGGGTGCTTTTTCATCTTTATGTCTGAATATTATTCTACCTTTATCTAAATCATACGGGGTCATTTCAACTGTAACACGATCTCCAATTAGTGTCCTAATTCTGTGCTTCTTCATTTTACCAGCTGTGTAAGCAACTATTTCGTGCTCATTATCTAGCATTACTCTAAATCGCGCATCAGGAAGAACATCCAGCACAACACCTTCTAACTCCAGTAATTCCTCTTTTGCCATAAACTCTCACTTAGTCATTAAAATAATATTTTTTATAATATATCATACCAATTAAGTCTATAGTATATAAAATAATACACTCAACATATTATCCCAGCATTTGCATACCATGGCAGCTGCCATGTGAGCAGCCAATCATCAACCAGGTGATCGCACCCCTCTTTTTCTAAAATCATTATGAAAAAAAACTTCCTTTGATATTTATGCCAATTTTCATATGTCCATCCTTCAGTATATTGCAAAGTTTTTTTTGGCACATATATCTCAGCCATAATTTTTTCATTATCAATGTTACGGAAAACACTGACTTCAGCTCTTGAGTATTTTTTACCTTCAAACATATCTAATTTTCTTATCACCTGTTTGTCTAGGCCCATTGCAACTAGACCATTTATTTTATTAGATGATGAGTTGTCCTTTACAATAAGTGGATAATTTGTATTTTTGACTCTAAATAATTTATGGCCGATCAGATAACCATCAACCAAATTCAATTGCTTTGCTCGATCCCCAATCACCGCTTCCCTCACCTCATGATCCCTCAGGGTGCCATAGAAAAAAAGTATCTTTGTTTTTGCTATACTCTCAACCAAATTCATTCATTCCATTGTCTGCTATGCATAAGTTGGTTATTGATTATGATACCAAGCTAATATTTGATCTATATCTTGCTTTTTCAGATCCGTGGAATCGTAAATACTGATGACTTCATTCAACTCTGAAGAATTTTTTATCCCCGGAACTATTGTTGAGATTTTCTCATTAGCAAGACAAAATAACATGGCAACCTGGGCCAGGCTCAAATCATCTCTGCCAATTTGTAATTTCAGTTTTTGCATAAGCTGATGTTCGCGATAAATTTGTTCATCATATTTTTTTTCTGATTTTATCTCATCAACAATAGCACCATTAGCAAATGGCCTTATACCGATAATTGCAACTTCGTTTTTCTGGGCCAGATTAATTATACAGGACTCACCGTCACCATAGCCCTGATCATTTTCATGAGGCGTTCGGCGCGCCTCACCGTAAGCACTTTGATTGAGCATATTGTAGAGAACTTGTATTGATGTAAATTTATCAGAATAAATGA
>CACPHU010000016.1 GCA_902633855.1 uncultured OCS116 cluster bacterium
TTCAAATGACATTCGCAATAATAACCCCAGCTCTCATTGTGGGTGCTTACGTTGAACGAATTAAATTTGGAGCTGTCTTACTAATTTCTGCACTCTGGCTAATATTTGTTTATGCGCCTGTTTGTCATTGGGTATGGGGCGGTGGCTGGCTCAGTGCACTCGGTGTCTACGATTTTGCTGGTGGTATTGTTGTTCACGTCACAGCAGGTGTCTCAGCACTAGTCATTGCAAAAATGCTAGGTAGTAGATCTGGCTATCCAGATCAAGTCCAACCACCACACGCACCTTGGATGGTGATGGTCGGTGCCTGTATGCTGTGGGTTGGATGGTTTGGCTTTAATGCAGGCAGTGCATTAACAGCTGGTACAGACGCATCTATGGCATTGCTAGTTACTCACATTTCAGCAGCTACTGCATCTTTAGTCTGGCTAATTATTGAATGGCTCAGGTTTGGCAAGCCAAGCCTAGTCGGTCTTGTTACAGGAACTATTGCAGGTTTAGCAACCATTACGCCGGCTTCAGGCTTTGTAGGTCCAATGGGAGGATTTATTTTAGGTCTGGCTGGAGGTGTTGTTTGTTATTATTGTGTAGATCTTGTCAAAGTTAAGTTTAACATTGATGACTCTCTAGATGTTTTTGCAGTTCATGGAGTTGGTGGTGCGACAGGTACTTTACTTGTCGCAATACTCATCAGCCCAACTTTTGGTGGTATCGGCCTTGGTGATGGTGTAACCGTTATGAGCCAGCTGGGAGTTCAGGCCACAGGGATATTAGCAACACTTATTTGGTGTGTAATAGCAACTGTGGTAATTGTAAATATTGCTAGAGTAGTAACCGGGTTTCGAGTTGAAGATGATGATGAGGTTGAAGGTCTTGACTATAAGGCGCACGGTGAAACAGGTTATAAATTATAATACTTGGGGAGTTTAAAAAAATGAAAATGATAATGGCAATTATACAGACACACAAACTTGAAGATGTCAGAACGGCATTACATGATGTTGGTGTTATGGGTATGACAGTTACCGAGTCAAAAGGTTTTGGAAGAACGAAAGGTCATACGGAAATATACAGAGGAGCGGAATATCAAATCAATTACATTCCAAAATTCAAAATTGAGGTTGTTTGTGAAGAGAATATTTCTGAGAAAGTGATTGAGACAATTTCAGAAACTGCAAATACTGGAAAGATTGGTGATGGTAAGATATTCATGTGGGATATTGACTCCGCTATCCGAATAAGGACCGGTGAGAAGAACGAGCAAGCTATTTAGTTTAGCTCTTAGGACTCAAATTGCCCCTGTGGTGAAATTGGTAGACACGACAGATTCAAAATCTGTTGCTTTCGGGCGTGCTGGTTCGAGTCCGGCCAGGGGCACCACTAAATAGGATGACTATGGATCTTGGATTAAAAGCAAAAAATGCAATTATTTTTGGTGCTTCATCCGGTCTAGGGAGGGCTGCGGCTCATTCTCTAGCATCTGAGGGATGCAATACTACATTGATTGCAAGGGACTCAGAAAAACTCAAATCCCTACATAAAGAAATTTTACAATCATACAAGGTAATCTCAGATTATATTGTGGCAGATTTAATGAAAGATCATGACGTCAGCTCCCTTCTGGCGGGTATTAGTGATAGAAAATATGACATATTAATTAATAACACTGGTGGCCCACCGCCATCAAATCCAATTGATACAGATATTCATACGTTAGATCTCTTCGTTAAATCATTACTTTTAAATACCATAAGAATAACAAATAGCCTTATACCAAGCATGATTGAAAAAAAATGGGGAAGGGTTATTACGATAACATCATCGGGTGTGGTCCAGCCGATTGATAATTTAACAGTGTCCAATACGCTAAGACCAGCTGTGACAGGATTTATGAAAACACTCTCAAACCAAATAGCGATGCATGGCATAACAGTAAATACAGTGATGCCAGGGCGCATAACCACAGATCGGACATTAGAGGTAAACACGCAAAGAGCAAAGTCACTTGGAATTTCATATGATGAGGCAATTTCAATTTCATCAAATGAAATACCTGCCAGAAGATACGGAACACCAGAGGAATTTGGTAGTGTTTTATGTTTTTTAGCTAGTGAGAAAGCAAGTTATATAAACGGCAGTAACATAAGAGTAGACGGCGGTTTAATTAGAAGCGTATAATATAAGTTCTATGATAAAAAATAATAAAAAAATTGGTGGTCATTTACTAGCAGACCAATTATCTGCTAACGGGGTTGATACAATATTTTGTGTTCCAGGGGAGAGCTATCTCGGATTAATGGATGGCCTATATAATCACAAAGAGAAAATAAAATTAATAACAACCCGACATGAGTCCGGCGCAGCAAATATGGCTGATGCGTATGCTAAGTTGACAAACAAGCCCGGGATTTGCATCGTATCAAGGGGTCCTGGTGCAACAAACGCATCAAACGGAATACACACCGCTTATCAGGACTCAACACCGGTTATACTGCTCATCGGTCAAGTATCGAGAAATGAGCGAGAACGAGAAGCTCAGCAAGAAATTGATTATAAAGAAATGTTTAAGCCAATGGCAAAGTACGTTGCAGAGATTAATAACGCCGATAGGATTCCAGAATTTATAAACAAAGCATTTTATATTTCACAATCAGGAAGACCGGGACCAGTTGTTCTCTCACTTCCAGAAGATATGTTAATAGATGAAACCACATCAAGAACAACACCTGCACCCGATATATTTCAATCAAGCCCATCAAAGACTGCAATGGATAGTTTTTATGAAAAGCTCAAAAAGGCAAAAAGACCTATTGTAATTGCTGGTGGAAATACTTGGACAAAAGATGCTGTAAAAAAAATCACACAATTTGTTAATGATAACTCAATACCGGTACTTACTTCATACAGAGCCCAGGACAGATTTGACAATAGGAATGAGAATTATATTGGGCATTCTAGTTATGCAATTCCCATAGAGACAAAAAAACGAATCCAAGAAAGCGACTTCATCCTAGCTTTAGGAGCGCGTCTTGGTGAAGTAACCACACAGGGATATTCAACACTAAAAGTGCCTGAACCTGATCAATATCTGGTCCATGTACATCCCGGTATAAATGAGATTGGTTCTGTTTATTACCCTGATATCGGTATTCCAAGCGGTATGCAAGAATTCGCTTCTGCTTTGTCTTCTTATCCAAAGATTGAAAATCCACCATGGAGGGAATGGTGCAGATCAGCAAGGAAAGAATATTTGGAATTTATTAAACCAACGCCAATGAGTGGAAGTCTCAATCTATCCGAAGTGATGGCATATCTGAACAAAACTTTAGGCGATGAGGATATTGTTATTGTTGGCTCAGGAAACAATTCACAATGGGTTCACAGATATTATCAATATCGTGATCTTGGTTCACAAATTGTTACAACAGGTGGATCAATGGGTTATGCCGTTCCTGCTGCTATAGCTGCCAAATTAGTTTATCCAAAAAAGACAGTTGTGAGTTTTAATGGTGATGGATGTTTTATGATGCTGGGACAGGAAATTATTAATGCGGTTGAGAATAAATTGAATCCAATATTTATTATTATAAACAATAAAAGATTGGGCACAATTAGAATGCATCAAGAGCGAAATTTTCCAAAAAGGATCATAGGGACAGACATATTAAATCCTGATTTTATTGCCCTCGCAAATGCCTATGGGATTGATGCTTACAGAGTAACGGAAACTGCTGAATTTGGAGATGTATTTGAAAAAGCCAAAGTTAGTCAAAGCGCAACTCTAATTGAGCTTATTATTGAACCAAATGTTCTCGGTCCTGCACTAGAAATTGGTAAAAATATCGGATAAGAATCTTCTATCTTTTTAGAAGAACGTCACTGAATTATCCATTAAAAAGAGATAGATGTTTACAGCCAAAAGCATATAATTCTTATTTCCGGAAGAGCGATGCCCAGCATGACTAAAATTTGCCAATAATGTAATGTCATCATGCGTTTGAGTGTTACTGTATTCCTTAATTTTATCAGCTAGTATATGTGATTTTACGGACTCCCGTTTGTGTACTATGATCGCAGGGATTGTAAAAAATATTAGCAATAGAGCTCCCAATTTCACCGAAAAGCCTGTCAATATCAACAAACTGCCCGTTCCCATCATAAATAAAGCGGAGTAGTGCGCAAAATAGGTTATAAAATTGAAATAATTTGTATTCTCAAGTCCACGAAATAGTATACTAGTTCTCTGGCGCCCAATTGCCCTTCGCATCTTCGTTGATCCGATCATGTAAAAACCATGAAGATAAATGTATGCGATTGCAATCCGAAGTATGAACATTCCAATATCGCTGATTTCTAATTCTTGCATTCAGTAAAACTCTTTGTGATTTATATTCTCAATTCTTCAAACTGAATTTAACTACACCCTATAGAATAAATATCTGAATTTCTTAAATATACAAATATTTATTTTGATTAATTTAATACAAGTATAGCTTTATTCGTATTGATTAGAAAAAAATTTATGTTAATATTTATCCCTATTGAAGCTTACGTTAATATTCGAACGAATGTTTGGTATAATGAATAATACACATAATATAGACGTCTCTGGGTATAATTGTCCAATACCGGTACTGAAAATAAAAAAGCTAATTAAGACCCTAAAAAAAGGTGAAAAACTCAAAATTATCGCTACGGATCCAATGATTAAAATTGATCTACCAACGTTTTGCCGTGAGTCAAATTGTAAACTAATCTATATAAAAGACACTGAGGAGTCCATATTTTGTGAGATTCAGGTTTTGTAATGTTATTTACGAATGCTAACAATTACTAATGACACAAAAATTAATATACCTCCTACATATTGAGAAAATAGTAATCGTTCATCTAGTATTAACGCTGCCGCTACCGCTGTAAGCAATGGCTCAGTATTGAAAAAAAGTCCTGAAATCAGAACAGATGTAAATTTTAATGATAACATTTGAAAATAGTAAGCGCCAACATAGCAAAGTGACATTATCAAGACAGGTAAATATGATGATAATTCATTTGGTACTATACTAGGTGAAAGTATCAAAAAAGATAAGGCTAGAACTGGTAACACAAATAGATGCACCCAAAAACCTAGAATGATCGGACTTAATTTTCTTGAGGCAACACCTGCTGAGAAGTACAAAAAAGTTGCACTTATACTCGATAATCCTGCTAATAGGACGCCAAGCGGATCTATGTTATTAAAATCAGGCACAATAACAAAGATTAAACCGATAAATACAACCGTAAAAATAATGACGTCGCTCATCCTAATATTTTGGCTACCTCTAATTATACTTACCAGTAATATTTGTATCGGGAACGTGAAGAATATTATTGCTGCAAGAGACACTGAAATAAAATTTATCGAGCCAACATAACATAAGTTAATCAGTGCTGTCGTGATTGCCATTATTACAACGTACACCCTCACTTCTTTTGGGATCCTAAAATCCAATTTACCCATCACTGCAAGAGTCAGAGATATTATGAACATAAATGTTGCGCGTGATAGCACCGAAAAAGTTGTTGAGATACCATTTTGAGCTGCGAGCGCTGCGAGAGGATTATTTAATCCATAGCATAAGGAAGACAAGACAGCAAATATCGGGCCTTTATTTTTTTCAGCGTAGCTTTGATTTTCCAGTTTATTCATGAGCCTTCAAGCAGAAGCAATTTTTAACTTAAAATTTTATTTAAATGGTGTTACTAATACGTATCTATAATAGGGGGCTAACTTGGAAGATAATATAATAGAACTATCACCTAATAAAGCTTTTTCAATACAAAATATTGTTAAACTTGACGGTCGATTGAGTGCCTATCCTCAAAATGAAAAAGGTTTTGTTCCACTAAATTGTTATCTCATAAAAGAGGATAGTGGGGCTTTTTTATTTGATACCGGTTACCTCCTTCATCAAGAAAAAATATTACATCAATTAAAATCTATTCTCGATCCGGATACGCCATTATCAATAATACCACTGAGAATTAATGAATTTATGTCAGTTGGAAATGTAAAAGCGATTACGTACAATTTTAATGTCGTGGCATTTTACTCGCCACATCCGGAAGGTCCCGACTGGTTTGATTTTACAGACAAAGAGAGAGACTGGAGCCTTAAAGAGATACCTACAAATATACTCCGAGGCACGGTTGACTGTATGGTTGGTGAAAATACAGGTAGGAATATACAGATAATAAGTGCACCCCTGAGGCTTATAAATACCTCTTGGATATATGATGAAAAAACAAAAATTTTATTTTCATCTGATATGTTCAATTATGGAATTGCAGAAAAAAATACTGAGGATTGGATAATAACAAATCCCGAAGAGGAATTCTCTATTCGCTACATAAAGTCTTTTCTACTGAATACTCGTTACTGGTGGCTTGAGGGCGCAAAGACAAGGCTTTTGCGAGATAACATAAAGAAAGTATATGACTCCTACGATATCGAAACACTGGCCCCAGGATACGGTAAAATATTTAAAGGAAAAAAATTAGTTCAAAAGCAGTTTGAATTACTTGATAATATTCTGGATGAGCTTGACATAACAAAAACAAAAGCACATTATGTGGCAAGAAATCAAATGAGGTAAGTATGTCTAAAAGTAGGCTACCACGTGAAATACTAAAAAATGTATATTGGCTTGGAGATTGCCTTGAGCAGAGATACCAAGGAAAGATATATCATTCCTACAACTCGTCATATCTAGTTATTGGGGAAGAGGCAGCTTTACTTGTTGAAACAGGACACCCAAAGGATTTCAATGAATTACATGATCAAATTGTTGGAATTCTTGAAAAGAAAAAGGTCCCACTAAAATATATATTTATTACACACCAAGAGACACCTCATGCTGGAGGTGTAGGTAGGTTCCTAAACATTTACCCGGATATTGAAATTCATGGTGATGTGAACGACTACCATATGGCATTTCCCAATTATAGCGCTAATTTCAAAGCTATGGAAGTTGGTGACTCTATCGACTTGGGTGGCGGCATGAATTTTATTGCAGCTGAGCCTGTTGTTAGGGATATGAGGACTTCATTGTGGGGATATATTACACCTTACAACTTGCTTTTTCCTGGTGATGGCTTTGCTTACAGCCACTATCATTGGGATGGTCACTGTGGAATGATAGCCGAAGAAGCCGATACACTTGATTTGTTTGACGTTTCAGCAGTATTTGCAGAACTAGCACTTTTTTGGACTAACTTCGTTGATATGGAGATCTACACAAAGAAGTTAAAAGAGCTAGTGGATGAATTAGATATAAAATATATTGCACCTACTCACGGTTTACCAATCCTTGACATTGATAAAACAATGCCGAAAGTCATTGAAGGACTTCAAGCACCGTATCATAAATTAGCTGGATAGTTCTATTTTTCAGGATAGGGTACGTTCTTACCAGTATATCTTCTGACTCGAATATTAGCTTGCTCAGCATGCCCAGCAAATCCCTCTAGCATACACAATCTGGAGCACACCTCACCAATTTGCGCTGATGTATCTTTATTCTCAACTCTTTGATAGGTGCAGGTTTTTAAGAATTTACCAACCCACAGCCCACCTGTATACTTGCTTGCCTCTTTGGTAGGAAGTGTATGATTTGTTCCAATCACTTTGTCGCCATAGGCAACATTAGTTTCTTGCCCTAAAAATAGCGAACCAAAATTTTTAAGATTTTTTAAAAAGTATGATGGATCCTTTGTCATCACCTGAACATGTTCATAAGCTAATTTATTCGCCTCAATCAGCATATCTTCTTGGTCTTCACAAAGTATAATTTCACCAAAGTTTTCCCAAGAGCCTTTTGTTATATTAGCCGTTGGTAGTATTTCGAGAAGCCTATCAATTTCACTTAGAGTATCTTCGGCTAATTTTTCTGAGTTAGTAATTAAGATGGCGGGTGATGTTGGTCCGTGCTCTGCTTGACCAAGTAAATCAGTAGCGCAGATTTCTCCATCTGATGTATCATCGGCAATAACTAATGTTTCCGTTGGTCCAGCAATTAAATCAATTCCAATCTCCCCAAACATTTGTTTTTTTGCCTCTGCAACATAAGAGTTACCAGGGCCAACAATCATATTCACAGGCTCAATTTTTTCAGTACCTATACCCATTGCACCAATTGCTTGAACCCCACCAATAAGGTAAATTTCATCCGCACCTGCAAAATGCATTGCTGCAATTGTTGCTGGATGCGCTCCTCCATTATAAGGTGGGGCGCACGCAATTACTCTTTTTGCTCCAGCCACCTTCGCTGTAAGAACACTCATATGTGCTGAAGCGACCATAGGATATCGCCCGCCTGGCACATAGCACCCTACATTTTCTATTGGTATATGCTTGTGGCCAAGAAATACTCCTGGTAGTGTTTCAACCTCCAGCTCATTCATTGTCTCCAGTTGCTTTTGTGCGAAGTGCCTGATTTGATTTTGTGCAAATTTAATATCTTCAATCTCAGATTTATTTAATTTTGATATCGCCACATCAATTTCATCTTCAGATAGTCGAAAGTTTGCTGGGCTCCAGTTATCAAAATGTCCTGAATAATGCTCCAGTGCGGCATCACCTTTTTCTCTAATATCTCTTAAGATTGATCTGACTGTTTCTTCAATTGATGATTTATCTTCACTTACATTATTCGATTCTGAACGTTTCTTTATATATCTAATCAAATTTCAATTCCTTGTTTATTTAAACACTTGTGGATTTATAGGGGATCCGGTTCCACCTGTTATTATGAGAGGAGGTCCACAAAAGAAGAATTCATAAACTCCATCTGCGGCACAGTCCTTAGCTAACTCCTCTAAATAAAATATCTCACCCATACATAGTCCCATTGCAGGTATCACCACCCAGTGCCAAGGTTGGTTTGCCTCGGAGGTTTCATTTGGTCTAACTTCCACTCCCCAGGTATCAGAACATATCGCTGCAACCTCTTTTTCATGGCACCAGTAACAATTTTCAAATTTTACTCCTGGAGCATCACCGCCGGCATATCCACCCCATTCGTTTTCGCTCAAACATCGTTCCATTTGACCCGTTCTTATTATGATAAAGTCTGCTTTTTTAATATCAACACCCTGTTGCTTCGCGCATGCATCGAGTTCATCATTTGAAATACCCTCTCCGTCTTGCAGCCAATCAACCCCACGGTATCGTGCGATATCAAGCAAAACTCCGCGACCATTCATCTTATCCTTTGAATTCTCGATTCCAAGAACATTTAACCCTGTTACATCAATTTGTTTTGGGTCATGGCCGTTATAAGCCCTGTCTTCGTAAAATATATGCCCAAGTGCATCCCAATGTGTAGCTCCCTGAACACACAAGTTTAGCGTATCATCAGCATAGCGAATTTTATTCCAATCTTGTCTGCCACAAACAGCATCCGTGCCTGTTGCAAGCATTTGGTGTATAGGATTAAAGCGTCCACCAAATAGACCATTTTGAGGTCCCTCTCTGTCAAGAGGAATACCCAATGAGAAAACCTTCCCTTTTTTTATTAACTTCGAAGCTTCAATAATATCTTCCGGAGTTACAAGATTAAGAGTACCAATTTGATCATCTTTACCCCATCTGCCCCAGTTTGAGAGCTCTTCCGATGCTTTTTTTATTGCATCGAGATTTACTTTTATATCCATATACATTCTCCTGTGTTAATGCGCAGTCCAGCCACCGTCAATAAGTAAACTTGTTCCAGTTATCATTTTAGCCTGCGGAGAGCATAAATACAATATGCCATCTACAATATCCTGGACATCAACTAATTTTTTCATTGGTATCATTCCATAGACAAAATTTTTAAATTTCTCATCTTCAAACATTGGCTTGGTCATAGGTGTATCTGCAAATGTTGGAGCGATTGAGCAGACTCTTATGTTTGACGACGCGACTTCAACCGCTAGGGCTTTAGTAAGTCCTTCAACCGCATGCTTTGTGAGACAATATACGGTTCGGGTTGGCGAACCAACATGTCCCATTTGGGACGTAACGTTTATTATCACCCCCTGTTTATTTTTTTTCATTAATTTTACCGCTACTTTAGATGTACGAAATGTTGCTCTTACATTGAGATCAAGCATCAAATCCAGGGTTGCATCATCAACATCTTCGATAAGTTTAGGCCGGTTTACTCCTGCATTATTTATGCAAACATCCAGACGTTCTAATGACCCCATCTTTTTGATGAACTCATCACCGGTTATATCAAAATCCCAGATCTCTATGTTTTCTGGAAACTGCTTTTGTAATTTAATTAGATCATCTCGTGTTCTGCTAACAGCGATAACTTTAGCATTATTCTTTGCGAATTCGATTGCTGTAGCTCTACCGATACCTCGTGCAGCGCCTGTTATCAGGACAACTTTGTTCTCGAATGGGCTAACACTATCCATCGTATTAGGCTCTAATCAGTTTTGGTTTCGGACTTATACCAATGATATATTTCTTCACCCGTCATGTGAATAACACCATCATGTTGGTTTATATAATCGTACAATTTTTCAACATGACCTATACGGTGAGGTGTGCCCGTCAGATAGGGATGCATGCTTATCGCCATAATTTTGATATTTTCTTCACTTTCCAAATAGAGTCTATCGAATGTTTCCTTGCATTGTTGGTAAAACACATTCGCTGGCTGGTGCTGGATTATGTGTATGACAATGTCATTGGTTTCAAGAGGATATGGAAGTGTAAGCATTGGCCCATTTTTTGTCTCTATCGTTGTTGGCAAATCATCCATTGGCCAGTTACATACATATTCAATCCCATTCTTCTTCAAAAGATCAAGTGTGTTTTCAGTTTCAGTTAGTCCAGGACTTTCCCAACCGATTGGCTGCTTACCTGTGAATGACTTAATTTCTTCTACAGCAGCCGCAATTTCTGCATCTTCATCATCGAGAGAGTGCTGAGGCTGCTGCTCATATCCATGCCCCATAAACTCCCAACCTGCCTCGAGCGCCGCTTCTGCAATACGAGGGTAGGTTGAGCAAACATGTCCATTTATAGCAAGTGTAGCTGTTATATTTCGTGATTGAAGGGCATTTAAATGTCTCCAAAATCCAACACGGTTTCCATATTCATGCCAAGACCAATTCGGGACATTTGGAAGTAGTTGATTGCCCATTGGAGGCGGTAACGCATTTCGTGGCATTGGTCGAATTATGTTCCACAATTCTACATTGACCGTTGTCCAGACTATTATTTTTGACCCGTTTGGGCCTTTTAATTTGGGCCTATCTATTATTGCTTCGTACTTCAAGCGATCTGTTAGTAAACTCATAATTTCCCTACTTTTTTCTATCTTCTTTGTATTTTATATACTATTTTTTTTAGATATTATATTGCAATTTATAGACTTTTTAAAAAATTTTTTACAATAGCCATATGGGACCATTAAAAGACATAAAGATATTTGATCTAACCCGTGTATTAGCTGGACCACATTGTACCCAAATTTTAGGGGATTTGGGCGCTGATATTATAAAGATTGAGAGGGTTGAAACGGGCGATGACACAAGAAAATTTGCTCCACCTTATATGAAGGATATTGATGGAAAGGATACAAATCAAAGTGCGTATTTTTCAGGTACGAACAGAAATAAGCGCTCTCTGACATTAGATTTAAGTTCGGAAGAAGGTCAGTCAATTGCAAGAGAATTGATATCGAAGTCAGATATACTGGTCGAAAATTTTAAAGTTGGAACACTTAAAAAATATAACTTAGACTACGAGTCACTTAAGGATCAATTTCCAAATCTCATATATTGCTCGATTACAGGATTTGGGCAAACGGGGCCTTATGCAAATCGACCTGCATATGATGCACTGGTGCAAGCAATGGGTGGGGTTATGAGCCTGACCGGAGAACCCGATGGTGAGCCTATGAAAGTGGGTGTGTCCATTGCGGATCTGATGGCAGGAATGTATGCAACAGTATCAATTCTAGCAGCTTTGAGGCACCGGGATAAAACAAATCAAGGACAGCATCTTGATATTTCGATGCTTGATGCCCACGTGGCTTGGCTCGCAAACCAAGGAATGAATTATTTAGCAACTGGAAGCAATCCAGATAGATTAGGTAATCAACACCCAAATATTTTACCTTATCAGGTAATGCCATCGAAGGATGGTTATTTTGTTTTATCTGTTGGCAATGACGCAACATTTGAGAGGTTTTGCGAGGTTGCATCCTGTGAGTATTTGCTCGCGGATAAAAAGTTTGCAGAGGCCGTCGAGAGGGTAAAAAATCGTGAGGAGGTCACCAATAAGCTCAATGAAATTACTAAGATGCATGAAACAAAATGGTGGTTAGAGAAATTAGAAGAAAAGAATATTGGTTGTTGTGCAATTAACACACTGGAAGAGGTTTTTTCGGATCCCCAAGTGTTGGCCAGAGATATGATAATTAATATGAAAGGGACAGATAAAAATCAGAGCCCATACAAGCTAATAGCTAATCCAATAAAAATGAGTGAGGGCAGCATTACATATAGATATCCACCGCCACAACACAGTGAACACACTGAAGAAATTCTGAGTGAACACCTCGGTTACTCAGAAGAAAAAATCGCAAAACTAAAGAAGCTAGGTATAGTCTGAAAATATTTAGCTAAGCATTGCTATCTTCGGCAACTTTTCCGTAATGGGTGTATGTTTGCTGTAAATACCACTTGTAGAAATCCCAATAACTCTCCTCAGGGTATTTCATAGGATTGTCATTGCTTACACATGATGGTATTTGTTTGGCGACTGTGTCAAGACCTGTATTGACAAAACATGCTAGTGAGTACCTATCATTATTTCTAGGTGGTAACACTCGATGTGGTGTCGCTCTAAACCTCTCATTTGTCCATCTTTCTAAGAATTGCCCCAGATTTAAAATTAAAGCACCTTCAGGGATTACCGGCCAGAACCACTCACCATTGGTATCCATAACTTGGAGCCCTGGTTCTTTTGCCATTGGTAAGATAGTCATAAATCCAGTGTCAGCATGAGCGCCTAAACCAAATTCTTTTTCTTCAACAAAATCAACTTTTGGGTATTTAGCTAATCTGAAGTAGCTATAAAGTTCTTCAAAGTGAGGCTCAAAGAAGCCATCCTCAACTTCTAGAGCTTCTGCCCAAACTGGGAGTAGTTTTTTGCACATATTAATAATACCATCCCAATAATCCATGATTTCTTCTTTGAAACCATCAAGTTCTGGCCAAGGATTTTGTGAATAGAATTGTTTACCAGCCTTTACATTTGGGTGATCATCAGGATAATCAGTTGCCAAAACCAAGCACTCAACGGTATCTGTTTTTGTATGTTCTTCATATTCTGAGTGTTTTAAAATAGTTGTTTTTGATGGAATATAGCCTCTTTGGTGTTCATTGACCTTAAACTTCATCTTGAAGTCTATATCTTGATCGTGAAACCTAATAATCTGCTGCTCCATTCGTTCAATTTTATCAAGGGATATACCATGATTTGTAAGGCACATGAAACCAAGTGTTTCGGCTACGTCTCTCCACTCTTTTGCTAGTGATTTTATCGCGTCCCTGTCGCCCTTCAAAATTGGATCTAGATCCATCACCGGAAGTTCTTTATATGGAAAATCCTTATCTCTTGCGTCAATTTTTGCTGTACTCATTTTTTACCCCGTTAGAATTTATTTTCACTACTAAATGCCAGTATTTGGCAGATCGAAAATTAATTTATTTACAAACATTGTAAATATGTTGATATATTAAAGCAGATTTAACATGTTAATGTAAATAAAAAAATCATTTTAAGGGGATACAAATGTCAGAAAAAATAGGAATAATTGGCCTTGGTATTATGGGGTCAGCTTACACCAAGAATCTTAGCGCAGCGGGTTACGAAATAATAGGCTTTGACGTCAATGAAGAGAGATTTGAGGCACAAGGCAATGCAAGAATAAAAAGGGCATCATCCCCAACAGATGTAGTAAATCAAGCCGATCGGGTTATAACATCATTACCGCATCCAGATGCTTTAATGGTTGTTGCAGATGAAATTTCAAAGTCGGGAAAAGAGGTCATAATTGCAGATACATGCACACTTAAGATATCTGATAAAATCAAAGCGCGTGATATTCTTGCAGATAAAGGCATAACTCTTCTTGATTGCCCTGTTAGTGGAACAGGTCACCAAGCTTGGGCAGGGGATCTTGTAATTTTTGGAAGCGGTGATCAAGCTTCATTCGACAAGGTAAAACCAGCATTTGAGAAAATGGGGCGAGAGGTACACTACCTTGGTGAATTTGGAACAGGATCAAAGATGAAATATATCGCAAATTTACTGGTTGTAATACACAACGTATCATCTGCTGAAGCAATTACCTATGGTGTCAAAGCGGGGATTGATCCGCAATTGGTATACGACGTCATAAAATCAAGTGCTGGAAGCTCACGGATGTTTGAGGTGCGCGGTCAGATGATGGTTGACAATAAATATGATGAAAATGTCTCAGCAAACCATTTAATAACAAAAAAAGATATTTCTGTTATATTAGATTTTGCTGATGAAATGGGTTGCCCCACACCACTATTTTCATTAGCTGGAGACATACACAGAGCAGCTATTGCTCAAGGTAGAGCACTTGAAGACACGGCATCAGTTTGTGCTGTGACTGACAATTTGGCTGGTGTAAAACGAAAATAATCTCAAAATCGAGGATAAATGAAGCATTATCTTGAAGCAAATCATAAGACTGTTCATTGGGGATTTCTGTCTGCGGAAATTAAACCAGTTTTGAACATCAATAGCGGTGATGAGGTTGAAGTTAGATCAGTATCAGGGCCGCCTGAGGTAACAAAAAATAGCCCATATGAAGTAAAAGAGTCTTTATTAGAAATTCATGAAAAAAGTGTGCGTGGCACACTTCAAGGTGGTCACATATGCACAGGTCCAATCGAGGTTGATGGGTCCAAAACAGGCGATGTTGTAGAAATTGAAATTCTCTCAATAGAGCTTGACTCAGATTGGGCCTACACTGGCGTTGCTCCATTAAAGGGTGCCTTACCAGACGATTTTAACTCCCGTCAGATGTCATATCTTGAAATAGATAAAGCGAGAAAGATTGCAAAAACACCATGGAATATGGAAGTCGATCTGGATCCATTTTTTGGTCTTATTGCAACGGCACCACCAATGGAATGGGGTAAGCTATCAACCGTGCCACCCAGACAGAATGGTGGTAACATGGATAACAAAGAGTTGAAAGTTGGAACTACACTATATTTGCCTGTTTTCGAAAATGGAGCAATGGTGTCCATCGGTGATGGGCATGGAACGCAAGGCGATGGTGAGATTTGTACCGCTGCCGTAGAAATGGACATGCGCGGTAAATTTAAAATATCAAATAGAACGGACATGGAAATTACATGGCCAATTGCAGAAAACAATGACTATTTCATTACAATGGCATTTGATCCTGATCTCGATGAATGTGTAAAAATCACAACAAGAGAGATGATCAATTTCTTATCTGAATTTTGCGGCTTAACTCGAGCCGATGCTTATACTTTATTGAGCTATGTCGGTGACTTGAGAATAACTCAAGTGGTAAACGGCAATAAAGGTGTTCATCTCATGATACCAAAAAAATATTTTCACAAAACATTTAAAAAATGAGGAAGGAATAATATGAATAAATATCGAATACTTATACTAGGGGCCTCATATGGCTCATTATTAGGCATCAAGTTAGCTCTAGCTGAACATGATGTTGATCTTGTTTGCCTTCCACAAGAAGTGGAACTTATTAACAAAGAGGGTGCCATTGTCCGCCTTCCAATTCGTGATAAAGACAAAGTAGTCGAATTAAGATCAACAGATTGCCCAGGAAATCTTCGTGCGCTCGGGCCAGGTGATGTTGATATTTCAACCTATGATCTGATCGCATTGGCGATGCAGGAGCCACAATATGGGGCAGAAGAGATTGCCAAGCTGCTCAAAGAGATTGGCTTGAGTAAAAAACCTTGCATGTCCATCATGAATATGCCCCCATTGCCCTACATTGCTAGAATTGAGGGACTTGATACATCAAAACTAGATGGGGCATACACAAAAGCTGATGTCTGGAAATATTTTGACTCAAATTATATGACCTTGTGCAGTCCAGACCCTCAGGCATTTAGACCGCCTGATGAGAATATTAATGTTTTACAGGTTGGGCTGCCAACAAATTTTAAAGCAGCAAGATTTGAGTCAGATCAGCACACTCAAATATTAAGAGATCTGCAAAGTGATATAGAAAAAATTAAATATGATCTAGATGGTGACATGATTGACCTACCAGTAAAGTTAAAAGTGCATGACTCAATTTTTGTTCCACTTGCAAAGTGGAGCATGCTCCTATCAGGTAATTATCGTTGTGTCAAAGAGGAAAATGCTGTTGCCATAAAAGAGGCAGTCCACTCGGATCTGGCGCACTCTGAAGAAATCTATAATTGGGTGGGTACTATTGCAACAAAATTGGGTGCAATTGACTCCGATCAAGTACCGTTTAATAAATATGCAAAGGCCGCAGAAAGTCTTATCCGTCCGTCATCTGCAGCAAGAGCACTTTTTTCTGGGGCTAAAAATATAGAGAGAGTTGATAGGCTAATAAAATTAATAGCAATTCAAATGGGAGAGGATACGTACTTGATTGATCCAATCATCGAACAAGTGGATCGCAGACTTGAAGTAAACAGGGGTTCGTAACTCATAAGGTTAAAGGAATGAAAGTTTTAGATGCAATCATAACTATTCTTAAAAAGGAAGGTCTCGAATGTCTTAACTGCTTTCCAACAACGCCAATCATTGAAGCCGCAGCAGCACAGGATATAAAGCCAATAGTTTGTAGGCAGGAGCGAGTTGGTCTTGGAATTGCGGATGCATATAGTCGAGTAACAAATGGAAAGAAGTTGTCCGCATTTGCGATGCAATACGGCCCAGGCGCCGAGAACGCTTATCCTGGGGTTGCAACTGCCTTTAGTGACTCAACGCCATTACTGGTGCTTCCATTGGGGCACCCTTTAGACAGAGACGGGGTATTTCCAATGTTTTCAAGTTTAAAGTCATATGAAAGCATTACCAAATCTATTGAGCAAATCACAACACCATCAAAATCTATCGATGTTTTACGTAGGGCCATCGCGTCAATGAGAAACGGTCGTCCAGGACCTGCAATGGTTGAAATACCTGAGGATATACTTAGCCAAGATATAGAAGATAGTAGGATAGAGAATTACAAAAAAATTCAATTTGCAAGATCTATGGCAAGCAGTGAGGAGATAACAAATATTTCTAAAATAATATTAAGTGCTAAGAATCCAATTATCATTGCGGGTGCCGGGGTACTATATGCAGAGGCCACGAGAGAGCTCGCCGAGTTTGCGGAATTATTACAAATTCCAGTTATGACAACAATGGAAGGAAAAAGTTCAATTTCAGAGCGAAATCATCCACTTGCCCTAGGTAGTGGATCTGGCGTAATGAGTGATCCCGTAGTTCATTTCATGAAGAAGTCAGATGTTGTAATTGCACTGGGAACAAGTCTTACAAAACATCCCATGGTAACAACAATACCGCCTGGAAAAATTATAATTCATAACACCAATGATCCGAAGGATTTATATAAAAGTTATGATATCGATTACCCAGTACTTGGAGATACGAAATTGGTTTTAGAGCAGTTAATTGAGTCCTGTCGAGATTATCTTTCCGGTAAAATTATTCGTAACGATGTTCCTGAAGAAATATTCGAAGTAAGGAAACAATATCTTGAAAATTGGTCTAAACACCTAGACTCAAAAGATAAGCCAATAAGCCCCTACAGAGTCATATCAGAATTTATGAAGAATATTGATCCAAAAGATTCCATTGTAACTCATGATGCAGGCAGCCCAAGATATCAGATTATGCCATTTTATCAATCTGACACACCTAGATCATATCTCGGTTGGGGAAAGTCACATCAGTTAGGTACTGGTCTGGGTTTCGCAATTGGTGCAAAACTTGCTGCACCAGATAAATTTTGTGTTAATTTTATGGGAGATGCTGCCTTTGGAATGACTGGAC
>CACPHU010000017.1 GCA_902633855.1 uncultured OCS116 cluster bacterium
CTGTAATTGTTGTATCGAAATTCAACCTGGATCTGGCAGTGCTTGTCCTAAAAAAAATTGAAAATTGCCAAATTCATGGCTTGAACATCATTGATGCAAAGGTAGATGTCTCATTTAAAAACCTAGCAAAGCACATTCAGTTACTTCAAAAAGAAAAAACTAATATAATAGCAATTTGTTCAATACCAATTATTATAAGATCGCTGGAGGGAAAGCTTCCAAAAAAACACAGCGGTTCTTGCATAGTAGCATTATCACCAGACGGTAAATATACAATACCATTATTAGATACTCATTCTGGGGCGAATGAATTAGCAACTAAACTTGCAACAATTTTAAATTCTAAGCCAGTCATTACGACACAAAGTGATACTTTTTTAGGAGTTTCTCCTGATAACCCACCGCCTGGATTTGTACTAGATCCAGATTGTAATTACAAGGAATTTATTTCGGAGCTACTAGATAAACGTTCATTAAAAAATGTGCCTGCATATAGCTGGCTTAAAAGCAAAAAGATTAGAGTTTCCGGTTCGTCGAAACTCGAAATCAAATTTTCGATTAATTCATCGATAAAGCCAAATAAAGAATTGCTTGTTTATCGACCTCAAAAACTTATCATTGGGATTGGAACTGTTTCAGGCGCATCCTATGTCAAATTGAAAAAACTTGTTTTAGATACACTTGAAAAGAAAGACTTATCAATTCACTCCGTTAAAGCGATTGCAACTATAGATTTAAAAAAAAATGAGCGTGCGATAAATAAACTGGGTCAATATTTAAATAAACCAATTATTCACTATAAAGCAAGTGAGCTAAACAAGATAAGTGCTCAGTTAGCAAATTCTTCCGAGTATGTTTTTAGGACCATAGGATCTCACAGTGTTGCTGAGGCTGCCGCATTAGTAGCAGCTGGCAAGTCATCCAAGCTGATAGTTGAAAAAAATAAATCAGCTGAGGCTACGTGTGCAGTTGCATGTAGTCGCCAGGTTATAAAAAACCTTCCAAGCACACAAAATGGGACGCTGTCTATTATTGGTCTTGGGCCAGGAAGCGATGCTTGGAGGACAATCGAGGTTAATAATATTCTTGATGAGTCAACCCATTATATTGGTTTTTCAGGTTACCTTGATCAAATCAAGAAAAGAAGAAATAAAAAGTATTATCGTTATCCAATTGGACAAGAAGAGGAGCGGGCGTTAAAGGCTATTTCTCTTGCAAGGCAGGGAAATAACGTTGCTTTAGTGTGTTCAGGTGACCCCGGCATATTTGCTATGGGATCTATCGTATATGAGATTTTGGACAATGAAGAAAATGAAACCGATATTGATATCAAAATGACACCAGGTATATCAGCATTTCAAGCTGCATCAGCAAAGGTTGGGGCGCCATTTGGAAATGATTTTTGCATAATATCATTATCAAATTTATTAACTCCAGAAAACGTCATATTAGACAGGATCCATGCAGCTCTTAAAGGAGATTTTGTTTTGGGCATATATAACCCAACATCCAGCAAGAGAAAGTATTTCTTTAAAATTGTACTGGATCATATTCAATCTGTCAGATCATCTGATACACCTGTCGTAATTGCAAAAAATGTTGGAAGAAAAAAAGAATTTATTCAATGTCTAAAACTCCATGAAATTAAATCCGACAGCATTGATATGTTCACGTTATTAATCATTGGTTCATCCCATACAAAGAGCTTCACGAAACACAATGATTCAACCAACGTATACACGCCAAGGGGTTATAAATTAGAAAAAAATAGGGGTATTGCATGAGGATTTTTTTTATTGGTGCAGGTCCAGGGGACCCTGATCTGCTCACGCTAAAGGCGCATAAAATACTCAGTAAAACCAAAATGTGTTTATATGCAGGTTCTCTTGTACCGAAGGAAATATTGTCAATTGTGCCAAAAGAAGCGAAGTTAATTGATACATCAGATCTGACCATGAAACAGATTGAACAATTATATATTAGAGCAAAAGAATTAAATGTGGATGTTGCGCGGGTTCATTCAGGTGATGTGAGCGTTTATGGAGCTTTATCAGAGCAAATAACCCTTCTCCAGAAACACAATATAGATTTCCAAATAGTCCCTGGTATCCCAGCTTATGTGGAGGCAGCAGCGCAGTTGAAAACTGAACTGACTGCACCAGGTCAAGTTCAAAGTGTAATACTTACAAGAACCTCATTTGGTTCAACACCGATGCCAGAGGGTGAAGATCTGAAAACCTTTGCTAAAACAGGTGCGACTTTAGTTATTCATCTATCGATCAGGAGGTTAAATTATATTTATCGTGAACTAACTCCAATTCTAGGAGATGACGCGATTGTTGCAGTACTTTACAGGATAGGTTGGCCAGATCAGCAAATTATATTAGATCGATTGGATAATATTGCTTCAAGGGTTCGAGAAAAAAAAATAACAAGAACCGCACTCATAATTACTGGAAAGAATTTTAAAAAGAAATCAGATATAAATAGCGTACTTTATGACGAAAACTTTAATCACTTATTCAGACCAAAATGAACAAGTAGGTTAGTTTTAATAGTTTCTATTGAAGAACTCTCCCTTGCCGCGTCATCATTTTCCCTACCTATCATTATTATGGGTATATTTAGTACTCGACAGGCGTAGATTTTTGCATATGTTTCTGCACTACCACTATTACGTGTCACAAGATGAGTTATTTTATTATTCCGCATGTTAATTAGCTCACTTGCGATACGAAATGGACCTCGACCTACTATATACTTCTTTCCTTGACTAATAAATTTTTGATATTTATCTATGGTTCTGACCATCATCCATTTGGGAGATTTTTCAAATATTTCTAAATTTTTTTTGCCAATAGTTAAGAAAATACGTGAATTTCTTGGAAGACTGCTAGTTATAAAACTAGCTTCAATAAAACTCGAAGCCTCAAACCAAGAGTCTGATGGGGTTTTTTTCCAAGCCGGTCTGTGCAATTGGTAAAGTTTTATATTTAAATCTTTCGTAGCAGCTAAAACATTATTCGATATTTTTTTAGAATATGGATGGGATGCATCAATAACCGCATCTATAGGCTCATTTGAGAGATAATCCTTCAATCCTTCTACGCCACCGAAACCACCAATCCTACTCAAGTAATTGCCTAATCTTGGTTTCTCAGTATTACCCTGAAGTGAGAGTATTGTAATGAAAGAATCTGATAGAGCGTCTGCCAACTTATTACTCTCGGACGTCCCTCCAATTATAAGGATCTTATGCATCTCTGC
This sequence comes from uncultured OCS116 cluster bacterium, assembly GCA_902633855.1. Lineage (GTDB taxonomy): Bacteria > Pseudomonadota > Alphaproteobacteria > Rhizobiales > TMED25 > TMED25. The sequence goes on from CACPHU010000017.1 coordinate 3,268, forward strand.
TCTCGATTTTCGCTAAAATATCCCCTGTTCGATCAACAATCATAATATCAATTGAGACACCATCTTTTTTGAGGTACTTAACTACCACATCCTGTGCAGCGACCGCAACATTCTTCGCAAGCTCATATTTTTTTGGACCAAGCATAGACAAACATTGGTTAGCGGTACTAATTTTTCTAAGTTCAACATGATCCAAATTATTTGGGTTTAGTTTTTTGATCTCTGATCTGAGTTTTTCTAAATTTACCTGACTCCTACTAGAGTGTAAGTCCATTTCGCCTTGTGATAATTTTAATAATTTTGCAAAGCCTCCTGCGATTGTAACTCTTGGCACAGTATTCTTTTTTAGATACTTTAGCATACCGCCCACAAAATCACCCATATCAATCATAGATTGGGGGGGTAAGTTATATTCTTTTTTTGCTGCTTTCTCAGAGACTGAGCCCGTACACGCTGCAATATGCATTGTATTTGTTTTGATTGCCACATCAATGCCGCGATGTATTGAGTGAATCCAAGCAGAGCAGGAAAATGGAATAACAATACCGGTAGTACCTAATATTGAAATACCATTAATAATTCCAAGTCTTTCATTCCATGTTTGTTTTGAAATCTCTTTGCCCTCTGGCACCTCAATAATAATATCTACATTCAGATTATTCTTGGCAATGGATAATTTCTTCAAATTATCCTCAATCATTTTCCTAGGTCCAGGATTTATTGCTGGCTCTCCAACGTCTAGGGGTAATCCGGGGAGTGTTACGGTACCGACACCATGACCAGCCTTAAAATTAATTCCGTTCTGATCATTTCTTTTAACTATTTTCGAAATAATGAGTAAGCCGTCGGTAACATCGGGATCGTCCCCAGCATCCTTTATCACTCCAGCACTCACTGATTGCTGAGTTACATCTTGATATGCTATATTAAATTTAGGGGATTGGCCATTGGGTAATTTAATAGTAACTATATCGGGGCATTTACCTGTCACAAGCCCTATGAATGCCGCTTTTGAAGCAGCTGTTGCACACGCGCCGGTTGTCCATCCTCTACGTAGATTTTTCTGTAACATAAAGATAATAATAATTTCAATTTTTTTAAATGCAAATATTCGATAAATTAAAATTACCAGAATTCAATAGTGGAGAGGTCTGGCTCGTCGGCGCGGGTCCTGGAGATGTAAAATTATTAACAATATTTGCGGTGTATGCACTATCAAAAGCAGATGTCATTATATACGACGCATTAGTTTCTGAAGAAATTTTAAAATTTGCAAAAGAGGATGCGTCTCTAATTTATGCAGGAAAGAGAGGGGGTAAACCATCTCATAATCAAACTGATATTTCGAAACTTATAATTCAGCATGCTAAAGATGGTCAAAGGGTGCTAAGGTTAAAGGGAGGAGATCCATTTGTTTTTGCAAGAGGTGCTGAAGAATCTTTTACGTTGAATGAAAATAATATTTCATACCGTGTCATTCCCGGTATTACATCATCCATCGGAGGAATGGCCTCAGCTTCAATTCCAGCGACATCAAGAAATACAAACTCTTCAATCTTATTTTTAACAGGTCATAATACAAATGGTGAGATGCCAGATGATATTAATTGGCAGGCAGTTGCAAAGATTCCTGTCGTTGTCATGTATATGGCAATAAAACACTTACCTATAATTGCCCAAAGACTCATAAAGGAAGGCAGGTCATCTCAAGATTGTGTCGCGGTAATACAAGATGCAACATTACCATCTGAACGAATCCTTGAGTCAAACTTACTTAATATAAATAGTGATATTGAAAAAAATCAAATTAAGGCGCCTGCAATTGTTGTTCTTGGTCCCGTCGTTGGATTAAGATCAAAATTAATTCAAAATGTTATAAAAGATGCCATCAACTAAACTATGTATTTCTTCTTCGATGACCGGTAGTGGGAAGACGGTTTTCACGTCAGCATTGATTAAATCGCTTATCAATGCTGGCTATAGTGTATCTGCGGGCAAAATTGGACCCGATTACATTGATCCAACATACACAAGATATATAACAAATAGAGCTGTATTTAATTATGATACTTGGGCAATGACCGAAGAAAAAATTAGGTATCTTATTCATGAGTCAACTCAAAAGAATGATATTCATATTATTGAAGGCGTAATGGGTCTCTTCGATGGTACAAAAAATCAGTCATCTTCAACTGCAGAGTTTGTAAAAAAATTTAAAATTCCTGTTTTGCTTATTCTTGATTCAAGTGGTCAATCTCAAACCTTAGCAGCAATATGTAAGGGCATAATGAATTACGATACTGAAATTAATTTTATCGGTGTTATTTTAAATAATATCTCAAGTGAAAGACATTATAATTTGATAAATGAAGAGCTAGAGAAAAGTAAAATAAAGGTTTTAGGATATCTACCGAAATCAGATGATTTGATTTTCCCCAGGCGTCATTTAGGGCTTTTCTTAGCTGAGCATGTTGAAAATTACCAATATTTAATTAATTGTGCAGCTAATCTAATAGAAAAATATATAGACATTGAAGAGATTATCAAATTATCAAATGTCGTAAATGACGGTCAAGAATCCAAAATTAGAGAGTCAGGTAAGGCTTCGATTGATCTCGGTCAGAGAATTTCCATTGCAAAAGACCCGTCTTTTTCTTTTATCTATGATCACACATTAAGGCAATGGAGAAAGGAGGGGCGTGAAGTAGATTTTTTTTCTCCACTGCATGATGAAGGTCCATCGGTCAATTGTACCGGTATATATCTCCCAGGGGGCTACCCTGAGTTACATTGCGAAAAATTGACAAATTGCAATAACTTTATGAATTCTATGAAAAGCGCAGCTAAACAAAGAAAATTTATCTATGGAGAGTGTGGTGGCTACATGGTTTTGGGAAAGTCAATTATTGATAAGGATAACAAAGAGCATGGCATGTTGGGGCTTTTGAGTTTAGTCACAAGCTTTAATAAGAGGAAATTAAGTCTTGGATACAGAGAGGTTAAGGCAAAGGAGTCAAACTGTTTTGCGAAAGAGAATGCTTACATGTGCCATGAATACCATTATTCATCAATCATGAAAGAGTCTGGACAACATCTTTTCGAGAGTCTGGACAAAAATGGCACTCAAAGAAAATATGGTTTAATAAATGAAAATGCATTTGGTTCATACTTGCATATAATTGATAATAAATTGATGAAAACTGGAGATTAAAATGATTTATGAATATCAAAATAAACTGCCTCAGATTGACAATAAAAGCTGGGTTGCGCCAAACGCTGTGATAATTGGTAGTGTCATCTTAGAGGAGGAGACAAGTATCTGGTGGAATGCTGTATTGAGGGGTGATAACGAAAAAATACATGTAGGTAAAGGCTCAAATATACAAGATGGATCTGTAGCTCATACTGATCCTGGCTTTGGTTTACATATTGGGCAAAATGTTACTGTGGGTCACATGGCCATGATACATGGATGTACAATTGGTGATGGTTCACTGGTCGGAATTGGATCAATTATTCTCAATGGGGCAAAAATTGGGAAAGGTTGCTTGATAGGAGCTAATTCTTTTATTGCGGAAAATAAAGAGATTCCAGATAACTCAATTGTGCTTGGCGCACCCGGAAAAATTATTGGTGAAGTTCAGGAAAAACATAGAGCTATGATGGAAAGAGCACAAAAGAGTTATGTGCGAAGATCCGTTGCGTACAAAACTGATTTACATGATGTAACCGATAATTTCAAATATTAGGAATTGAATTGAATTATTTAAAAATTGTTGTAATATTAACCTATAAATTTGATGTAGTTAAATAAGGAAGGTTACCATGAATAACAAATTAGTAATTGGAGTTATTGTAGTTATTGCCGTCGCTGTGCTTGGATATTTTGTTATGCAACAAGCTGGAACAGACAGGTCTGCTGACTCAGGTACAGGTGGTGAGCTCATGAGAACAAATCAGGTTGAAGGACCGATTGAAATTGGAAGTAAAACTGTTGAGATTGAATTGCTTGACGAGTTCGCAACTTACGGTCAATCGTTTAATTAATCGTTTGTATACATATACAAAAACAAAGGGGCTATTTAATAGCCCTTTTTTATTGCCTCCACATGATGATTATCATATAAAATTAATACATATAAGCTTATCTTCATTCTAGAGTAAAACTGTATATTGAATTATGAATTTAACCATTAGTGATAGATTTGATCGACTGGTAAAAGATAAAGAAATTCAATTTGATCAAAAACAATATGAATTAATAAATGTACTTGCTGAGAAGAGCGAAGAATTTATAGCTTATACTAAGCAGTCTCTTCTAAAAAGAATCATCAATAAGAAAGTGAATAGACCTCTCGGTATGTATATATACGGTCAAGTGGGACGCGGTAAATCCATGATAATGGATCTATTTTTCAATAATATTGATATTTCGCAAAAGAGGCGGGTTCATTTCAATGAATTCATGAATGAAGTTCATGAGCAAATCTTTATTTGGAGAAAAAAAAACGAGGTATCAAAAAATGGTGATAGTGATCCTGTTTTGATGGTTGCTAAATTAATAGAAAAAGATTGTAAACTTCTCTGCTTTGATGAATTTCAAGTAGAAGATATTGCTGATGCAATGATATTGGGTAGGCTGTTCAAGATATTATTTGAAATGGGTATATTAATTATTGCAACATCAAATATTCATCCAAGGAATTTATACTCAGAGGGATTAAATAGGGATACTTTCATTCCCTTCATCGATAAATTAGAAGAGAATATGGAAATTTATAATCTTCAAGCTGAGAAAGATTACAGGATAGATAGAATTAAAAATAAAAGAGTATATTTTTCCCCAATCAATGGACAAAATAAAAAAATTTTTTATGAGGCTTGGCAAAACCTAATTGGTAGTATAGAAGTTACAAGTAGGTCTATACCCCTAAAGGGAAGGGAGATAGAAGTCTCAGTCTCTGCTGGAAAGTTCGCAAACTTCTCATTTGAAGAATTATGCGTGAAACCTCTTGGGGTTGCTGATTACCTCGCAATATCTAATAACTATAATATTATCTTTATTTCAGATGTGCCGAAATTGGACTCGAAAAAAAGAAACGAAACAAAAAGGTTTATAAATTTGATAGATACATTTTATGAAAATAAAAAGATATTGTTTATATTAGCAGAGACCCATCCAAAAGATATTTTGATTGGTGGAAAAGATGCTAATATCTTTCAGAGAACTGTATCACGTTTGGAAGAAATGCAATCGTCAGACTATTTGGATAGTATAATTTCAGAATAAAGAAAGAAAGGATTAGGAATGGGATACCGAAGAAATAAAATATCACTTATCGGCGCTGGACAAATTGGTGGCACTCTTGCACTTTTATCTGGTTTAAAAAACCTTGGCGACCTAGTTTTGTTTGATATTGTTGATGGGGTTCCACAAGGAAAAGGTCTTGATATAGCACAGGCAAGTACAGTAGAGATGTTTGACTCAAAGATTGAAGGAGCATCTGATTATAGTGCTATAGAAGACTCGGATGTGATAATAGTAACAGCAGGCGTGCCAAGAAAGCCCGGTATGAGTAGAGATGACTTGCTGGAGATAAATCTTAAAGTGATGAGTTCTGTCGGGGAAGGAATTAAAAAATATGCTCCAAACTCTTTTGTCATTTGTATTACAAATCCGCTTGACGCAATGGTCTGGGCACTTCAAAAGGCAACCGGACATAGTACAAATATGATTTGTGGAATGGCAGGGGTTCTCGACTCTGCACGATTTAGGTACTTTCTCGCTGAAGCAATGGGTGTTTCAGTTGAAGATGTCACGGCATTTGTATTAGGGGGGCATGGAGATACAATGGTGCCGCTTACTAAATACTCAACAGTAGCTGGTATTCCCTTACCAGATTTAATTAAAATGAAATGGATTACCCAGAAAAAACTTGATGAAATTGTTCAGAGAACGCGTGATGGCGGCGCAGAAATAGTATCTCTACTCAAGACTGGATCAGCATATTACGCGCCTGCGAGCTCAGCTATAGCTATGGCTGAGTCTTATTTAAGGGACAAGAAAAGATTATTACCTGCAGCTGCCTACTTGAATGGTGAGTATGATGTAAACGGTTATTACATTGGTGTACCAGTCATAATCGGGAAAGATGGCGTTGAAAGAATTGTTGAAATAAATCTCGATAAAGATGAGAAGGAGGAGTTTAGCTCTTCTGTCAAATCAGTTATCAGCTTAGTTGAAGCCTGCCAGAAGATTGCTCCAGACTTAAAGTAATTTTCATATTGAAATAAGTAATTTTTAATGAATATACATGAACATCAAGCAAAACAGCTTTTAAGAGAGTATAAAGTACCTGTATTAAATGGTTTTATAGCTTTTAATTCTAAAGAATTAGATGAACACATTGATATCCTTCAGGGCCCAAAGTGGGTTGTGAAAGCTCAGATTCATGCTGGTGGTAGGGGCAAAGGCGGTGGCGTTAAGGTTGTAGATAATTTCGATGAGGTAAAATTAGCTTTTAATAAAATGTTGGGGATGAAACTTGTAACAAACCAAACTGGACCGGACGGTAAAGTAGTAAAAAGGGTGTACATAGAAGATGGATGCAACATTGATAAAGAATTTTATTTATCGTATCTAATTGATAGGAAGACTAAAGCAATATGTCTGATAGCTTCATCAGAGGGAGGAATGGACATTGAAGAGGTTGCTGATAAAAATCCAGAAAAGATAGCTAAAATATATTTGGACGCATCCAGAAAAGAACTCAATAGTGAAAATATTGATGAAGTTTTGAGGATTTTAGACCTTGATACTGCACACAAAGGAAAATTAACGGCTGTTTTAAATAATTTACTTTTATTATTTATAGAGAAAGATGCGAGTCTAATTGAAATTAATCCCTTTGTCTTATCCACTGAAGGTCATTTGATCTGCCTAGATGCAAAAATGAATTTTGACTCAAATGCTCTTTTTCGACATCAAGATATTTTGAGCTTGAGAGATCCTGAGGAGGAAGATCCCCTAGAAATTGAGGCTTCAAATCACGGATTAAGTTACGTAAAGCTTGATGGCACAATTGGCTGCATGGTAAATGGTGCAGGTTTGGCAATGGCAACAATGGATATTATAAAGTTATATGGAGAGGAGCCAGCAAATTTTTTAGATGTGGGCGGCGGCGCTACCAAAGAGCAAGTTATGAATGCATTTAAAATTATCCTAAGTGATAAAAATGTGAAGGGAATACTTGTTAATATATTTGGCGGAATAATGCGCTGCGAAATAATTGCACAAGGAATAATAGAGACTGCAAGCGAGCTAAATTTATCTATACCATTGGTTGTGAGATTGGAGGGTACCAATGTGGATTTAGGTAAAAAATATCTGGAAGAGTCTGGTTTAAATATTATACCCGCAAATGATTTAGACGAGGCTGCCAAAAAGATAGTAGATGCAGTATCAAAGGTATGATGAATAATGTCCATCTTAGTAAATAATAATACAAAAGTTATTTGCCAGGGATTTACTGGTAAGCACGGAACATTCCACTCACAACAAGCAATTGAATATGGAACGCAGTTAGTTGGTGGGGTAACTCCAGGTAAAGGTGGTGCTGAGCATTTAAATCTTCCGATTTTCGATAATGTCGCTGATGCCGTTACGAGTACGGGTGCGAATGCGTCTGTAATTTATGTTCCACCACAATTTGCCGCCGCGGCAATAATTGAAGCAATAGGTGCTGAGATAGAAATTATTGTATGTATCACAGAAGGCATACCTGTTCTCGATATGCTGGAGGTGAGAGCACTTCTCAATAATTCAAATTCTATTCTGGTGGGCCCTAATTGTCCTGGAATTATAACACCTGGAGAGTGTAAGATTGGGATCATGCCAGGGCATATACACCGTGCTGGTTCAATAGGTATTGTCTCTCGCTCTGGAACACTTACTTATGAGGCTGTTGCACAAACTACAGCTGTGGGTTATGGACAGTCGACTTGTGTTGGTATAGGAGGTGACCCAATAAAAGGTATAGACTTTATTGAAGTTATTGATAGGTTCTATTCTGACCCGAAGACAGAGGCAATAATAATGATTGGAGAAATTGGTGGATCAGCGGAAGAGGAAGCAGCTGAATTTATAAGAAAAAACAAAAAAGGTAAACCCATTATTGGATTTATTGCAGGTCTTACAGCCCCTCCTGGAAGGCGTATGGGCCATGCTGGCGCAATTGTGGATGGTAATTCAGGCTCCGCAGAAACGAAAATAGATGCAATGAAAAGTGCGGGAATTGTTATGTCAAGTTCACCCGCAATGCTCGGATCGACCCTCAAAAATATCAAATAATTACGAGTTATCAGAGACTAGTTTGAGATGGCGTGCCTTATTTCTAGGATGAGCTTTTTGGTGGACATCGAGTAATTCCTTCTGATTAACCTTTGTATACATCTGTGTTGTAGATAAACTTGCATGACCAAGTAATTCTTGTATAGAACGAAGGTCGACTCCGGCTTGGAGTAAGTGTGTTGCATATGAATGCCTCAAAGAATGCGGTGTCGCATTTTCAGGTAAATTAAGGCTAGCTCTCATTTTTTGCATAATTATTTGCACGATGCGGGGACTCAGCCTATCTCCTCTTACCCCGATAAATAAAGGGTCATCAAAATTATATTTCTTTGGATATAGTTCTATATATTTCTTTATATTTTCTTTTACATCAGACAACAATGGAACTTCTCGATATCTATTCCCTTTTCCTCTCACTCGGATAGTATCCTGCCATTCTTCTACGGGTGCATCTTTTATATTCAACTCCAGAGCCTCGCTTATTCTTAGGCCACATCCATACAGCAGAAGAAAAATACATTTATTTCTCATTTGGACCCAATCAGGAGACTTCTCATTAATATCAAGATTTTGTGCGTCAATGATTAGATCTTTTGCCTGCTCATACGTAAGGGGTTTTGGAATACTTTGTGGTAGCTTAGGCATTCTAATATTATTTATTGCATTATTTTTTATAATTTCTATTTTTTCAAAATATTCGAACAGAGATCTTATGCTTGACATCAATCTTGCAATCGTTCTTGTGCTATTTCCATCCCTTTTTTTTCTTGCCATGAAAGCTCTGAAATCTGAGGCAATAAGAGTCTCAAGATTTCTCAACGACAAAGGTCCCCCTACGTGCTCAATTAAGAAATGTATGAATGAGTTAATATCTCTGTAGTAAGCGTCGACTGTATGTGATGACACTCTTTTCTCATTTTTTAAGTAGCTTACCCAAGTATTCAACGCCTGATTTAAGTCATCTTTAGCTAGTTCTATCTTGAAAATATTACTCATGTGCTAGTTGCAATCTATCTTATCTTTTGACCCGTTGAAGCCCAATCATCTAAAAAGTTTGATAAGCCAATATCAGTGAGTGGATGCTTCACTAGTTCCTTTAATATTTTTGGAGGTATTGTTGCAACATCGGCTCCAATCATCGCAACCTGTGTAACATGATTTATATTTCTAATGGATGCCGCCAAAATCATGGTATTGAGATCGTCATAGTTATCATAAATCGCTCTAATTTCGCCAATAAGATCGACTCCGTTTATACCTGTATCATCAAGCCTGCCAATAAATGGGGATACGTAAGTTGCGCCTGCCTTTGCTGCAAGTAATGCTTGGGGAGCAGAAAAACAAAGTGTAACATTGGTAGGGATTTTTAACTCAGTAAATTTATTACATGCTTCTAGACCCTCCCATGTTAGTGGAATCTTGACAACAACATTTGGTGCTAAGCTATGAAGAATCTTTCCCTCTTCAATCATTCCGTTTATGTCAGTCGCGGTAACCTCAGCACTAACTGGGCCGGGCACTATTTGGCATATATTTTTTATTGTTTCTTTAATATCATTACCTGATTTTGCGATTAATGATGGATTTGTAGTAACTCCATCAACTAGATTCATCTCTGAAAGTTCACTTATCTCTTTTATTTCAGCAGTATCGACAAAAAATTTCATATAATCTCCAACCAGGTTAAATATCAGAAATATCTATATAAACCAAATGACAAACTTATCAAATTTACGTAGACTTACCAATAATATTTTATAATTATTATAACTTAGTTAAATATTCATAAAAATATCCTTGTTAAATGAAACATCCTCATCTCTTGTCAGTACTTTTACCAATAAATATAAATTACCCATTCACATATTCATGCACTGAGGCCTTAGAGATAGGTACCATCGTAAAAGTTTCATTCAGAAATCGCGAGCTATATGGGGTCGTGTGGTCTCAAGAGGAGCATGTTACAAATTTTGATAGAAAAAAAATTAAGCCGATAATTACAAAAAAAATAGGGGATGATTGCATTTCCCTGCCTGGAGACTTGTTAAGTTTTTTAAACTGGGTTTCGACATATTATATGGTACCACTCGGGCTTGTTCTAAAAGCGTCATTTAAAAAACAATTCTTTGAAAAGCAAGGGAAGAAAAAAATTTATTACACGTTTAATCCCTTACACACTTCAAAAATAACACAAAAACAAGAGACGGTGATTGAATTACTGCAAGTGCACGGCACACTAGAGAGAAATAGAATAATCTCAATCTCAGGTCTTTCAAATGACATAATAAGAAGAATGATTAGAAATGGTATATTGAAAGAGTCCGAGTCATTTGTTGAGGTAGAAGAAAAGATCTATCTCGAAACGAATATCGATTTCACCCCAGAGCAAAACTATGCGATGGAGAAGATAAATGCTTCTCTCAAGCAACAGAAAGTTACATTAATTGATGGAATAACTGGGTCTGGTAAAACGGAGCTTTACCTCGAGGCGGCAACCAAAATATTAAGACAGGGAAAGCAAGTTTTAATTATGTTGCCTGAAATAACTTTAACACAAGAGTTTTTAAAAATTTTTAGAAGTCGATTTAAAAATCAAGTCGGGGAATGGCACTCAGGCTTATCAGAGGCTAGACGCAGACAGCTGTGGTATGATATCTTAAATAAAAAAATTAGACTTGTTGTTGGCGCAAGATCAAGTCTTTTTTTACCATTTATCGATCTCGGGTTAATTGTCGTTGATGAAGAGCACGATTCATCTTACAAGCAAGAAGAGGGTATGATTTATAATGCACGCGATATGGCAATACTCAGAGCGAAACAACTTAAAATAGCTTGCATATTATCTTCGGCTACACCTTCAGTTGAAACGTTTGAAAATATTGTATCAAATAAATATAGCAGAGCCGCGCTAAATAATAGATTTTATGGAACGAAATTACCAACTATAAGTTGTATCGATATGCGAAAGGCTGAAAAAGAAACGGACTCTTTTTTACCTGTCGAGTTGATTGAAGATTTAAAAAAAACAAAAGAGAGAAATGAGCAGTCACTCATATTCTTGAATAGGCGTGGTTACTCACCCATGTCTATTTGTGGAAACTGCGGTGTGCGAGTAGATTGCCCTCATTGCGATGCATGGCTTGTATTACACAAAAATACGTTGAAATATAAATGCCACTATTGCGGCCATGCAGAGGAATCAGACATAAAGTGTAAAAACTGCCACTCATCTGATAAAATCATCCAAACAGGGCTTGGGATCGAAAAAATAGATGAGGAGCTTAATAGATTATTACCTGATATGTCGAGAATAATATTTTCTAGTGATTATCTACCAAGCTCTGGTTCTGTATCTGCGGCTTTGAGACAAATTAAAGAAAACAAAATTGATTTAATAATTGGGACGCAATTAATATCAAAGGGGCATAATTTTCCAAGTTTAACATATGTAGGTATTTTAGACGCCGATTTTGGTCTCGAAGTTACAGATATAAGGGCGTCTGAACGTACCTACCAAATATTAAATCAGGTTTCAGGAAGGGCTGGTCGTGTTAAGCAAGAAAGCAAAGTGAAAATTATGACACACATGCCAGATCATCCATTATTACAATCATTAAAAAACAACCAAAAGCAAGAATTTTACAATGCAGAATTGACAATAAGAAATTCCTCACGAATGCCACCTTTTGCACGCTTGGTCGCTATCATTGTGAGCTCAAAAAATAGAAAACTTCTGAATGAATATAGCCAGAAACTAGCTCTCATTAATAATTTTCCAAAAGATGTAGAATTATTGGGACCGATAGAAGCACCAATATCAAGAATGAGACAATATTACAGGTATAGATTCCTAATTAGAGGACCCAAGAACTGCAATATACAATTATATATTAAAAGGTGGTTGGACTCACTCAAATTAGCACCACAAATAAGAATAACAATAGATGTGGACCCACAAAATTTCCTCTGAGAATTTTTTAATCAACCTCAAAGGAAAAATAAACAGTTCACTTGTTGAAATATAGAGAGATTTTATTGCACATAATGCCCACCTGTGATAATGAATATATGTTTTCTTATTATACTTAATTGTCTAGTTTGAGAACTCAAAAATATTAAAAGAGGTAATTGCTACCAAATGTCAAATGAGACATCCATACCAGAAGTTGCAAAGAGATATGCAAAGGCTACATTTGATCTCGCTGAAGCTGAAAATTTATCAGAGGCGATACTAAAAGATCTAACAGCACTAAAAAAAATGATTAATGATAACGAAGATTTGAGCAGATTAATATTAAGCCCTACCTTTACTTATACTGACCAAATTAACGTAATGAATGAAATCTTTAAGAAGCAAGATGTCTCCGTCTTGGTAAAAAATTTAGTGAGCGTTCTTATCAGAAATCGTAGGATAAATTTATTGGTCTCAATTATCAATGCATATGATCATATAATGAAAAGTAATAGCGGTGAAATTATTGCTGAGGTGATTACGGCTGCTGAGTTAAAAGATGATCAAAAGCAAGAAATTATCAGTAATTTAAAAAAAATGACTGGTAAAGAAATTCAAATCCAATCAATAATCGAACCAGAAATTATAGCTGGTATAAAAGTTAAAATTGGATCGCAGATGATTGATGCATCTGTATCAACGAAATTGAATAATTTAAAAATTCTTATGAAAGGTGCAAACTAATGGATCTAAAAGCAGCAGAAATATCAGCAATATTAAAAGAGCAAATAAAAAACTTTGAATCCAACGCTGAAGTATCAGAGGTTGGACAGGTATTGTCTGTAGGTGATGGAATTGCAAGGGTCTACGGTCTCGATAATGTTCAGGCAGGTGAAATGGTTGAATTTACAAACGGTATTCAGGGCATGGCTTTGAACCTTGAAATAGACAATGTTGGTATAGTTATTTTTGGTGACGACAAAGATATCCATGAAGGAGATGTTGTAAAGAGAACGGGAGATATCGTTGAGGTCCCTGTTGGAAAAGAACTTCTTGGAAGGGTAGTGGATGCACTTGGTAATCCAATTGATGGAAAAGGCCCTATTAAGGCTAAAGAAAATGGTCGTGTTGATATTAAGGCACCCGGTATTATGCCTCGTAAATCAGTACATGAACCAATGCAAACTGGCTTAAAAGCAATTGATGCTTTAATTCCAATTGGCAGGGGGCAGAGGGAATTGATCATTGGAGATAGACAAACAGGAAAAACAGCAATTGCTTTAGATACAATATTAAATCAGAAATCTGTAAACGCAACTGATGATGAAAGTGCAAAATTATATTGCGTATATGTTGCAATTGGGCAAAAACGATCTTCAGTAGCCCAGTTGGTAAAAATCCTAGAGGATAATGGAGCCCTTGAGTATTCCGTTGTTGTTGCAGCCACTGCTTCCGATCCCGCTCCATTGCAATATCTGGCGCCATTTTCAGGTTGTACAATTGGAGAGTATTTTAGAGACAATGGAATGCATTCACTAATCGTTTATGATGATTTATCCAAGCAGGCGGTTGCATATCGTCAAATGTCACTGCTATTAAGGAGACCTCCAGGTAGGGAAGCTTATCCTGGTGATGTATTCTATTTGCATTCAAGGCTATTAGAGCGTGCTGCAAAACTTAATGAAGAAAATGGTTCGGGGTCCCTTACCGCTCTTCCTGTAATTGAGACACAAGCAAACGATGTTTCCGCATTTATTCCTACGAATGTCATTTCAATCACAGATGGGCAAATATTCCTTGAAACAGATTTGTTCTACCAAGGAATTCGTCCAGCCGTTAATGTTGGGTTATCTGTTAGTCGTGTTGGCTCTTCAGCCCAGATTAAAGCAATG
>CACPHU010000018.1 GCA_902633855.1 uncultured OCS116 cluster bacterium
ATCTGTATCTTGAAGAGGAACCGTTCCTAATCCAACATGTGTTGTTTTATTTTCTTTGACCGCTTTATATATTCCATCATTGACGACTTGACTTGATTCATGCCCAAGTGTTGGCTCTGTGGAATAGTAAAATTGTCTTGGGGCACAAGATAGTGCCGCTATATCTACTTGCATTTTTTCCATATCTGGCAATCTATAATTCATGTCCGTCAGGTATGGCATTCTTTCAGAATGATGTTTGAGTGTTTGCTCTTTTGAAGCTTTGCTCGCAAATCTATACTGGACTTTTGAGTCATCTGGAATTCTGTCACCAACCAATTTATCAGCATCTTGAATTCGCATATGTATATGAAAATCTACCGTTTTTGTTTTCGGTCTTGGCTTATCCTCGATGTGATCCCTACCTGCCGTTGGACCATATGGCTTCATTGGTATATCATATTCCATTCAAAATCTCCCTAGATATGCAAAGGTTATAGTTCTATGTTTTGAATGATACAGCATTATACATTTACTTTAAATAGTATTTCACAGATTTAAGATAATAATGTAGTACATCTATGCTTGAGCTATTGTAGTGAAAGCAACTTTGAGTTAGAAGGTAACCCAAGATTTAGCAACATGATATCCAAGGTAGGAAGAAATGCCAGTCAGAAATGTTCCCCATGCAGTGTCGATGAGCGAGACTTGAAGTGGCCAATCCTTCAATGTAATGTAGTTAGTCATATCGTATGTCAGATAAGCAAAAAACCCAAAAAGGGCTCCGTATATTAAAGCTGTTGAACCAAGACCATCTTTTAGCGCAGGAATTGTGGAAAATATAATAATTCCGATGACATAGATTGAATAAAATACTGCTGCGGCCAAAAAATTTGGTTTCTCTGCTAAAATAAAGCCAATATTGTTCACGTAGAATTTTCGGGCAATGAACCCAAGCCATACAGCATCAATAGTGAGAAAAATCACCAAAACAATAAAATATGTTAGAAAGTACTTAGTCATTTTAATATCGATTGTAATCTAAAAATTTAACGTATACAACTACCGTTGAGATCATTTTTCATAAATTGAAGGTATAACATTGTCAGAAAAAATAGCTGTAATTGGAGGTGGCATATCAGGCTTATCTGCTGCATGGCACTTATCTAAATATAAAGAGGTTACACTATACGAAAAAAATAGCTATTTTGGCGGTCACGCGCACACTGTTACACTAAAAGACTCGAATAAACGTAATGTATCATTAGATGTCGGGTTTATGGTTTTCAATGAAGCTAATTATCCTAACTTAATTAAATTTTTTGATCTACTTGACGTTAGTAAACATCAATCTGACATGAGCTTTTCAATGTCAGATGAAATTTTAAATTATGAATATTCAGGCTCTGGATTAAGCGGCTATTTTGGGCAAAAATCTAATCTCATAAGTAAACAACACTGGCAGCAATTATTTGCTATTATTAAATTCTACTCAAATGCTAAAAAATCAATCAGGAGATACGCAAAATCAACCTCACTGAATGATTTTCTCATGTACGAGAATTACCCAGCCTTCTTTATTCACAATCATATTATTCCGATGTGTAGTGCGATTTGGTCTTGTGATCCCAAAAATATGCTGGAGTACCCAGCGCATGACTTCGTAAATTTCTTTATTAACCACGGGCTATTTAAGTTATCAAATCGACCTGTTTGGTCATCTGTTGATGGAGGAAGTAAAAAATATGTAGAGGCAATTATTAAATCATCAATCTTTCAAAAAAAAATTAAGTCAACCATTAAGAAAATTGAAAAAGTAGGGAATGGTTTTAGAATCACAAATGATGATGATGAAAATTTAGAGTTTGATAAAATCGTTCTTGCAAACCAAGCTCAAGAAAGCAAAAAATTGATAGAGGGCTGTGATAAGCAACTCGCAGATCTTTTAGATAATTTTAAATACCAACAAAATATTGGCTATCTGCACTCTGATCCGGATCAAATGCCGCGTAATGTAAAATTGTGGTCTAGTTGGAATTATACTCGTAAAACTGAAACGGATAGTATGAAACTCTCAATGACTTATTGGCTAAATAGTATACAAAAACTGAATACTGAAACAAATTTTTTCTTAACATTAAATCCTGAAAAAAAAATATCAGATAGAGAAATGCACAAGGAAATAATCTTCACGCATCCAATATTTAATCTTAATAATAAAGAGATAAAAAAACAGATATTGGAGAGGCAAGGACAAAATAATATATGGGTTTGCGGAAGTTTTCTTGGGTATGGATTTCATGAAGATGGCATACAAAGCGGTCTACTCGTTGCCGAAAATATTACAAAAGAGGACAGACCGTGGACAATAGAGAAAAGCTGGAATAGGATAGCTGTATAATTAATCATGTGATCCAATTTAATGATTAAAAATAAAATATTAATAGGTAAAGTAGTCCACAAACGCCTTAGTCCCATAAGACATAAGCTCTCATATAGTGTTTTTGCACTAATGCTTGATTGTGATGATTTTGATAACTTGAGTAAAAAAACAAATTTACTTTCCTATAACAAATTTAATTTATTTAGTATTTACGACAAAGATCATGGTAATGGTGGACCCATTAAAGATTTTCTTGGGGAGATTAAAGACAATGTGATCACAAAAAAACCGGTAGTTCGTTTCTCAATGATTGCCTATCCCCGTGTCTTTGGTTATGTGTTTAACCCGATAACGGTATATCTTGGCTACAATAAAGAAAAACAAATAGAATTAGTAATATACGAAGTAAATAATACTTTTGGTCAAAGGGTCATTTATGTTATCCCAACGGCACTCAAAACAGGGGAAATTATCTATCAGAAGTGTGATAAGAAATTATTTATTTCACCGTTCAATGATGGGGATGGAGAGTATACATTCCACATCAGGAATAATTCGAGTCTATTTCAAATTGGTATAAATCTCCATGCGAGAGGTCAGCCAATACTTATCGCTCACTTTACAGGAGAAAAACTTGAGTATACAAATTACAACCTACTAAAAAGCCTTACAAAGAATTTATTTATGACATTAAAAGTCATACTTGCAATACATTATGAGGCTCTAAAACTGTTTTTTAAAGGAATGAGCTTTAAAAAGAAGCCAGAAGCTCCTAAATTACAAATATGCTACATAAAAAATAACGATATTAACTAGATGTGCAATGCTAAAAAATTACTTTAAAAAATTATTTAACTGGGAACCAAATGGTTCTCTAAAAATTATTTTTCCTGATAATACAGATTACGTAATTGGATCTGTTAATTCTGACTTAACGATTAAATTGAATAATTACTGGATTGTATGGAACTACTTTACAAGCGGACCAAATGCTTTTGGTGATTGTTATGTAAATGGAGATATTGAGTGCTCTGATCTGACGCAATTTTTTATCTTTTATCTAAGAAATAAAGAAAAATTTGATAAAATGACTCCACTCAAAATATTTAGATTTAATATTTCTTATATTTTGCATTTATTAAGATGGAACAGTTTAAGGGGGGCAAGAAAGAATATAAGAGCCCACTATGATATGGGAAATAATTTTTTTAGTGAATGGCTAGATGACAAAATGCAGTACTCAAGTGCACATTTTGATAGTAAACAAATTACACTAGAGCAAGCACAAGAAAATAAATTCAAAAAAATAAATTCATATTTAGATATCAAGAATAATGAGAAGGTACTAGAAATTGGTTGTGGTTGGGGTACGTTATCTCAATATTTATTTGAGAATAATACCATTAATATTGACGCAATTACAATCTCCGAAGAACAACTTAAATATGCAAAAGAATTAAACATCACTAAAAAATTAGCAGGTTGTAATTTCAAACTTGAAGATTACAGAAAAACAAATAGTAAATATAATAAGATTGTATCTGTCGAAATGATTGAAGCAGTTGGAAGTAAATATCTTCCAATTTATATTGAAACAATAAAGAAATGCCTTCAAAAAGATGGCCATGCAATAATTCAGGGTATAACAATCGCCGACGAAAAATTCAGTGAATATCGTCGGCAAGTTGATTTTATTCAAAAATATATTTTCCCTGGAGGTTTCTTACCAAGTAAAAAACTACTAGAAAAAATTGCTGATACAAAACAACTTCAAATCGAAGTTCTTGAGGACTTCAATCCATCTTATGTAAAAACGTTATCAATGTGGAGGGAGAAATTTAATAAAAAATGGCCCCACATTAAAAGTTTAGGTTATGATGATAAATTTAAGAGAATTTGGAATTACTATCTATCATATTGTGAAGCAGGTTTTTGTGAAGACTCAATTCAAATTAGTATATTTAAATTAAGTCATATGAAGTAAAGCCTAACTTTTCCAAACAAGCTTTCTTATAATATAGAAATATAGAGTGTTTGGCAGTATCCTCAGAAATTTTATAAAAAATGTAAACATAAATGGAAAAGCAACTTCATATTTTAATTTTACAAGATCTCTTATTATCTTCCTAGCAGCGAATTCAACAGAGACCATACTTGGCATTCGAAATTTGTTCACCTTAGTGGCATCAGTGTCAACGAATCCAGGGTTTATAACAGATATATTGATACCGAGGGGGCTTAACTCTGATCTCATAATTTCAACAAGGTTAATCAATGCTGCCTTAGTAGGGCTATAAGCGACCGAATTTGGAAGGCCCCTATACCCTGCAACAGATGACATTATGGCAATATGGCCTTTTTTTCTCTCTATCATTCGCGGCAGAATTGCTGAAAGGCAGTTAATTACGCCAAAATAATTGGTATCCATTGAATCTATGATATCCTGATGCTTTTCATCGATTTTATCAAGCGTAAACAGACGACTAACTCCAGCATTAAGTATTACAAGATCAGGAAAATTATCATCCTCAAAAAAAAATTTAGTTTTTTTCCTTACGTCTTTGATTTTTGATACGTCCAAATTGATGGACCGTATATTATTATTTATACCGCTTAAAATTTGAAGTTCATCAGATCGCCTTGCTGATGCATAAATTTCTACGTTCTGACTTGCTAATTGCAATGCTAATTCGCGACCGATACCAGAACTGGCACCAGTTATCCATGCTGACTTCCAAGGAAGAGACATCTATATACGTGCGATAGACTGAAATATATTTGCAATGAAGCTATTGAAAATTAATGGGCCATCAGTTGCAATTACACAAACACAATCTTCCTGTGATGTCACAATTGGCTCGTGTTTTGAAGTGTGATCATGGTCTGCAATGTCGCCGGTCATATATCTACCATTTTCATCATCAAAGGAACCCTTTAGTACGAGTGTTAACTCGCTACCAAGGTGACTGTGTTCAGGAATTTTCTTGTTAGATTTGATTTTTAGAAATGTTAGATGTTTGTTTTCTTTCTCATCTATTTTTATAGAGCATTTTTTTATTCCCGGAGCTAAGAACGACCACTTCAGACTGCTCAGATCTCTCCCTATGTACCTTTGTAGGGAGACAGGAACTTCGCTGCTTTTGTCAAAAATATCTTTTTCGCTAATTTGCGTTTCTTTGTTTATTGACGCTTCAAGTTTGTCTAAGAACAGTGCATAAGAGTTAGTATCGAGGTCTGTATTTTCTGTTTCCTCTAAAAAACTCCCGCCCATTTCATGACAACGATCGATATTTTTTTTACAATGCCCACACTTTTCAATGTGTGATGATACAAGCAATGCAAAAGATTTACTGAGTGCACCACTAGAGTATGAGATTATTGTTGCGAGATCGGGGCAGTTCTTCATGCGGTTATGTCCTTTAAATTATCTTTCATTTTCTGATAAGCTAGCCTCATTCTTGACTTTACTGTTCCGATTGGAATATTCAATTCAACAGCAATTTCGTCTTGCGTCATGTCATTTATAAATGAGAGTTCTATCACTTTTTTTTGTTTTTCAGGCAATAAATTAATTGCGTTTTTCACCTGTTCAGTTAGAGATTTACGTTCAACTATGTCTTGGCTATTTTCATTATCAGATGGAATATCAATCTCTGAAATGTCAGTATAGGGTTGTGATGATTTTTTTCTTAGTAAATCAATTCTGTTATTTCTTGCGATTGTATAAATCCAAGAGCTGAAGGATCCTTTTTCTGGATTATACAAGTGGATTTTATCCCAAATGTTAATCATTGTGTCGTGCATTATATCCTCCGCAAGTGTAACATCCGCACCATTTCTCACCAATAATGACTTGATTTTAGGTGCATAGAAGTTAAAAATAATCTCAAAGTCTTTCTTTTTCTTCTCAGATTGAAACTTCTTAATAAAATCCTTGTTTATTTCAACCATTGTTACATATTTTTTTGCACATGAATCAATGTAACACATATTAAACGTGCACCTCTAGTAAATAGTTTAAAGTTTTATATTTTTTTACTGATTATTATAATCATTATAGTAAGATATTAGTAAATCATGATAAATATTGAAAATAAAAACATTTTTAGCAAAGCAAGAGTTGCCATTATTGGTGCAAGCGGGGGTATAGGTTCGACAATATCCAAACAAATTCGAGCATTGGACCATGAAAATACTATTATCGAAATTGTCCGAGATAAGTCGAGAAAGAGTCAATTTGAAATGGATATGCTAGACGAGCATTCAGTAGCAAAATGTGCAGAGGAGATTAGAAATAAATATGGTAGTTTAGATGTCGTATTGAACACGACGGGATTGCTTCATACGAAAAATTATTCGCCAGAAAGAACCTTTAGAGAGATTAATCTTGATTATTTACAAGAAGTATTCCAGGTTAATACCTACATCCCATTTTTAGTCTCTAAGTATTTTGCGCCCATACTTACAAAAGAAAGTGATTCAATTATCGCTTTTATGTCAGCAAGGTTAGGTAGTATATCAGATAACAAACTCGGGGGCTGGTACAGTTACAGATCTTCAAAGACTGCACTAAATATGCTTATCAAGACTCTGTCAATCGAACTTTCATATAGTAATAAGAATGCAATTTGTGTAGGACTGCACCCTGGCACGGTTGATACTCAATTATCGAAACCATTTACTCAGAAAATAAAGAATAAAAAAGTTTTCACAAAAGAAGAGGCGGCAGAATACTTAATCAAAGCACTTAACAATATTGATCACAACGATACTGGTAATATTATTGACTGGCGTGGTGAGGCTGTTCCATACTAAATCTATGACAGGAAAATAGGTATATCAACTTCCGATGAAATTAAAAAATAAAAAAATTGCCATATTAGGAACGGGCGCTAACGGTTCTTGTGCAGCTGCGGATATTACAATCGCAGGATATGATGTAACACTATTCGATCAATGGCCAGCGCATGTAAATGTAATGAATACCAACGGATTAACAATAAACCTGCCAGAAGAGACAAGAAATACCAATGTCAATGCCTATCATCTGTGCAGTCTGGCTGAATTGAAACAAAGTTTTGACTTCATATTTTTATTCGTGAAAGCCTATGATACGCAATGGATCACAAGACTAATTGAGCCATACCTTGCGAATGACGGTATTTTAGTTGGCGTTCAAAATGCTATGACAGCCGAACGTATATCAAAAATTGTTGGCGCAGAAAGAACAATAGCATGTGTTGTAGAATGCTCTTCTGAATTATTCATTCCAGGAATCATACAGAGGGATACACCAAATGAAAAAACTTGGTTTGGTATCGGGGCTGAAAAAGATACGTTAAGTGATAGATTGGAAGAAGTTGCAGAAATACTAACTGCAGTTGGTAATGTCGATATCATAGATGACATAATATCTGCAAAATGGATGAAACTAATAATAAATGCAATGTGTATGGGTCCATTCGCCTCAATCGGATCTAACCTTTATGATGGATTTAGGATTCCGGGCATAAAAGAACTTATCATGAAAATTGGTACAGAGGCTCTCATGGTTGGTCAAAAACATGGATACAAGATTGTACCAATATTTGGCTTATCAGAAGAACAAATTAATAATTCTAATAATCCAATTGAACTTATGCTGGATAAATTAATTAAGGATATTGGTCCAAATGCCAGAGATGCAGTTTTACACGATCACATAAAGGGAAGGTACAGTGAGGTTGATGAAATCAATGGATTAGTAGCAGATTTGGGAAAAGAATATGGTATTGATACACCTATCAATAAGGAAATAGTGAACCTTACAAGAGATATCCATGCTGGTAGACGGTCTCCATCTATTGATAATTTGAGTATTTTAAAAAAATATTTCTAAACTTTCATCACAATCTGCCCGATCGTTTTCCTTGCCTCGGCATCTTGGTGAACGGTGACAATATCATCCAGATGATAATCCATATTTAGATTGAGGTTGATGCTACCATTTTTGATCATTTCAAAAACGCTTTCAGCACTCTTTTTACCAATTTCTGGTGAGGTCATATAGTTAACCATTGTTGCTCTGTGGATATATGCAGAATTCTTTACTCCGTCCTTTGCAACATCGTATAATGGGGGATTACCAGATGCACTGCCAAAACTAACAACAAGCCCTAACTTCTTCACTACAGAAAGTGAAATATCCCAGGTTGTCTTACCAATTGAGTCATAAACAACATCGACACCAGCACCCTCAGTGATAGCCATAACTTCTTTAACTATGTCATGATCTTGCATATTAAACACATGCTTGTAGCCTGAATTACGGGCAAACTTCTCTTTATCCATGTTACCAACTATCCCAATTGCTGTCGCGCCAATAAAGGCTGCCCACTGACCTGCTATCTGGCCAACACCTCCTGCAGCAGCATTAAATAATAATCTGTCCCCTTTTTGCAGTTTATACGTCCTATTGAATAAATATTCTACGGTTCTTCCTTTAGTTAAAATAGCCGCAGCAACTTCTGATCTCATCCAGTCTGGAATTATGATTAAATCATCTGCATTCATTAACCGTGAGTAAGAATAGGAGCCGAGACCGCTGCTACTTCCAGCATATGCAACCCTATCTCCAATATTTAAATTCTTTACACCAGGGCCAACTTGTTCGATAATCCCCGATGCCTCTGTTCCAAGGAAACAAGGCTTAGATGGGGTTGGGTAAATACCTGAGCGATGATAAACATCAATCATATTAAATCCAACAAATTCATGTTTTAATAAAACCTGACCATGGTCAGGATCCGGTAGGTTAATTTCTTCCCATATCATTTGATCTGCATCACCATTTTTGTGTAATACAACAGCTTTTGTTTTCCTCATAATTATTCCTCATTCATAACTTATTTTATGCAGCCCTATAAAGTAGCAAATTTTTTTGAGATTTAACAAAGAAAAGTTGACTTAGCTTATTTAAAATATTAAATAGTGGTATTAATTTTGAAATATTCATTAACTAAATTTTTAATTGAAAGAGCTCACATGACAGCGGTTATAAAAACTGGCGGGAAACAATACTCTGTAAAAAAAGGTGACGTAATTATTACAGAAAAACTTCCAAATGAAAAAGGTAAGGAGGTTATATTTACTGAAATCCTAATGATTACAGAGGGTGATAAAACAATAGTTGGAACACCATATATCGAGAACGCAACAGTGACTGCGGAAATAGTTGAACAAGATAGAGGAAAAAAAATTATAGTCTTCAAAAAAAGAAGGAGACAAAATTCTCGAAGAACAATCGGTCATAGGCAGTTTCAAACAAAGCTAAAGATATTGGATATTTCTGCTACAGGTCAGAAAAACAAACAAAAAGCGACAGCTGAAAAGAAAGCACCGGCAAAAAAAGCTACTAAAAAAAGCTGAATAGTAGTATAAATAATATAAAAAGAGGGAATCATGGCACACAAAAAAGCAGGCGGATCATCGAAAAACGGACGCGACTCAGCCGGTAGAAGACTTGGTGTTAAAAAGTTTGGTGGTGAACAAGTGATTCCAGGCAACATCATTATAAGGCAAAGAGGAACCACGTGGCATCCCGGTGAAAATGTTGGTATTGGAAAAGATCACACAATTTTTGCAACCAAATCCGGTGCTGTAAAATTTACAGATAAAAGAAATGGTCGAAGAACCATTAGTGTTATTGAAGTAAACTAAAAAAACTCCTCCTTAAAAACCATAATAGCTCAATTAAGTTGATCTTATGCCATTATACAAAAATACTGGTGGGATATTGTTATGAAATTTTTAGATGAAGCAAAAATATATATAAAAGCGGGCAGTGGCGGGAATGGTGCCGCTAGCTTTCGTAGAGAAAAATATATAGAATTTGGTGGACCAGATGGTGGCGATGGTGGCGATGGAGGAAATGTATATGTTAAGGCAGTTGATGGTCTAAATACTCTGATCGACTATCGATATCGCCAACACTTTAAAGCTGAACGTGGCGCAGATGGATCGGGGAAAAATAAGACTGGCCATGGAGGAAAGGACTTAATTCTATCTGTCCCTCTGGGAACACAAATATACGACGAATTGAAAGAAGATCTAATTGCAGATTTAACGGAAGTAGATCAAGTGTTTTTGATTGCGAAGGGTGGAAGTGGTGGCTTCGGTAACACAAGATTCAAATCCTCAACGAATAGAGCGCCAAGAACTGCGAATAAAGGAACGGATGGTGAAGAGATTGCGATCTGGTTAAGAATGAAACTGATTGCTGACTATGGAATTGTTGGGTTGCCAAATGCAGGGAAATCGACATTGTTAAGCAAATTAAGCCATGCAAATCCAAAAATATCAGATTACCCCTTCACAACCTTAAACCCTGTGCTTGGTGTTGTAAGTCATGAGGATGAAATTTTTGTTATTGCTGATATACCTGGATTAATAGAAGGTGCACACCAAGGCGTTGGACTTGGGCATAAATTTTTATCACACATAGAGCGATGCCCAACACTTTTGCATCTAATATCATTGGAGGAAGATGATATAAGAAAATCATATGAGGTCGTTAGAAACGAAATACGTGAATATGGAAATGAAATCGACAATAAGAAAGAAATAATAATCTTAAATAAAATTGATTTATTCGACAACGATGATATTCAAGAGAAAATTAATAATTTTAGTGCTAAGGTTGATAAGGATATAATAGTTATCTCAGCTGAGAAGAGTATTGGTATTGAAGAGCTAAAGGATAAATTATTGGAAATAACAAATAAGGACAAACAAGACAATAAAAAGAAAGAAAAATGGCTACCATAAAACAATTAAATAGCTATAAAAATATTATAATTAAAATTGGCTCAAGCCTTATTGTTGATGAGTCAGGTTCAATTAGAGAAGAGTGGCTAAATAGCCTTGTGCAGGATATTGCAAATCTAAAAAAGAATTCCAAAAATGTAATTATTGTAACTTCGGGAGCCATTGCCCTCGGTAAAAATATCCTAAATTTAAAAAAGAATGAAAAACTTAAACTCGATATGGCTCAAGGTACGGCAGCTGTGGGGCAAATTGAGCTGATAAGTAGTATAAAAAAAGCATTTTCTGAAAAAAATATTAAAGTTGCCCAACTTCTATTGACAATTGAAGATACAGAGAGGAGAAGACGTTACTTGAATGCTAGAAATACAATTTCAATGCTTATTGATAATGGTGTTATCCCAATAATTAATGAAAATGATACAGTTGCAACTTCAGAAATACGTTATGGGGATAATGATCGTCTTGCTGCTAGAGTTACGACAATGACAAGCTTTGATTGTCTAATAATTCTATCCGATGTTGATGGAATTTATACTTTGCCACCTGATCACTCAAACGCTGTACATATACCTGAAATAAAAAATATCACCAAAGAGATCCAAAATATGGCAAAGAATACACAAAACGACTATGGATCGGGTGGGATGGTAACAAAAATTGAAGCAGCTCGAATCTCTATGGAAGGTGGGGCCAATATGATAATTGCTGATGGCAAAGTTCATAATCCAATCAAATCCATAATAGATGGTGCTCGAATATCTCATTTTATTGCAAAAACAACTCCACATTTAGCGAGAAAAAAATGGATATCTGGCATGCTCACCCCGAACGGAAGAATTTTTATAGATCAAGGCGCAAAAACTGCTCTCATAAATGGAAACAGTCTACTTCCTGCTGGGATAATTTCTGCAGAAGGTAATTTTGAGCGGGGAGATGCTGTAGTTATTTGTGATGATAATAATAATGAAATCGCGCGAGGGTTATCCGCGTACTCGATCAGAGATACGCTTGATATAAAAGGAAAAAGTACACCAGAAATCGAAAACATATTGGGATATAGAGGTAGGACAGCACTGGTTCATCGAGATGACCTCGTTATTTCAGATATAGGAGATTACGTTGAATAAAGATATTAAAAAAATAATGGAGGAAATTGGTTCTAATTCCAAGGTTGCATATGAAAGGCTATCCACAGCATCTAATGAAGAAAAGAATGATGCTTTGCACTTAATAGCTAATGAAATTGACAATAATGAGGAATATATTCTATCCGAAAATAAAAAAGATATACAAATTGCAAAATCAAAGAATTTATCTGAGGCAATGATTGATAGGCTTTCACTCAATGATCTTGGAATAAAGAATATTGCCTCAAGCATAAGAGATATTGCGAAACTTAATGACCCCGTCGGAAACGAATTAGAAAGCTGGGTTCGACCAAATGGCTTGCACATAAAGAAAGTTAGTATCCCAATTGGTGTTATAGGCATTATATATGAGAGCAGACCAAATGTAACTGCTGACGCCGCAAGTTTATGTCTAAAGTCAGGGAATGCCTCAATCTTAAGAAGTGGCTCTGATAGTTACTTTTCGAGTTATGCAATTTACGAGTCAATCAAAGAAGGTCTGAATAAGACATCCCTTGACAGTAACTCAATACAACTTGTTCCAACAAAGGATAGGGATGCAGTTGGTCTTATGCTTGAAGGGCTTAACTCAAACATTGATATTATTGTACCAAGAGGTGGAAAAAGTCTCGTATCGAGAGTGCAGACTGAAGCAAAGATTCCAGTATTCGGCCATCTAGAGGGTATTTGCCATGTCTATGTGAATGAAAAAGCAGATATCACAAAAGCAATTGACGTTACTTTCAATGCAAAAATGAGGAGGACTTCAATCTGTGGTGCAGCAGAAACCCTTTTGATTGATAAATCAATTTATAAAGAATATTTGCCAAGAATATTATCAAAGCTATCGAGTGTGGGTTGCGAGATAAGAGGAAGCGCTCAGATAAAAGATATTTTTCCTCAAACAGAGAATGTATCTGATTCTGACTGGGCAACTGAATATCTTGATGCAATTATATCCGTAAAAGTAGTCAAAGGCATTGATGAGGCAATTTCACACATTAAAGAATACGGTACTGGGCATACAGAAGCAATCATTACTGAGGATGATAAAATAGCTGAGTATTTTTTTAATCAAGTAAATAGTTCTATTATACTACTAAATGCATCAACACAGTTTGCTGATGGTGGTGAATTTGGATTTGGAGCAGAGATTGGTATTTCAACGGGAAAAATGCATGCGCGAGGTCCTATTGGGCTTGAGCAGCTAACTACGTTCAAGTACACAGTTTATGGAAATGGACAGACAAGGCCTTGACGACTTAGCATATGATCAGCGATCCCAAAATAAAAAGATGGATTACAAGTAGTCGCGAAGCGGTTAGCTCAAGTCAAAGAATTGGACTTTTGGGTGGATCATTCAATCCTGCACATGACGGTCATCTAAGTATCAGTAAAATTGCGTTACGAAGACTAGGATTAGATCAAATTTGGTGGATCGTGAGCCCCCGTAATCCACTTAAGAAATATGATTTCTTGTATGATTTTGAAGAAAGAGTTTTTTCAGCAAGAAAGATCATTAACACCAATAATATATCCATCAGTAAACTTGAGCTGAATGCCCAAATTAAATATACCATTGGCACACTAGAATACCTTAGGGCTCGCTACCATAGGTCTAGGTTTGTATGGATCATGGGAGCGGATAATCTAAATCAATTTCATCTTTGGAGAGAATGGGAAAAAATTGTAAGGTTAATGCCCATTGCGATCATTGATAGACCGAGCTCATCACTCAATGTGACTTCATCAGTTTTTGCAAATAAATATAAGGCCTATCGGGTTGATGAAGCGGACTCAAATCAATTAATTTATTACAAAAAACCTGCTTGGGTATTCATGCATACAAAACTTAATTATCAATCTTCTTCTCAATTAAGAAACTCTGAGGTAAAATAATTAATGCCCAAAA
>CACPHU010000019.1 GCA_902633855.1 uncultured OCS116 cluster bacterium
GGCCTGTATTATAGAGTATTTTGTTTTATAACCATCGAATATATTCTTTGACATTGTAAGATTTAGATTTCTTGGATTGAAGGAGGCTTCACTACTGTCAGTTTCTTGATATTTTGCTCCTACAAATCCAGATAGTGTAATTGATGGATTATTATTTTTCTTTGCGAGCTCAATATCATTTTGGAATTTTTTAAGGTATTCAAAGTCAGCCTGAATGATTAGACTATTTTCATTTGTTATGGTAATCAGTTCATTGATTGATAAAGAATAGGAACTTACTGGCTTCAATAGAAAAAGAAGTATAACCACAATAATTTTTTTGAAAATATGAATCATATTTTTAATATATCAGTATTTTAAATAAAGGGAACAACACTATAACGCTTTAAAAAGCAAACTCACTTTTACGTATAAAGTCTTTTGATATGTAGGGTACGGTTATTTCAAAATGATTAATTTGGTTCATATAATTACCAGCTTTTTTGAGGACAACCATATACCCAATTTGCCCATCTCTCTTTATTGTGACCACTCTTCCACCATCTTTTACTTGGTCATTTATTGGTTGTGGTACCAAATCGATAGAACCGTTAATAAATACAGCATCAAAGAGTTCTCTCTTTTTGAGACCATCTTTGAGGTTGCCTTGATGCACCTTAATATTTTCAATACCCAGTTTCTTAATATTCTCCTTTGCGATATCGACCAATTCTTCATGTTTCTCAAGCCCATCAACTGTTTCACAAATTTTTGATAAAATTGCGGATGTGTAGCCTGTCAAGCAACCAATATCTAGTACACGCTCATGTTTTCTAATGCCAGCGATCTGTATCATTTTTGCGAATACAGCCGCAGGTAAATAGTATCTACTCTCAAATTTTTTTTTCTGATTAAGGTATAGAATATTATCTGTATAGATTGCAGATTCTTGTATAAATTGACCAAAGGTTTCTCTAGGTGTTGTTGCAAAAGCATCTAAAATCGCAGAATTTGTTACAGCAAATGGTTTTATTTGATTATTTACCATATTTAGACGCATGCTGTTAAAATCTGTCATAGTGTACCACATGTATAAAAAATTATTATTAAGATATATATTTTTTTTTAACCTTAAACAATCATAAATATATGATTTAATTCATTAATAACAAGAAGGTCAGAGGCAGTCTGTATTTAGATTTTTTATTTGTGCAGAACATATTTTTATATTAGTTTGAAATCAATTATGAGGGCCACGTGGCCGAACGGTTAGGCGCGGGTCTGCAAAACCCTTTAATCCGGTTCGACTCCGGACGTGGCCTCCAAATTGTCATTGCATTTATAGTGTATAAAATCTATAAATACATTATTCCGGAGTAGCTCAGTGGTAGAGCAGTTGACTGTTAATCAATTGGTCGGGGGTTCGAATCCCTCCTCCGGAGCCATATATGCTCTGAATTTAATTATTACTTATTCAGCCAGAAAAAATACTTGTATAATTATCTATAATGTCACTTATGTGCCGATCCATTGACTCTGTATTATAATCTAGTATCTTGCATACAGTGTAATATGTGGAGTCTTCCGTGGTCAATTGTAGAGACAGCGTTGCTTGATCAATTAAATGAGATACTGTTTCACTCCCTTTATAGAGCTCTTTAAGCATTAACTTGCCCATATCATCGGACTTTATAACTTTAATTTCTCGGGGGTAAGTATCACGTATGGTGAATTTTTTA
Organism: uncultured OCS116 cluster bacterium; assembly: GCA_902633855.1. GTDB lineage: Bacteria > Pseudomonadota > Alphaproteobacteria > Rhizobiales > TMED25 > TMED25. The sequence continues at coordinate 1,719 of CACPHU010000019.1, forward strand.
TTTGAATTCTGAGTTTGAAATCTAACAATTTCCGACTTCACATTGACTTCATTTGACAATCTAATTAGAGAGATAGAATTAAAATATTTATCTACACCAAAACGGAGAATCTTCTCCGAGTCAGTGTTTCTCGTATTATTGGCGCTGAAGTCTAAATTCAAATAACATTTTAATGTGATATTTGGCGTCTCACTCTTCACATCATCTGTAACAAAAAAATATAAAGTAGATATCAATATGATAATAAATAATTGTTTCATAGATTAACTATATCACCCGACTGAATCTTTGACAAACTAACTAGAAACGAAAAAAATTATTTGGAATTATCCTAGCCTCCATACTAGTATATGCAGGTGTATATTTTTGCCGTAGTAACTCAGTTGGTAGAGTGCTTAATTCGTAATTAAGAAGTCACAGGTTCAAGTCCTGTCTGCGGCACCACGACAAGCTCATTAGATTATGGCCTATTTTTTATTGAGACATTGAATAGACTGTATCGACACAGCCATTTTCAGCGTCCCACTTTTGCATTTCTTCCGTTGTCATAAATTCCTGCATGGACTCAAAGTCCAGAACATTCATTAACATTATTGATTTATGTTCATTCACTTTTACAATCTCATAATCATCGACAAACTTTGACCATTCTGGTCGCTGTTCTTCAACTTTATTCTTAAAATCGTCGAAGGAACAATTAAATGTAGATATAATACACGTATTCATTTTTAATCCTTATCTCTGTATGTTAAATGTATCGTCATCTTTAGTCAGTGCACACAGAAATAATGTTAGCTTCAGGGCTTGGATCACCGCCCGCTTCCGCTATAACTTCTGCTTCATTTTGCATGTGTTCCTGCAGAGCTTCCATACTAGGTGTATACAACACCACATGAATGGTTGTGTCATCGTCTAATTCATGACCACGATATATCGTTTTAATGCCATATTTCGACTGTCTTAGTTCCCCAACTTCGTCAAAAACCTTCTCCCAGTGACTGTATTCTTTGGTAATTTTACCCTTTATAACTAATGTTGGCATATCGATCTCCATAAATTAATAATTAAAGTTTATTCAGTTTTAGATAGCTTTGTCAAGCAGACAAGAGATGATGTTATAAGTAAAGGAAGCATAAGCTTGATGCTATCTATCACGTTCAATTAGTTGTCGTAATTCTTCCATATGATTTAGAACTAAATCCGAGAAAGATACATTATTATCCAGCAGCATACACTGATAATTAAGAGTCTCATTTGAAAATATATTTTTAATATTCAAAGCATATGTTTTCCTGTTCATTGTAAAATTATGAGGAAATTTATTCGATTTTTTATTTATATAATCAGATTTATTTTTACTAATGATAATATCAAAAACATAGAGCAATTCAGATGATACAGTCTTCTCATCCCAAGTATTAAAAGCTATGATTTCAGCAAATCCTATATTTTTTTCTCTTAATTTAGAGTTTCTCTCAATCATACTGAGGTTTTCAGGTTGAATTTGAAGATAAAAACCTTTATCAGTCTTTGTACCAACACCATCAATGAAAAGACATGAGAATTTACTTTCGATGATTTGGGCAGAAGTTATCTCTGGAATTAATATATTATAAAATATCAGTAAGACAGCAATTATAAATATTTTCATAGTTTAAAAAAAAATTTGCGGCTAACGATAGAGGAATGCAATTGTCAAAATAATTGTAATCGCTATGGCATAGTACTTTATTAAAAACTTTGATTGCCTATTGTGTACACCAAGGTATTTACTGAAAATTTTCTTTATTGAACTCATCTATGCCTCATTTTATCTTTAATCATATTTTAAAGTAGTCATAATAGTCAAAATAATAATTAAAAATATAATCTAATGCGTTAATTATTACGTAACGTTTATCTATTAATCTTAAATTATGGAAAATATGAACCCTAAAGTAATAGTTAAATCTATAGAAAAGATACTGCTTGCAACAATTGCGGTTTTAACAATTATTGCGACAGTTCAAGAAATAATAAAAATTTATGAGATCGGTACTGTTACACTAGCAGACCTCCTATTGCTCTTCATTTACACTGAAGTGCTTGGTATGATTGGCGTTTTCTATGCCAGTAATAGAATTCCAATAACCCTACCACTATTTATCGCAATGACCGCAATTTCAAGATTGATTATATTACAGGGGAAAGGCATGGATGCCTCAGTATTGCTATATGAAGCTGGTGCAATTTTAATAATTGCATTTGCTTGTCTCGTTATACGCTACAGACCAAATAATCAATATGAATATCAAGGTGAACCTGTAATTGAAAAAGATGATTAATTATCATTTTTTTATATCTGTTACAAACATTCGCAGTTTTTAACTAATGTTATATCTCATCGCAAATAACCTTATAATGGTAAGCTTTGGCGTGATAGTGTTTTTCTCCTTTGTTGTAGCACCGATAACATTTATTACACTTGATATAGAAAATGCGGGCAAGTTTATAAGGAGGCTCTTTCCATTTTACTATGGATTTAACTTATTTTGCCTTATTCTGTCCTTGTTAATCGCACTGGTTGATGGGTCATTTGCTGTTCGCTATCACATTGTAATATTATGCGTTATTTTATTTCTATTCGCGCTTTTCTACTTAATGCCCAAAATAAATAAATATAGAGATAGTTCCAATGAGAGGATGTTCAAAATTACACATAGGCTTTCCGTGGTAATAAATTATGCCCAGCTCATCCTGCTTGCAATCATCGCTTCGGGCTATTATTAAATTTAACCTCTATAATATCCCAGTTGATTTTTAAATCATAAATACTATCTTATTATGATAAACAACGGATTAAATTTATGGATACTTACCTTTTAGTACATGGTGCTTGGCACAATGGAGAACTGCTAGAAGAAGTTGCTGATGCTATAAGAGATGATGGTCATAAAGTCTATACGCCAACCCTCTTGGGAAATAAAAATGGTGACTTAAAGACCATCGGTCTCAGTGAAGCCATTAACTCATTGACATCATTTATACAGGAAGAAGAAATAACATCATGTATTTTAGTAGGTCATTCCTATGGTGGGATGGTTATTACGGGCGCATTTGATAAACTCGGTAATGAGTACATAAAGAGACTGGTGTATTGTAATGCTTTTGTCCCAAACCCAGGTGAGTCACTCAATGATATGGTACCACCAAATTTTGTAAGCCTCTTTGACTCGATCGTTAAGGATGATGGGAGTGTTATGCTACCATTCCCAATATGGCGTGAAGCCTTTATAAATGATGCGAGTTTAGAACTTGCGGAAAGTACATACGCAAAACTAAACCCACATCCATATAAAACATTTACAGACTCAATAGAATTATCATTACCGCCAAGTGAAATGAGTGTTGGCAAATCTTATCTGGTATGCCAGGAAGACATAGCCATGCCAGCAAGTCTCCCATGGCACCCAAGATTATCTGAAAAACTTGGTTTGTATCGACTTGTTACTCTAGCTGGCAGTCATGAGACGTGTTTCACCAACCCAAAGCTTTTGGGTAAAAAAATAATCGATGCTGGAAGAGATTAGCATTCATCTCTAATTTATTTTAGCCCAGCACTGTCAATAATAAAGTCTATTATAGTTTCCAAGCCCTTTCCAGACTTGAGGTTGCTAAAGATGAATGGTTTTTCCCCTCTCATCTTTCTTGAGTCTTGATCCATTATATCAAGATCTGCACCCACCATATCTGCGAGATCAATTTTATTAATTATTAGCAGGTCTGATCTCATTATTCCAGGACCACCTTTACGAGGTATTTTTTCGCCTGCAGACACATCGATAACATAAAGAGTTATATCCGCAAGTTCAGGAGAGAAGGTTGCGGCTAAATTATCACCACCGGATTCTATAAGAATAATTTCAAGGTTATCAAACTTTTTAGTCATTTCAGATACGGCAACTAGGTTCATAGATGCATCTTCACGTATAGCTGTATGCGGACATCCCCCAGTCTCGACTCCAGCAATGCGGTCTTTGGGTAAAACACCTGCTTTCGTTACAAATTCCGCGTCCTCTTTTGTGTAAATATCATTTGTGATCACAGCGACATCATATTTCGGATATAATTTACTACACAACGAAACAGCTAATGCTGTTTTACCTGATCCAACTGGGCCTCCAATCCCCACTCTTATAGGTAAACTCATGATCTAAATAGCCTCGTATACTGATTTTGATGTTTTGAGGAAGCCCAGTCAGAAATAAATACTGATGAGCCCAAGTCGGTTAATGATAGACATTGAGATTTATTTGTCATTTCTTCCACATTACCTTTCATTTGAAAAATTATTTTTTGAATTTCTGTTTGCCCTATTGGCATAATCCTTAGAGCCGCAGATAAAATATTCGAAGTAAATGCATGAAGATAACCATGGAGTAATAGGTTTTTTTCTACTTCAAAAATACCTCCCGCAACTCCTACAACACTCGGATATGTTATACAATCATCGAGCCTATTTAAATAAAAAGTTAAGTTTGAATTGGAATACACATCCATTAATATGTTTCTAAATGACACACCCACTTGATAGCTCTCAAGTGCTATTTCTTTTGTTGGTTTTATCGCATTTGCAATCTGAGATATATAATCAAACTCCACACAATTATCACCAGCAACACTGTCATAAATGGAATTTATTATGATTGAATCATTGTAGCCTGTACCAAAAAATAACAAGTCCCTAACCCAGTTAAGAAGAGTGTCCGGATCTTTCACCAGCCCCTCTTCTACAGCGTATTCAAGACCGTGTGAATAAGCATAAGAACCTACAGGGTAAGATGGAGAAAACCATGTAAGGACGGTGTGCAGATCTGATAAAATCATATTTTTTTCATTTCCCATCCTAATGGCCCCCATAAGCTCCAGGCTCAGGATCAAATATATCCTCGCCGATCCTGACATTGGCACCTAGTTTGACAAGCATCTCGCTAATAACATTGTTATTTTCAATTCTAATATTTCGGTTGTCTATTATTTGTAGTGCGCAATGCCGGTTGCCAATATGCCAGGCGATGAGAGTCAAATGTGTTTCACTCTTGCACTCTACATTTAATATCTTTTCCTTTGATGCTTGAATTTTTACCCACATATCATTATCCAGATAGAGTCCGTCGTTATGCCTAACTTGAGTAACGCTCTCAAAATTTATATTTATCAAATCTCCATCGTCTAATTTCAGCTTTTTTAGTCTAAGAAATCGCTCTGATGCAGGTAATGTTATCGTATATTTAGCCTTCTCTATTGGCCATGTTCCTGCAATATGATGTGAATGTACGATCATCATAAAATTCCTAATACAAAAAATATCTCTGTGCCATTGGCAAAACTTGAGCTGGTTCACATGTTAAAATATCTCCGTCTGCCCTCACCTCATATGTTTCGGGATTAACTTCAATATTCGGTAAATAGCTATTATGAATCATGTCCAATTTTGAGATATTACGTGTATTGGTAACGAATTTTACTATTTTATTCATATCATGGGACGGTTTTTCGATAATATCAAAATAAGACTGAGATACAAAGTTAATACAAGTATATTTTTTAGCCATACCAAAATATCCAAACATAGGTCGATAATGAACGGGTTGAGGAGTTGGTATGGACGCATTAGGGTCACCCATCATTGAACCGATGATTTGGCCTCCTTTTATTATCCGATCGGGTTTCACACCAAAAAATTTAGGGTCCCATAAGACAAGGTCAGCTATTTTATTCACCTCGACAGAACCCACATATTCTGAAATACCATGAGCAATTGCTGGGTTTATTGTATATTTTGCTATATATCTTTTACAACGAAAGTTATCATTTTCGCCTGACTCTTCTGGTAAATACCCTCTTTGAGATTTCATTTTTGATGCCGTCTGCCATGTTCGAATGATTACCTCTCCAACCCTACCCATAGCCTGACTGTCGGAGGCAATCATGGAAAATGCACCTAAATCTTGCAGTATATCTTCAGCAGCTATAGTCTCTGACCTTATTCTACTCTCAGCAAAAGCAACATCTTCAGGTATGCGCGGGTCAAGATGATGGCATACCATAAGCATATCCAGATGCTCATCTATTGTATTTGCTGTGTATGGTCTGGTTGGATTGGTAGATGAAGGTAATACATTCTTTACGCCAACCAGCTTTATTATATCAGGTGCATGACCACCCCCTGCGCCTTCAGTATGGAATGCATGAATTGTTCGATCTTTAAATGCAGCAACAGTGTTTTCAACAAAACCAGATTCGTTCAACGTGTCTGTGTGAATTGCGACCTGAATATCCATTAAATCAGCAATCTCAAGGCAGGTATTGATTGCAGCTGGGGTTGTGCCCCAATCTTCATGTAGTTTTAAACCACAGGCACCAGCGTTGACTTGCTCTTTGAGGGGGTCTTTCATTGTCGAATTACCTTTGCCAAAGTAACCAAGATTTACAGGAAAGTCCGATGATGACTGCAACATTTTTTGGATGTGCCAGGGACCTGGTGTACAAGTTGTAGCATTCGTACCTTCTGAAGGTCCCGTTCCACCACCCAACATGGTTGTTATACCAGAGTAAAGCGCTTCTTCAATTTGCTGTGGGCTAATAAAATGTATGTGAGCGTCAATACCGCCTGCGGTGATAATTTTCCCTTCGCCCGCAATAACGTCTGTCCCAGGACCGATTATTATATCAATATTTTTTTGAATATCTGGATTACCAGCTTTACCAATTTGACAAATAAAACCATCAACAATTCCAATGTCTGCCTTGATAATACCCCAATGATCTATAATAATTGCATTGGTAATTACAGTATCGACAGCTCCATCTTTGTTTGATATTTGGCTTTGGCCCATACCATCTCTTATTACCTTACCGCCACCAAACTTAACCTCGTCACCGTAGTATGTAACATCCTTTTCTATCTCAATTATAAGATCCGTATCTGCTAACCTTACTCGGTCTCCTGTAGTTGGCCCATACATGGCAGCATATGATTTCCTATTGATTTTTTTAGCCATTTTTAAGCCTATTTAACCTTTCCATTAACATAGCCGTTAAAGCCATATACTTTACGCTTTCCATTGTAGTCGATAATATCAACTTCTTTTATTTGGCCCGGTTCAAATCTTATCGCCGTTCCCGATGGGATGTCGAGTCTCTTACCAAGAGATAATTCTCTGTTGAATTTAAGAGATGAGTTTACCTCATAAAAATGATAATGTGACCCTACTTGAATAGGTCTATCACCGATGTTACTGACTTCAATTTTTAATGATATGGAATTTTCATTAATAATGATGTCATCTTTTTCTAATAAAAACTCCCCTGGTTTCATTATTTACCCTCCCTGATTGGATTGTGTATTGTTACAAGCTTTGTACCATCAGGAAAAGTAGCTTCTACCTGAATATCATGTATCATTGAGTCTACTCCATCCATAACTTGGGATTTACTGATAATTTTTGCACCGCTTGCCATCAGCTCACTTACCGTCTTACCATCCCTTGCGCCTTCAAGAACAAAATCTGATATTAATGCGATAACTTCTGGGTGATTTAGTTTTACGCCTCGA
>CACPHU010000020.1 GCA_902633855.1 uncultured OCS116 cluster bacterium
ATTAGATTAACGAAATTGATTATTAATTTCTTCTAATTCTTCGCCCCCAGGACATAAATCATTCATTGAGAGCGAATTCAATGGTTTTGAAGACGTGTTGAGTGTGTCATGTAGATCAGACTTATCGGGATCGACATATAATAGTCCAGTCGTGACTTTGCCGTCACTTCTATTGTTCCTAAGCGTATTTAATACTTTATGAGGATCAGTAGGATCGTGATCTACTTCGAGTTTTTTAAAGCTAATATCATTACCGTTATGGAGTTTTATAGTAACTGTTTCACCCTCTGCATATGAGGTGTTAATTGTCTCCTCTTCTGGTATAAAGTCAAGCTCACCAAAAAGCGATCTGTGCTCGCGTATATAATCATAACTCTTTGTTGAATATCCATGATTGTTGAATGTTACACACGGCGATATAACGTCAATGAATGAAAAGCCGTTATACTGAAGGGCAGATTTCAATAAAGGGACAAGTTGTTCTTTATCTCCCGAAAAGCTCCTTGCTACGAAACCAGCACCAAGTTCGATTGCCATTATGGCTAAGTCAATGGCACCAAATGGGTTGTCGAGACCTTTCTTATTCTTGGAGTCTTTATCATTTGTAGCTGAGAACTGACCTTTTGTGAGACCATAAGTTCCATTGTTCTCACATATGTATGTTAAGTTTAGCTGTCGCCTTATTGCGTGACAATACTGACCGAGACCAATAGATGCAGTATCACCGTCACCAGAAACACCTATGTAGACCAGGTCTCTGTTAGCTAAGTTTGCGCCGGTTGCTACGGATGGCATTCTGCCATGCACCGAGTTGAAACCGTGAGCATTATTTAAGAAATAGTTTGGCGTTTTTGATGAGCAGCCGATACCTGATAGTTTCGCAATTTTATGTGCTGGTAATGATAATTCATAACATGCATCAATTATTGAAGCTGTAATGGAGTCGTGACCACATCCAGCGCATAAAGTCGAGACAACACCTTCATAATCACGATACGTCAAACCTATTTCATTTTTCGGTAGTGATGGATGTCTAAATATTGGTTTTTTAATGTATGTCATTTGCTATACAATCTTTATTGGTGGTGAATTTGCTGCTTTTATGTTCTTATTATTACTTATAATCTCTGTAATGTTGTTTACTATAAAATTAGCAGTTAGAGGCATGCCGTCATAATTCAGTATCGAGATTAATTTATTGGTATCTAAATCTTCTTCAGAAATTAGGAGTTTTTTCATCTGCGCATCACGATTTTGTTCAAGTACGAATACAAATTCATGGTCGTTTATAAAATCAACGACTGATTTTGAGAAGGGAAATGCTCTGATTCTGAGATGATTTATACCAATACCATTTCTTGTTAAATCTTGCATCGCATCATTTAGTGCAACATTCGTGCTACCGAAGTTAATTATCCCAATTTTTGATTTTGGGCTATTTAAATTTATTATTGGGTGCGGCAAAAACTCTTTAGCTGTATCGAATTTTTTTGTAATCCTGTCCAGCATTTCAGCATGTATCATTCCATTCTCGGTGTATCCACCTGTATCAGTATGTGATGTCCCCCTTGTAAAATAGGAGCCATAGTCTGGATGAGTAGCAGGTATGGTCCTATAAGGTATTCCATCGCCATCGACATCTCTGTAACGCGCAAATGATTTTAGCTTTTCAATATCTTCTGAGGTCACCAGTTTACCACGATCGTGTGAATAATTATCATCCCACTTAAACTGATCAACAACCCAGTCGTTCATTCCAATATCAAGGTCACTTAATACCATAATCGGTGTTTGAAATTTTTCAGCGTAATCAAATGCCTTGTATCCAAACTCGAAACATTCATTTGGGTCGGACGGTAATAATAATATATGTTTTGTGTCACCATGTGATGCATAAGCGCAGGTCAAGATATCAGACTGCTGTGTTCTTGTTGGCATTCCTGTTGATGGACCACCTCTTTGAATATTGAATAATACAAGCGGTATTTCGGCAAAATAGGCTAACCCTAAAAATTCACCCATCAGTGAAACACCGGGTCCTGATGTGGATGTGAAGGCCCGAGATCCATTCCAATTTGCACCAATAGCCATACCAACAGATGAGAGTTCGTCTTCTGCCTGAATTACTGCGGCATTTATATTTCCATCTTTATCTTTGCGTAATTTGTTTGCATGCTTTTCAAATGCCTCCACTAGAGATGTGGATGGAGTAATTGGGTACCAAGATGCAACGGTAGCGCCACCATAAAGCGCCCCAAGTGCTGCTGCTTCATTCCCATTAATCATTATTTTATTTGCATTTCTATTACATTTTCTCACTTGTTTATCTAGGGGATATTCAATATTGTCAGCAACATACTTTCTACCAATTGTTAGAGCTTTTATGTTTGCATCAAAGAGATTTTGCTTTCCTTTAAACTGGTCTGATAATAGTTTTTCTATTACATCAATATCGATTCCAATAAGAAGGCTTAAACTTCCTAAGTATGCAATATTTTTGAATAACTGCCTCTGTCTTTGATCAGTATATTCTGCTGCACACAGTTTTGCTATTGGGATACCAATGACTCTGATATCATCTCTATCAAATTTTCTTTGGATACTATTATCATATATGAAGGTTCCACCACTTGCTACCTCATCAATATCACTTGCATAAGTTTGAGCGTTCATAGCAACCATAACATCGACTTTTTCCTTACGTGCTAATTTTTCACTTTCCGAAATAGTAATTTCATACCATGTAGGAAGTCCTTGTATGTTTGATGGAAAGATATTTTTTGCAGATATTGGAATTCCCATACGGTAGAGGGACTTTGCACAAAATGTATTAGCACTGGCAGACCCAGAACCATTTACATTTGCAAATTTAATTACTAACTCGTTGTATGTTATATTACTCGACATATTCAAATATACTGCTTTTATCAGCGTGTGCCTCTATGTATGTGAATTTTTGCATATCCCAAGCCCCTGTTGGGCATCTTTCCGCACAAAGACCACAGTGCAGGCACATATCTTCATCTTTAACCATAACTCTTCCTGTCTTTAGATTATCAGAAACCAAAATATCTTGTGACAAATTTAGTGCAGGTACAGTTAATTTTTTTCTAAGGTTTTCTTCAGTATCATTCTGTGTAAAGTTTATGCAATCAATTGGACAAATATCCACGCAAGCGTCACATTCGATACAAAGGCTTTCAGAAAATACGGTTTGAATATCGCAATTTAGACATCTTTGAGCTTCTTCAAAAGCTAATTTTTCATCATAACCTAGCTCAACTTCCATGTTGAGATCAGTCAGGGATAATTCTTTTTCTGCGTGTGGGACTGCAAATCTATCAGAGTTTGATATATCATTTGGGTATGACCATTCATGAATACCCATTTTCTGACTTACAAGATTTGTGAGTGGGTTTGGTCTATCCTCTAAATCCTTGTTATTACAAAAATGATCTATGGATATTGCTGCTTGGTGGCCATGTGCAACAGCCCAGATAATGTTTTCGGGTCCCCAGGCGGCATCACCCCCAAAAAAAACTCTTGGTAAGGTTGATTGGAAGGTAACTTTGTTAACCTCAGGTTGGTTCCATTGATTGAATTCTACACCAATATCTCTTTCGATCCATGGAAATGCATTTTCTTGACCGATTGCAAGGAGAACATCATCACACTCAAAGAAAATTGTCTCACCAGTTGGGATTAGTTTCCTTTTTCCATCTTTATATTTTGCTTCCATTTTTTCAAAGAGTACACCTTTCAAATTTCCATTTTCATGTACAAATTCTTTAGGGGAGTGATTATCAAAAATTGGAATTCCTTCTAACTCAGCTTCTTCGATTTCCCAGTCTGAAGCTTTCATATCTGACTTTGGACTTCGGACGGTCACTTTGACATCTTTTCCCCCAAGTCTGAGTGATGTCCTACAGCAATCCATTGCAGTGTTGCCCCCGCCAATAACAACAACCTTTTTACCTATTTTATCTATGTGTTTAAAAGCCACACTTGTAAGCCAGTCAATCCCCACATGTATATTATTACTAGCCTCTTCCCTACCTGGTATATCAAGATCTTTACCTTTTGGGGCGCCTGTACCGATAAATATTGCATCATAATCTTGCTCAATTATTGACTTGAGACTTTTAACTTCTTCATTGAATTTTTTCACAACGCCAAAGTTTAAGATTCTATCCACTTCTTCATCGATAACACCAACTGGTAGCCTGAAGGATGGAATATTAGTTCTCATAAGCCCACCAGCTTTTGGATCTTTCTCATACACGGTGCAGTCATACCCAAGTGGCATTAGATCCCGAGCAACTGTCAGTGAAGCTGGACCGCCACCAATTAATGCAATCTTTTTACCATTTTTTTTGCTAGGAATTTCCGGTAATAAACTGCTTACGTCAGCCTTGTTGTCTGCTGCCGCTCTCTTAAGTCTGCATATTGCTACTGGCTCTTCCTCGACTCTTACTCTGCGGCACGCGGGCTCGCAGGGCCTGTCACATGTTCTTCCCAGTACTCCGGGAAAGACATTTGACTCCCAGTTGATCATGTATGCTTCGGTGTATTTTCTTTGAGCAATTAACCTGATATATTCAGGTACTGGTGTATGCGCAGGGCATGCCCATTGGCAATCTACAACTTTATGATAGTAATTTGGATTTTTTGTATCTGTAGGCTTC
>CACPHU010000021.1 GCA_902633855.1 uncultured OCS116 cluster bacterium
GGAGCTCAACTAATCTTGTAATAATCATCCGCAGGTCAATATTCATATCAACTTCAATTTTCTCTGTCATATCAGCGTATACATCCAATGGCCCAATCCCATAAATGCAAGACACTGATGCGACGATTATGAGATCCTTCTTTTCAATAAGTGATCTTGTTGCAGAGTGACGCATTTTATCGATCTGCTCGTTTATTGAGGCGTCTTTTTCAATGTATGTATCTGTCCTTGCAACATATGCTTCTGGTTGATAATAATCATAATATGATACAAAATACTCGACAGCATTTTTGGGGAAAAAAGATTTAAATTCACCGTATAGTTGAGCAGCAAGTGTTTTATTTGGTGCCAATACAATGGCAGGCCTTTGTACCTCTTCAATTATCTTTGCCATGGTATATGTTTTACCAGAGCCAGTTACACCGAGTAACACCTGATCTTTAATTCCATTATTTAAACCCTCTGTAAGTAATTTTATTGCATTTGGCTGATCGCCTGAGGGCGTAAACTTGGATTGTATTTGAAATTTATTCTGGACCAAATCTAGAGACATTTTGAGCTGTCATTTTGTTATTATATTTTATAAATAATTATTATGTTTACATTTAAATTTCAATATTTATAAACTATATTTTTTGTAACAAATAATCTATATTTGTGTTAGATAAATGTCGGGCATCGAATATCTTCGGAGGAACTGTAATGATTATCGTGATGGGCGAGTTTAGATTAAATCCTGAAAGCATTGAAATTTTAAGAAATGAAATAGCTGAGGTTATTAAAAAAAGCAATCAAGAGAGTGGCTGCATCTCATATAAATTTTCAGAGGCTTTGAACGATCCTGGATTAATTCGTGTCTCAGAGAAATGGAAATCAATGGAAGATCTTGAGGCCCACTTCGAAACAGATCATATGAAGAGGTGGCGTGAAGCTGTGAACAATAACGGAGGCGCTACAAATCGGGATGTATCCGCATATGGTGTTACATTAGAAAAGGAGCTATAAAATGGCGAGTAATGAATTTCTATCCAAGCAAGTTCAAGCAATAAAGCCGTCTCCAACGATTGCAGTTACTCAAAAGGCACGGGAGCTCAAGTCACAAGGCAGAGACGTTATTGGGCTTGGTGCGGGCGAACCTGATTTTGATACTCCAGATAATATTAAAGAAGCTGCAATTGATGCCATAAACAGAGGGGAAACAAAATATACTGCAGTCGATGGGATACCGGAGTTAAAACGGGCTGTAGTTAATAAGTTTAAAAAAGAGAACAATATTGACTACACAATGGATCAGGTATTTGTTGCTCCAGGGGGCAAGGCAATAATTTATAATGCCTTCATGGCAACAATAAATGATGGTGATGAGGTCGTGATCCCCGCTCCATATTGGGTATCATATCCGGATATAACCCAAATGGCCGGGGGAAAGCCGATAATAATACAAGGAAATCCTGAAAATAATTACAAAATAAGTGCCGATCAATTGGATAAGGCTATCACCAACAAAACCAAATGGTTTATATTTAATTCGCCTTCAAATCCAAGTGGAGCTACATACTCAAAATCAGAATTAAAAGCTCTGACAGATGTATTGCTTAAGTATGATCATGTTTGGTTACTAACTGATGATATTTATGAGCATATTTTATATGACAACTTTAAATACTATACACCAGTTCAAATTGAACCAAAATTATTCAATAGAACATTGACCTTAAACGGCGTATCCAAAGCTTACTCAATGACTGGATGGCGCATTGGTTATTGTGGGGCGCCTGAAAAATTAATTAAGCCAATGAGGACAATCCAGTCGCAATCTACCACCAATCCAACATCAATTAGTCAGTGGGCTTCTGTTGAAGCACTGGAGGGAAATCAGGATTTTATTCAACAATGGGTAAAAGAATTTAAAGAGCGTCGAGACCTTGTTGTTGACCTCTTAAATAAAGCCGAAGGAATTCAGTGTGGGGTCCCAGAAGGTGCATTTTATGTATATCCAAATTGTTCAGGTTGCATAGGAAAGCAAACCGCGAGCGGTTTTGTTATTGAAACTGATGAAGATTTTGTAACCGAGTTGCTCAATGCTGAAGGAGTCGCGGTTGTTCACGGTGAAGCGTTCGGGACAAGTCCTTGTTTTAGGATCTCTTATGCAACATCAATCGAGCAGTTAGAGGAAGCTTGTACAAGAATTATTAGATTTTGTGCCGGACTCTCATAAAAAAACTGAACTCAAGGGAAGAGTCCAGTTTTTTTGTGATGTGCAAGCGTATATGTTGATTGGGAGGTTTCATATACAATACAAACAATCTAACTTAATTTTGTATGCAAATCTATACATAATAATGCACAATAGACATGCATTTTTTGCAATACTAAAATGCCCACTCTTTCCCTTTTTCAATAATAAATTCCCTAAAAACTGCAATCCGTTTTGAATTCCTTCTTTCTTCAGCATAAGTTAGATAAGTATCAATTTCTGGAAGTTTTGCGTTGAAAGCTATTCTGACTAAATTATCATCCTGACTAACAAGATAATCCGGAAGCATTGCAATTCCAATACTGTTGGAGACCGCCATGTGTAACCCTTTTATATTTCCTATTTTTAAAATTGGTTTTATCTTATATTCTTTAGTTATATTCTCTAGCCAATTTATCTCTTTCAGATAATCGGGTGCTCTCCCATATGTAACAATTTTATGGTTCTTAAGATCACTTATCTTACTTGGGGTACCATGTTCATCAAGATACATTGGAGATGCGTATAAATGAAAATGAACAGTAAATAGTTTGCGTTGAATCAGATCTAATTGTTGTGGCTTATGAAACCTGATTGCGATATCGGCTTCCCTCATCCCAACATCAAGCTCTGCATCAGTTAACCTGAGCTCTAGATTAATTTCAGGAAATTTTGAAGTAAAATCTTTAAGGCGAGGTGTAAGCCAATTAGTACCAAGGCCAACTGTTGTGGTAACAGATAAATCTCCCGATGGTCTTTCTTTGCTATCTATTAATTCAAATTCAGCGTCCTTAATTATATCAACAATATTTCTTGTCCGCTTATAGAGTAGTTCGCCCTGTTCTGTAAGTATAAGTCCTCGAGGGTGTCTGTGAAATAGCGGCATCCCAACCTCATATTCGAGATTAGAAACCTGCCTACTAATAGCAGATTGACTTGTGTTAATATCCTCACTTGCATGAGAAAAACTACCAGCATCTGCAACAATATGAAAAATTCTTAACCTATCCCAGTCCATTGGCATTCTTGTTTGCTAAAAAATTTTCTGCGTCCAGGGCGGCCATGCAGCCCATTCCTGCGGCAGTTACAGCTTGACGATATTTTTCATCGGTCACATCACCAGCAGCAAAGACACCAGATATTGAGGTTTTTGTAGACCCAGGAGTCGTGATAATATATCCATTTTTGGTTTCTAAATCTTTTGTAAATAGTTCAGTTGCAGGTTTGTGACCAATTGCAATAAAAACACCATCTGTTTCTAAGTGTCCTGTTTTATTTGATTTTATGTTTCGTATATTTATGCCAGTTACAGAATTTGGATTTTTAGTACCCGTAATCTCATCTACAACACTATCCCAGATTACATTTATTTTCTTATTCTTGAACAATCTGTCTTCTAGTATCTTTTCGCATCGTAATTCGTCTCTTCTATGAATGAGAGTAACTTTGCTTGCAAAATTTGTTAAAAATAACGCCTCTTCAACAGCTGTATTACCGCCCCCAACAACAACTACAGTCTTATCCTTATAAAAGAACCCATCACAGGTTGCACAGGCTGAAACGCCAAAACCCATGAATTTTTCTTCAGTTTCCAAACCAAGCCATTTTGCCTGGGCTCCTGTACATATAATAATGCTTTCGGCAATATATTCAGTTCCGGAGTCACCATTCATTTGGAATGGGTATTTAGATAGATTGCATTGATTAATGTGGTCATTTATCACTTCTACACCTGTGTTCTTGGCCTGCAGCCTCATCTGATCCATGAGCCAAGGGCCCTGTATGATATCTGCAAAACCTGGGTAGTTTTCCACGTCGGTTGTTATTGTAAGTTGACCACCGGGTTGGATGCCTTCAATTAGAATTGGTCCTAGCATTGCGCGCGCAGCATAAATTGCAGCAGTGTATCCAGCTGGGCCTGAACCAATTATTATTACTTTAGATTTTTTTTCAGCCATATATTTATAATTTATCCATTGGATACTGAGGTTACTTTATGCATACTTAATTTTGATAATTTCATAGCTTTTACCGCCACCTGGCGTCGCAACTTCGACACTATCACCGATAGTCTTTCCGATTAATGCTCTTGCAATTGGTGAGCTAATTGAAATTAGACCCTCGGAGATGTTAGACTCAAACTCACCTACAATTTGATACTTAGCTTCTTTTTCTGTATCCTCATCCATTACGGTCACCATTGCACCAAATTTAACAATATTACCTGATAATTTTGTTATATCAATGACATCGGCCCTCGATAATTTATCCTCCAGATCGCTAATCTTTGCTTCATTCATGGCCTGCTGTTCTTTTGCTGCATGATACTCAGCATTTTCAGATAGATCACCATGCTTACGTGCTTCAGCAATCGCTGCAATAATTTGAGGTCTTTCAGTCGTCTTCAGGCGCTTTATTTCAGCTTGGAGATT
>CACPHU010000022.1 GCA_902633855.1 uncultured OCS116 cluster bacterium
ATCGGATTTTTTTAGATACATTAAATAAATGCATACTTATCCTATTTATTCTATTTTTTCTAATAAGCAACACTTATTCCAAAACAATTGTTAAAGATGCAGAAATTGAAAACCTCTTGTCTGGGTATACTGCTGATCTTTATAAAATTGGACTTGGGGTAACAAGTCAAAATATATTCATCGTATCAGATCAAAGCATTAATGCATTCGTAACTGCTCAGGGTAATATTTACATAAATACAGGCTTGATATATCACGCGGATAGACCAAATGAGGTTAAATCTATAATTGCACATGAGATTGGTCACATTTTGAACAATCATCACATAACTCGGATGATTGAATACGAAAACTTCCAGAAAAAGCAAAGTATTGCCCAAATTATTGGCATTGGTACTGGCTTAACTGGAATGCTTGCTGACTCAGATGCACTGGCTAATATTGGTACAGGGATTACACTCGGTGGCTCGGATCTTGCAAGACGAGATTACCTTCAACATTCACGGGTCCAAGAATATGAAGCTGATATGAGCGCCATTAATATGATGGAGTCAATTGGGGAGTCATCAAATGGCTTGCTTCAAATGCTCGAAAAAATTAAAAAATCACAACAAATCTATAGCGCTGATATAAATCCGTTAGAGCTAACCCATGAATTGCCCCAAGACAGAATAGATTTCCTAAAAAACAAAATATCAAAACAGCGATCTTATGAGGTTCAGGATAGTGAAGAACTTATACATAGGCATAATCTGGCCAGGGCTAAGATAATTGGCTATCTAGATCTTCCAAATAAATTCGCCAAAGATACACCATATGCAAATTACTCAAAAGCAATATCATACTATCAAAATGGTAAATATGAGCAATCTAAATCAATAATGATTAGCTTGATTGAGGAATTTGAATATGCATATTTTTATGAACTTTTAGCGCAAATATATTTTGAAGTTGACGAGTATGAACTTGCGATAGAGACCTTAAAAAAAGGTAAAGCTCTTCTTGAGCAGCCCGAGTTAGAGTTTGCAATACTTCATGCAAAAATTCTCACTAAGATCGATGGGGATGAAAATATACGTGAAAGTATCTCACTTCTGGATCCTCACAAAGACCAAACTATAAGAAATGTTAGAGTTTATTGGCAGCTATCAAAGTCATATTTTAAATTAAATAATATCCCGATGGCTGACCTTAGTGTTGCTCAATACTATTCAATACTTGGATACAAAGATATGGCACGCAACTTTGCAAAACGTGCAAAAAATGGTCTTACTCCATACTCATCAGAATGGCTTCTGGCAGACGATATTCAAAATATTAACTGAATAAATAAATAATTAATTCAAATTTAATCAAATATAGTCTTTAATGACCACATGAGTGACAATTCTAAAATTTTCATTATTAACGGACCCAATCTTAACTTGTTAGGCAAAAGAGAGCCCGAACATTATGGTAATAAAACATTGAATGATATAAAAGAAAATTGCATGGAGTATGTAGCAAAAAAAAATATTGAATTAGTATTTGAGCAATCAAACGATGAAAGTGCAATAATTGAGATGATACAAGCCGCGTCAGATAGTGATGGTATAATAATAAACGCCGGTGCTTACACGCATACATCCATTGCAATTCATGACGCATTAAAATCGTCAAATTCACCTGCAATAGAGGTTCATTTATCAAATATCCACAAAAGAGAGGAGTTCAGACATAAATCGTATATCTCAGGAGTAGTAGACGGTATAATAATAGGGCTTGGCGATCAAGGGTACATACTGGCAATAGATGCAGTCACAAAAATAATGAATGAAAGAGTCAGCTGATGGTAAAAAAACCCATAAATGAGATTGAGATTATTAGAGAAATCTCAACCATTATAAAAGATCAGAATCTTTCTGAAATTGAAATAGAAAGAGATGGTATAAAAATTAGAGTGCAAAATCAAAGTTTGCAGACTAACCAAGTCAGTCAAATCATTGCACCACCATCACCAAATCAAGTTATAGCCCCACAACCCACTCCTGCGGTTAGCGATGAGCAAGTTATCCAAGCTCCATCAAAACACGAAAGTTCAAAATACGTAAAATCACCAATGGTAGGTACCTGCTATTTATCACCTGAGCCTGGCAGTAAACCGTTTATTGAAATTGGAAAAAAAATCAATAAGGGAGATCCCATTATCATCATTGAGGCGATGAAAACCTTCAACACAATACCAAGCGCTGAGACAGGCATCATAAAAAATATTTTTGTTACCGATGGACAACCTATTGAATTCGGTGAAGATATCATAGAAATAGAATGAAGAAATTTTTCGAGAAGGTCTTAATTGCCAATCGGGGTGAAATAGCACTTAGGGTCCATCGAGCATGCAAAGAATTAGGAATTAAGACTGTTGCAGTTCACTCTTCAGCCGATAATGAAGCTATGCATGTAAAATTAGCAGATGAGAGTGTTTGTATTGGACCACCCCAAGCAAAAGATAGCTATTTAAATATTCCTTCGATCATATCTGCCTGTGAAATAACTGGCGCAGAAGCTGTCCATCCAGGATACGGTTTTTTATCTGAGAATGCTCACTTTGTAGAAATACTTGAAGCTCACAATCTTACATTTATTGGTCCTAGCTCGGAGCACATCCAGATTATGGGAGATAAAATAACGGCAAAAGAGACCGTATCAAAATTAGGAATACCGGTTGTACCAGGTTCTGAAGGTAAAATTGAGGACTTAAATCACGCAAAAAAAATTGCCGATGAAATTGGTTATCCAATACTAATCAAGGCCTCATCCGGAGGTGGCGGTAAAGGAATGAAAATTGCGCACGCCCCTACTGATCTTGAAAATGCATTCAATCTAGCGAGAGTTGAGGCTAAAGCATCATTTGGAGATGACACGGTCTATATTGAAAAATATTTAAATGCCCCAAGACACATTGAGATTCAGATATTTGGAGATAAGCATGGAAATGCAATACACCTTGGGGAAAGAGATTGTTCTTTGCAAAGGAGAAATCAAAAAGTTCTTGAAGAGGCGACCTCGCCAGTTATTGATGATAATCAGAGAGAAAAAATTGGTAATATTGCCTCTCAAGCCATATCAAAGCTGGGATATGTTGGTGCAGGAACCATTGAATTTTTATATCAAAATGGAGAATTTTACTTTATTGAAATGAACACAAGATTACAGGTTGAGCATCCAATAACAGAAATAATTACAAACATTGATTTAGTGAAAGAGCAAATATCTGTTGCCGCAGGTAGCAAACTATCCTTAAAACAAGAAAATGTAAGGATTAATGGTCACGCAATAGAATGCAGAATTAATGCAGAAAATCCAGAGACATTCGTTCCTTCGGCTGGTAAAATTATAACCTATCATCCAGCGAGTGGTCCGGGAGTGAGGGTTGATAGCGCTGCATATGCAGGCTACTCAATTCCACCATACTATGACAGCATGATTGGAAAATTAATAGTTTTTGGCCAAGATAGGAATGACTGCCTTGCAAAGCTTGACAGAGCGCTCGATGAATTTGTAATTGAAGGTGTAGAGACAACCCTTCCATTATTTAAAGACTTGCTTAGAAATAATGATATTCAAGAAGGTAATTATAATATCCACTGGCTAGAACAATACCTTGACCAATAACTTCGTTTTATTGATTAATTTCGTTTAGTATTATTTCTTCTTTGTCATGGCAATCTTGCAGTCGTATTTCGTAGTATGAATTTTCTATCTCAGAATTCAAACTTGGATTTTGGTTATATAATAGGAAATTTCTGTAAATTCTTGCATCATCAGCCTCGTCGCGCACTATATCAATATTACCAACTAGCTCCCGTGGTGAAATTAATTCAAAACATGAATTTACCTTTATTGCTAAATTTTTATATTGCGTCTCTGTATTTATTGGAATAGTTAGAACTTCACGATCCAAGGTTATTGTATTTGAGATTAAAATAACCGCATTTTTATATTTTATTACCTGTTCTGCAAATATTTCTGATATTGATATTATCAAATATATTGTAAACAAGAATAATTTTAGAATTTGATTGATTTGTTGTATAGCTCAACCCTCAAGAGCCAAATACAGCATTACCGAGCAGTCCAATAAGATCGATTGAGCCCTGAGTTAACTCTATAGAGTCTCCCGCAATAAGCATTTCATCTGAGCCCCCTGGTTCAATGGCAATATAGTTCCCCCCTAAAAGCCCTTCAGAACTAATTTTAGCGCTACTGTCAGCAGGTATCTTTATCTCATTATTAATTTGCATCAAAACCACCGCGTCGTATGTTTGCACATCAAGATTTTGTGATGTAACTGAGCCAATTTTTATTCCAGACAACCTGACGTCTGCACCCGTCATCAGACC
>CACPHU010000023.1 GCA_902633855.1 uncultured OCS116 cluster bacterium
TACGGCCTAATATTTTCTAGGGCTTTAATTGAGGATATCGCCGAGTCTAGCTGCCGACCACCATGGTTTGAAATTATAATAGCATCTGCACCTAAATTGATAGCTTTGAGAGTGTCTCCCTTATTCAGAATACCTTTCACAATTAAATTACCATCCCAGAGTTTTCTAATTTGCTTCAAGTGCTCCCAGTTTAGATTTGACCTTTTACCGAAGTCTCTGTTTATTGATGCAGAAAACACAGGCTCACCTCTTTCCGCTAGAAAATTTTCAAAGTGGGGCATGCCATGTTTAAATATCGTTTTCAGAAAAGTATTCATGGACCAATTTGGGTGTGTTAAGCCTTGATAAAGTAAACTAAATGAAGGTCTGAGTGGCGTCGAAAAACCATTTCGAAGATTATTCTCTCTCCCTGCCAAAACCGCAACATCAACAGTTAAAACGAGCGTCTCAAAGCCTGCTTTTTTTACCCGTAAAACAAGATTTTCAACCTTATCATGCTCTCCAGGAAGATATGCCTGAAACCATGTCCCGGGCGCTAACTTAATGATTTCCTCCATTGGAATTAAAGATGAGCCACTGATAACCATTGGGATATTCATTTTTTGCGCTGCATCAGCCAAAACAATATCTCCTCTGTATGCGGCAAGCGCACTCACACCCATAGGTGAAATACCAAAAGGAGCATCCCATTGCCTACCAAATATCTCAGTTTTCGTAGATCGCTTAGACACATTTCGAAGAATATTTGGGACGAACTTATAATTTGCAAAATCTTCAGCGTTATTGCGTAGTGTATGGTTTCTTTCAGCTCCACCAGCTACATATCCAAAAACAGGTTTTGGAAGATGTTTTTTTGCGTGAACTTCAAGATCTTCAAGAGCATAAATTTTATTTAATATACGTGGCTTTTTTCTTGTCATAAAACAGTGAGTTATTTTGATATATATAGGGGTTAACAACGTCGTTGTTTATGATATAATAATTCTTTATTAAAAAATAGAAAAAATATTCATATGTTTGATATTGACAAATTTATTCAAGAATGTGACAGCAGAATTGAAAAGAAAAATAATCACAAGGCAGTGATCGATATCCTCTCAAAGGCAGTCGAGAACCCAACAGATCTTTTTAGATATTTTGGTGAACCAACGCAGGGTGGAATTCAAAAAATATATCAGTCAGATAAATTTTCGATACTTAATGTTATTTGGACTCCAAATATGACAATTATGCCTCATAACCACAACATGTGGGCGGCAATTGGTGTTTATTCTGGTAGAGAGGACAATATATTCTGGCGTAAATTAGATAACAGAGAACATGGAAAGATTGAGGCTGCAGGGGCAAAATCCTTAGAAAAGCATGATACAGTTCCGCTAGGTAGTGACATCATCCATTCTGTGATTAATCCCACAAACAAATTCACATGTGCACTGCATGTCTACGGCGGAGATTTTTTTGAAACACCGAAAAGTGAGTGGGATACAGAAACACTTGAAGAGGCGGAATACAAAGTTGAGCATTCTCATAAGATTTTTAGGGAAGCAAATAAAAGAGCTGAACTTGATCTAAAATAAGCTTATCATATATCAACTATTTCTCCCGTTTCACCAGACTTTACAATTGCTTCGAAAATCTCGATATTTGCTATCATCTCCTCCGGTGTAATTGGATAATCTTGATTATTGACGCAGGCGTCGTGCCATAATTCAAAATTTTCGAGGACTGTATTTGTATGTGGATGAGTTGTAACAATTCTCTCTCCTTCTTGCTTACAGAAGACTAACTCACCCGGATCGTCGTGTTCAAAGTTATTAATCTCTCTGGCCTCAATCCAACCCTTATCCCCAAATACAGTATATCTTCCATAAAATGGAGTAGCAATTGAGACTGAAACTATACCAGTAATACCGTTATCAAATTCAATATTAGCCGACATAGTATCGATGCGAGGCTTTTCATAGGCAATGCTAGACATTGTTGAATAAACCCTCTTGGCTCCACCAAACATATGAACCATAAAATCTGTCAAATGAATTCCTCTAGCAGTAAAGCCACCTCCAGGTGCATCTTTTGGATTAAATCTCCAATTATCTTTACTCAGATTATCAAATAAATCATGACTAAAATTAGTTTCAACATGCAGCACTCTGCCAATATCTCCGCGAGCGATATGATCAAAAAGGCTCTTCATTGCCGGCTCAAATCTTCTTTCGTGACCGAGCCCCAACACAATTCCATTCTCCTTACATGATCTGATGGCTTCCTTTGCATTTTTAGCGTTTAAGCATAATGGTTTTTCACAAAAAATGAATTTACCCGCTTCAGCAACCTGAATTATATGGGTATGATGAAGACGATTTGGCGTTGCTAAAATTACACTGTCAATGCTCGCGTCAGACAAAACCGACTCATAACTATCGCGAAGCTCGATATTATACTCAACACCAAATTCTTTGAGCTGAGATAGGTCCTGATCGACACCGCATGCGACATTTATTTTATCACTTTTAGCGAGATTTTTTACAATCACCTTACCCCACCAACCAAGTCCAACAATAGCAGCTCTCATATTAAATCTCACGTATCAGTTTTTTCTAATCAAAATTTCTTCTTTAGCAGTAATAATAGCGTACTCAAAGATATAATACCAAGTATTGAAAAAATTATAAGTGTATTTTCAATGCCAAAGATATCTCCAATAGCGCCCATAAAAATTGCACTTATAGCGGCAAGACCAATTACAAGAGCCACCCATAAACTCATGACCCTTCCCCGATATGTATCATTTAACTCCAATTGAACTACTGCTTGAAGATCAATGCCATTAATTGTCATTGAGAAACCAATAATAAAAACTGAAATGAGTGCGAGTGACCAGCTACCCGACATCCCTAAAGTAACTACTGCAAGCAAACCAAGAAAAGATGTGAAATAAACCCGAAAAGGGATACCTTTTTCTTGATCTTTTGATCTCCTCATCGCAATAAATATTGCCGCGACTAGCGCTCCTGCGCCCGCAGTCGCCATAAGATGACCTAGACCCTGCGGTCCTACATCATAAACTCCCCCTGCTAGCGCCGGAAGAATTTCAACAGTCCCTCTTGCAAATAATGAAAAAACAGTAGTAATAGCGCATGCTTCAAAAATTATATTGTGATTAATTGCGAATCTCGCACCGTCTAGAAATTCTAATAAAATATTCTTTTTTTTACCTGGTTCTCCATCTTTTTTGGATACACTTATAGACACTAGAGTTAATGGCATTGCAATGAGAAATAAAAAATTAATAAATATTGTTATTTCAAAACTAAGTATCTGTATTAATAGTCCAGCAAGCGCTGGCCCAATAAGCCTTGCCGAATTAAAATTGATACCATGAACAGCAATCGCATTCGCCAAGTTATTTCTATCAATTATTCGTGGCACAAGTGTCATACGCGTTGTCCGGTCTGCTGATGTAAAAATACCAATGACAAGCGCAATAAGACTTAAACTGTATATATTTAATAGCTTAAAATTGTAGAGGAACCATAAGATAAAAACTGTGATCGCAATTATTGACTGAGTGTATATGGCAAATTTCTTTATATTCACCCTATCAATAACAACACCAAAAAATGGACCCGCAATTATAGTTGGGGCAAATAATAAAAATGATAAAAAACCAACCCAAGTCGCTAGATTTGTTAATTCCCACGCCAGCCAACCAATAATAACTCGGTTAATCCATATTCCATTCATTGCAAAAAAATTGCCAGCAGTATATTTTTTAAACTCGTTGCTTTTTAGTGATGGAAAATTGAGTGATAAATACATCCTGTATACTTATTTAAATTTTTTATGAGATTATTGAATTATTCAATAAAATTTAAATTATGTGTTTCAAATAATCTGTTTTTATCCTATAAATTATACTTAGTAAATTAATAATTATGTTCAAAATATTTTGTGTTAAAGGGGGGATACATAATGCGTACACCAAGATTAAATAGAGACGGTCATCAATGGATTTATGACTG
>CACPHU010000024.1 GCA_902633855.1 uncultured OCS116 cluster bacterium
GGTACCACTAGTTGGTGGCCTAGTGCTAGGATTTATGACATTACCAACCATAATTATTGCATCTAGGGCCTCATTAAGAGGCGTGCCTCCATCTATTCGAGAGGGCGCCCTCGCCGTTGGTGCTACAAAAACTCAGACGGTTTTTCATCACGTGATACCCCTATCCTTGCCTGGATCCCTGACTGGAACCATTATTGGAATGGCGCAAGCCCTTGGTGAAACAGCGCCGTTGCTCATGGTTGGTATGGTTGCATTTGTCATGGATATACCTGGTGGAGCGCTCGATCCAGCTACCGGACTACCATCCCAAATTTATCTTTGGTCAGAGAGTGCGGAGAGAGGCTTTCTGGAGAAAACCTCTGCTGGCATTATGCTCTTACTAGGTTTCTTAATAATAATGAATACAATTGCTGTAATAATAAGAAGAAAATTGGAGGTCAAATGGTAGAAAACGATACACTCGCTTTACAAACTAATAATGTATATGTGCATTATGGAAGTAAGATGGCAATAAATAACGTAGCTGTTGATTTCCATAAAAATCAAGTAACTTCACTTATTGGACCATCTGGCTGCGGAAAATCAACATTTCTAAGATGTCTAAATAGAATGAATGATGTGATAGATATTTGCAAAGTTCAAGGTGAGTTTCATCTGAATGGAATTGATATTTATGGTCCAGAAATTCAAGTCGAAAATCTTCGCAAGCAGGTTGGTATGGTATTTCAGAAACCCAATCCTTTTCCAAAAACTATATATGAAAATGTTGCTTATGGACCAAAGATTCATGGTCTTGCATCTACAAAATCAGAGCTTGATGATATCGTCAAGGATACTCTAAACCGTGCCGGCTTATATACTGAAGTAAAGGATAGATTGGACGACATAGCGACCGGTCTATCGGGTGGCCAGCAACAAAGATTGTGTATTGCAAGAGCGATTGCAATAAAGCCAGAGATAATACTTATGGATGAACCGTGCTCTGCATTGGATCCAATTGCAACTGCCGTTATTGAAGAGCTGATAAACGAATTAAAAGAAAACTACACTATTGTCATTGTTACACACTCGATGCAGCAAGCTGCAAGAATATCAGATAAAACCGCATATTTTCATTTGGGTGAAATGATTGAATTTGGCATAACTTCAAATATTTTTACAAACCCTAATCATGAAATGACTGAAGCTTATATTTCTGGTAGAATAGGATAGGAGATAGAAATGACACAACACATTAATTCAGCATTTGATGCAGGCTTAGCTGACGTAAATATGCAAATAGCAAAGCTCGGAGCGCTCGCTGAGACGCAACTCGATAATTCATTAACTGCCTTGAAAGATAAGAATATAAAAAAATTTGACTCAATAATAGAGCGCGATAAGAAACTTGACGAGTTAACGGCAGAGGTAAGCTCATCAGTTTTTGAGCTTATCGCGCTATGGTCACCCATTGCTTATGATCTACGAAGTTTATTGGTTGCCGACAGAGTTGGTGCAATTCTTGAGAGGGTCGGGGATTACTCAAAAAATATAGCAAGACGCAGCCAAGTCATTGTGACAGAAGAGAGCTTTGATAGGCTTCCCGTTAATATAGTTGGACTTGGGGAGCACGTCCAAGGACTCCTTCACAGAAGCCTTGATGCATACATGGAAAATGATCTGCAAAAGGCAATGAATATCTGGGAGTCAGATATTGATACGGATCGCCTATATCTTAGTATTTTTAAGGAGATTGTCAGCTACATGTCAGATAATCCAGACGATGCTAAAATGTTGACTCACATGATTTTTATATCGAAGAACCTTGAAAGAGTTGGGGATTACACGACAAGTATCGCAAAGCAAACATACTTTCTCTCAGAGGGTGAATATCCCGATACTAAAAGACCTAAAGCAATGACAACCTATTGAGGACCAAGTGATGCTAGCATTAGTCGCGGATGATGAAAAGAATCAATTAGAACTGATATCTTTTCACCTAATAAAAAACGGTTTCGATGTTATAACAGCAGAAGATGGCGAAACTGCATTTGAGCTAATCGCAGAGCGAAGACCCGATATCATAATTTTAGACTGGATGATGCCTAATGACTCAGGTATCTCCGTATGCCGCAGAGTTCGATCATCCAAAGAGCTCAAGAGTCTGCCAATTATAATCTTAAGCGCAAGAGGTGAAGATATTGATGCTTCACATGGGTTAACATCAGGTGCTGACGACTATATTACAAAGCCCTTCTCACCTGTCGAATTAATTGCAAGAGTAAAATCCCTCATAAGAAGAACAAAAAAAAATTTAGAGTCTTCCTTAATTGAATATGATGATTTAACTTTAGATACTAGTAAAAAAGTTTTAATAAGTAATGATAATAATATAAGAATTGGGAAAACTGAATATAAGATTCTCACTCTTCTATTGTCGAGACCGGAGAATGTATTTTCACGCGCTCAGATAATTGATTACGTTTGGGAAAATAATCCTGAAATAGACGATAGGACAGTTGACGTGCATATCAGCCGCCTTAGGAAAACCCTAAGTGATAGCTATAATGGGAAATGCAAAATTAATACAGTACATGGGTTTGGTTATTGTATCAGCAACAATTGATTATTTAATTTCAAGCTCAGATATTGGGGTAATCTCAACCGACTCGCCACAACCACACGCTGATGTCTCATTTGGATTATTAAACTTAAATCCAGCGCTAAATTTTTCTTCAACATAATCCATCTCTGTCCCCAGAAGATATAAGATGGCTTTTGGATCGATAACAATGGTAACCCCACCCTGCTCAACTACCTCATCACCATCAGAAATCTCAGACACATAATCCATTGAGTAGTGAAGGCCAGCACAGCCACCTTTTTCGATACCGATGCGCAAAATCTTGTTTTCTTGGTTTGAGTCATCGATTAAATGATTGACCCTCTCAATCGCCCGTGGAGTTAAACTAATGATATTTGACTTCACCATACAACACTATCCTTACATCATGTTAAGCGCAACTTGGGCTTCTTCTGACATCATCGAGATATCCCAAGGCGGATCAAAGACTAAGTTTGCTTTTGCTGACGCAATACCTCCGACAGATAATACGGCATCCTCGACCCATTTTGGCATATCCCCAGCTACGGGGCACCCAGGTGCGGTGAGGGTCATCTCAACATCTACATGAAAATTTTCATCAATATCCACTTTATAAATAAGACCTAATTCATATATATCGACAGGTATTTCAGGATCGTAAACTGTCTTGAGAGCAGACACAATCTTTTCTGTCAAATCCGCTATTGTAACTTCATCTAGTAATGGTTTTTCTGTCATAACAGTCATTAGCCCTTATGAAAAAAATTTTTTACAATATATCAAAGACTCACACAAACTATCAATATCTTTTTCATTATTATACATCGCGATGGATGCACGACAAGTTGAGGTGACACCAAAAGATTGCATTAAAGGCTCAGCACAATGTGTCCCTGCTCTTATCG
>CACPHU010000025.1 GCA_902633855.1 uncultured OCS116 cluster bacterium
TTCCCGATTACCCCAATTTTGACCCGCCCTGATAAAAAATACTTGTATGCACACAATATTGTTTAATCGACTAATGCCAAAGACATCTGCATCACCAATATTTGAATTATTAATAGATTGTTGGGATATTATTTTGTTTATAGTCTCTAATCTATCTCTTAGTTTTGCCGCATTCTCGTAATTAAAGTTTGCTGACTCCCTCTGCATATCAGTATAAATTTTATCTTTGATATTACTTGCATTTCCATTCATAAAATCTTGCAGGTCGTTAATCAGATGATCATAATTTTTTTTAGTAATTTCTCCTGTACATGGCGCTGAGCATCTGTTTATTTGGTATAAAAGACACGGCCTAGATCTATTTTCAAATACATGATTACTGCAAGTTCTGATTAAGAAGGCTTTCTGTAAAGTATCAATGGTCTTATTGACAGCACCAGCAGATGCAAATGGTCCATAATAATCACCATTTAACTTATTATCACCCCTATATTTCATCAATCTTGGGTAATCATGTTCCTTATTGACTAATATTTTTGCAAAAGACTTATCATCGCGCATGGCGATATTATATTTTGGTTTGTTTTTCTTAATAAGATTTGCTTCTAAGAGAAGCGCTTCAGCTTCAGTACTGGTTATTGTAAACTCCATTGATCTTGTCTCTGAAATCATTTTCTTTATTCTGTATGTATGATTGTTGAGATTTGTATAGCTTTTAACCCTGTTGAATAAGTTTTTTGCTTTTCCGATATATAATATATTTTTGTTGGCATCGAGCATTTTATATACGCCTGGCTTCTTGGTGAGATCTTTGGAATAAGACCTAATGGTTAGAATGCCTGTTTCAGTATTTGTTAGTTCTCTCTTCATATGATTTCTAATTCTCTATGAAGTCTGGCGTCTTCCAGGATAAGTGTTGGCCAGAGTCGATTGCCATTATTTGACCTGTAACCGATTCTGTGCTTAAAAGGAATTTTATTGCATTTGAGATATCTTTTATACTCGGTTGCTTTTTTAGTGGTGTATTATTTGCTTCAGCGTCAAACATCTCAGTTGTCTGATCATGGTTTGCTAATATGGGGCCTGGTGCAATTGCATTAACTCTGATTGTTGGACTGTATTCTTGTGCCATCATTTGAGTAACGCCCCACAAACCAAACTTGCTGACTGAATAACTAAAATATGAGGGATTTAATCTCATTACACGCTGGTCGATTATGTTAATAATATTATTATCTCGATCTTTTTGGTGGATCTTACATAGATGCTTTGATAGTAAAATCGGTGCCAAAAGATTTATATCCATATGTTTAGAAAAATTTTCAACTGTAATATTTTTAGCACTGTCATCTTCAAATAACGATGCACAATTAATGATTGTATCTAGATCTTGCCCAACATCTTTTGTTATTTTATCCAGCATATTGATAATATCGTTCTCTTTTGACAGGTCAGCTTTATAAATAAAAGCCTGCACATTTTTATTTTTCAGATCTTTTTGTAATTTTTTAGCATCAACATCCGAATTGTTATAATGAATTAAGATACGATTACTCTCACAACCGAGTTCTTCTGCGATTGACTTACCAATTCTTTTTGCGCCACCTGTTATTAATATTGTTCTCATTAACTGCTCCACTACATCAATGATTTTCATCGATAAGTAAATTTTTATTATTTAGCCTCTTAAGTTCATCCCTAATTCTTGCAGCCTCTTCAAATTCAAGATTTGAAGCAGCATCTAGCATTTCTTTTTTTAATCTTTCAACTTTCTTATCAAAATCTTCTTCCTTCAGTTCTATTTTACTATCTATTCCAACATTATAGTAATCTTTTTCATAAATTGAATAATCAAGGTCATCAACATTCCTTGATATTGTTTCGGGGGTGATATTATTATCGTTATTGTATAATCTTTGCTTTTTCCGTCTTCTCTCAGTTTCTGCTAATGCATTAGATATTGAATTTGTGACTTTATCGGCATAAAGGATTACTCTCCCATTTACATTTCTTGCCGCTCTTCCGATAGTTTGTGTGAGTGATGTCTCAGATCTCAAAAAACCCTCTTTATCAGCGTCAAGTATAGCCACAAGTGAACATTCTGGAATGTCTAGGCCCTCCCTAAGTAGGTTTATACCAATTAATACATCAAAAATTCCCTTTCTCAGGTCCCTTATTATTTCAATACGCTCGATCGTGTCAATATCTGAGTGTAAGTAGCGAACCCTAATACCTTTTTCATGCATAAACTCAGTTAAATCTTCGGCCATTTTTTTTGTGAGAACTGTGATCAGCACTCTTTGATTACTTGTTGTTGCATTATTTATTTCATCGACTATATCCTCCACTTGATTTTTTACTGGCCTAATTTCTGTGGTTGGGTCAATTAGCCCAGTTGGTCGAATAATTTGTTCAATAAATTTACCACCAGTTTGGCTCAATTCCCACTTTCCTGGTGTAGCTGAAACATAAATAGTTTGAGATCTCATACCATTCCACTCATCAAAATTTAAGGGTCTATTATCTTTGCATGAAGGCAACCTAAAACCATATTCAGATAAATTTTCTTTTCTGCTCAGGTCCCCCTTGTACATCGCACCCAACTG
>CACPHU010000026.1 GCA_902633855.1 uncultured OCS116 cluster bacterium
CTGCTTGCCTAAGTGATTTGCTATCTGATAATGCTTTGCTTCCTTCTGTTGTATTAATTACCAAGTTTATATTGTTATTGTTCATGGAGTCAACAACGTGTGGCCTTCCCTCCAAGACTTTATTAACTCTTTCCACACTTATTCCATTTTCAATCAGATAGCGCTGAGTTCCACCAGTGGCAAGGACCTGAAAGCCCAGATTTTCTAGTACCCGCACAGACTCAATGATATGAGATTTATCTTTATCCTTGACTGAAACAAAAACATTTCCTTGCTTTGGAAGGGGGACGTTGGTTCCCAATTGGCTCTTTGCGAAAGCAATTCCAAAGTCATCTCCAATTCCCATAACTTCTCCTGTTGATTTCATCTCAGGACCCAACAAAACATCAATCCCATCGAATTTGGTGAAGGGAAAAACGGCTTCTTTGACTGCTATGTGTCTCTTGCTTGAGATTTTCTTTGGTGGTTTAAAGCCTCTACCTGAAATAATCTCCGTAGCTATTTTCGCAACCGGGTAACCTGTTACCTTTGCAACAAATGGGATGGTTCTGCTTGCGCGTGGATTTACCTCAATTATGTAAATTTCATCATCTTTGATTGCAAATTGTATGTTTATACAACCTATAATATTGAGTGACTCACTTATTGCATTTGTTTGTCTTTCAAGTTTATTGATAATATCAGACTTCAGTGAGTAAGGGGGGATGGAGCATGCGCTATCGCCTGAATGAACGCCAGCTTCTTCGATATGCTGCATTATTCCACAAACATGGACCTTCTTTCCATCAGAAATCGCGTCAACATCAACCTCAACTGCATCCGAGAGGTATCGATCTAAGAGCAATGGATTATCTTTAAGAAGAGTATCAATTTGCCTTTCTCTGTTTTGGGGATATTTTGATTTTATGCTCTCTGGGATCAGTTCTGGAAAAGTGCTTTCAATGTAGTCATCATAGTCATTTTCATCCCTCAGTATTACCATCGCTCTGCCGCCTAAGACATAAGATGGCCTCAGGATAATTGGTAAGCCAATATCAAGAATTGATTTACGGGCTTCACTTATGGAGTAGGCAATTTTATTTTTCGGCTGTTTTAACTTTAAGTCTCTAATTAATTTTTGAAATCTATCTCGATCTTCTGCGAGGTCAATGGCATCAGGTGACGTCCCAAGGATTTTTATACCTCTTTTTGATAGCTCTTCAGATAATTTTAGCGGTGTTTGCCCCCCAAATTGTACAATTACCCCAATTAATTTACCAGTTTCCTGCTCTAATTTTATAATTTCAAACACATCTTCAGTCGTCAGAGGTTCAAAATATAGCCTATCAGATGTATCATAATCAGTGGAAACAGTCTCAGGATTACAATTTATCATTATTGTTTCAATACCCATCTCTTTAAGCGCGAAGCATGCGTGGCAGCAGCAATAATCAAATTCAATTCCCTGGCCAATTCTATTTGGCCCGCCACCAATGATAATTATTTTTTCATTATCACTCGGATTTGCCTCACAATCCATGTCCTGATTATCGAAATGGCTGTATGTAGAGTACATATATGCAGTCAATGTTTGGAATTCAGCTGAACAAGTATCAATATGTTTGAAAACTGGTTTTATATTTAAATCTTCCCTTATTTGTCTTACATAATGCTCATCTTCTCCTATCAAATTGGCAAGTCGGGCATCAGAAAAGCCATACGTTTTTAAAAGGCGAAAATTATCCTGATCTTTTGGTAACCCATAAAGTTGTATCTTGTTTTCAATATCAATAATTTCTTGCAGTCTATCAATAAACCACGGATCAATTTTGCATGACTGATGGATTTGTTGGTGAGATATACCCAGCCTCAGTGCTTGTGCGACTTTTAATATACGATTTGGCGTTGGCTCACCTAATTCAGCCCGGACAATATTTTTTTTTGCATCTTTGCCAATATCTGAAAACTCAATAGGGTCCAGACCGGTTAAACCAATTTCTAGGGATCTAAGTGCCTTTTGAAGGCTCTCTGCAAAAGTTCTACCAAATGCCATTGCTTCACCGACAGATTTCATAGAGGTTGTTAATAACGGCTCAGCATCTGGAAATTTTTCAAATGCAAATCTCGGTATTTTTGTAACAATATAATCAATTGTAGGCTCAAAAGACGCAGGTGTTTGACCTCCAGTTATATCATTTGACAGTTCGTCAAGAGTGTATCCTAGGGCTAATTTAGCAGCTACTTTAGCAATTGGGAATCCCGTAGCTTTTGAAGCTAATGCTGATGATCTTGAAACTCTTGGGTTCATTTCAATAACAACCATTTCTCCATTCTCAGGATTCACTGCAAATTGTACATTTGAACCACCAGTTTCTACTCCAATTTTGCGGAGAATTGCGATTGAAGCATTTCGCATAATTTGATACTCTTTATCAGTTAGAGTTAGCGCTGGAGCAACG